>NZ_BJDK01000001.1 GCF_005405105.1 Lactiplantibacillus dongliensis
CCTCCCCTGTAGATTGGATTTAGTATACCATATTTAGCTTTCTTGGGGAACGTACGTTTCGATAAAAACTATTAAATCCTGGCATTCATCCCGCGATTAAAATCGCAGGTTTTCTGCTTGGTTTTTAATAAATTTAATAATAAGTAATCGATTAGTGTTAGTTTCAGTGGCTTAACGTTAGTTTATAAACAATCAATAATTAACGTCGGGTGGGCCAGAATTGGTTCAGTGGTGTCGTTTATCTTAGTCACGGGTTTCGACTTAGATAAAGTCCGGCTTTCGAGACCGCACGATGGCTCGAAAACGCAGCCACCACGTTCCAGCCGATTCTGGACCAACCAGAGTGGCAATTTAAGCTAACTAGCACTAAGCGTAGATTATTAACATGAGGAGTGATTTTTTTGACAACTTTTTACATTGTCCGGCATGGTCAGACAACGGCGAATGCGCAGAATTTGAAGCAAGGTACGATTAATACGGCCATTACACATTTAAATGCAACGGGTGAACAGCAGGCCCAAGCGCTGCACGCGAGCTTTGACATTAGCTTTGCGGATCGATTGATTTGCAGTCCGTTAGTACGAACTAAAGAAACGGCAGCGTTATTGAATCTTGGTCGTGAATTGCCAATCACAACGGATGACCGGTTGTTAGAAATCTCCTATGGTCAGTGGGATGGCCAGCAAAATGACGTGCTAAAGCAAACCTATCCGCAATATTTTGATCCGGCATTAAATGATGTCTTACCAACGTATGTTGAGGAGGCAACGCAAGGCGAAACGTTTGAGCAGGTGGTTGCACGCGTCACGGACTTTTTAACGGCGACCGCGGCTGATTATCCGACCGACCAGATTATCGTTGTCACACATGGGTTTACGGTCAAAGCGATGGCGTTGGCGGTTTTAAAACCGGCTGACCCGATGACGATACCCGAACCAGATAATACGAGTGTGACCAAAATTACGGTTGATGCGGCGACTAACCGCCAGTACTTAAGTTATTACAATCGAAAAAGTGGGTTCTAAGGGGGGCGCCTGATGACAAAATATGAATGGCGAAAACAAGATAAAGCCTTGTATCTACCCAAAGCAGTGCCAACTTTAGTGACCGTGCCGACCTTCAATTATTACACGATCACCGGGCATGGCGATCCGAATGAATCCGAATTCGGTGAACGGACCGCAGCTTTATATGCGGCAGCTTATGGTATTCGCATGATGCCTAAGTCGGGGACCCTGCCGGCGGGGTACTATGAATATACGGTCTTCCCGTTAGAAGGGCTCTGGACGTTAGCGCCTGATGACGTTCGGGCTGACGGCAGTTTTGATAAGGCCGATTTAGACTATCAGATCATGTTGCGGCAACCGGATTTTGTGACACCCGCTTTGGCGGCGGCTAATCTCACCGCTGTTCAGGCTAAAAAGCCCAATTCATATCTGTCGGAAGTGCATTTTGAAGCGCTGACTGATGGCCATTGTCTCCAAATGTTACATGTGGGCTCTTTTGATACGGAACCAGCCAGTTTCCAGCAGTTAGCGGCTTATGCAGACGCTCATCATTTAAAACGGCGGACCTTAGCCCACAAAGAAATTTATTTATCGGATCCACGACGGACAGTCGCTGACAAGCGCAAAACGGTTTTAAGATGGCTGTTAACTGATAGCTGACGGGATTTTGACTTGACCAATTCAGTCAGGCGACTACAATAGAACTATTGCTAATCAAATCGCAGTAAAACTTGGACTTCGCTAGTCACTGCTGCTCTCAGGTCCAAGGTGTGACACAACGTTAGACAGCAACAGCCAGATGGCATAATTCTGGGTCTCCTAAGTAGAGCAATCCTTTTCGTGAGGACTGCTCTTTTCGTTTGTATTATAATGAAAACGGAAACAATAACTTTAGAAGGGTGATTCTAAATGACATTTACAGCAGCAGAAACGCGTTATGACAACTTACCGATTCGGCGGGTTGGCAAGACGGGACTACAGTTACCAGCGATTTCATTGGGATTGTGGCGTAACTTTGGTGATGAAGCACCGTTAGCCAATTCCAGAAAAGTTGTTTTGGATGCATTTGACCATGGTATTTTTAGTTTTGACTTGGCTGATAATTATGGGCCATCGAAAGGCTCGGCGGAACAGACTTTTGCCCAGATTCTAAAAAGTGACCTGATGCCGTATCGGAATGAATTAGTCATTACGACTAAGGCTGGTTATCCAGCTTGGCCAGGTCCTTACGGGGCATTTGGGTCTCGTAAGACGTTAATCGGGGCCTTGGATCGTAGCTTAAAGCGGATGAATCTAGATTATGTTGATATTTTCTATTCTCATCGGCCTGATCCGAATATCGATCTACAAGAAACAGCACAAGCTTTGGACTTGTTGGTTCGTCAAGGTAAAGCGTTGTATGTCGGCATTTCAAATTACGATCAAGCGCAGACGGCTGAAATGGTGAGCTATTTTGAAGACATGCACACGCCATTTACTGTCAATCAGTATTCGTATAATATGTTGAACCGGCAAGCTGAGACTAACGGTTTGTTAGATTACCTTGGGCAGCATCAGGCCGGCTTAGTTGCTTATGGTCCATTGGCAGAAGGCTTATTGACGGATCATTATCTAGGCGGTATTCCAGCGGACTTTCCTATTCATCGGACGAATAAATATTTGTTTGACCAAGGGACTGACGTGGTGGTTAAGCAATTAAACGCCTTAAATGCGATTGCCCAACAACGTGGCCAAAGCCTGGCACAAATGGCATTAGCTTGGTTATTACGTTCCAAGACGGTTGCTAGTGTGATTATTGGCACGACTAGCGTTGAACATTTACATGATGATTTAGCGGCAACTGATCAGTTAGCTTTTAGCGCTGATGAAGTTGCGGCCATTAAACAAATTCTGAATTAAAGCACAGTTGATTTTAAAACTAGCGGCTTGGAAATCTTAATGATTTCTGAGCCGCTAGTTTTTTTATCGAGTATTACGAATTAGCTCAACTGGTCCCTTGTTTTTTAGGCGGACTGGCCCTTGGTTAACTGGGGTATTCTAGTACACTTGGTGCTAGTTAGTTTAAATTGCCACTCTGGTTGGGCCAGAATCGGCTGGAACGTGGTGGCCACGTTTTCGAGCCAAAGTGCGGTCTCGAAAGCCGGGCTTTATCTAGGTCGGAAAATCACCGACTAAGATAAACGACACCACTGAGCCAATTCTGGCCCGCCCGGCGTTAATTAACAGGGAATAATGATTATTTATTATCGACCACAAATTTAGCCGAGCCGTTGGTTCCTAAAATGCTCAGCCGTGTCGTTGGCCTTAGTGTGAGTGGTTTGCTCGGACTTAGGCCAAGGCCAGTTTTGAAGACCGGGCTTTGGCTTCAAAATGGCCCATGGCGTGCCAGCGTTTTAGGAACCAACCGGCAGGCGGCAATTTCAACTAGCACCAAGCGTATTCTAGTAAACTAATCTTTGTCAGTTAGGTTGTTAGCTGCCAGACCGTTGCAAGTTTTTGGATGCCAGCAACGAGTTGGTCATCAGTGACTTGCCGAAAGCTTAAAACGACTTGTTGATGGTGCGGTCGATTATCGTGCCAGCAACGATCCGGATTGACTAACCCGATACCTGCCTGGGCCGCTTGATCAATTAAGTCGGCGATGGACTGATTAGTCTGCAACTGCAATACGACGAAAGTACCAGCTGCGGCGTCGATGAGTTGGACCTGATCACCGAAATAAGTAGCGCAGGTTTGTTGCAAAAGTTGGCGGCGGTTGTGATAAACGATGGTAAGTTGTCGAATGTGGCGTTCCAAAGCATCGTTAGCAATCAGCCGACTTAAGATCAATTGTTGCCATTGTGAATTACGGTTTGGCAGTTGACCATACTGAGCTTGGTAGCGTGGTATCAGTTCGACAGGTAGGACTAAGATGCCCATACACAGGGCTGAACCCAGAGTATCATCGTAATTAGTGTAGTAAAAGCTGCGTTGTCCCCGTAAATAGTGATGGATAGCGGGTGCTGGCTGGCCGTCGTAGGTCAAAGTGCCATCAGTATCTAGTTCAATGAGATAACGTTGGTGAGCGTTGAGTTGAGCCGCCAACTGTTGGCGTTGTTGGCGAGACAGCCCTTGACCATCCGGGAAATTATGGGTAGGGGCTAAAACGTAGCCTAACGCTGATGGTAATGACGTGAAATCCTGAAAGTTAATGGTTGTGACGCCTAAGCGTGACCACACTTCGCGAGCATTTGGCGCAATCGGTTCCGCAATCGCTAATTGACTGGTTGCAAGATCCGGAATTAAGTTCGCGATAATGCCAGCTGCTTCATTGAACCCGCTAGTAACAACAATTTGATTAGCGTTGGCATGAATCCCCTTGAGGCGGGCCAGGTAGTGGGTCAGTTGCTGCCGATATTTGGGATCGCCATTGGCTGGCTGAATATGGGATAAGCCGCTAAACATCACGGCCTGTTCGGCTGTTTGCCAAGCATTTTTGGGAAATAGTTGCAGGTGATCATAATCTTCGGTGAAGTCAAATTCAAAACGTGGCTGACTGATTGGCGTGAGCGGCGTCACTGTGGCAGTTAGACTGGGTAACTGTTGGACAACATGATAACCAGCGCCAGGTTTGCTGATTAAGTAGCCTTCCGCAACCAAGTCTTGGTAGGCGTGGTCGACAGTGTTGCGACTAACAGCTAGTGTTTGGGCTAAAAAGCGGGTACTGGCGACAGCTTGCCCGGGTTGGCGAATTCCGGTCTCGATTTCGGCGCGAATCTGTCGATAAAGCTGATGATAAATCTGTTCCTGACTCTCACGATCAATGATTAACACGTGACCCACCTCTTTACTTAAATTGTATCAGAAAGGACTTTTCAAATATGAAAATTTTACTCATTAATGCTCATCCAGATTATCAAAATACTGACCGAACAATCAATCAACTGGTCCAAGTTAGTTTGCAGACCATAGCTCGCGTGGCTCCCACTGCGGATGTTGAACAGTTGACCTTGTATAATCCTAAAAATACGATTCCACCCATTACCGCAGATGTGATGAACCATCCAGAACGGGTGGCTGACACGCAGCAGGCATTGATTGAACAATGGAAACGGGCCGATGTTATTTTGATTATGATGCCGTTGCATAACTTCAACGTTGTCAGCAAGTTAAAGGATTATATTGATAATATCTTTGTTGCCAAACAAACGTTTAAGTACACTGCGGATGGTTCCGTTGGCTTGCTAGATGGTCATCAAAAAGTGGCGTATATTCAATCAAGTGGTAGTGACTATGAACATGATTTGCGTTATGTGAATGCTGACTTTGCCCCACATTATTTACGGACAATTTTAAACTTCATGGGGATCACTAAGATGACGTTAATTCGAGCGGAAGGCTTGGATTTAATTGAAAATGATAAGTCGGCAATCGTCGCACAAACAAAGCGTGAGTTAACAGCTTATTTAACGACAACGTTAAGCTAAAATAGGCGTTTGGGATAGTCCCCAAACGTTTTTTTAGGTGGCAAAATTTATTTTAAAAATATCGAACACACGTTCTAAAAATGTGCTATGATAGGGGTACTTATTTACGATGAGGTGATCGAAATGGAACAGCTAAAAACAATTGAAGCGTCGTTGTTGCAAGCATATGAACTAAACTGTGTCGTTCGTTTAACATTGGTCAATGGCGCTCCCCCGAGTGGACTAATTGCCGCGGTTGATGGAACCAGTCTGTTGTTGAATCAACAAGCTGGGGTGGTCGAGCGATTGAAGATTAGTGAGATTGTTGAGATTACCTTTTTGAAGGAGAGTTGGTGGCAACGTTAGAGTGTGAGGCAAAGCGGGTTGGGGTCGAGCATTGCCTAGTCAAGTCAATTATCCGGTGGGCTTCCGGATAGTTGACTTGACGTAGCAAGCGGAGTCCCCAGTCGGACTGAACACGTTTCGGCTACATAAAAAATCGCGCCACCAGTCCAAACACTGATGGCGCGATTCCTATCTATTCGGTTAACCCAAATTTCTCAATAACTTCTTGTTTTCGATAATCAGTAATCCGCCGTACTAACTCCAAGGGTAACGGTTGATCCAGCGGCAATTGAATGGCGCCTTTACTCGTCTTATAAGCCGTTAATTCCGCTTGAAAAGCCTTGACCCCACTAGGTGTTGGGTATAACCCAATATGATGCTTAAACCAGGCAAAATGAATCACATTTTCGTGCCAGTAAAAGGTCGGCATTTGATATTTCAATTGTTCTTCAGCATCCGGTAAGACGGCTAAAATAGTTGTGCGGAGGTCAGTTAATTGTGGTTGAATGGCCAGCGGTGCAGTTTGGATATAGCTTTCAATCGGCGTCATTAGTTAGTCCTCAGTTCGTAATTTTTTAACCAGCTCAGCGTCTGGTCGTACCGTAATTGTATCCGCTTTCCCAGTGAATGTCACTAGCCCAGACTTAGCCCCTTTAGGTTTGTGTAATTGGCTGACTTTTAAGACGTCGACGGGCACGCGAGGGTACTTGCGGCCTTTACTGTAATAGGCAGTTAAGACGGCCGCTTCAGTTAAGGTCTGCTCGCTAGGATGGTTACTGTGAATCACCACGTGTGAGCCAGCCAATTCGCTGACGTGCATCCAGTAATAGTCTTTGCGTGCCGTTAACGTTAGGTGGTCATTTTGGTCACTGTTTTTGCCAACTTCGACGAGGACGTGATCGCTCGTGTAGAAGCGGCGTGGATGCGCTGGTTCAGGTAACTTTGACGAGTGCAGGACTTTGGTCTTTAGGGCGCCTTCTGCAATTAATTGGGCTTTGACCGCAGCGACACTGGCAGGGTCTAATGGTTTAAAGGCCGCTTGCCGAGCTTGTTGTTGTGCGAGCGTTTGTTTGGCAGCGGCCAGATTAGCTTCAACGGTTTGCAAGCCGCGTTTATCCTTGCGATAATGGTGGAAATAAGCCTCGGCATTCGCCATGATTGACTTGGTCACGTCGAGTTGAATCGTGAGGGTTTGCCCGGGGTGCCGGTAGTCAGGTAGTTCGACGTAGTGGTGGTGACCTTCGATTTGACTGGCATAGGTTTTCAGTAACGTGCCTTTAACTTGTAGCTCGGTGAAATCATCGACGCGATTGACTGCACGCGTTAAGGCTTCGATTTGTTTGTTTGTCCGAAATAGCTGACGTTCCATGGCTTGACTGACTTCGGTTGCTGCGGATAATTCTGCTTGAGTTGACATGCTAAGCCGTCCTTAATTTAAGAATTTTGATACTTATATTGTAACGCTACGAAAATAATTCAGCATATTTTCTGAAAATTCGGTATTCTAGATAGTGGGAGTGTGATTTTCGATGCAAAAAACATTAATTATTAACGCTGGGAGTTCATCGTTGAAGTGGCAATTATTTGAAATGCCCGCCGAAACGGTGCTTGCCAGTGGGTTAGTTGAACGAATCAGTATGCCGGGCTCAATCTTTACGATTAAGTATGGTGATCATCAAAAATTTGAAACAACGGTCGATAATTTGGACCAAGAACATGCGGCCCAGCTTGTCTTTGACGAGTTGCAACGGTTAGATATTATTCAATCATTGAGCGAAATTACTGCTGTTGCGCACCGGGTTGTTGCCGGTGGGGAGACATTCAAGCATGCGGTTGAAGTAACCCCAACTGTTTTGGAACAAATTAAAGGGTTGAGCAGTTTTGCCCCATTGCATAATCCAATGGAAGCGCAAGGGATTGCGACCATGGCTAAAACGTTGCCTAACGTGACGCAATACGCCGTTTTTGACAGCCAATTCTTCACGGACTTACCTGAAATGAACGCCATTTATAGCTTGCCATATGACTTGACGAAGAAGTACCATATTCGCCGCTATGGTGAACACGGAATTTCTCATGGATATTTGACTGGTCGGGCCGCTGAATTATTGAACAAGCCCAAAGATGACGTGAACTTGGTTACCCTACACTTGGGTAGTGGGGCGTCATTAGCCGCCGTTAAGCATGGGAAAGCCTTTGATACCTCAATGGGCTTTACACCGTTAACCGGAGTGACAATGGGTACACGGGCTGGTGATGTTGATCCAGCGGTCGTCCCATTCTTGATGGACAAGCTCAATATTAGCGATCCTAATGAAATCATGATGATGCTCAATAATAAATCCGGGTTGTTAGGGGTGTCTGGGATTTCGCCAGATATGCGTGAAATCAAAGCGCAAGAACAAACCAATCCGCAAGCTAAATTAGCCGTCGATATTTTCGTTAACCGGATTGCCAAGTATGCCGGGAGCTATTTAACTGAACTCCACGGTGCCGATGCAATTATTTTTGCTGGTGGGATTGGAGAGCATAACGTCCAATTACGGCAACAAATTACCGATGAATTGCGTATCTTTGGTGTGAAGTTGGATGCTGACTTAAACGCGGCTGGTCAAGAAGGTGTCATTAGTAGTGCTGATTCGACGATTAAAGTCATGTTGATTCCGACTAACGAAGAGTTGGCGATGGTGCGTCAGGTCGCGGCACTACAGTAAGTTAAGCTTTTAATAATTTGAAACGGCGCAGTCGATATTTAGTTGGTGACATGCTACACTAACGGTCAAGAACATAACTTGTTCAACCAGCGGTCGTGACGACCGTAAGGAGGGAAGCTCGTTAGTCGAGCGGCAACATGATCGGTTTTTTGATTGCGTTAGTGATTGGCCTGTGGCTCTTAAAGATCTTCTTTAAGATTGGCTTTAAAATTCTGGGCCTAGTTTTTATGGTTATTGCTGGCCTGTTCTTAATTCGGGTCGCTTTGTGGATTGGCTTAGCAGTCATCGTCCTCGGGGGCATGGTGTTATTTGCGAGTCCGTTTGGTAATTAAAACTAAAATAAAGTCCCAACTAGATTTTGATCAAAATCTAGTTGGGACTTTTTATAATGGCTTATTTATTTTTCAAGCTTTAATTGTTGGCGAATCCGTTTTTCTTCCCCAACCGCAATAATCGCGAGCATGATAATACTCAAAATAACAGCGATATAGAAGACGATAAACGTATCGTTCCAACCATGTAAGTTCATGCCTAAGAGTGACAATCCGTTAGCTTTGGGATCGGCAATGGCGGCAAAGCCAACTTGAGCCATCAAGTCCCCAAAGATATAGGCAAAGGTTCCAGTTAAACCATCAGAAACGTTTAACGCGTTCTTAGGTACGAAGCTAATGACAGCGACCCCGATTAAGAGTTGTGGGCCATAGATTAACATGCCTAAGAAGAACAAGGATGTGTTGATCATCATCGGCGTCGTTCCGTAGCGGTAACCTAACACGACAAACGCCGTTAAGGCTAAGCAAATAATTGAAACCACCGCGCGACGACCCTTTAAGACATCTGAGAACCAGCCCCAAACAACACTACCAATAATCCCACCAAGTTGGAAAAGCAACAAGGTATTGGCACCTTGAGCTACTGTAAAGTGGAGTTGTTGAACCGTGTAGAGTGGTGCCCAGTTAACGATCCCAATCCGGACCACGTAGACGAAGACGTTGGCGATACAGAGTAACCAGACCCAAGGACTCTTCATAACGAAAGTCTTGAAGATGGTCCATTTATTCATCTTCGCAGCAGTCTGATCAGCTTGGGAGACTTCTTCACCGAAGATTACTTCACTGGAATCCCAACCAAGTTCTTGCGGATCGTCGGCGCCGAAGAAGAGGCCCCAAAAACCAATGATGAGCCCAATAATAGCAGGAAAAATAAACATCCCGCCGACATTGCCCGCAAATAAATGATTCGCACCCCAGAGTGCAATGACCCCAGCCACGGCGCCACCGAATTCATGAGAGATATTCCAAATCCCGATGTAGCGGCCCCGAGTTGTCGTGGTCGTCCAGCGTGAAATCGTGGAGAGTGATGCTGAACCGCCTGGTGATTGGAAGACCCCGTTCAATGACCAGAGAACTAAGATTAAACCGACTGGCGCGTGGTTCATCAATAAGGCGACCCCGATGATTAAGGTCATCAACGCTGCCAAGATAAGTAAGAATGACATGAAACGCTTGGTATTCTTACCATCGACCACGTAGCCTAAGACGGTCTTCCCAATCCCGTAAGCCAGTGAGAAGCCGTAACCGATCCAGCCTAACTCAGTCGTGGAGATCCCGTCTTTAACTAATAACGGTTGTGCCGCGGAGAGGTTATTGCGGATCAGGTACATACTGAAATAAACAAAGAAGACGACCAAAAACGCTTTCAAAAATTCACGTAACCAACGTTGCCGTTGATCCGTGATTGAAAGGCCAAGTTTTTTAGGTCGTTTCAGGTCAAAATAATGTAACATAAAAACAACCCTTCTTATAATGAAAAATTTGATGACCGTTCTCAGTATATCACAAGTGTAATCGGTTGCTTATTTTAAAGTAAAGTGCCTAGCCAGCCGAAAAGTAAGCCGCCACCTAAGCTGAGTACGAAGTAAGTGAGGGCTGTTTTTATCTGGTGGTGGCGCGCTAAGATGATAATTTCATTGATCATCGTTGAAAAAGTTGTTAAACCGCCCATAATCCCAGTCCCTAAAAAGAGTTGCCAGCTTGAGGGTAACGGACTAGTTAGGTCCCATCCCAGCAGTAACGCCCCAATCAGGTTAAGCCCTAATGTGGCGACTGGCAGTGACCAGCGTTGATTAAGCGGTTTAGAGAGTTGCATCGTCGTATAGCGGATCAAGGCGCCAATTGCTGCACCACCGCCCACGAGACCAATTGGAGTCAACATTTAGGCATTCCCCCGTGGCAGCCAATGGTCGCTGAGTAAGTTGCCAGCGAGGCCCGCTAATAAGCCAAGTCCCAGACTGGCACCAACATAAGCGAGCACGAGGCCAGTCTGACCTTGTTGCCAGAGTTGGATGGTTTCGTAAGTGAAGGTTGAGAAAGTAGTGAAGCTACCAATCAGGCCAACACTCATGCCAGCGATGATGTCTTCGGAGACGGGTAACCGGGCGGGCAATAACGTGGTGACGAAGCTTAACAGCAAGGCCCCGCTAACATTAATGATGACGGTAAGCCAAAAGTGTTGCGGCCAGCTGACTAGTAAGCTGAGCCATTCGCGCAGGCCACCACCGAGAACGGCAAAGCCCGCAATATAACATAATTTTCGCATGAATGAAGTTGCTCTTTTCAGTAAGATGAATTTAGTTTACAGAAAAACAACCTGGCTTGCAAAATAAATTAAAGCATGCTAATCTATTAACTAACTTATGAAAACACGGGGTATTCGGCCAATGCGCAACTAATTAATGCCAGTAATTGAACAGTGATCACCTTTTTGCTAAGGGGTGGACTGTCGTTTTTGGGATTAATTAGTGGCGCTGGCGAATACGTAGCCAGCGGTCTCGCCATGTCGAGGTCGCTTTTTTTGTGCGCTGAATTGATCCCTGATCCTAAGGGGGATTTTTAAATGTCTGAAATAAAATTAACGAAGATCGAAAAAATGGTGAATGGTCGCAGTCTCTTTACGGTCCCTCATTTGTTGGCGAATACGGGCGACCGCATCGGTATCGTGGGTCGCAATGGTGCTGGAAAATCAACGCTAGCCCATCTGTTGACCGGTGATGATCAGGATTATCAAGGTCAATTGATTGTGGCTGGAGATGTCACCTATGTGCCTCAGATTGCGGCAACCCATGATCGTAGTGGGGGTCAAGCAATGATGGATCGGGTTCGGGTCGCGTTGAGTAGTCGTCCAGAAATCTTGATCTTAGATGAACCATCGTCGAATTTAGATGAACCGCATCAAGCTTGGCTCAGCAAGCAATTGCAGCATTATCAGGGGTTGTTACTGCTGATTTCACATGACCGGCAGTTGCTGAATGCTGTCACCACGCAGACGTGGGCGGTACGCCACAGTGAATTTACGGCCTATGCCGGTAATTATGCTGATTATCAAGCCCAATTAGACCAGCAATTAACGAGTCAACAAGCTGCTTATGTTCGGCAGAATCGGCATCAACATGATTTAAAAGTTGCGATGCAAGCCCGTCATGAAAAGGCGCAACAGATTCGTAAAGGCAGTCGGCGGATGACGGCAGGGGAACGGGCGAATTCCAAGTCATTACGTGAAGCGACTGCGGCTAAGATGGATCGTAGTGCGAAAAAGTTAGTAGAACGTGGCGAACGGGAGGCCCAAGTAACTAAGCCGTTTACCACGACGGGATTCAAGTTAGTCGCGACTGATTTTCCACCATTTAAAGGTAAAACAGTGGCTTCAGCGGCTAACTTTACGTTGCGTCGTCATCACCAGACGTTGTTAAAACAAGTCACGTTTCAGATTAAGCCCGGCGAACGAGTTGCGTTGGTTGGGCCGAATGGAAGTGGGAAAACCACGTTATTAACGGCTATTTTAGAGCATCAAGCCGGCTTGTCGGTCTCGCCCGCCGCTAAGATTGGGGTCTTTCAACAAGATATGACCGCGTTAGATGGCAAGAGAACGGTTTGGCAGACGGTGCGCGATGCCAGCCAGTTGCCAGATCAAACGGTGCGCAATGTCATGGGGGCGTTAGGCTTACCCGCGCGCTTTTATGACCAGCTGGTTGGTGAACTAAGCGGTGGTGAATTAGTCAAGCTACAACTAGTGGCTATCTTGGTCGGTAATTATAATGTGTTGATGTTAGATGAACCGACTAATTATCTGGATGTCGATGCGTTGGACGCCTTAGCAGATTATCTACAGCATTATCCGGGGACAGTTATTTTTGTCTCACATGATGCGGTCTTCCGCAAGCAGGTCGTCACGCGCCAGTTGACGTTTGACGATCAGCAATTGATTGATCCACAACGGGTTGCGGTCAAAGCTGCGGCCCCATCGGACTTACCATTATTGCAATTCAAGTATGATCAGATGATGGCTGACCCCAACGCTGACACAGCCGCGATGCAAGCTTTGCGAGCCCAGATAGAGGCGGCACGCAACTAAGGAGTAGTTTCGATGGCACTTGGGCTGATCTGTCGTTAATTATCAGTAATACGTTTGGTGCTAGTTGAAATTACCGCCTGCCGGTTGGTTTCTAAAACGCTGGAACGCCATGGGCCATTTTGAAGCCAAAGCTCGATCTTCAAAACTGTCATTGGCCTAAGTCCGAGCAGACCACTCGCACTAAGGCCAACGACACGGCTGAGCATTTTAGAAATCAATGGCTCGGCTATATGACTGGACTAAGAATAATCAATCGTTAATTATTTAATTCCCGTTAGTTAACGCCGGACGGGCCAGAATTGGCTCAGTGGTGTCGTTTATCTTGGTCGGTGATTTTTCGACTTAGATAAAGCCCGGCTTTCGAGGCCGCACTATGGCTCGAAAACGCGGCCACCACGTTCCAGCCGATTCTGGCCCAACCAGAGTGGCAATTTAAGTCAACTAGTACCAAGCATATTAGTAATGAAAAATCGTTGTCTTAAGCCAGTAAACACTGCGCTTAAGACAACGATTTTTTTAGTTAGGCTAGTGCCAAGGAATCACGAATACGCCAATTTGCATGCCAATGATACCTAAACCTAAAATAATCCAATCCCGTGCATGTAATGCGGAGTGGCGGTAATGGGTTCGGGGTGCATCTTCGACAAAGCCATGTGACGCCATCGCTTGGGCCAGGTTCTGTGACCAATTGATGGAGACTAAGATGGCCTTAAAATAAAGCTGTGGTGACCAAAAGGACAGTTGTTGTCCCCGCATTAACCCCGCAGCACGAATGACTTTAACTTCGTGCTGGATTTTTGGAACTAAGTTGTACGCCGCTAGGACACCATAGGCAAATTTTGATGGCAAATGCCAATTTTGTTCTAAAGCATCGGCCAACTGCAAGATATTCGTCGTGAGCGTAAAGGTGGCACCAGTAAAGACAAAGGCATAGATACGGGTGAATAATACCCAAGCCATCAGCGTTTTATCGCCACTACCGTTAATATATTGAGTACTCCAAAGACCAATTGCGGGCAGTAGCGGCACGACTAGCAGCCAAGCGAGCGTTTTGAGCTTGGTCCCATGTAACCCCAGGTAGATGATGGCTAAAATCACCAACGCTACGTTCAAGCTAATAATCATCGTAAACGAGATTTCTAGGGCAATGACTAATAATAGGAGGAGTTTAATACTAGGATTCATTTAAAACGCCTCCTGATATTGTAACTGGTGCTGGTCAAAGCGTAAGTGGCAGTCGATCAACGGCGTTAGGCCGGTCAACTGGTGACTAATAATAATTAAAGTTTGCTGAGTCGCCGCTAATGTCGTCTTCAGGAGCTGAACTAAAGCGTTGATTGACGCTAAATCCAAGCCTTTTAACGGTTCATCTAAAAGCAGCACTGGTGACTGCATGATTAGCATGAGTAAAATCTGTAGTTTCTTTTTCTGGCCTTCACTCAGGGTATAAATGACTTGGTCTTGATGTCCGGCTAAATTTAATTGCTGTAAGGCCGCATCAATGTGCGCCGGGGTAAAGTAATCACCATACGCGTATTTCTGACATTGCGCTAGTTCCTCGGCTACGGTGATATTTAAAAATTGCGTCTCAGCATCTTGAAATAATAAGGCCACTTGGCGTGCATAAGCTTTTCGTTTTAGTTTTTGAATATCTTTACCTAGATAAGTGAGCTGACCGGAATAAGTTTGCAGTCGGACTAAGGCTTCAAATAAAGTCGATTTACCGCTGCCGTTGGGACCCGTGATTAACGTCGTTTGATGCTGATAAATCGTTAAGTCAGTCGGTTCAAGCAACTGGTGCTGAGCTTGTTGCAAGGTCACTTGCTTGAGTTGAAACAACGGTGTACCGCTAGTGGGTGTCGGCCAAGTGGTATGAGTAGAGACCCGCTGATTAAAGGCTTGAAAAAGGGCCGGCTGTTGGACTTGTGGGACGATGGCAAGGGTGTGCTCTGCAGTGATTCGTACCACGTTGTCGATTAACGGTTCATAATCGGTCAGATCATGGTCGGCCAGAATAATCGTTTTGCCAGCCTCATCACGCAAGCGAACAAGTCGGCGTAATAGACTGGCACGTGCGGTGGGATCGACACTGGCAAACGGTTCATCTAATAAGATCACATCGCTATCCATGGCGACAATAACTGCTAAGGCGACTTTTTGTTTTTCCCCGCCGGATAGGTGGTTGAGGTGACGATGCCGTAAGTGACTAATGCCGACAAAGTCGAGGGCCGCCGTCAGTCGCTGTGGTATCTGTTGCGGTGGTAATTGCCGATTCTCAAGGGCAAAGATCAATTCATTTTCAACTGTATCCATAGCAAATTGTTGATTCGGATTTTGAAACATTAACGCCACTTGAGCTGCCCGGTCAGTCGGGACGATAGCGGTTAAGTCGGTCTGATTGAAGCTGATACTGCCTTGGTTAGCTGGTAAGCTTAGCAGTCCAGTCATTAATTTGAGCAGGGTTGATTTACCGGTTCCAGAAGGGCCCGTCAGCAGGGTGAATTGTCCGCTAGCAAACGTCAAGTTGACTTGGTCGAGAATTGGCGCCACCGCTTCGGGGTAACTGAACGTTAAATTGTGTAAGGTGATGGTCGCCATAAACAAGTCTCCTTAGTTGTTGTGGGTAGATTTCAACACGTGACTGCGATCAAGTAAGTCGGTGATTAGTTTGGTTAAGACACCACCAAAGAAGAACATCGAAATGAAACGGACAATAAAGTAAAGTACGAGTAGCCAGAATTGAAGCTTGAAATAGCCATTTTTAGCTAAATCCCACGCAAACGTGACTAAGGTCGTCGTGATGGCTGAAGCGGTTAAGCCCAGCCAATCATAGTGTTTGTAGCGGGTCGCGATGTAACCTAATTCTGATCCGAACCCTTGCAGGACCCCAGAAATCAATGTTGAGATACCCCATTGACCCCCGAAAAACATTTCAACTGTTGCGGCTAAGAGTTCGCCTAATGTCGCCGATCCCTTTAGACGGAGCAGATAACCGGCCAACATCCCAGGCATACACCACAATCCTAATAACAGTTCATTGGCTAAGCCAGCCAGCCCAACTGGTGCTAAGGCGGCAGTCAGCACATCATAGACGTAGTTTGTCCCCATAAAGATTGCTCCAAAAAAGATCCCGATTAATGCAATCAAGATCACGTCACTTAAATACCATGATTTTGCCCATTTCATTAGCAAAAACCTCCTAAGTTTTTCATCCACGCATCGGTTAGACAAAAAACGCCTGACAGTAGTTAACAGCTACTGCCAGACGGCTAAGTCTTGATTGATGGTTCCCAAAAAAAGCATTGCTCCCTGCGCTGGCATTATCCAGATTCAGGTTCAATGGGTATTCTCTCAGCCGTATGGCACCCCAGTTGCTATGAATGATTATGTTCAGTGTACCGGAATTCAAATGATAGCGCAATCAAATTTCACACAATCTGAGCAAAGGTCACTCAAAAGTCATGCTTTTGTGCTTTAATTTAGTTAGCGAGTTGGGTTAACTTAACGATTGCCGCTACGGTTGCTCCGGACTGATGCTGGAACGTGGTGGCCACGTTTTTGAGCCGAATGGCGGTCTCAAAAGTCGGGCTTTATCTAAGCTGGAAAATCGCCAGCCAAGATGAACGACACCACTGAGCATTATCCAGGCCGTCCTGCACTAGTGGTTACGACTATTGTGGTCAGCATACTTTTTTGTTAATAGTGATATTGCATGTTAGTGATCATTTGGCTGTTATGAGGTCTGAAAAATTTAGAAAAGAACACTGTGTAATTGAGTGGAGGATTTGAAATGACATCAATCTATGAGTTCAAAGAAACGGAAATGAGTGGGGCAGACTTACCACTGGAACAATATCGCGGGCAAGTTTTGTTGATTGTGAATACCGCTAGTAACTGTGGTTTAGCACCACAGTTTAAAGGCTTGGAAGAACTGTATCAGAAGTACCAGCAGGAAGGCTTAGTGGTCTTAGGCTTGCCATCTAATCAATTTCATCAAGAAAAGGCTGATGATGAAGCGACCCATGATTATTGCCAGCGACATTATGGCGTGACTTTTCCGATGACGAAACGGGTGATGGTCAATGGTGATCAGGAAGACCCATTGTTTGGCTATTTAAAGCAAACGGCCGGGCATGGTCGGATTAAGTGGAACTTTACGAAGTTTCTAATTGGCCGTGACGGTCAGGTCTTAGAACGATACGCACCGACGACCCGGCCGGCGACTTTTGAAGCCGCTATCCGGGATGCCTTGGCTGATCGGTAATTAGTGGTAAGCTAAACTTAAATGGACATTTGAGGAGGAACTTTGAATTGGAAACTTATACATTACGCGATGGCTTGACGTTACCGAAAGTCGGCTTTGGCACTTATAAATTGAATGGCGCACATGGTGTCAATGTGATTGATTCAGCGATTGATCGTGGCTATCGGTTATTGGATACGGCCTTTAATTATGAAAATGAAGGCGCTGTCGGTGAAGCGGTCCGACGTTCATCGGTACCGCGCTCGGAATTATTGATTTCATCGAAGCTACCGGGGCGGCATCATCGTTATGATGAAGCGATTGCGACGATTCAAGAATCGCTGTATCGCGCCGGCTTGGATTATTATGATCTATACTTAATCCATTGGCCAAATCCCAAGGAAGATCACTATGTTGAAGCTTGGCAGGCCTTGATTGACGCTCAAAAGTTAGGCTTGGTGCGTTCAATCGGGGTATCGAACTTTTTACCAGAACATTTGGATCGTTTGCAACAAGCGACGGGCGTCTTGCCAGTCATCAACCAGGTGGAATTACACCCTTATTTTAACCAGCAAGCGCAACGCGAGTATGATACGGCTCATGGCATCTTGACCCAGGATTGGAGTCCAATCGGGCGGGCTAGCGAAATGTTACAAAACTCAACTTTAAAGGCAATCGCAGCCCGGTACCATAAGAATGTCGGTCAATTGATTTTACGTTGGGAAGTTCAGTTAGGTACCTTGCCAATTCCTAAGTCATCGACGCCGAGCCGGCAAGCGGGAAACATCGACCTCTTTGATTTTGAAATTAATCCGACTGATATGGCTACGATTAATGGGCTCAGTCATGCGGATGGCCGGTTGAAGAATCAAGATCCGGCTGTTTATCAGGAATTTTAAGCAAACAAAAACCGCTACTAGTTCAGCTAGTAACGGCTTTTTTTTAGCTGCGATGGATCTCAATAATTTTAACTTGGTAACTACCGTTAGGCGCGGCGACCGTGACAATCTCATTGACCGTATGACCATCTAGCGCTTGGCCGATGGGCGAGGTGAATGAGATTTTTTGTTGTTCTAAGTTAGCTTCTTGTTCGCCAACTAATTGATAGGTGACCTGATCGTGGTCGTCCATAAATTCCAAAGTTACCGATTTACCGATATCAAGTTGATCATTATCTGCCGGTTCAACGACTTGTGCGTATTGGAGTTGCTTGTTTAAAAAGCGTAAGCGACTTTCCAAGCGGCCTAAGTCTCGTTTGGCATTCGTGTATTCAGCATTTTCTGAACGGTCGCCTAGCGCAGCCGCCGCGGCTAGGACTTTGATACGATGTGGGCGTTGTTGTTTTAAGGCTTCGATTTCTTGCTCGATGGCATGATAGCCAGCGGGCGTCATTTTATTAAAGGTTGGTTCCATTGATAAAACCTCACATATTTGTTGGATTTTTCTGGGAATAGATTACCACATTGTTGCCGGTTTGGGAATGTTTGATGATGATAATGGTAAATTTTGGTAAAACGTCAGGAACATGTGTTCTAAAACGTGGTTCTATGGTATCCTTAGTTACTTTCAAAAAAAGTAAGGTGAGTGCCGTGTAGCTGATCCTAAATGTGGCAACGTTAATAAGTATAATACTGGTAAACATGGAAGAATACTTGCTTTAGTAGAACTCTAAGTTGAACAGAAGCTATCCCACGTTTAAACATGGTTATATGATATAATCGTGTTTAAACGTGGGGTGATTAGTTTGCAAATTGATAGACTAAGGTTGTTATTAAAACAAAATAATGGACTGGTTACTAGGCAACAAGTCAGCAATGACAAGATTGATTTACATCTGATAGGTGACCTTATTCATAAGGGAAAATTAGAGCGAGTTGATCGTGGTGTTTATATTGATCCCAAAATATTTGAGGATGATATGTTTATTCTTCAGTATCGATTTAATAAAGGTGTGTTTTTTAAAGATACTGCGCTCTTTTTACACGGGATGATTGATCGTACTCCTGGAACTTATCAGATGAATTTTCCAGCAAATTATCATCCGATGGCTATCGGCCGGTATCCTGTAAAAGCATATCGACAAAAGGCAGACTGGCAAACACTGGGAGTTGAACAAGTGATGACTCCAGGGCGCCATCTAGTCCGAGTCTATAATAAAGAACGAACATTATGTGACATCATTAGAACTCGTGATTCATCCGATGCTGAGACCATCAAACAGGCAATGGTTAGCTATGCTCAAATGACAGATAAAAATTTACAACGATTAAGTGAATATGCGGCTATTTTCAAAGTCCAAGATAAAATTAGGTTATACATGGGGGTATTACTATGAAATTGGGGTTCTCTAATGGGCAACAATTTAAAGCCAAGATTCGCAAACTCGCTAAAGGTAAGCAAATTTCACCACAACTATTAATGCAAGAAGTTGTATTAGATGAAGTTATTGATCGAATATCACGTTCATCGTATCGAAATAACTTAATTTTAAAAGGTGGTTTTTTGATTGCATCGATGTTGGGAGTAGACACGCGTTCAACTCGTGATATTGATACTTCAATTAAAGGGTTACCGGTAAATAAACAGGAAGTTCTAAAAGTTTTTACTGCAATTGTCGCTCAGGATAATAGTGATGATATCCAATTGGGCATCACTAAGATTGATGAGATTCGAGTAGCAGCTGATTATGCTGGGTTTCGAGTTCATTTAAAAGCTAAGATATTTGCAAGTGAGGTTGATACTAAAATCGATGTTTCTACTGGGGACACGATTACCCCACGGCAAGTAGCATGGTATCACCATACAATCTTTAATGATCAGAAAATCATAATCATGGCCTATAATATTGAAACAATCCTAGCTGAAAAATTAGAGACAATTGTTGCTAGGCAGGAGTTGAATACTAGGTTAAAAGACTATTATGATCTTTACCTGTTTGATAAATTACAATTGCAAAACATTAATTTTGACGTTCTAAAGTCAGCGATAGTTGCAACTGCGAGATTACGAGGTACTGAAAGTTTGTTATCGGGTTATGCTGAAATAATTGGCAGGCTAGCCTTATCTGATGATTTAAGCTTACTTTGGCAAAAGTATCAAGCAGCTAATAAGTATGCTCGTGGCATTGAGTATAAAAAGACTTGTGAAGCAGCTATTGATCTAGTTGAACGCAGTAAGCTTTAAGCAACTTATTTCAGTAGGATTGGTAGCATTAAAATAAAAACGTAGTTGATTTGATTTCGGCTTACCAGCTAGTACCCTAAACTGCTGTCCTTTAGGATAAAAAAATAGCCAACAGCTTTACAGCCTTGGCTAGTCGTGGAGTTTCTCACGTTCCACGGAGTTACGAACAGCTTAAGTATAGGCAATGGCTAAGAAAAATACAACTATCTGACTTATCTTAAAAGCCGGCTTAAAGTAATAGTGGTAACGGTTACAACAACTTTTTAAACTTTTTTGAGCAAATCCCTTGAATTTCAGTCTAGACCAATATATAATTGGACTATACCAAATAAAGAGGGAGTCAGTTAAATTATGAAAGTTATCGTAGTAAAGGATCAAGCTGCTGGCGGCAAAGAAGGATTTAAAGTATTTAAGAATGCTTTAGACAATGGAGCAAAAGTTTTTGGGTTGGCGACTGGTTCTACACCCGTAACGACGTATCAAGAAATCGTAAATAGTGATTTAGATTTCAGTAACTGCACATCTGTTAATTTGGATGAATATGTTGGGATTGCTCCTGACAACGACCAAAGTTACAAATACTTCATGCAATCACACTTGTTTAACGAAAAGCCATTCAAGCAATCATTCTTGCCAAATGGTTTAGCTGCTAATCCAGCTGAAGAAGTTAAACGTTATGACAAAGTTATCGACGAACATCCAATCGACTTACAAATCTTAGGGATTGGCCGTAATGGTCATATTGGTTTCAACGAACCTGGGACTGACCGGAATGTGACGACCCACGTGGTTGACTTAACACCATCAACGATCGAAGCTAACGCGCGGTTCTTTGCTAGTGAAAATGATGTGCCTAAGCAAGCCTTCTCAATGGGCTTGGCTTCCATCATGAAGAGCAAGCATTTAATCCTTGAAGCCTTTGGTGAAAACAAAGCCGATGCTGTTAAGGGTATGATCGAAGGTCCAGATACCCCTGATTTACCAGCATCAATCTTACAAAACCATCCTGATGTTACGGTTATCATTGATGAAGCCGCAGCAAGCAAGTTAAGCAAAAAATATTAATCTGTACCATTAAAAGCTAAAGGTTCCATTCAAACGTCTTTGACGACGGTTGAATGGAACCTTTTTTAGTTACGCTTGGTGCTAGTTGAAATTGCCGACTGCCGGTTGGTTCCTAAAATGCTGGAACGCCATGGACCATTTTGAAGCCTGGTCCTCAAAACTGACCTTGGCCTAAGTCCTAGAAAGTCACTCGCACTAAGGCCAACGACACGGCTGAGCATTTTAGGAACCAACGGCTCGGCTAAATAACTGAGTTAAAAGTAATTAATCATTAATTTATTAATGTCCATTAACTAACGCCGGGCGGGCCAGCATTGGCTCAGTGGTGTCGTTTATCTTAGTCGGTGTTCTTCCGACTTAGATAAAGCCCGGCTTGGAAGACTGAACTTTGGCTTCCAAACGCGGCCACCACGTTCCAGCCGATTCTGACCCAACCAGAGTGGCAGCTTAATCCAACTATCACCAAGCGTAAATGTATAAGTGTTCTCAAAAAGGATTTGAACGTGAGTAAATACAAAATGACACCTAATCCTAGCTAGAGGAGAAGGTGTCATTTTGTTAATTAAGGTCAAATTGTTAATAGCTAAAGATTTTGTCCCTTTTCCCAAGCTGTCTTCGATAAGTTTAACCCATGTTTAACGATTTCATCGAATAATTGATGGGTCCGCTTTGAAATTTCGCCAGCAGTTTCAGCGTTGGTTTTAGTCAAAGCAGTTGGGACATCAACGCTAGCGACGGTGTCGGTAGTTGCGACCCGGCCGCGAGCATACGATTGACACCCATTACGGAAGGCATTAACGGCTTCGGCGTAGTCGTGCCAGTGGGGTTCGATTAATACCGAAAGCGTCTTATTTAACCAGTACACATTATCGACATTGACCGTGGCACCTGCATTTTGATAATCAGTCGGCGTGTCATTGATATTAGTGAAGAATGGCATGTAAGGAGCGTAGGCAAAAAAGCCCATGGCCACCCATTGAATCGCTGCGCGGTCGGCGGGAACATCATTTCGAATCTGTAAGATTGAGGAGCATTGGTTACGATCCATGGCGATTGGCCGGTATTTCCGTTGGTCGGCTTCAGAACCGGAAGCGTAAGTGCCGAACGGATCATATGGCGTCCCATTATAGTGGGAGGATAAGAACGTTTGCACGTCTTCAATGGCTAATTGCTTGCTAGGCTTACGGACCATTGGCATCGCTTGGTCAGTTGGTTGTTGGTCAATTTCGGGATTGAATAACTTTTGCCCATACCAAGTCCGCGGGGTGTTGTAGTAAGCATCATCTTCACCATGCGTCCCAAAGATTTCACGGAAGTTAAAGGTATCTGGTGTTGGATTCAAATGGTATTTATTAACAAAGGCCACTAAATCGGTCGCACCTAAGAAGTTGTCGCTATCGGTTAAATCCATATTTTGCACGACGGTTTGATTCGGTACAATCGCGTAAGTGTCATCGGGTAAACGCATAGCGCCCCAATGATGCCCGCCAGCAGTTTCTAACAACCAAACATCATTATGGTCATTAAAAGCAATACTGTTACATTCGCCGGTCCCGTACTTTTCAAGTAAAGCGCCTAGCCGTTGGACACCTTCTTTGGCAGTCTTAATGTAAGGTAAGACCAAGGTTAGCATGGCTTCTTCGTTGATGCCGTCATTAACTAATGGGTCATAGCCGAGTACGCGGGCGTTAGTTGCCGTTGTTTCAGTTGCACTCATCCCAACGTTTAATTCGTTGATTCCAGCTTCTTCATATTGACCATCACTTTGGTCGGCTTGTGGTGTCGCTGTATAACGATAAGCGTGTTTGGGTAGTGGCACCGTCACACCGGTTGTGACGGATGTAAAACTGGCTTGCGTTTGGTCATGTGCGGCGTGCACCACGAACTTGATGGGATTAATTGGGCCGTAACCGTCTTCATTACGGGCAACAATCGTGGAACCGTCGATACTGGCGGCCTTTCCTACTAATATTTCGGTACAATCAGAACTTTTCTTCATAATTAGTTCTGCCCCCTTTGTACTATTAGTATAGGAGTCTTGTAAGCATAAAACAAAATTGGTTTTGTTCTGTAGTTGTCTTGTTAAATGTGCCACTCTGGTTGGCCCAGAATCGGCTGGAACGTGGTGGCCGCGTTTTCGAGCCGAAGGGCGGTCTCGAAAGCCGGGCTTTATCTAAGCCGGAAACCCACGACTAAGATAAATAGCACCACTGAGCCAATTCTGGCCCGCCCGGCGTTAAGTAGCGAGGATTAAAAAGTTAACGATTGATTATTTTAAGTTCAGCTATTTAGCATCCAACCGGCAGGCGGCAATTTCAACTAGTACCAAGCGTAAAGCGTGTAGAAATTTACTTTTGATTAACATGATTGCTATTCGGATTAGCATTTTAGGATTGGCATTGTTTTGCGATACAAAATAGACTACCCAATATAAAGAAGGGTTGGCGAAGGCGGTAGTTTCAGCAGTTGTTGTCACACTAATAAACTCTTTATCATGTTAACGAACGTCGGGCGGGCCGGACAATGCTCAGTGGTGTCGTTTACCTAAGTCGGTGTTTTTCCGACTGTAAAGCCCGGCTTGGAAGACCGTACTGTGGCTTCCAAACGTGGCCACCACGTTCCGGCATTGCTCCGGCCCAACCAGAGTGGCAAGCTAAGTCAAGCTAAAAGCATAACAAATTGGTCAATACCACTTGTGAAAACGTAATCATTACAGCGAAGTTACCAGCTTTAGAAAAGGTTGCCATTGTGATTGCACCGGCGTTTGTTATCGATTGTGCCAACTGTGCCAATTGTGAAGCCGTGAGTTTAATTCTGGCACAACTTCCTGTGCCACCGGTCTGTCTAGAATGTCTTGAAACCGTTTTCTAAGCTCGCTATGATGTAAGAGTAAAGAAAAGGAAGGAGCTTTATCTGATGAGTGAAAATAATTCTGCAACCCAATCCGCTCCTGTTGCGAAGAAAAAAGTGGGCATTAAAGCCCGCGTGCAAAAGTTCGGGAGTGCATTGAGTAATATGGTCATGCCGAACATCGGGGCCTTTATTGCTTGGGGGTTAATTACCGCGATCTTTATGGCCGGTGGTTGGTTCCCAAATGCTGATTTAGCCAAGATGATTCAACCAATGGTCCATTATTTATTGCCATTATTGATAGCGTTTACCGGTGGTAACATGATCGCCGGACACCGTGGTGGGGTCGTTGGTGCGATTGCCACTATGGGTGTGATTGTTGGATCAACCATCCCAATGTTTATTGGGGCCATGATTATGGGTCCTTTAGGTGGTTGGTGTATTAAGAAATGGGACAATGCCATTTCTGATAAAGTCCACAGTGGGTTTGAAATGTTGGTTAACAACTTCTCTGCTGGGATTATGGGGATGTTATTAGCCATCCTCGGTTACTTCGGGATTGGCCCGTTGGTTGGCGGTGCTAGTGCGGCAATGGCCGTTGGGGTTGACTGGATCATCAAGGCAAACCTCTTACCATTAGCCAATGTCTTCATTGAACCAGCCAAGATTTTGTTCTTAAACAATGCGATTAACCAAGGTATCTTGACACCGCTTGGGATTCAAGCAGCGGCGAGTGCCGGTAAGTCAATTCTGTTCTTACTTGAACCGGATCCAGGTCCCGGTCTTGGGATTCTGTTAGCCTTTGCCTTATTTGGTAAAGGGACGGCGAAAGCTTCAGCGCCAAGTGCGATGATTATTCATTTCCTTGGTGGGATTCATGAAATTTACTTCCCATACGTCTTAATGAAACCAGCTTTGTTCTTAGCCGTTATCGCTGGTGGGGTTACGGGTACCGCAACCTTCAGTCTCTTAAACGTTGGGTTACGTTCAACACCTTCACCTGGTTCCATCATTATGTTATTCGCGATGGCACCACGGAGCATTGCTAACTACCTTGGTTTGATTGTCGGGGTTGTCTTAGCAACGTTAGCCTCATTCATCGTCGCCGC
Source organism: Lactiplantibacillus dongliensis (assembly GCF_005405105.1). GTDB lineage: Bacteria > Bacillota > Bacilli > Lactobacillales > Lactobacillaceae > Lactiplantibacillus > Lactiplantibacillus dongliensis. The sequence goes on from NZ_BJDK01000001.1 coordinate 25,372, forward strand.
GATTATCTTGAAGCGCGACAAATCAATGGGTGATGATTCCTTAGCTGCGGCTAAAGGTCAGATGAACGACATGAAAGGCAACAAGGGCGGCGAAAGTGCTGCACCAACTGCCGATGCCGCTGACGTGATTGCTTCTTATAAAGATGTTGACCACATTATCTTCGCTTGTGATGCCGGAATGGGCTCATCCGCAATGGGGGCTTCCTTATTACGGGACAAAGTCAAGAAGGCCGGCATTGATATGTCAGTTACCAACACAGCCATCAGTAATTTGAAGGATGAACCTGGGTTATTAGTCATTACGCAAAACGAATTAGCTGACCGGGCCGCTCAAAAAGCCCCACATGCGTTACGTTTAGCCGTTGATAACTTCTTGAGCAGTCCAAAGTACGATCAAGTGGTTGTTAACTTAAAGGCTCGTGATCAAGTTAGTGATGAACCAGCACCAGCTTCTGAAGCAGCACCGGCTGAAAGTGCCGCTGAAGACGACTTACCAAGTGATTTAGACTTAGATATTGTTAAAGAAGTTGTCTTTGTTCATCATGACAGTCATTTAGGGACCGCCACTATGGCAACCTCCTTAATGAAGGGTCGTTTGAAGAAAGCCAATAAACAAGCAGTTGTTAAGAACTTAGGCATTGATGAATTACAAGATAACAATAGTCTCTTAGTTGTTTCTTCTTCAGAAGCTGCTAAGAACTTGAAGACTCGGTACACGCATGTTCAAGTGCTCGTCACCGATGATCTTCTGAGCTCACCTAAATATGATAAAATGGTAGCAGGATTAAAATAAACCGTTATCATATGAGGTGGCCCCATGGTAAAGTTCACAAAACGTCAAGACGACTTATTACAATTATTGCTAGACAGTGCGACCGGACTCACCATGAGTCAGATTGAAACCGCCATCAATAGCAGCCGTCGGACAATCTATCGTGAATTCAGTAATTTAGAATTAGTTTTAGCCAATGCTCAATTGAAAATCGTCAATCAAGACCATCGCTTCCAGTTAAGTGGAACGACGGCCGCTTTGGCGGATTTTCAAGGCGAGCTCAGCAGCAGTCAAGGCTTAACACCAGCGTTTGATACTCAGACAAGACAGAATGCATTGGCTTGTCGAGTGCTGATGGCTGACGATTCGATGAAATTAAAAGAATTAGCGTTAGACTTCAATGTGAGTATTGCCACGATTTCAAACGACTTAACGACACTAGCCACGCCCTTTGCGGACTATGACTTGTCGATTGAGCGGTTGAAGTCGCGGGGAATTCAAGTGGCCGGGACTGAGGCGAATATTCGTAGTCTCTTTGCCACCATCTTGAATAATGCCATTAATGATTATGAATTTTTCAAAACAATTGCCAAGTTAAAACGTGGTGTGACTGTCACGGCAACTGATGAACAATCTTACTTTTTGAATCAATTAGAACCGCAATTACTGTTGCATTGCTACGAAGCAGTTCGGAATCTAAAGAAAAAGTATTTTTCATCAGTGCCAGATGGTCAGCTACAGCAATTGATGATTACGTTGACGACGGCGGTCATGCGCTTACAACATGGCCAACGGGTCACGTATCTCCAAGGGATTAACCGGGATGACTTCTTGCAGTACCAGCGGATTGCGTTAGCGATTTTGACGCAGCTGCCGGGAGACATTAAGTCGCAAGTCACGGGTGCTGAGATTGATTTCTTAGCGCAACAGATCAAAGGGTTAACGTTTCGGATTGATCAAGATGCGTCGCTATCGAATTATGATTTACAGTTAACGTATCGTGTTAAGAAGTTGATCGATGCCGTGGCGGCTAACTTTAAGTGGTCGTTTGGAACCGATGATCAGCTGATGAATAACCTGACTGCACATATGCAGATTGCCTTGCAACGTAATGGCATTCCTGGTCCAGTGCCACCGAGTGCTGAACTGCAGGAGGTTCGCCGCCAATACCCGAAGTTGCATGCGGCGGTGGTGCGTGGTTTTGAAGCCACATTCCCTGATCAGAACTTTCAGATTGATGAACTGACCTACTTGTTGATTCACTTTGCGAGTACGTATGAGCAACAGCTGAGTCATCAGGCGTTGAAAGTGTTAGTTTTGTGTCCGAACGGGATGACGACCGCGCGCATTTTAAAAACGCGGTTAACGCGGTTGATTCCAGAAATTACGACGATTGAGGTGGCTCGAATTGGTAATCTTGGTCAGATTGACTTACAACAATTTGACATGATTCTATCGACCACCCAATTGCCGGGTTTCAAATTGAACTACCGGGTGGTCAGCCCGTTGCTGTTAGAAAATGAAGTGAGTGCGCTTCGTGAATACATTCATCAATATTTTCCTAACACACAAGCGGCCATTAAGCCGTCGCCCAAGGTGGCAACACCGACTGTGGACTTTGATACCGCCTATCAACGGCTGACAGTTGCCAAGCGGATTCTTGATCGGTTTGCCATTACCCCCATTAGTAACGGCGAGCAGACCATCGCAGAAACGCTGGTAACAATTACCCGACAAATCGCCCCGACGATTGTTCACGACCCCCTAGAAGTCGCGGGCAAGTTGCTCCATCGGTTGAGCTTAGCGCCAGTTGGCATTCCTAATACCAACTTAGCCCTTGTGCATACCTTGAGCGAACAAGTCGCCGCGCCGTATTGTGCCATCTTTGAATTAGCCAAACCAGTCCCATTTAAGAGCATGGGCGATCAAAGCATTCAGTTGCAACGGGTTGTTTTAATGCTGGGACCGGCTGACATCAGTGATTATGAGAATCGCTTGATGGGTAAGTTGAGTGCGTTAGTCATTGAAAGTCATGCCAATACGCAGACCTTTATGACCGGCAGTCGCCAACAACTTTATCAGTTAATTAGCAGTGCATTTTTGAACGAACTAACGAAATAGAGTAGGTGAATAGAATGGAAGCTTTAGATAAAAAGATGATTGCGTTGAACCAGCAAGTGGCCACGCAAGAAGAAGGCATCCGCTTAGCCGGTCAATTATTGGTCGATGGCGGTTGTGTCGAACCGGAATACATCGACGCGATGCAAGCGCGGAACCAAGATGTTTCCGTTTATATGGGTAATTTCATTGCCATCCCCCATGGTACTGAAGATGGCATGAAGTACATTAAAAAGACCGGGATTTCCGTGGTCCAAGTACCAATGGGTGTGAGCTGGGGTGATCCAACGAATGATGATGACGATAAGACCGTTACCGTTATCTTCGGCATTGCTGGGTTGAACGGTGAACACTTGAACCTCTTGTCTCAGATTGCGATATACTGCAGCGACGTGGCTAACGTTGCCAAGTTAGCGGACGCTCAATCTGAAGATGAAATTATTAATCTATTAAAGGAAGTTGATTAGAATGTTAGACGTACACTTTGGTGCAGGTAATATCGGTCGCGGTTTCATTGGCGAAACCTTGGCTGACAACGGCTTTAAGATTACGTTCGTCGATGTTAATGAAACTTTGATCGATGAATTGAACAAACGCAATGGCTATACAATTGAATTGGCTGCAGAAGGCCAAAAGCACATTGAAGTTCATGATGTTAAAGGCATTAACAACGGCAAGGATCCTAAAGCAGTTGCTGAAGAAATTGCTAAGGCTGATATGGTCACTACGGCCATTGGTCCTAAGATTTTGAAGTTCATTGCCCCACTCATTGCCGACGGGATTAAGTTGCGTCAAGCTAACAACGATACGCAGACCTTAGACGTGATTGCTTGTGAAAACATGATCGGTGGGAGCCAATCATTAAAGAAATCCGTTTATGAAGCCTTAAACGACGACGAACAAGCTTGGGCTGACCAATATATTGGCTTCCCTAACGCTGCGGTTGACCGGATCGTGCCATTACAAAAGCATGATGATCCATTGTTCGTTTCTGTTGAACCATTCAAGGAATGGGTCATTGATAAGTCACAAATGAAGAACCCTGAAATCCAATTGAAGGGTGTCGACTATGCGGATGATTTGGAACCATACATCGAACGCAAGTTGTTCTCCGTCAACACTGGTCATGCCACGGTTGCTTATACCGGGAACATGAAGGGTTACAAGACCATCGGTGAAGCCGTTAAAGATGACAGTGTGGTTGAACAAGCCAAGCATGTCTTAGGCGAAACCGGGGACTTGTTGATTCAAAAGTGGGGCTTTGATCCTGAAGTTCACCATGCTTATCAAAAGAAGATTTTGAGTCGGTTCGAAAACCCATATATCTCAGATGATATTGAACGGGTTGGCCGGACCCCAATCCGGAAGCTCGGCTTTGACGAACGCTTTATTCGCCCAATCCGTGAATTGAAGGAACGCGGCCGTGACTACAGTGCCTTAGTTGACACTGCCGGCATGATGTTCTTCTTCAATTATCCGAATGACTCTGAAAGTGTTAAGTTACAACAAATGCTTAAAGACGAACCAATCGACCAAGTGATTCGCGAAACCACTGGCTTGAAGGATGAAGATTTAGTTAATGAAATTAAAGCGGCTTATGAAAAGCATTTAGCTGAAAAATAAGCGTTAAATATCAAAAGATCTGGTTACTAACCGCCATGGTAACCGGATCTTTTTTTGTGGTATCGTTGCCACTCTGGTTGGCCCAGAATCGGCTGGAACGTGGTGGCCGCGTTTGTGAGCCGAGGTGCGGTCTCACAAGCCGGGCTTTGACTAAGTTGAGAAAGTCACTCAACTAAGTCAAACGACACCACTGAGCTAATTCTGGTCCGCCCGCCGTTAATTAACGGCTCATTGTAGCCGAGATTATTTTTTAATTGGTAGTCAGTAATTGTAACTGGGACTAGATGGAGCCTGGTACGTTAAATAAGTTAGTGCAGCTTCGTGATCAAGCCATCTTTTAGGTGTTCGCTGGTTGCCGTGGTATGATTATAATTAAAATTGAGATGATTGGTCGTTGTCCTAGATAGGTGCCAGCGACTTGTGTAATGAGCAAAAGTGAGGGTGTTTAGATTATGTTAGAACCGATTACAGGCGCTGAATTTGAAACCGTTGGAGCTGGGACGGATTTGACTGTCGTGGACTTCTGGGCGGATTGGTGTGGGCCTTGCAAGATGCAGACGCCAGCGTTAGAAGCTTTGGATGAAGATTATGATGGCAAAATCAAGTTTGCTTCCTTAGATGTCGATCAAAACAAGGAATTGGCGGAGAAGTTACAGATTATGAGCATCCCTGCCTTGGTTATTTTTAAGCATGGTAAGCCAGCTGAAAAGGTGGTAGGCTTCCATCCACAGGCTGCTTTAAAGAAGTACTTAGACCAGAAATTAGCCGAAGTAACGGCTGATTAAGCTTGGAAAAGTGATTTAAACCGAGTGGGGGCGATTTTTTAATGTTTGGAAAGTTGAAAATGGCTGGCAATATCCTAATCGGGGCCGTGGTTGTCTTAGTTTGGGGCTGTATCCGATTAGTAAAGGTTTTAAGACAGTTGGATCAAGGGGTGCCTTATGCCAAGTTACAGTTACAGCTTTGGAACTGGGCATGGGTTTTAATTGCCGGCACAGCAGTTATCTTGGTAGCGTTGACCATCGCCATTATTCAGAAACACCGTGCCACTAAAAGGTAAGCTAATTCAAATAGTGTTTCAGAAATGCGTAACTGATTTCTGAAACACTATTTTTTTAAGCCAGCTTATAGTTATCACGTTTGCTATAAATAGTCGTCAATCGTGGCGACTAAGTCATCACTGTTCTTAATGAGTTGGCGATTTAAGGCAATAATGTAAGTTGGACAGTCGGGATGCAGGATATTACTGAACGTATTTTCGATTAGGCAGCCAGTTAGATTGAACTTATGCTTTGGATCATCAAAGATGACGTTAAATGTGTGGCGGTCGCTGGTAAGAATAATCGTGGTGTCAAACAGTTGAGTTAAAAGTAAGCTTAACATGGCAGTCGATTGCGTCAATCCCAAGGCCCCAGTCGTGGTAATGCGCGCTAGGCATTGATCCACTTGGTTGAGCAGTCGAAACATTGACGGTAGCACTGGTGTTGGTACATGCGGTGCGCTGGTTGGTACGGTCCCCATAACTAAATCCATAACGAATCCCCCCCAATTCTGTAACTTAAGCATAGGGGGTTAACGAACTGGCGACCAAAATAGTGACTTTATTTGCAGTAAAAAGTAGCTTTTCGGCAGTTGACTTAATAAGCTTGCCGAAGTATCAGGAAGTCAAACTAGGATCACAAAAACGCCAACGATTGCTTCGTCAGCGTTTGAGTCTTATTAATGGTTATTTTTTGCCAGCTTTAACTAAATCTTTACGTGCCGTGACGGCTAATTCTGGGAACCAAATAGCGATTTCATGATGGGCGTTTTCACGACTGTCCGAGGTATGGATGATATTGCGTAGAATGCCATCGGGATATTCATGGGCAAAGTCTCCCCGAATGGTCCCAGCTTGGGCATCACCAGGACGAGTGTTGCCGGCTAGGTGATGAACTGCTTTAACGACGCCGGTCCCACTGACAATAATGGCAACTAGCGGGCCTTCTGTCATGTACGTTTCAATTTCGTTGAAGTACGGGTTGTCCACTTGATCCCGATAATGGACATGCAATTGATCCTTAGTCGCATTGACCACTTTTAACGCGGAAATTTTGTAATTTTTACGTTCGAACCGGGTAATGATCTCACCGATGTGACCTTCTGCGACGCCATCGGGTTTGACGAGAACTAAAGTTTTTTCTGAATTTGCCATAATGCTGGACCTCCCATAATTTTGGTAAGCGCTACCATTTAGCTGTTACTTAGATGGTAGCCTAACTCAGCAGGCGCGTCAACTGCAATCAACCGTGTGGCGCAATAATTTACGGTGAAAATTGTCACTTAGTTGTTATTTATCGGTATAATGGAGTCAGCTCAATACAAAGGATTGATGTCCATGCCACCACTTGATTTAACACACATTCGTCAGCACCACACCGTCGCTGAACTCGTTGCCCTTGGAAAAGCGCGCCGGTTAGTGACGTCGTTTGACCAATTAGGCACGTTTAAGCCCGTCAAACGGGATGCTGCCGCGTATTTACGGCATGTCCGGGCCATGTTGGTACCGGAATTATTGCCGTTGCGCCGCGAACGAATGAGTACTTCGGCCTTTGCCTTTTTCCGTGGCTCGGTCGAATTAATGGATTATGATTTAGATTATCAAGGTTCCACTGAAATTCCCACCGTCGTTTGCGGGGATGCTCACTTAGGCAACTTTGGGTTTTACGCTTCACCTGAACGCCGGTTGGTCTTTGATTTAAATGACTTTGACGAAGCCGGCGTCCATCCTTGGGAGTGGGATTTACGGCGCCTATTGGTCAGCATTATTCTGGCCGCCCGTAATTCTGATTTTAAACCGAAAAAAGTTGATAAATTAGTCCGTGAAGCCAGTGCCAGTTATCGGGATGGCATTCAACGGATGTTTGACCAGACGACGCTGCAACGCTTCTATCGGGATAATGAAGTCCAGTCAGTCTTGAATTTTGGCGGCGAACCGACTGATACGGCTGATTTTATTGCGGATTTGGTCAAGAAAGCCACCAAACGTAACTCTGAACAAGTTGTCCGGAAGTTTACGTGGACTAACAGTGCCGGTGAACGGCAATTTAAAGAAAATGCACCGCGTTCTGTGCATCCGAATAAGAAAACTTATCGGGGATTGAAACGCGGAATTATACAATATCTACACACCGTCCGGACCGATGTGGCGCTGCTATTATCCCAATATGAAGTCACCGATATTATTCGGCACAGCGTGGGCGTCGGTAGTTTTGGCTCGCTCTGTTACTTGGTCTTGTTGACGAGTACCGATGGCAGTCACATGGTCTTACAGATTAAAGAAGCCTTACCAACGCGGAAAGTCGGTAGCCAAACGCGGCCTGAGTTAACAGCGGCGTTGGAATTAACCGAAGGCCAACGGATTGTTAGCGCGCAGCGAATTCTGCAATCCACTTCAGATGTCTTTTTAGGTTATTTCCAAATGGCGGATAAGAGTTTTTATGTTCGCCAGTTCCGGGATATGAAAGAATCCATCGATATTCCGACTTTATCCTGGGGGCAGTTCAAAGCGTATGCCAATACTTGTGCGATGATTTTAGCGCAAGCACATGCCCAAAGTCCAACCGCTGCCATGATTCGCGGTTACGTTGGCAATTCCAGCAAGTTCGACGATGCGATGGCCAACTGGGCAACTAGTTATGTCGAACAAGTCGATAATGACTATCAGACCTTTTTAGACCTGGATTAGGCTTTCGCCTACCGGTTGATTCCTAAAACACTGGAACGCCATGGGCCATTTTGAAGCCTCAAGTTCTAAGTCAGAGAAAATCACTCGCACTAAGGCCAACGGACACGGCTGAGCATTTTAGGAATCTACCTATCGGCTAGACTAATGGGTTAAAATAGACATTTATAAGTATTGAATAATTAACGTCGGGCGGGTCAGAATTGGCTAAGTGGTGTCGTTTATCTTAGTCGGTGTTTTTCCGACTTAGATAAAGCCCGGCTTGGAAGACCGCACTTTGGCTTCCAAACGCGGCCACCACGTTCCAGCCGATTCTGGCCCAACCAGAGTGGCAATTATAATCAGCAATTGCAACGCGTCCTAAAAACTAGGGCGCGTTTTAGTTTGGGCGCGCATAATTAGGGGAACTGTTATACAATAAGGAATAGCTTGGTGATAGGGGAATTTTGAAGATGAAGAATAAAGCAATCACAATCAAGGACGTGGCCAAACAATCTGGCGTGTCGATTTCGACGGTGTCGCAGATTTTAAATGGTAAAAGTGATAAGTTCAGTCCGGTTACGGTGGCTAAAGTTCAGCAGGCCAAAGCCGACTTACACTATGAACCGGATTACTTTGCTCGCCGGATGATTATGAAGACCAGTAAAACGATTGGCGTCTTGGTACCAGATATTACCAACCCGTTCTTTGGTGAACTCATTCGGGGGATTGAGCAAGTCTTGTATCAGGCCAATTATATCACGATGCTGTGTAATGCTGACTTGGATGAAGCCAAGGAACAGGGGTATCTGGCCGAACTTAGCCATCGGGGCGTGGATGGCTTTATTATTGCGAGTTCGGCGGTCTCAAATCAAGCCATTAATGCCAGCTTACAGACGAAACAACATCCGTTTATTGTGTTAGACCAGAAGAAAGCGGAAGGCTTTAGCGATGCTGTATTGACGGATGACTTTGAAGGCGGTCGGTTGGCGGCCGCCCATTTAAAGCAATTAGGTCACCAGCACGTGGCAATCTTAATGCCGGCGCAAGCTTCGGCCAATGTGCAACAGCGTTTAGCTGGTTTTAAGACGGTCTATGCCGATGCTGATATTGATCGCATTGATGTGTCCTTATCGAAATTAGGGGGGCGGCAAGCAGTGCCGGCCATCCTCAAAACAGCGGCAACAGGGTTATTTGCAGTCAACGATGAAATTGCTTTTGGGTTGTATCTTGGGTTAGCCGAAGCCGGCAAACAGGTACCGCGCGATTATAGCGTGATTGGTTATGATAATGTGGAGATGTGTGAGTACGTCACCCCGCAACTGACGACAATTGCCCAACCGATTTTTGAGCTGGGTCAAGTCACCGCCGAAATTTTATTGGCTCGAATCAAGAATCCAGACCAGCCATGGGATGAACGGCGCTTACCAGTTAAATTAATTGAAAGAAAATCAACGGCGCATTTGAATTAATGATTCAGATGTGCTATATTTTTGTTGTTCTATTGAAACGTTTTCATAAAACGTTTTAACGAAAAGCAATTAAGCTTAAATTAACGATTAATTAACTGGAGGGATTCCTATGAATACAGTCACTGTCATTGGTAGCATCAACTTAGATCGCACGATTCGGGTGAAGCAAATGCCGAAGCCTGGTGAGACCATGCATACGAAAGAAATTTTCTCAGCCGGAGGTGGCAAAGGCGCTAATCAAGCTGTCGCCGCCAAGCGTTCAGCAGCCATCACGCATTTTATTGGGGCGGTCGGCGATGATGATGCTGGTAAAGCCATGCTTGAATTACTGACACAAGAAGAGATTGATTTAACGGGTGTGACCACTTTAACGAATACCTCGACTGGTCAAGCGTATGTTGTCGTTGACGATGCTGGTGAGAATCAGATTATGATTCATGCTGGTGCTAATATGGCGTTTGATCCGGATTATGTTGCCCAGCAGCGTCAGTTAATTGAAAATAGTGACTTTATTATTGCTCAATTTGAAAGCGCTACCGACAGTACGATTGCGGCTTTCAAACTTGCACAAGCGGCGGGAGTCCGGACGATTTTGAATCCGGCGCCGGCGATGGCAAAGGTCCCAACTGAGTTATTAGCGGTGACGGATATGATTATTCCCAACGAAACTGAAACCGAGATCTTAACGGGCGTAAAGATTACGGATGAAGCTAGCATGTTAAAAGCAGCAGCGGATTTACACGCCTTAGGGATTGCTGCCGTGATTATCACGATTGGGAGTAAAGGCGCGTTCTATGATGTTGATGGTCGGCATGGTATCATTCCAGCGTACAAAGTTAATGCTGTCGATACGACGTCGGCTGGTGATACCTTTATTGGTGCGATGAGTAGCGTCTTAAAGTCTGATTTTAGTAATTTAGAAGCAGCCATTCGATATGGTAACGGTGCGTCATCATTAACTGTCCAGCGGTTTGGTGCGCAACCATCGATTCCGTATCGGCATGAATTAATTGAAGCGGGGTTAGCCGAATGAAAAAAAGTAAAGTGATCAATTCAGATTTATCGCGCGTGATTGCGCAAATGGGCCATTTTGACAAATTAAGTATTGGTGATGCCGGGATGCCGGTACCAATGGGAACCGAAAAGATTGATTTAGCTGTCGATAATGGGATTCCAAGCTTTATGCAGGTACTCAATAACGTATTAGAAGAACTTGAAGTGCAACGGATTTACTTAGCCAGCGAGATCAAGACGCAGAATCCGGCGATGTTAACGGCGATTAAAAAGCGGTTGCCAGATACGCCGATAACGTTTATTCCGCATGATGACATGAAGCAGGACTTGCACAACTGCCGGGCCTTTGTCCGGACGGGTGAGATGACCCCGTATGCGAATATTTTATTAGAAAGCGGCGTGACGTTCTAGGCATAGGCACGCATAGGAGGAAAGAGTATGAATGCAACGGCATTGTTAATTGGGCTGGGCCCATTGTTAGGGTGGGGGTTATATCCCACGATTGCGTCTAAGATTGGTGGTCGTCCCGTTAATCAGATCCTCGGGTCCACGATTGGGACGTTATTGTTTGCCATGGTCTTTGTGATGGTTCAAGGAATTGCCTTACCAACCGGCCATGATTTGATCTTTGCCATTATCTCTGGGATTGGCTGGGCCAGTGCACAGATTATTACCTTTAAAGCCTTTACGATGGTTGGCTCGTCACGAGCGATGCCGGTAACCACGGCGTTTCAACTGCTAGGGGCTTCATTATGGGGTGTTATTGCGTTAGGTGATTGGCCAACGACGGCTGCGAAGCTTTTCGGTGGGTTAGCTTTGGTGTTAATTATTGTTGGCGCTAGCTTGACAGTCTGGTCAGAACATAAGGATGCCGGTAACGCTCGATTACTGCGGCGAGCAGTACTCTGGTTGGCAGTCGGTGAGATTGGCTACTGGGCCTATTCCGCCGCTCCGCAAGCAACCAAGCTGAGTGGGATGCAAGCCTTCTTACCCCAAGCAATTGGGATGGTCTTAGTTGGCATCGTATATGCGATTTTCCTCGCGTTGCGGGGTGAAAAATTAGCGTTGACGGAAAGTATTTCGTATCGCCATATTTTTTCAGGCTTATTCTTCGCATTTGCGGCGTTAACTTACTTAATCTCCGCCCAACCAGACATGAATGGTTTAGCAACTGGTTTTATCTTGTCACAAACTTCCGTAGTACTCGCAACCTTGACTGGTATTTGGTTCTTAGGCCAGAAGAAGACCAGTAAAGAGATGCGTATCACGGTCTTGGGGTTAGTTTTAATCTTAGTTGCGGCTACTGTGACCGTTTTAATTTAATAGTTTGAAATACTTGGTGTAAGTTGCCACTCTGGTTGGGCCAGAATTGGCTGGAACGTGGTGGCCGCGTTTGGAAGCCAAAGTTCGGTCTTCCAAGCCGGGCTTTATCTAAGTCGGAAAAACACCGACCAAGATAAACGACACCACTGAGCCAATTCTGGCCCGCCCGCCGTTAGTTAGTCGATATTTATAAAATGTTCAATCAACCAACCGGCAGGCGACAATTTCAACTAGCACCAAGCGTAATTTGACTTATAAATATTGAGATTAAAAAAAGGTTATCTGAAATTCTAAAATTTCAGATAACCTTCTTTTTTAATTTACTTCAGTAAATACTTCGCATCGAAGTCATGATCGTATGATGATAAGATCTTTGGCCCATCATCGGTAACGACTAAGGTGTGTTCGTATTGGCAACTGAGACTGCCGTCTAATGTGCGCACAGTCCAGCCATCGTCAGCGGTTTCGCCAGAGCGCCAGTCGCCAATGTTGACCATTGGTTCGATGGTAATGGTCATCCCAGCCTTTAAGCGAGTCCCATGACCAGCTTCACCGTAATGTGGGACGTCAGGTTTTTCGTGCATCGTCGGTCCAATCCCATGACCGATGTATTCGCGAACCACGCCGTAACCCATTTCGTTTTCGGCGTAATTTTGAATAGCCCAGCCAATGTCACCGATACGGTTGCCGACAACGGCTTGGTCGATCCCTAGATATAAGGCCTTTAACGTAACGTCCATTAATTTTTGGACTTCTGGAGTCGTGGTTCCAGCAACGAAAGCGTGGCAAGAATCACTCAAGTAGCCATGGTAGTTGATGACCGTGTCGACTTTTAATAAGTCGCCGTCTTTAACTAAGATATCTTTGCTTGGGCAGCCGTGACAAATCATGTCATTAACGCTGACACAAGTTGAGTATTTGTAGCCTTCGAAGTTCAATTCGCCAGGCGTGGCATCATGCGCTGTAATGTATTCATAGGCGAAGTGATCCACGTCCCAAGTGGTAATCCCGGGCTTGATATAATCTGATAAAGCATGGAACAAGCCGACCATAATGTCGCCGGCTGCTTGCATGCCCTTAATCTCACGATCTGATTTAAGAGTTATCATGTTTCCTCCAACAAAATTTAAATATTGTAAGTAAAAAAGTTTCCGTATCTAGTATACTCCAGCTGGTTGCTACCGACAAAGGGCATTGTTTTGTCGGGCTGTTATGATTAACAATTTAAATGCTCAAAGCTGATATAAAAAAATAATAAAAAATCGCCAACCGAAAAATACCGGTCTGGCGGTTAAGTAAGCGGATTGATTGTGAACAACTTGTTTAATAATTCAAAATTAGCCCTTTTCATCGCCAAAGATAATGATACAATATATAGTGTTGCTTCGAACGGAGATACCACATATGGTGTTATCTAATGATTAGTTGGCCAACTAAGCACGACGCACGGCATAAATTGATTGACGGAAAGAGGAATTTGATTTTGAGTAATTATTTTAAATTTTTAGCGCACCAACTAAAAGGTTGGCCACAACAGAACTATTATTTATTCTACTTTAGCTTGGGTTGCCAAGTAATGACCTTGGTCAGTGCCCCAATTACACTGTTGTCTATCTTAACATTTATTGGGACCACTTTGGGTGTTTTATGTGTCTTAGCGATCAATGCCGCTAAATCAGTTAATGGCTTGTTAGGCGTTATTTCAGCCTTTTGCTTTATTATCGTTGGCTTTTCAGCTAAAAACTATCTAAGTATTGGGGAACAATTGGCATACGTCGTTACCTTGGATATTCCGGTTTTATTGAGTGCCAGTTGGAACGTCAACATGGTCTCAAAGATTCGGAAGTTCACTGGCAGCACTTGGGTGATTGCGATTGTTGCCACGATTGTTGTGTATGGGATTTCTGGTTACTTAATCGGGACCTTTACTGATGATCCGCGGCCATGGGTTGATGCGATTAGCTTTGCTATCTGCTTAACGGCCGGTGTGATCTGCTTCTTGCGTTATAACAACCAATACTTCTGGTGGATTGCCTCTGGCTTGGCTCAGATGGTCTTATGGTTTATTTCTTTCCGTCAAGGTTCAGCGACATTGGCGATGTTCATCAACAGTTCCGTTTACTTGATCAACGATATCTTGGCTTTCACGGTATCACCTTGGTATAACAAACGTGAACGAGCTCGCTTGATGGCTGAAGAACAGGCCGCAATGGATGCTGAAAAAGATGATCAGCATGCCTTTGGACTGAATCACTAATTTAAAAAATAATCATCGGAATTTTGCTTTCCGGCAGTGGCGTCGCATCGATAATGATGCGGCGTTTTTTGTGCAAAAAAAGAGTTTGGATCATGATCCAAACTCAGTGAACTTTATGACCCAACAGCTTGTAGCCGAGCCTGCTGTCGGATGGCTTCCACATAAACGCGAACAAAACTGGTTCCGTAAGTAGCGGCTAATTGGGCCTCTAAATGTGGGGTTGGTGGTAGAACTTGTAAAAGCGGCCGAATCCATTGATTGGTCGGCAATAGCCGTAATAATTGATGACTCGTGAATTGTGAAAATAATAAGTTGCGACCGAAGTAACGGCCAAGTCGCGCCTGAAATTGGGCTTGTTTTACCGGTACCAACTGTAGACTGCTGTTATTCATATTACCAAGCAATAACTTAGCGCTAGGAAAGTCGGCTTGGAGGTCAAGCTGCTGATTCTTATAGGCCTTGGCGATTACTGGTGAAAGCTGGACGAGCCAGATCAACTGGTGCTGCTCTAAATGCAACAGTAGTCTTAGGGTGATAATATCGGTCATCGTTAGCTGGTAACTGTATGCCTGCAAGGTTTTAGTAGTTAACCGCGCCCGTAGTTGTTGTTGGACTGCGTCAAAATTACCAGCTTGCCAAGTTAGGGTCAATTGATCGTGATTAGCCAGCCAAAGGGTATGATCAGCAATTCGCAACGTTAAGAAACGGGGGATCGCCTGATGGGGCTGATCCAGCATTAACAGCCAGTAGGAGCTGGCACTGGACCGGGCGAAGTTGCGCGCTAAGACATGGACATTAGTCGGCAACGCCGTTTGCACGGCCAATTGCAGTTGCCGGCGATGGTCGGCTGTATTTACAAATTGATTTGGATTATGGGTGGTGCGCCGATTCGCCATCACCATCACTTCCTCTGTATAAACTACCTTGAGTATAAGCCAAAATTAGCGACGCAACACAGATTAAGTTCAATTTGTTAACTAATTCGCTTCGGAACGGATATTAACTGTGGTCTGAGCATAGCGTTACAATAAAAGGTGAAGTTTGTTAACAAATGGGAGGTCACAAGATGGATTTATGGACACTGTCAGCGACGCAGCCGACACGTGAATTGGCATCACGATTAACCGTCAGTAATGGTTTAATTGGGGTTAAAGATTTGACTGAAATTCCGCAACTCCAAGCTGGTCCAGTGACGGATACGGTGGCGTATGTGAATGGCTTTTATGATTATGAACCGATCCAGTACGGTGAGGCTCAATTTGGGTTTCCACAACGCAACCAGACGATGATTCCGTTACCCGCACCGACCCAATTACAACTCTGGTTAGATGATATGGCCGTGGATTTAATTCAAGGCCAAGTTATTGACCAGCATTATGCCTTAGATATGCGGACCGGGCAATTCACCCATACGTTAATTTGGGAAGCCACGGCGACTGGTCAGCAGCTAAAGATTAAGATTGACCGGTTGACCAGCTTACACACGGCCGCACTGATGGGGCAACAGTTGACGGTTGAGGCACTAAATTTTAAGACCGGTAAGTTACGGGTGGTCGCGGGGTTGCATGCGACGGCGACCGCTAAAAGTACGGCCTTTGATCCACGGTTGGCGCATTATGACCCACATGATATTTTAGATCAGCAGGACGTCTCACAACCAACGCCCGATATTCGGGGCTTAACGTTAAATGCCTTGCATAGTGACCAGCAATTAAGTCTCTTTGTCCACTATGATCAGCCAGGCCAATGGGTTGATGATGGTAATTGGACCGGTGAATTTACCTTTGACCAAGGTCAGGTTGAGCTGACGAAGACGGTGTGGTTTGCTTTAGGGACGGCCACGTTACCGGAAGCAGCCACGGCGGGGTTAACGACTAGCTTTGCGACATTGGCTGAAACCCAAACGACAGATTTGCAACAGTTCTGGGCGACGAGTGATATTAAGATTAGTGGGGATGAGGTCTCACAATTAGGGATTCGCTTCTCACAATTTGGCTTACTCCAAGCCCTTGGTGGTCATCAAGGTAGCCACGGCATTGCAGCGAAAGGCTTAACTGGTAGTGGCTACAATGGACATTACTTCTGGGACACTGAAATCTATGAAGCCCCGTTCTTTTACTGGAATCATCCCGATTTAGCGCGACGCTTATTGTTAGTTCGGTATCACCAGTTACCACATGCCAAAACCTATGCGCAGTCGCTAGGACTAGCGGGCGCGCTATTCCCATGGCGGACGATTAACGGGGAAGAGTCTTCGGCTTACTTTCCAGCGAGCACCGCGGCGATTCATATCGATGCCGATGTCGCTTACTTAGTGATTCGGTATTTCCAGATTACCCACGATGCGGCCTTTATGCGGGATTATGGCTTGGAAATCCTGATTGAAACCAGTCGCTTTTATTTAGATTATGGGAATTTCGATGCGCAAAAGGGCTTTGTTTTGAACACAGTTACTGGTCCAGACGAATATACCGCTTTAGTCAATAATAATGCCTATACCAATTATTTAGTGCAATTTGAATTACGCTACTTAACCGATCATTATGATCAACGCACTGTGGGGCATTTTAAGGTCTCTAACCAAGAATGGGCCCGCTTTAAAAAAGCGGCTGACGAGATGTACTTTGAAACGCAAGGTGACCTAATTGCCCAAGATGACAGCTTCCTATCGAAGAAACGGCTAGACTTAAGTCGGATTCCACGGGATCAATTTCCATTATTGACCCACTACCATCCGTTAGTCTTATATCGGCTACAAGTTTTGAAACAGGCGGATTTAATCTTAGCGATGGTCTTGTTACCGGAACAATTCACTGATCAACAAGTCCAGACCAATTATGATTATTACGAACCCATCACCACGCATGACTCGTCATTATCACCGGCCATTTATGCGATTGCGGCGGCACGGTTAGGCAAGTATGCAGGGGCGATTGATTTCTTCAAGCGGACGATTAATACGGACCTTGAAAACTTACAAGGCAATACCGCTGACGGACTGCATTTGGCTGCGATGGGCGGTAGTTGGATCACGTTTGCTTGGGGACTAATGGGGCTAGAGATCGATGATCAGCACGCCACGTTGCATCCTTACTTACCAACTGGCTGGACGCAATGCGCCTTTAAGTTGCAGTATCGCGGGACCGTTTATGCCATCACTGTCACACCTGCCGATTTAACTGTGACTGGCGCAGTCGGCGATGAAGTGACGATTGATCAAGCGAGTCGGACCATTCAGATTCAGGCGACTAAGCAATTTTAGTAAGATTTATTGATTAGCAGGCTCGTGGTGGAGCAGCTCTACAGGTCACTACGATTATTTTTAAGGTCAGCTATTGGTTAATAATACTGTATTGGATTACGTCTGATGCTAGGTGAAATTATGGCCTACCACTTAGTTTCTGAAAGGCTGAAACGCCATGGCTGAGCATTTTAAGAAATGAGTTTAAATTGTTGAGTGAAAATAACCAAGCGTTAATTTAACGGCGGGCGGTCCAGAATTGGCTCAGTGGTGTCGTTTATCTTAGTCGGTGATTTTCCGACTTAGATAAAGCCCGGCTTTCGAGACCGCACTGTGGCTCGAAAACGCGGCCACCGCGTTCCAGCCAATTCTGGGCCAACCAGAGTGACAAGTTGAAGTTGACAAAGTTCTCACTAAAGTTTAATCTAAACAGCAATTAAAAAAGTTCGTCCAAAAACCGATGAGATGGAGATCAAGATGACCGGGCCCGCCCAGAGAGTGACTATTGCTGTGAATGTCGCCGAATGCCAGTCATTAAATGGACCATTGAGGGTTCCCGCGAAATAAGAGTACCGGGAAACGTTAGGCAGACGTTACTGCCAGCAAGGTGTTAGCCTTGTTTAGAGGGAACGGGTTAGTCCGACTAACGCGTTAATTAAGGTGGTACCGCGGAGTGAATCCGTCCTTAAACGTTGCAAAACGTTTTTGGGCGGATTTTTTAGTTTGGAGGAATTGGTGTATGTTAACTTGTCGATGGTCACGCTTGAAAGCTGCTGGTTACTGAAGCCTTTCAAGGAGATTTAAAATGAATCTAAAAACGCTACAACAACTAAGTCAAACTTACCCCATGGTGCCCGTCACCTTACAATATCAGGTCGATCAATTTGATCCAGTAGCCGTGACCGCGGCACTGCAAACGCCTACGCAACCGTGCTTTCTATTGACCGGTCAACCGAAACCTGATGAAGCTGGCTATAGTTTTATCGGTGTGCGCCCGCAACAAACCTTGATGTATCGCAATGGTCAGCTAACGGTGACGACGGCTGACAAAATAACGCGGACTAAAACAGCATTAAAACCAGTTCTGCAGCACTTAATGACCGTTAATCAAACGCCTAAGATTCCTGGTTTACCGCCGTTTACGGGTGGCTTGGCAGGTTACTTTAGTTATGATTATGCGCGTTATGCCAATCCCACCTTACCGCAACAACCGGCTGACCCAGATCAGCTGAATGACGCTGATCTATTAGTGGTGGACCGGGTGATTGGCTATAATCATCAGACGCATCAGGTGACCTTGTCGCAGTTAGTGCCCACGTCGACGCTAACGGCGTGTTATGCCACGGTAATGGCAGATTTGCAGACCCTCAAACAGCGACTTGCCACTTGTCTGGAACCAATGCTGCCGCCGTTGCGGTTACTGACACCGTTGACGCTAGCCTTTGATTTGCCGACGTTTACAGCCAAGGTTGCCCAAACCAAGCAGCATATTCGCCAGGGCGACATTTTCCAGTTGATTTTATCGAACCCGCAACGGGCACAGATGACGGGTTCATTATTCAACTTAACCCGAACCTTATTTCCAACTAGTCCGGCGCCGTATCAGTTTTACTTTCGGCACGGTGATTTCGAGACAGTTGGGGCTTCACCGGAGACGCTGATTAAAAAACAAGGGGATAACCTCGTGACTTATCCGTTAGCCGGCACGCGGCGACGAGGAAAAACAGCGGTTGAAGATGCGGCGTTCGCGCATGAATTAACTACTAGTCCCAAAGAATTAGCTGAACATAATATGCTGATTGACTTGGGTCGCAATGACTTAGGCCGGGTCAGTCAGTTTGGTAGTGTGCAAGTGACCCGGACGCGGCAACTGCTGAAGTTTAGCCAAGTGATGCATTTAGGGTCAACGGTTGAAAGTCGGGTAGCAGCGGGAACGTCTCCGATTGATATCATCGAGTCGCTAATGCCAGCGGGAACGCTATCGGGCGCGCCTAAAGTTCGGGCGATGCAACTGATTAGTGAGCTTGAACAGCGCAAACGCGGCATTTATGGCGGTTGCTTAGGTTACTTGGATTTCAATGGCGATTTGGATTTCTGTATTGGGATTCGGTTGGCGTATCGGCAAGGCGCCCAGTTGGTCGTTCATGCTGGTGCGGGAATTGTTGCGGATAGCTGTGCACAGCAGGAGTTTCAGGAATTTAATAATAAAGCGCGTGCCGTGGTGCAAGCGTTAAAGGCGGTGGCGCAATGATTTACTTGATCGATAATTATGACAGCTTCACGTATAACTTGTACCAACTAGTTGGTACTTTAACGGCCGAACCAATTACGGTAATCAAAAACGATGCGTTAACACCGGCCGAACTGATCGCGCGTCATCCCAGTAAACTCATTTTTTCGCCCGGTCCAGGACGACCAGAACAGGCGGGGGCAATGATGGCTCAGCTACACGCGTTGATTGGCCGGGTCCCCATTCTAGGGGTGTGTCTAGGCCATCAAGCACTAGCGTTAGCGTATGGCGGTCAAGTCGGTCCAGCACTTGAGTTGATGCATGGTCGTCCCAGTTCGATTACAGTTAATCAAGCTGGGCGGTTGTTTGCCGGGTGTCCGTCAACTTTTACCGGGGCGCGTTATCATTCGCTGGCCATTACCCAGTGCCCGGCTGCTTTACAAGTAACGGCGACCGCTGAAGATGGCACAATTATGGCGGTAGCGGATGAAGCTCGGGCCGTTTATGGCGTACAGTTTCATCCGGAATCAATTATGACTGAGCCAACGGTGGGTGCTCAAATTATTCGTAACTTTCTGTCAATTTAGTGAGTAAAGTTAAAATTAAATGAAAATAAAGCTTGACTTTCATCAAAAACAGCCTTATTCTCAATAACAACCAAATAAGTTCGTCCATAAACCGATGAGATGGAGATCAAGATAATTGTGCACGTAAAGAGAGCGGCCGCTGCTGAGAGTGCCGTCGAACGCAGATTATTAAATGGACCATCGAGGGTTCCCGCGAAACTGTAGTACCGGGAAACGTTAGGCATACGTCAGTTGTCGGCAGGGTGTTAGCCCTGTGCTAAGCGTAATTAATTGGGGGACTGTCAGCGCAGTCGTCGATTAATTAAATTAAGGTGGCACCGCGGAATAATCCGTCCTTAAACGTAGTTAACTGCGTTTATGGGCGGATTTTTTGGATTCTAAGGAGGTCATCAAGATGCAACTAAACCCTGGTAAACGATGGTATCACCCAATTTAATGGCTCGTTACTTAGCATTTAAAATTGGAGGAATACCCATGATTGAAACTGCGATTCAAACCTTAACTGAAAACCAAGACTTAACTTATGACCAGAGCCACGCCGTGATTGATGAGATTATGAGCGGCCACACGACTGATATTCAAATTGCCAGCTTTTTAACTGGTCTAGCAGTCAAAACGGCGACCGTACCAGAAATTGCGGGGGCGGCCGCTGCGATGCGGGCTCATGCGTTGGCGTTTCCAACCGATGAAGCCGTCTTAGAGATTGTCGGCACAGGCGGTGATCATTCGAATTCATTTAATATTTCTACCACGACCGCCTTAGTCGTTTCGGCGACTGGGATTCCGGTGGCCAAGCATGGTAATCGCGCGGCTTCATCGAAGAGTGGCGCGGCCGATGTGTTAGAAGCACTGGGCGTCAACATTACCGTTGATCCACAACAGAGTGCCACGATTCTGCGACAGATTGGGTTATGTTTCTTATTCGCGCAAGAATACCATCAAGCGATGAAGTACGTGGCGCCAGTCCGTCAGGCGTTAGGCATTCGGACCTTGTTCAACATTCTTGGGCCGTTAGCTAATCCGGCGCATGCCACGGCGCAAGTCTTGGGAGTCTACGATGATGCCTTAGTCGTCCCGATGGCGAAAGTCTTGCAGCAGTTGGGGCTAAAGCATGCGATGGTCGTGCATGGTCAAGATGGATTTGATGAAGTGTCCTTATCCGCACCAACCACGGTGGCTGAGATTAACGGTGACCGTTTAACTACGACCACGTTAACCCCAGAACAATTTGGACTACAACGTTGTGATAAAGCGGCAATTATTGGGGGTTCACCGGCTGACAATGCGGCGATTACGCGCGCTATTTTGAATGGCCAACCGGGTCCACAACGAGATGTGGTCGTGTTCAACGCGGGTTGTGCCATTCACACTGCCCGGCCCGAATTGAGTATCCAGGCGGGAATCAACTTGGCGCAGGCCGCCATTGATGACGGGGCAGCGTTACAACAATTAACACAGCTCATTGCCTTAACGAAAGCGGGGCAGGCTGCATGATTTTAGACACGCTGGTCCAGCATACCCAACGCCGACTAGCGGCGCAGCCTATTCCTACGGCGACCTTGCGACAGCAAGCCCTGGCAAGACCTAAAGGTAATGTTGATGCCGTCTTGAATCGGTTTCGACAACCCGGCTTACAAGTGATTGGCGAAGTCAAACAAGCGTCGCCATCGAAAGGCCAGATTGTAACCGACTTTCCTTATCTGCAAATTGCACAGGCCTATGCCGCCGCCGGGATTGATGCGATTTCGGTTTTGACCGAACCGGATTATTTTCACGGTGACTTGGCTTACCTGCAGACGATTGCTAATAACGTTGATGTTCCAGTCTTACGAAAAGACTTTACGTTAGCGCCAAGCATGTTGTACCAAGCAAAGTTAGCTGGCGCCGACATGGTCTTACTAATTGTTGCCATCTTAACGGATGCACAATTGCGTGAGTTGCAGGTATTGGCTGATGACTTAGGCTTAGCAGCCATTGTAGAAGTGCATAATCGGGCGGAATTAACCCGCGGTTTGGCAGCTGGCGCGCGGCTGATTGGGATCAATAATCGCGATCTAACGAATTTCAAAGTTGACCTGAATCGCAGTATCAGCTTACGGCCGTTGGTACCAGCGGGGATCCCCGTGATTGCTGAAAGCGGGATTCAGACTGCCGCGGATATGGCGCGCTTACGGGCGGCCAAGCTTGATGGTGTCTTGATTGGCGAGACCTTAATGCGTGCACCGGATAAGGCGGCTAAGTTAGCTGAATTAAAAGGAAGTGCCACTAATGACCAAAATTAAAATCTGCGGGTTAATGACGACCGCTGATATTGCGGCTGTTAATCACGTCAAACCCGATTATGCCGGCTTTGTATTTGCCGCTGGTCGCCATCAACTGACCTTGGTTCAAGCCTTAAACTTGCGGCAACACTTGGATTCAGCGATTCCTAGTGTGGGGGTCTTTGTCGATGCTCCGTTGGCGACGATGTTGACTGCGGTGCAACAAGGGGCGATTAGTATCGTGCAATGTCACGGCCATGAGTCAGCAGCAACCATCCGTGCCTTACAACACGCCGGTGTGCCAGTCATTCAAGCGTTTCGACTACCGGAACAACCGTATCACCCAACGCCAGCGGATTACGTCATGCTGGACAGTCGGGTCGGGAGTGCGCACCCACTAACGCCCGCCCAGCTGGACCAACCGCTTAGGCAGCCGTTATTCCTAGCCGGCGCGCTGACTCCAGAAAATGTCACGGCAGTATTAAAGGCTAGTCGGCCAGCGGTCATTGATGTCTCGCGTGGCGTAGAAACGGCTGGCCACAAAGATCCACAAAAAATTGCTCAGATGGTCGCTAACGTCCATCAATTCAACTGAAATGGAGTACTTAAAATGTCAGAAAAACTAAAAACAGCGTCAACACCTGATGACCGCTATTATGGTCAGTTCGGTGGTCAATTCATTCCAGAAACCTTAATGACGGAGTTACAAGCCGTAGCTCAAGCCTATCATCGGTATCGGCAAGATCCAGATTTCTTGCACGACTTGCACACATTACTACGTGACTATGCTAATCGGCCGTCTTTACTCTACTATGCCGAGCGGATGACCAAAGATTTGGGTGGCGCCAAGATTTATTTGAAGCGCGAAGATTTAAATCATACTGGTGCCCACAAGATTAATAATGTGATTGGCCAAGCCTTGATCGCTAAACGGATGGGGAAGACGCGGCTGATTGCGGAGACCGGAGCCGGCCAGCATGGCGTTGCAACTGCCACCATTGCCGCCTTGTTCGGAATGGACTGTGAAATCTATATGGGCAAGCTAGATACGGATCGGCAGCGGTTGAATGTGTATCGAATGGAACTGCTTGGCGCTAAAGTGCATCCAGTAACGACGGGGTCGATGGTTCTCAAAGACGCGGTTAATGCGGCACTACAAGCTTGGACGCAGCGGGTTGACGATACCTTTTATGTGATGGGCTCAGCGGTAGGTCCCTATCCGTTTCCTCAGATGGTGCATGATTTTCAAAGTGTGATCAGTCGGGAATCTAAAGCGCAGCTGCAAGCTGTCGAACATCGGTTACCAGATATGGTCGTGGCGTGTGTTGGCGGTGGCAGTAACGCTATTGGGAGTTTTGCCCAATATATTGACGATTCTAGTGTGCAGTTGATTGGTTGTGAAGCGGCGGGTAAAGGTGCCAATACCGGGCAAACCGCAGCCACGATTGAAAAGGGAACTCCGGGGATCTTCCACGGCATGAAGTCCTTATTCCTGCAAAATGATGATGGTCAGATTGATCAAGTCTATTCGATCTCGGCCGGCCTGGATTATCCTGGGGTTGGTCCGGAACATGCCCAATTAGCAGCATTGAAACGCGCAACCTATGTCGGTATTACGGACGAAGAAGCCGTGCAAGCTTTTGAATATATTGCGAAGACGGAGGGGATTGTTGCGGCGATTGAAAGTTGTCACGCCTTGGCATATGTGATGAAAGTGGCCCCAACGATGCGGCCAGATCAAACAATCATTTGTACGTTGTCGGGTCGTGGTGATAAAGATGTTGCGGCAATTGCACGTTATCGGGGGAATGATTTACATGACTAATTTAAAACAAGTTTTTGACCAACAAAAAGTTTTCATGCCCTTTATTGTGGCCGATGATCCAGACGTTGAGACTACAGTAAAAAGCATCGTGACGCTCGCTGAAAATGGGGCCGATGTGGTTGAATTGGGATTGCCATTCTCTGATCCCGTCGCGGATGGGCCGGTAATTCAGGCGGCTGACTTGCGGGCGTTTAAAGCCGGGGTGAAGACGGCAACCGTCTTTGAAATCGTCGAGCAGGCTCGCGCACAAACGGCCGTGCCGATTGTCCTATTAACCTATGTCAATTTGGTTTATAAATATGGTTATGATGCCTTTTGCCAGCGTTGTCAGCAACTAGATATTAGTGGATTAGTGATCCCAGATCTACCGTTAGAAGAAAATGCAGCGCTAAAGGCGATTGCGACGAGCTATGATGTTGCATTAGTGCCACTGATTGCGCCGACTTCTGGCCAACGTATTGCTAAGATTGCGGCACAAGCAACTGGGTTTATTTATGTCGTCTCAGCGATGGGAGTCACTGGTCAACGGGAGCAATTCTCGAAGCAGTTGGCCGCGACGGTTGCCCAGATTCGGGCCGTCACCACAGTTCCGGTCGCCATTGGATTTGGTATTCATTCACCACAACAAGCTCATGAACTTGGCCAATTAGCAGATGGTATCATTATTGGCAGTGCCATCGTGAAGCTGATGGCTGCTCAACCGGCTGATTTGCAAGTCCAATTAGCCGACTATGCGCAGTCAATTAAACAAGCTTTAGGTTAAGTGGGGTTAAATACATTAAAACACGTCTCGTTTGAGGCGTGTTTTTGTGTTATTCCATAACGGAATATGAATTAGTCAAAAGTCGAGTTGTTCCTGACTTAACCGGCGTTTAAGATAGAGGTTGCAGTTAAAACTGAAATTAAGATTAAGAGGTCGATTAAATGAAACGGATTGTAGTTGGGATTACGGGGGCGTCCGGGACGATATACGCCGTCGATTTATTAGCTAAGTTAAGCCGGATGCCAGACGTGGAGACCCATCTGGTGATGAGTACTTGGGCTAAGAAAAACTTAGCCCTTGAGACTGATTATTCCTTACAACAGCTAAAAGACTTAGCAGACTATACGTACAATATCAATGATCAGGGCGCTAAGATTGCTAGTGGGTCGTTCTTAAATGATGGGATGGTCATCGTGCCCGCTAGCATGAAGACAGTGGCTGGGATTGCGTATGGCTTTGGGGACAATCTGATTGCGCGGGCCGCTGATGTCACGATTAAGGAACAACGAAAATTAGTCATTGTTCCACGTGAAACACCGTTGAGTGTGATTCATTTGAAGAATCTGACTAAGCTGGCGAAGCTCGGTGCCCAGATTATTCCGCCGATTCCGGCGTTCTATAATCACCCAACAACGATTCAAGATTTGGTCAATCATCAAACGATGAAGCTGTTAGATGCGTTTCAGATTCATAATGATAGTGATCGACGTTGGGAAGGGGACTAGTTAGATGGCAACGTTTAAGACGAGTCAAGCCGGGTATCAAATGATGGCCACAGTCCAGGTGATTGGCTTTGATCTGTTGATTGTGGTGACCGGTGGTAGTCATCCGCATATTGGGGATGTGACCACCCTAACCGCAACGACTGCACCACAAACAGTCAGATTTCCAAGTCATGATGGCCGTTTCCACAAAGATAACTTTATTTCGGAACGTCTAGCCCAACAACTGCAGACTTATTTACCTGGCAGTTGTACGATTACGGCTGGTATTCATGTTAATCAAATTACGAAAGCTCAGATTGCTGCGGCCGCACCAATGACGACTAATCTGGCTAATCAGATTATTGCCTGGTTGCAAGCTAATCCGATTCATGCGCAACAGCCAGAATATTACAGCAATACGCAACAACCCAAGTAAAATTAAAATGCTCGTTACTAACAGTCAGTGACTGCCGGTAACGGGCATTTTTGCTAGGATTTAAGCTGGTTCACATTATGCTTATTTTAAATACATTTTTCGTAATTTGGTAATGTCGCTGTTGGTTAAGCCAATGCCTTTATGCAAGAAGTTGTTCATTGAATCGTAGTCCTTTTTGATCAACTTGTAAGAGGTGTTGATGTAAGCCATCTTCACCGCATCCATGGCTTTTTTGCGCCTATAATCAAGTGACTTTTTCGAAACACCCTTGGCAGTTAGCGCCGCTAAGTGCTGCTTGTTGACGCTAGCACGGAATTTATTGGAAAGCATAAAGTCATGATTAATAGTCTTACGATCAACGCCTAACGCTGATAAGACAAGCACGCTACCCATACCAGCACGGTCTTTACCTGCAGAACAATGCCAGAGGACAGCTTTATTCTTGGGGTTGTGTAAGAGTTGCTCGAACAAGTTGTGATAAGCTTTGCGGGCATCTTTGGTGGTGACGAATTGGCGATAGGTGTGGGTCATAACTTGTTCGCCAGATTCTGTTTTACCAATTTTTGAGAAGTTATGCATAACCGGATCAAAGCGGTATTTAACCCCTTTGATTTTGACATCTGGCGATTTTTTAGCTTCGCCATCAGTTCGGAGATCGATATCAGTTGCGAGGTGATAGGTTTGGACTAATTTCTTAGTATCCGCTTTGGTTAACGTTCCCAGCGCGGCGGACCGCAGTAACTTGTGTTTCTTGATCGTTTTACCGTCTTTCGTTCGGTAACCGCCCAAGTCACGCACGTTAACTGCCCCTTGGAGCTTAATTTGTTTTACTTTTGGTTGCTTGACTGTTTTCGTCGACTTTTTAGTTGCCGCATGGGCTAATAAAGAGTTGGCGACACTGGTGCTAGGTGCTACCGCAGATAAAGCTAACATTGCCACAATAACTGATTTTCTCAATGGATTCCCCTCCAATAAAAGAATATCTTAACTATAGTCTTCGAATGTAAAGCTCATATATGGATTCGGTAAAGATTATGTAAGCAGAGTAAACTAATTAAAGAATCAGTTAATTTACTGAAGGCAACTGATACGTTTGGTGCTGGTTGGTCCAGAATCGGCTGGAACGTGGTGGCCGCGTTTGGAAGCCAAGGGGTCTTCCAATCTAAATCGGAAAATCACCGACCAAGCGTGACCGATTAGTGTATGTGTAATGCTGAAAGCAATAAAATAGTCGGAAATCCTGAAATTATCAAGGATTTCCGACTATTGTTAGTTATGCGGTAAAGCTTCTTTTTTAGCCTGTTCAACTAAAATATTATCGACGATATCTTGCATACTGGTTCGTGCTAACCGAGCTTCAGCCGCGGTCTGAGCGTCTTGATAGTATTGCTGTAAGACAGTCTGAATATTGCCACCGACGATGCATTCCGGGTTAGTTTTTGGATCAACAGCAAAGAGCGGCTTATCCCCTTCGACCGCGTAAAAAATCTGTAGTAGCGAAATTTGGGCTAACGGCTTAGCTAGTGCTGGTTGCGCTGAACCGGGGGTCGTTGTGATGAGACCAGCCTGACGGAGCTTGCCCATTAGCCGGCGGACCACAACCGGACTGGTTTCGATACTGCTGGCAATCAGGTCACTGGTCAAGTGTTGATCAGCATAGATGTTAAGAAACGCTAGTAAATGAATGGAATCACTAAAACGGGTCGACACACGCATAGACTCACTTCCTGTAACTATATGAATTACTGTGATTATACGATAGCCAAATATGTAAAGCAATTATTAATGTCAATTCAAATAATCATGTAACTTTTCAAAGAAATTTGTCGCTTATTATTACAAAATCGGTTATGATGATGGTAATAAATTGAGCAGTTACTTCAAAAAGGAGCTTTAAAATGAGTGAACTTGAAACCATCCAGGCGTATTATGCCGCTTCATTAGGCAAGGATGGCCAAATTACCAAGACCCAGCGCAAGATTCTATCGGCCGCGTTAGCACTGTTTGCCGAAAAGAGTTACGAAGAGGTTGGTACCCGAGAAATCGCTGATCGTGCCGGTGTTGCTGAGGGGACACTTTTTCATAATTTTACTAATAAGAACGGGATTCTAAAGGCGATTATGCAGCCAATTGTGCAGCATATTTTACCGATGATGTTGAATACTTTAGATCAAGCAACCTTGGACGAAGATAGTCAAACGTTAGATGTGTTTATCGTTAGTTTGGTTGCGGATCGCGTTGCTTTTGTAGAGCGTAATCGGGCTTCCTTGAAAGTGATCTTATCCCAATTCTTCAATAACGCGGAAGACCGCGCTGCTGTACTGGGAATGGTATCACCAGAGGTTTTGACGCAAGCTAATCAGGTGATGGACCGCTTAAAAGCGGATGGTGAGCTGGTTGATTGGCCGAATCATATGATTTTACAATTATTGTTTTCAACGTTAGGTGGTTATTTAGTTGAAAAAGTCTTGTATGCGGACTTAGATGTTTATGATAATCAACAAACGGTACGCTATCTCAGTGATTTCTTAGTTAACGGGTTAAGCCCACGTAGAATGCCGTTACAAGTGGATTAGTCGGCCTACTTGTAAACTTAGGTGACCCAAATAAAACAAATGAAAACAGTTGACTATTTTCTCATTGATGATATACTACCAAGTGGAATTAAAGTGACTGCTCAATTGAAGGTGATTGAGCGTTACTGTTGAGGATCACACAGTAGTCCACAACCTGAATTCTAAACCAATAGAAGAGAGGGTTTCATAATGAAACTAGCAAAAACGAAGGACCGTTCAGCGATGGTAGCCACGAAAGGCAGTACGGGGATCCATTCGACTGGGACCGATAGTAAAAGCTTGGACGAAGTGAATGGGAGTGTGCGCGTCCCGAAGAATGCCAATTTCTGGCGGACGTTGGTGGCCTATACTGGGCCAGGCGCACTAGTAGCAGTCGGTTACATGGATCCAGGGAACTGGATCACGTCGATTGCCGGGGGTTCACAATATAAGTACGCGCTGTTATCGGTTATCTTACTTTCAAGTTTGATTGCGATGTTACTGCAAGCGATGGCCGCCCGCTTAGGGATTGTAACGGGTAAAGATTTAGCCCAATTGACCCGGGAGCGGACATCTAAGCGTATGGGAATTTTTCTATGGGTGATTACTGAATTAGCCATTATGGCGACCGATGTGGCCGAGATTATTGGTTCAGGGATTGCGTTAAAGCTGTTGTTTGGGTTCCCACTAATTGTCGGGATCTTGATTACGACCGCGGATGTTTTGATCTTATTACTCTTAATGAAGTTAGGCTTCCGTAAGATTGAAGCCATTGTGGCAACACTGGTGGCGGTAATTCTCTTCGTCTTCTTATATGAAGTGATTATCTCCCAACCAAACGTACCGCAAATGTTAAAAGGCTATGTGCCAACCACTCAAATTGTCAGCAATCAATCCATGCTTTACTTAGCGTTAGGGATTGTTGGGGCAACGGTTATGCCGCATAACTTGTACTTAGGTTCTTCAATTTCACAAACGCGGGCAGTTGATCGCAACGATGAAAAAGAAGTGGCTAAGGCCGTTAAGTTCACGACCATTGATTCTAATATTCAATTATCCGTGGCTTTTGTGGTCAACAGTCTGCTCTTAATCTTAGGGGCCGCGTTGTTCTTCGGAACGAAGGGTGATCTAGGTCGGTTCGTGGACTTATACAATGCGTTAGGTAATAGTAAGATTGTTGGCTCGATTGCCAGTCCGGTCTTGAGTATGTTGTTCGCCGTGGCGTTATTATCTTCCGGTCAAAGTTCCACAATTACGGGGACACTTTCCGGACAGATTATCATGGAAGGCTTCATCCGTTTGAAGATGCCATTATGGGCACAACGGTTGTTAACACGTTTAATCTCAGTCGCACCAGTCTTAGCTTTCGCGATTTACTACCATGGTAATGAAGCCAAGATTGAAAGTCTCTTAACGTTCTCACAAGTCTTCTTAAGTATCGCGTTGCCATTCGCGATGATTCCACTGGTCATGTTTACTAGTGATAAGAAGCTGATGGGGAACTTCAAGAACCGCGAGTGGGTCAAGTGGACCGCTTGGGTCATTACTGCAATTTTGATTGTCTTGAATATCTACTTAATCTTACAAACGGTTGGCTTAGTTTAAATTTAAAATTACTATATAATGGGACACGTTCAAGCGCCTGCTTGAGCGTGTTTTTTTGTGGTCTTGACTGCGTAGAGCAGTTAAGGGAACACCTAATGAAAAATGAAATCGTTTACTTTATCACTGGATTACTTTAAAATTATGCGTAACAAGGTTCAATAAGTAACCGAACTTCGGTTGATTGTTATGGAGGAGTAGCTAATGAAAAGACAACTTATAGCGGGGATTATCGGCATTATTGGCGGTTTGACAGGGTTGTCAGCGCCACTGACTAGTCAAGCAGTAACTAATGCCAGTTCAGAAGTGACCACCCGGACAGCCACGGTGCCGCTAACGCCCAAGCCTTACTATTTGGTGGGAACGGGGCAGGGGTACCAACTGACTGATCAGGACCAGCACGTTCAGTTGACGGCCACTCATGATTTAAAGGCCAGCCAAAAAACGACTTGGATGGTGACTGCGCAAACGGATGTGATGGCTGCGGGGAGCACCACCCGTTATTATCAAGCGACCAATGCTAAAGATGGTGTTCAAACTTGGATTGCTGCGAATCAGTTAACCCCCGGCCGACATTATCAAGCGGATGTGATTAAAGCTAAGCAAGCTAAAAATTATACGAAAGCCAAACAAGGCCGGCTTTTTCAGATGACAGGCACCGCGACGGCAATGCGATTAGTTAAAGGTCGACCATTAAGTGCCAAGCAAACCTATCACGCGACGAAGCAACGTTACTTCTATCGGCATGGGACGAAGTACTTGTACTTTTATGTTACGACTAAAAAAGGCGTTAAAGGTTGGGTCTGGCATCGGTACTTAAAAGCGGGCGCTTATTACGATGTTGTTAAGCAGCAGGCAGCCATTAAGAAGAAGCTACAAACTTATCTCAATGGTGTGACTAAGCATCGAACAACCGCAGTGTCTTTTTATAATTTGACACCAAAAAAGGGTAGTCCAGCCGCTAAAGCGCAACATGCGGCCGTCTACCGAACTGGTAAGTTAGCCGTCAATGCCCATGGCAATCAAGTGACGGTTTCGGCTAGTACGTATAAACTCTATATTGCGGCATATCTAATGCACTTGAAACAGCAACATCAGTTTTCTTGGACGAAAGCCAATACTGCTGGGATCCAGCGGATGATTGTGCAAAGTGCGAATGATTATCCGGTCAGTATATTACGGCGTTATGGGCGTACCAATATTAACCACTGGCTGGCCTCACAAGGCTATTACGGGGGCGTTTTTAGTGCCAATCACGATTCGGTGACGACGGCCAATAGCTTAATGCGAGTGTTACGCGATTTAGCAACTGGTAAACGTGCGTTTAAAAATTCGGCCGATCGAGCGCGAATTTTAAAGCTAATGGGTCGGTAGATTTATCGTCAAGGCATACCAACGGGGGCAGCGCGAGCCGATGCTGGGACGACGGTGCAAGATAAAGTCGGCTTTTTAGCTGATTATGGTCAAAATTACAATGGCGATGCGGGAATCGTGACGCTACCAAACGGCCAACGGTACATCTTAGTTGTGCTGACTTGGCGACGCTATGGTGGTAATAGTGCCAGTTTTGTTGATTTTCCGAAAATCGCTAAAATAACTAAACGGGTCCAACAGATCGTTTATTAATAAGTAAGAGTTGGTGTTAAAACGCCAGCTCTTTTTGTTTACCCCACGCTGGCTAAGGCAAACGGGGTCGGCTGTCGTAAGTTGGCGAGTAGTGGTAAGATACCATGTTCTAAATCATAAATATCGGTAATCAACGCGTTAGTTGGCAAGGTTCGCAGGGCGTCTAAGAGCGCGGCTTGTGACCAGATTTGCGCGTCACCGGGCAGTTGTAAACTCGCTTCTGGCGTTTGGACGAGGGCGGGGGCCAAGTCTTGGACAAAATAGGCAAAGTTGGGCGCAGTATTTAAGATCAGTGTCAACAGGCTGACTTGCTGTTGATCAACTTGGGCAGCCAGGGCGTGCATTTGTTGGGGCGTGTAGACCATGGCAGTGAAATGGTCCAAGGTTGATGCGGCGCATTGTTTAGTTGGGGTAGCTAAGGTGACGTTAATCCCCAGTTTCCAACTGGCAATTAATAAGACTGGTAAAACGGCGGTGTTATCCAAACTAATCAGTAATTGTTGGCCGGCGCCGACGGATTGCTGTTGCAGGCTGGTGCGACAAAGGGCAATATCTTCCAACAGGTCACCGCCTGTGTACCAGATGCCCTGCGCTTGATTCTTGATAAGGGCAGCTTGGCGATGCAATTGAAGTTGCGTTTCGATTTGGTCGGTTAAAGTGGACATGGCGGAGACCTCCTAGGCTGTAGTCGTTAAGTGGTTATTTTGTTGGGGTGTATTTGGTTTTGCTGATACTTTCCGCGCTGGTGTCAATCGTGTCTAAGACGAGATTTTGAGTGGATTTGGCGGCTAGTTTAGTTGCCCTGGGGGTTAAGTCGTGCTTCACGATAACGGTCGATCGGGTTGCTAAGTCGGTGTCGCGATTGACGCGGGTGACTAAGGCAACTGAGGTTTGAACAGGGGCGGCTGGCTTGGTATCAGCTAAGGCTGTTCCAGTTGTGGCGAATAAAGTTCCGGCGGTCATTAAGGTAATGGTAAGTTTCTTGAATAAGTTTTTCATAGTAATCAGACTCCTTTTAGTTTAGGTTTAGTTAGTGGCTGGCATTAACCAGTCGTTTGATAGTAGTTGGTGGAACTTGCGCCCCATTGGCACCCACAGTTGGTTGCGGCATAGGTCGCGGGCGGTGTCCCAGAATAGCGGATCGCTTAGTTGGTCATCGCTTAGCTTCACTTGGAAGTAGTCACCGTCTTCGGTTTTGGCAATCACCATCGGGTAGAAGACTTTCACCAAATGAACGGCTGTGATGTTTTTAATTTTAGGATCGGTATCTAATAACATTTGCATCGCTCCTTGCTTGACTTGAATGACTATAGTTTACCGGCAAAGCGGACTGGCAACTACCGAGTTTTCGTAAGCGTTAAATAAGAATTTCTTAGAAACTAACTTATTTTTAAATAAAAACAGCCCCAAAACCTGATTTATCAAGCTTTGGGGCTGCTTAGCCAGCTTTAGTTTTTTGGCCAAATAATCGTAAAGAGACTACCGTGGGGATGATTATTGACGATTTTAATGGTGGCTTGGTTTAGCGTGACGAGTTGTTGAACGATGGCTAAGCCGAGCCCGCTGCCTTCAATTGCCTGTGAGCGTGATTGATCGACGCGGTAGAACCGCTGGAAGACGGCGGCTTTTTGGTCGTCTGGAATCCCTTCACCTAGATCAGCCACTGTCAGTTGGATCTGTTGGTCAGTTTGAGTCAGACCCAACGTAATTGGCTGGTCATGTGGCGTATATTTGTGAGCATTGTCGAGCAAAGCCACGATGATTTGTTGTAGCATTTCGGCATTGCCTTTAATGTGAATATTTGAGTCAACGGCAAGTTTTAGCGTCTGTGGCGCTAACAGCGGCTGGTAATGTTCACCTAGTTGTAAGACCAGATAGGATAAGTCTTGGTCGCTAAGTTCAATTTTGGCTCGATCTGCGCGTGAGAGGTGCAATAAATTCTCGATTAAATGTTGCATGCGCAATGATTCTTCATCAATGAAGCTTAGTGATTCGGGCACCACTTCCGGATGGGCGTCCCCGCGACGCCGAATTAAGCTGAGATTGCCGCGAATCGCGGCGATCGGTGTCCGTAATTCATGTGACGCATCCGAAATGAATTGTCGTTCGTGCTGGAGCCGTTGGTTTTGAGCGACTAACAATTCGTTGAATGCTTGGCCCAAATCCGTAATTTCGCGGGGACTATTCGGTACGGTCAAAGTCGGTTGGTCAGCTTCAGGATCGTTAGAGGTGTATTTAGTTTCGTGTAATAAGGCAATGGTCGGCGCACTTAAACGCAGGGCCAACCGATGCGCCCACCAGGTTCCCAGGGCTAACGTTGCCAGCATGACGATGATAATCAAAGCAATCAAGACCAATAAACTATTGATCAAGCGACGGAGACTGACCCAGAGCTGGTACGTATTTTGACCATCTTCTTGCGAATAAGCTAGAAAGAAACCAAATCCACGCACGTAAACCAAACTACCTAGTAACTTGGTCTGGTTTTTAGCAAAAAAGGCCTTGGACGATGGCGATGTTAAGATTGTTTGCTTGTTTTTCGTGGTGGTGGTGAGTGTCGCATCGCTGGTCGTTACGCGAATAAAGGCCGGTTGTTTTGAATTGCGGGTCGTCGTGTTGTTCCAATGAATGAAGCTGGGGACATCTTTAATATTGGCTTGGTGCAGGCTGTTCATTAAATCATGGGCTTCATGCGTGGTATTAATCGTTTGCTGGGTGCCAACGACTAGCAAGATAATGGCACTGATGGCTAAGGTAATGGTTAAAACCAAGCGCTTGACGGCTTGATTAATGAGCTGTTCATACGTTGGCGTGGCAGCTTTTTTAGTTGGCATTGGCGATCGACTCCCTTAATTTATAACCGACCCCGCGCACGGTCTTTATCAACGGGGTGGTATTGTCGTGATCGACTTTGTTGCGTAAGTAACCGACATAGACATCTACAACGTTTTGTTGGCCGAGAAAGTCCGCCCCCCAGACTTGGTCGAGGAGGTCATCGCGCGTGAAGACTTGATCGGGATGGGCTAAGAAGAATTGTAGCAAATCGTACTCACGGTGGGTGAGCTGGACTTCTTCTCCGGCACAAGTGACACGATGGGCTTTGGTATCGAGGGTGACGTCATCTAACTGGTAGATTTGATTCGGTTCAGCTTGGTTTTCAGCTCGGCGCTGAATCACCCGAATACGGGCCAGTAATTCTTCAATCTCAAACGGCTTAGTGATGTAATCGTCGGCGCCGTTATCTAGGCCGGCAACTTTATCGCCAATATAATCACGGGCAGTCATAATGATGACGGGCACTTGGTCGTGTTTACGAATACGTCGCAAGACTTCCATCCCATCAAGCTTTGGTAGCATCCAGTCTAGTAAAATTAATAAGAGGTCGTTTTTATGTTGTTCGTAGCTCGCCATTGCGGTTAAGCCATCATTGGCGACAACCACGTCAAAGTCTTCGAATTGGAGTTCTTTAGTTAAGTATCCCGATAAACTTAATTCATCTTCGACAATTAAAATCGTTTTTTTCATTGTTAGCTCAGTCCTTACTATTCACAAAGTTATCTTGAGTTTAGCATAGAAGCATGGCGTAAATGTGAAGAAGCCATCTTGAAGTCGTGAGTTGGGGACCATGCTGGTTCGTCCAGCGTTAGTGCTTAGGTAGATATAAATGAACGGTATGCTTGGTGCTAGTTGGTTTAAACCGCCACTTTGGTTGGGCCAGAATCGGCTGGAACGTGGTGGCCGCGTTTTGGGTTCAAAATGGCCCATACATTCCAGCGTTTTAGGAACCAAGCGGCAGGCGGATGTTAAAGCGGGCCAAACATTGGCCATAAAAAAAGATCTGATAGTTAATCAGATCAGTTGCTTTCAAATAATAGCGTTTTAACGGGTATGAAATTGCGGATGCAACATCTTGGGATGCTGATGGTCATTGCCGTGGTACTGAATCAGCCAATAATCATTTTGCGGTAGTGAATACCGGGCAATTACATGGGAGACCACGTAACGAACGGTATCAGCATTGGCATTGGTCCATAGACGCCAAGTGGGTAACTTGGCGGAATAGACGCGTTCCCAATCGCCTAAAGCTTGCTCGGCGGCCGATAATGCGACTAACAGGTCAGTCTGCAGGTTTCCAGTTAATTCAATTAAATAACAGTATTCTTGCTGGTGCACTGATTCGGTCTTGATCATAATAGGCAACTCCTTTGGTGTAGATTAGCCTGGCTAACCGCCTAAGCCCATAAACAATCCTTTAAATATATAGTACAACCATTTGACTAATAAGCCTAGTATTTTAATTGACTGTTACTAAAATGTAATACTTACAGTTTCAGTTTAGCTTATTTCTGAGCGCTTTCCCTTGACCTGAAACGCGTTTCAGCGGTTATAGTATAGCTATAAGAACGAGAGGAGATGCGCGTTATGGAGACCGGTATTTTAAAGCAGATTGATTTAAAAACAATGATCGAACGTTATTTTTTTGTTGCGGTTGAACGGCAGGCTGATCAGATTAAAATTTGGTCAACGCAAGCTTTTAAGCCACTGACAGTGACGTTTAATATGCATGAATTACACATTCATCGTCAACGCGCCGAAGCGGCAGTTGCGAATAAAAAATATGAATTTAATGATAATACGGGTGGCCTGGTTTCACAACTGGCGGATTGGCAGCAAGGGGTTAATTTTGCTTAGGCGACTCAGTTGAAGCCGGTATTGTAAGGTTAAAATGGTTTGTAAGGATACTTAAAATAGGCAGAGTAAGCGGTTAAAATGAACAGTTTAAGTAGAAATTATGACAGATGCTCGGTGCTAGTTGGATTAACGTGTTACGCTGGTTGACCCAAAACCGGCTGACGGTCATTTTAACTTATGGTACCTGAGATAAAAAAAGATAGGGGTTCAGAAATCAGCTAAGACTTTCTGAATCCCTATCTTTTTGTCGTGATCCCGGTAGTCGAAATTATCGGCGATCCCACGTTGGCTTAATTAGTCGTATCGGTATAAGTAATGTTGTCTAAGCCGTTCGTATCATAGTTCAAGTTAGTGATACCATCGTAGGTTGTATTGAGGGTATTTAACTTGGTTTCCATATTACTAATCGTTTCGGCTTTCAACCCCAGCTGTTTGCGAATTGCGTTAGAGGTTGCTTGAAGCTTAGCTGTGCTGGCGATCTGGTATGAACTCGTATTGATCCAAGCGGGGGTTTCAATCATTTGGTGTGATTGAATGTGCTTGGTATTGGCACGATCTTTGGTCGCTAAAGCAACTAGGTCATTGAAGCTTAAGTCAGTTCGTAAGTTGTTTTTCAGTGACCCCAATAGCTGATTATAGCGCGTTAAGGTTTTAGTTGCGGCGAGCTTGGTCAAGACGGCTTTCATGACTTGTTGCTGGCGTAATTGCCGGCCGTAGTCACCGCGAGGATCTTGGTAACGCATCCGCGTGTAAGTTAAGGCTTGTTTGCCGGTTAAATGGTGGCGCCCCTTAGTAATGGTGATATGATCATAGCTAACTTTCATCGGACTGGTGATGGTGACGCCACCGACAGCATCCACAATTTGTTTTAAACCACCCATGTTTAAAGTCGCATAATAATCAATTGGAATGTTGAGTAGCCGACTGACACTGGCTTTAGCCATCGTTGAGCCGCCAATATTATAGGCAGCGTTTAACTTTTGGACGTTGGTGGTTTTAGTGCCCACCATTTGCGCCAGAGTATCTCTAGGAATACTGGTGATCACGGTCTTTTTAGTTTGTGGATTAATGGTAACCACCATAATAGTGTCAGAATTACCTTTACTAATGCGACCATCTGCACCGGTATCAGTACCAAGTAATAAGAGACTGATTGGTTGTGACGTTTTTAGTGTACTGCTAATATTACTGCCGGTATAAATCTGATCGGCGTATTGCGCCTTGGCCTGGTGAATCATGATGCCCGCGACGATGGCGATGATGCCAACGACGAGTCCCATGATCCATAATAATGGTCGGCGTTTAGATTGTCCCATATGTTGCATGACTTGCACCCCTCTTTTTGATCCTAATCACTAGGATAACGATAAAATGGGTCATTGAAAAATACTAAAATTAAGTGTAGTTAATCAAAAAAATAAATACCAGTTATCTTGCTTGGATAAGTAACTGTCTAAATACTTGTTTAAGATTTTGAGTTTATTGGTAGGGTTGCGCTTTCATTTGGCTTATACTGAACTTGTAACTAACTGACAAAAGTGAGGTTTTGGAATTGACAGTTTTTAGAGCATTTTCAGCACAGCAAGTTTTAACGGACTTAAAGGCTGAGGTAACGGATGGTCAAGTGTTGACGGATCCAGCTACTTTGAAGCAATTTTCGTTCAGTAAAAGATTAAGTGACGATGATAGTGGCTTAGCGTTAGCTTACGTTGAAGCCCAATCAACGCAAGATATTCAAGGGGCTTTGAAGATTGCCCGTAAATACCATATTGCCGTTGTGCCGCAATCACAAACTACGAGTACTGTTATTGGTTCTGATGGGATTGCCGGCTGCTTGATTTTATCAACTGCTAAAATGAACCATATCTTAGAGATTAGTAAAGAAGATTCTGTGGCGGTTGTCGAACCAGGCGTTGTGAACGGTGATTTAGACCATGAAGCACGCAAACAAGGAATGTTTTATGCCCCCGATCCAGGTTCGAAGCCGATGTCTGGGATTGGCGGCAATGTCGCGACTAATGCCGGTGGGATGAGTACTGTAAAGTATGGCGCGACCAAGGATAATGTCCTTGGCTTGAAAGTCGTTTTGGCTGATGGGCGCGAAATTAAATTGGGCGGTCGGACGTTGAAGCAAGCCTTTGGTTATGATTTAACGCAACTCATGGTTGGTTCTGAAGGGACTTTAGGGATTATCACCGAAGTTATCGTTAAGTTAATGCCGATTCCACTAGGAACACCAGTGATGGGGGTTGCCTTCTTTGACAGCATGACGGCCTTGGCAAAAGCCGTTACTGCGATTCGGATCTCTGGTGTCTATCCAACTATGTTGGAAGCCTTAGATGGTAATACCGTGATTGCCTTGGATCGTTATGAAAAAAACCATTATGCTGATAATAATGGCGCCATGTTGATCTTTAAGTTGGATAACGGTGGCGAGGCCAGCATGAACGTGGTCAAACAGCTATTGGCTGACCAACGAGCCGGTCACGTGACGATTACCACTGATCCAACTGAACAAGCCCAACTTGAAAGGTTACGCCAAGATATGCTACCAGCCGTGTTTGCTGGACAAAACCATATTATGGAAGATATGGCCGTGCCGTTGTCCCAATTAGCCCCATTGATGGACTATATTCAAGACTTAGGTCAACGCTTGGATGTTAAGATTTATACGGCGGGACATGCGGGTGACGGTAATGTGCATCCAACATTGATCTGGCCAAAAGATGTCACGGAAGTCCCAGAAAACGTCATTATTGCGTTGCAAGAGATGTTCCATAAGACCCTTGAACTTGGTGGGACGATTTCAGGTGAACATGCTGTTGGTATGTTGAAAAATCAATGGAATAATGCTGAATTGGGTGAAGATGTTGATCAACTGCAACACCAAATCAAAGCTTTATTTGACCCGATGAATCTATTGAATCCTAAACGGAAGATTAACTAGTAAAGAGTCAGCACCGGGCGCACCATTTGTTTGTTTTGAATGTGCCAATCAATGCTGAGGTGATCGCATGATGTCGCGTTGTGGTTACTTAATGTTTAAAATGGCAACTGGATTAGACCCAGTTGGTTAATAGTTGCGCCTGATGACGATTACCGCTATCATTAGGATTAAATACGGGATGACGCGTGATAGAGGAGGAGATTATTTGGCACCAAAAAGTGCTAACATTCGGCTAGAGTTCGATGCTGAGGTGTTACGTAACGAGATTTTTGATGTCGTTGATTTTGCCAGTTTTGAGCGCTTTTGGCAACGTTTTGAACACTTCTTAGAAGATCGCAAGGTTACTGGCCATTTACATGTCTTGGAAGGACACGGCCTAATTCCGAGTGAGTTCAAAGATGTTGCCGGTAGTTTAGGTTATTTAGCTGGTGGCGAGCCCTATCAGGTTGATTACGACCAGATTATGCGTGACTGGCTAATTACCATTCAGTAGTAAATGAAGTATTGAGAGAGAAAGTTCAACCATTGGAGTGCGAAATTTAGTGAGTAAAGCAAATTCTCAAGCTGACTCAGCTGATCAATTTCTGCCAGCCCCACCGGAGTTGCTGCAAGCGGTTGACCAACTGAAAGCTTATTCGCTGCGCTATGAAGTAGCGATGAAATTGGTTTTGGATAAGTTAGAGTATATTAGTCAAGAATATGAATTAAGGTACGGTTATGCGTTAATTGACAGTAAGCAGTCGCGGATTAAGGCGCCAGAAAGTATTATTGGTAAGCTACAACGGAAGCATTTGCCATTGACGCTAGATGCGATGTTTCATAATTTACATGATATTGCCGGGATCCGACTGATTGTCCGCTTTCTGAGCGATGTTAAAACGGTCGAAGACTTATTAGCAACTCAGGCTGATTTGAAAGTCTTGCGGGTGAAAGATTATATCAATCATCCGAAACCCAATGGCTATCAAAGTTTGCATCTGATTATTGGCGTGCCCGTCTATACGGTTGATGGTCCGAATATCGTTGAAGTCGAGTTGCAGATTCGCACGATTGCGATGAACTTCTGGGCTTCATTGGAGCATGAACTGAATTACAAGAAGAATGTGCCCAACCAAGTGGCCTTACAACGGTCGTTAACGAAGAAGGCCCGCTTGATCACGCAACTGGATCAAGAGATGGACGATATTAAAGAACGCATGTATGATCAAAAAACGGATACCCATTAGAAAAACAGCGTCAGCATGGCCCCTTCGGCCTGCTGACGCTGTTTTTATGGCTAAAACTTGATGGTTATCAAGTCTCGGTGGCGCTTGATTTGTTAGATTGATAAAGGCCTAGTTAGCCAAGAATCAGCTGAACCCCGGCCAGATTCCAGAATAACGGGTCGTCGTGTTTCTGAAAACTGATTCGTATCGGCAAAGCAGATCCATTTTCAGGCTGACCAATAATTTGAAGATCGAATACTTTCACTATTTGTGCTGCCATGATATTTTTGATGCAGCGGTTATTAGCTATCAGTATATCGAATGTTTCACTTTTCGTAT
Organism: Lactiplantibacillus dongliensis; assembly: GCF_005405105.1. Taxonomy (GTDB): domain Bacteria; phylum Bacillota; class Bacilli; order Lactobacillales; family Lactobacillaceae; genus Lactiplantibacillus; species Lactiplantibacillus dongliensis. The sequence goes on from NZ_BJDK01000001.1 coordinate 66,667, forward strand.
AAAGGTATCATTAATTCGTTCATTATATTAATGATACCAAGTAAAAATGCTGGCTCAGCCACTCATGATGAGCGTCGTTGGGCTGGTTAAGTCAAGTGGCGCTGACCCTAAGTTTCAGGTGGTAAATCCGAAATATCTTTTAGTGGTTTGCCACGGTACCACCAGTCATTAATGAAGGTGGCCAATTCTTCTGGCGATTCTTGCAGTCCGGTTTTTAGCCAGTAACGAACGACGCCGACAATGCCGTTCAGGTAATATTCGAACATGTATTGACCTTCACGAACGCTGACATTGCCAATGCGGGCCTGGTTGTGTTCTAAGATTTCCCGTTTCGTTGTTGCAATAAAGTGCATGAGAAAGTCTTGGTCCGTTGTCAGAATAAAGGAAGTTACTGCGTGACGCTTCTTTACGATTTCAAAGATCCCCGTTAAGATGGCGCGTAGTGAGTTGGGGTGCGTATGTTCATTAATCACTGCGAGCAGTTCCTTCGTCGCATCTTGTTCCATTGTATGCATACAGTCTTTGACATCTTCATAGTGCGCATAAAACGTTCCCCGATTGATGTCAGCGGCTTTGCAAACGGCGGTTACCGTAATTTCATTAATGGTCTGAGTATGCAGAAGCTCAATCAAGCTATCTTGAATGAGTCGCTTAGTCATTTGCGACCGTCGATTATTTTTTGTTCCTACCACTTTGTTTTCACCTCATTGTTTGAACAATTCACTGTTAACTGTTTAATTAATGACGAATTTATGAAAATTGTTGGTTGAAATTTCATTCATTTTCATCTAACATGTTGTTATTATTTAAACACATTGTTGATTAAATGTCACGATGTCGTTTTAAGAATCTGATTTAGGGAAGGGATACAGATTGAAAGGGAGCCGTAGACGCTTTATAATTCAGGCGATCGTTTGGTTAGTGGTAATGGTAGCGGCCATTTTCCTATTGCCAAACGTCAGCCAATTGGTCCGCGATAAGGGCCAAACGCAACTGCCAAGCAGTGCGAAGAGTCAAGTTGCACAAGTGATCCAAGATCATTGGGGGCGGAATCAAAATGATACCCGTCAAGTGGTCGTGGTCTTTAGCAATGGCGACTCGCCGTTAACTGACAATCAAAAAGCAGAGATCGATGGGACGATCCAACGCTTTAAAGTTGAAAAGTCAAAATATCATGTGAAATCAATGACAGCTGCCAGCGATAACGCTGCGGCGAAGAAGCAATTGATCTCAAAAGATAAGTCAACTGAGTTATTGCAGTTAATGGTTGGTAAGAACCAGACCGTTGAAAATATGACGAAAAACATCACAGCTGGTGCGAAAACTACCGGTGTGAAGACGTATATTACTGGGAGTGACATCTTAAATGATGACTTTACCCAGGAAACCGAAGCAGGGATTCAGAAGACCGAAATTATTACGGTTATCTTTATCTTTATCGTCTTGACCTTAGTGTTCCGGTCGCCGATAACACCGTTAGTGTCATTATTCTCAGTTGGGTTATCGTTTATCATCTCATTGAGTATCGTGATGAATTTAGTGGATAAGTTTAACTTCCCACTATCGAACTTTACGCAAGTCTTTATGGTCGTCGTCCTCTTCGGGATTGGGACCGATTATAACATCTTACTGTTTGATCAGTTCAAAGAAGAACTCAGTCATGGCGATAGTCCGGTCGCCGCGACTGGGCGGGCGTTAAAGATTGCTGGCCGGACGATTCTCTTTAGTGGGTCCTCGTTATTAATCGGGTTCTCCGCGTTAGGGTTAGCTAATTTCTCAATCTATCGTTCAGCAGTCGGCGTGGCCGTTGCGGTTGCCATCTTATTGATGGTGCTGTTAACGTTGAACCCATTCTTTATGGCATTGTTAGGACCAAAGCTGTTCTGGCCAAGCAAGAAGTTTGCGGGCGGTAGTACTAGTAAGATGTGGCATGGATTGGCGGCCAATTCGGTACGCTACCCATTGATTGCCTTAGTAGTGGTCTTAGGGGTCTCGTTGCCATTTGTCTTAACCTATAATAATCAATTAAATTATGATACGTTAGCGGAATTAAATGATACAATTCCCGCTAAGCAAGGATTCAAAGTCGTTCAAAAGCATTTCTCCAAAGGGACGGCGGAACCATCAACGTTATATATCAAGACGGATCACGCCTTGAATAACGAAAAAGATTTAAAAGTCATCGACGGCTTAACCAAGCAATTGCAACAAGTTAAGGGTGTCAAGACGGTGGCTTCCGTCACCCAGCCAGGTGGCGCGGAAGTCAGTGATTTATACTTGAAGAGCCAATTAGGCACCGTTACCAGCGGGGTGAAGACAGCTGGGAGCGGCTTAACGAAGATCGGTAACGGCTTGGATAGTGCGAACAAGAAGTTGAAGAGTTCAGATATGTCCTCTGGTGTGAGTGGTGCTAAAAAGCTCGCAAACGGGGCGAAGACCTTAGATAAAGGCTTGGTCACTTATACGAATGGTGTTTACACGGTTAATAAGGGTGTCAACAAGCTGAATAATAGCACTGGTTCTTTATCGAGCGGTGTTAATAAGTTAGCTAGTGGCGCTGGTCAAGTTAGCTCGGGACTAAGTACTTTAAATGGTAAAACGGGCACTTTAGCGAGTGGTGCGAGTCAATTAGCTACGGGGTCAAACAAATTAAAATCTGGTTTAGTGACTTATACGAATGGTGTTTATACCGTTAATACTGGCTTGAATCAGTTGAATAGCAAGACTGGGACGTTGGCTAGTGGTGCAAGCCAATTATCAAGTGGTTCTAGCAAACTAAAATCTGGCTTAGTAACTTATACGAATGGTGTTTATACCGTTAATACTGGTTTAAATCAACTTAACAATAGTACTGATTCACTGTCGTCAGGCATCAATACGTTGTCTAGTGGGACTAGTTCATTATTTAATGGGACTCAGTCTTTAACATCTGGCTTGGATACTTTAAATAGTAAAAAGACTGATATTAGTACCGGGACGGCAACGTTAGCTACTAGTGTGTCACAATTACAAAGTGGTGCGTCACAAGTTTCAACTGGGCTGACAGATCTTCAAAGTCAACTTAAAGAGGCTGAAGTTACAGATGAACAGAAAGCAGCGTTAGTGACCTTACAAGGTAAATTAACTGATCTCAATAGTCAAATGAGAAAATTAGCGACGTTAGCACCACAAATTGATAGTGGTAAGAAGTCGATTACTGATTTTTCAAGTGTATTTTCTAATAGTGAACCTAGAATCGCTACTGACTTAACAACGGCGGAAAAGGCTTTGGAAAGTGCATCCAGTGCTGATGCAGCAACGCCAAGTGCTACAAGTACAACTAGCGTTAATGCCAATACAGTTGCTGCCGCCGCAGTTGCTGCCGCTGGTTCGTCAGCGACATCTGAACAAAAATCAGCTATCAATTCTGCGGTTAATTCTGCGGTAAGCGCGCAACAAAGTTCGAATAGTAAGACGACTGCTACAACCAGAGCTGGGAGTACGTCACTTGCACAGGGTGGTTTAGATGCTATTCGTGATGCCCAAGATCAACTGACCAGCATTAATAATGCGGCAGCAGGGTTGCAAAGTGCTGGCACGCAGTTAAGTGCTTTATCTGATATTGGAACTCTAGCTAGTGGTAGTATTGCGGTTAATACGGCTTCGATGAAGACAATCACACAATTACAAACTGCCATTGCTGGAACTCAAAAAGTTGAAGCTGCTTTGGCTGATAATAATGGTCAACCTGGATTGGTCAGTGGTTCAACTCAAGTCTCACAAGGTTTGAGTAAATTGCAAACTGGTGCTGATAAATTGGCTTCACAATTGGGAACTTATACTGATGGTGTAGCTACCGCTGCCGCTGGTGCTGATAAGTTAAATAATGGTGCTTCAAGCTTAAATAGCGGTGTTAGTGAATTAAGTGCAAAGGTACCAACGTTGACGAGTGCAATCAATGCCTTAGCAACAGGTTCCAATAAATTGGTTGCTAATTCAGCATCATTAAATAATGGGGCGTCACAATTAGCTACTGGAACAAGTCAACTAAATGCACAAGTACCAGCCTTAGTTAGTGGTGTTAGCGCCTTAACGGCTGGAACGAATAAATTAGCTGCTAATTCAGCTTCACTAAACAGTGGGGCGGCCCAGTTAGCTAGTGGTACAAATGCATTGAATGCACAAGTACCAGCCTTAGTTAATGGTGTCAGCAAGTTATCAAGCGGGGCTTCTCAAGTTTCAACTGGGATGAACAGCTTGAAAGCACAAGTACCAACTTTAGTTAGTGGTGTTAGTGCATTAGCAGCTGGAACGAATAAGTTAGCTGCTAACTCTGATCAATTAACTGCTGGGGCAGCCCAATTAGCTACTGGTAACCAAACCATGTACACCACGCTCCAAAGCTTAGTTGGCCAAATGTCGACCTTGCAAAAGGGCTTGGCTACGGCTAGTGCCGGGACGAAGAAAGTCAATACCGGGGTTAAATCTGCCAATAGTTACTTAACTGGTGTGAAGAACTCCGATGCAGCGAAGACTTACTATGTGCCAAACAGTGTCTTGAAAGGGAAGACATACAAGCCAGCGTTGAAGGCTTATATGTCCGGCAATAATCACGCCACGAAATTGACGATTGTCTTAAATGATAATCCAAGTTCAAAGGCGGCGATGAACAAGGTAGCTGCGATTCAAACGCAAGCGAAGAATACCTTGAAAGGGACGTCATTAGATGGTGCTACGATTGCCATTGGTGGTCAAACTTCTGAGACTAACGATACCCAAGCGATTGCGTCGAGTGACTTTGTCCGGACGGCGGCGATTATGTTAGTCGGAATCTTGATTGCCTTGATGTTCATTACGCGCTCCGTCTTACAACCGTTCTACATCTTAGGAACATTGCTGTTAGCTTACATCATGTCCTTAAGTCTTACGCGGATGTTGAGTAACTGGTTCTTAGGCCAAAGCATGTTAACTTGGAACACACCGTTCTTTGGTTTTATCATGTTGATTGCCCTGGGGGTCGATTACAGTATCTTCTTGATGATGAAGTATCGTGAGTTCGATAACTCAGCAGCCACGCCAAGTACCCGGATTGTTCGGGCAGCGGCGGTGATTGGGGCGGTTGTCTTGTCAGCGGCCTTGATCTTGAGCGGAACCTTTGCGGCCTTGATGCCTTCAGGGGTCTTGACCTTGATTCAAGTGGCGATGGTCGTCATTATCGGGTTGATTATCTTAGTCTTTGCGATTCCGATTATCATTCCAAGTTTGATTCGCTTAACCTACCCGTTAACGGATCGGATGGAGAATGAAGCGACAGCTGAAAAGCAAACAACGCGGAAACGAAACTAAAAGTTAAATAAGCGTTAGCAGGTATGTTACTGTTAACTTACTGGCGGTGCCGGTTAGCAAGGTTGATGACGTTGCTAGCGGGCACCGTTTTTTTGAGAAAGGAAGTGGCGGGATGCAACGCTGCGATTGGGTCAGTGATAATCCGTTAATGCAAGCTTATCATGACCAGGAATGGGGGCGGCCGCAACATGACGACCACAAATTATTTGAGTTACTCTGCTTGGAGACTTATCAAGCCGGGCTCAGTTGGCAAACAGTTTTGAATAAACGGGCGGCCTTTGAAGATGATTTCTATCACTATGATATTGCGCAGGTCGCGGCCATGACTGAAGCGGATGTTGACCGCTTACTAGGGGATGCCCGAATTATTCGGCATCGGCAAAAGTTGATGGCGACGATTAATAATGCGCAGGTCTTACAGAATTGGCCAGCTGGCTCAACCTTTAATGACTGGTTATGGGCCTTTGTCGACGGTCAGCCTATCCGGCAAGCTTGGGCGCACGCCGCTGAAATGCCAGCGACCAATGATTTGGCCAAACAAGTGTCGAAAGCACTGAAAAAGCAGGGATTTAAATTCGTCGGTCCCACGACGATCTATTCTTTCTTACAAGGGGCCGGCCTGATTAATGATCATCAACGGAATTGTGATTTTGCGCCAGAAAATCAAGGATAATGGGTTAAAAGTTGTCGTTAAGCTCATTGACGGCAACTTTTTTTAATTCATTTGATTGTAAACAATTGAATTTTAGACAACTTAGATGTATTCTATAATCATTGAATGAAAGCGTTATCAAACTTAATTAAAGAAGGCTATTGTCATGAGTAAAACCATTGAAGCATCCGTTGCCATGTTGAAAGTATTAGAAGCTTGGGATATCAAACAAGTGTATGGCTATGCTGGTGGGTCGTTTAATTCAACGATGCATGCGTTGGATGTCGAACAAGCCCGGCTGCAGTATATCCAAGTTCGTCACGAGCAAGTGGGGGCTTTGGCCGCCGCGGCGGATGCCAAGTTGACGGGTAAGATTGGGGTCGCATTTGGGTCAGCGGGTCCCGGCGCGGTGAATATGCTGAATGGTTTATACGATGCTAAGGAAGATCATGTGCCGGTGCTGGCATTAGTCGGACAAGTTGCACATACAAACATGAATTATGACTACTTCCAAGAATTCGCGGAAGAACCGATGTTTAGTGATGTGGCGGTCTTTAATCGCACCATCATGACACCGGAAAGCCTCCCTTATGTGATTGATAAGGCGATTCGCGTGGCGTATAAAGAAAAAGGGGTGGCCGTTGTCACCATTCCGAATGATTTCGGTTACGTTGAAATTCCAGACGTGCCATATGATTCTGCCAGTGTCCCAGCTAATGTAGTTACGGCCCCAGCGATTCCGGCTGACCAAGTGCAGCAAGTGTTAGCGATGATTAAAGCTGCTAAGTATCCTGTCTTCCATGTCGGTCAAGGGTCGCGTGGGGCCACGGCAGCGATGATGCAGTTGGCGGATCGCCTACAAGTGCCCATCATTATTACTGGTTTAGCCAAAGGCGTGATTCCAGATAGCTTTGCTGGCAATATGGGTAGTGCGTATCGTGCCGCTTCTAAAGCTGCTGATGAATTGATGGCGATTACTGACTTGGTCGTTTCAATTGGGGCGGATTATTCGTTTGCACAGATTATGTATACGACCCATCAATTTAAGTACGTCCAAATTGAATTAGATTCCAGTAAATTTGGTCGGCATCATCATTTAGACTATGGGATTAATGGCGATGCCAAAGATTTCATTCAGCAAGCCTTAACGTTGAGCGAACCAGCAGCACCATCGCCATATTATCAAGCTGCCCAAGCTGATATGCACGCGTGGAAGCAATACTTGCAGAAGCTCAGTGATCGCACGACCGATCCATTAGAATATGAACAAGTGTATCGTGAAATCAATCGTGTGGCCGCCGCCGATGCCATCTTTGCGATGGATGTGGGTGATAATACGATTAACAGCTTCCGCTTCTTACAGATGAATCCCAAACAGAAACTGTTAACTTCCGCGTTGTTTGCCACGATGGGGGCTGGGGTACCGGGCGCTATCTCAGCGAAGATGAGTTATCCAGAGCGGCAAGCCTTTAATATTGCTGGTGACGGGGCTTTCTCAATGGTCATGCAAGATTTATTGACCGAAGTGAAATACCATTTGCCAATCTTTAATATTGTGACCTCAAATCAAACCTTGAACTTTATCAAGTCGGAACAAGAGGATGTGCCGCAACCTTATTTTGGGATTGATTTGATTGGTGCCGATTTTGCGAAGATTGCAGAAGGTATGGGCGTTAAAGGCATTAAAGTCACACACTTTGACGAACTTCATGCGGCCTTTGAAACGGCGATGGCGGAAATTAATGCAGGGCGGCCAGTCCTGATTGATTGCAAGATTACGGCTAAGCGTGGGTTGCCGGTTGAAATCTTGGATGTTGATCCTGCCAAAACGTCGGCGGCTTCAGTGGCAGCATTTAAACATCAATATGACGCCGAAGAGTTACAGCCGTTAGCCGCTTACTTTGAAGAATTTGGGGTTAAATAAGCCAAGCATCATTAAATAATCAAGTATGCTTGGTGCTAGTTGGTTTAAATTGCCACTCTGGTTGGTCCAGAATCGGCTGGAACGTGGTGGCCGCGTTTGTGAGCCGAAGAGCGGTCTCACAAGCCGGGCTTTGACTAACCCGGAAAAATCACCGGCTAAGTCAAACGACACCACTGAGCCAATTCTGGCCCGCCCGCCGTTAGTTAGTCGATATTTATAAAATGTTCAATCAATAAATTTAGCTGAGAGGTTGGTTTCTAAAATGCTCAGCCGTGTCGTTGGCCTTAGTGCGAGTGGTCTGCTCGGACTTAGGCCAAGGCCAGTTTTGAAGACCGAACTTTGGCTTCAAAATGGCCCATGGCGTTCCAGCGTTTTAGGAACCAACCGGCAGGTGACAAGTTCAACTAGTACCAAGCGTAATCAAGTCTCCAAGGTGCCAAACGCCGTGATCACGTTTGGCGCCTTTTTTGTGCGCTAAACCCGTTCATCCGAGGGTTAGGTTGAGCTGATTTAAAATAGTCGCTGGCATACCATTGAAAGGTCCTAGGAAGGTCACATTTTGGTTATTTTTATTCGGTATGTTGAGAAGTGTTCAAGACATAGCAGTACGAATACTTATTTTTAAGGAGGGTCAAGCCGTGAATTTTTTCAAACGGGCATGGCTTAATTTGACGGCGAAGAAAGGCCGTTCAATTTTATTAATTCTGGTTACGTCAGCCATCATGTTGTTTGTGTTAGCCGGTCTACTGATTCGGAATGCCGCGGATAGTGCGACGAGTAATGCCAAACGAAGTGTTGGTGCCACTGTCACGCTGTCAGCTAATCGGGCCGCAGCGTTCAAGCAGATGCGCAGTCGTTCGTCGACCAGTAAGACGAGTCGACCGAAGCTAACCACTTCACCAGTCAAGTTAAGTGATGCCAAGCAGATCGCGCAACTTAACAACATTGCTAGCTATAGTGCCACCGTATCGACTTCAGCGAATGCGACCGGTTTCGATGCTATTTCGACATCTGGGAATAGTTCGACTAGTGGTGGCATGGGCATGAAAGGTGGCAGCACTAGCGGTTCTGGTGATATTGCCATCTCAGGGGTCACGTCGACGAGTTCGACGCCAGCCTTTGAAGAAAAGTCCAGCAAGATGACGAAAGGCCGCGGAATTACGACTAGTGATGAAGGAACCAATCATGTCGTCATCGAAAGTGAACTGGCCAAACAGGATAACTTGAGTGTGGGTGATTCAATCAAGTTGAAGGCCACGACTGGGACGAAGAAGACCTATACGATGACCATTGTTGGGATCTATAAAGCCTCGTCTAGCACGAGCACGCAACAAGGTCCTGGTGCCACGGACCCCTCGAATAGTGTCTATACGTCTTATACGTTTGCGAATACGGTCAAAGGGTCGAAGTATCAAAACACCGCTGATTCGGTGACATTTAAGGTATCGAATCCAGCTAAAGTCAGTGCCGTGAAGACGGCGGGTAAAAAGCTGATCAATACGTCTAAATATTCATTAACGACAAATGATAGCAGTTATCAAACGGTGAAAGCGTCGATGGCTAACGTCAAGTCATTTGCCGATAAGATCGTTTGGTTAGTCACCATTGCCGGGACAATCATCTTAGCGTTAATTGTGATTTTGATGATTCGCGAACGGCGTTATGAGATTGGCGTTTTGCTATCACTCGGTGAAGCACGCTGGAAGATTGTGGCGCAGTTCTTCGTTGAAATGGTGATGGTCTTAGTCGTTTCGATTGCAGTTGCCGGTGTCGGTGGTAAGTTTGTTGGCAATCAACTTGGGCAACAATTAGTGTCACAACAGGCGACCACCGCGACAACTAGCAGTACGGCAACGCAGACGAAAGGCGGGCAACCTGGTGTCGGTGGTAGTGCGCCAAGTGGCAATCGTAAGCCTAGCGATAATATGAGTGGCGCCCCTGGTAGTCACACGAGTGGAACGACCACACAAAAGCAAGCCGAATTAGATGTGAGTGTCACCGTCTTCGACTTAGTTGAACTTGGTGGCTTCGGGTTGGCTATTATGTTCTTGTCGATCATGTTAGCCGCCGGTGGGATTCTAAGATTACAGCCGAAGAAAGTGTTGATTGATTAGGAGGACAGGATGCTAAAAACAACTGATTTAGGCTATTGGTATGATCGCCAGGAAAATAGCCTGTTCGAGCACGTTAATCTCGAATTTAAATCCGGAACATCGTATGCGATTGTCGGTCAAAGTGGTTCCGGGAAGACAACGTTCTTGTCATTACTAGCCGGCTTGGACAAGCCTCGTGCTGGTCAGATCGAACTAAATGGCGAACCAATCAATAAAATTGGCCTGAATAATTATCGGAAATCGCACGTGGCGATTGTCTTTCAATCGTATAATCTGTTCAATTACATGTCACCGTTGAATAACTTGTTAACTGCGATGGCGGTGACTGACTCTAGTCATCGTGGTGATAAAGCTTTTGCGGCCGCGATGTTGCATAAGCTCGGGATTACGGATGCACAGATGACTAAGAATGTGCAAAAGCTATCTGGTGGGCAGCAGCAACGCGTGGCGATTGCGCGCACGATGGTCTGTGACGCCAAGTTAGTCGTTGCCGATGAACCAACCGGTAATTTGGATGAGGAAAACACCAAGTATGTGATTGAGCAGTTCCAAAGGATTGCCCATGACCAACATAAATGTGTGATTATCGTCACCCATGAGTCCGATGTGGCGAAAGCTTGTGACCACTCGTATCGGTTGGCGAAACATGAATTTGCCTTAGAAGGTTAAGCATTAGGGAAGCATCTTGATGACCGGTTACGCGGTTGTTGAGGTGCTTTTTGTGTAAAACTAAGCGTTATTTTAATAATGAAATACGGTGACGTTCTGGCTAGAATTAAATGAGTTTAGGTCATTTATTGTCACTAGCAGGAGCGATTATGTGGCATCAGCGTTGGCTGAGGCTAAAGTTATAGTAAGGATGGTTAAGCCAGTGTTGGTAACTGCCTTGATCGTGAGATATGGTTATCAGTGGATCGATAGTGAGGGATTCTTCACTAATGATCAAATCAGATCTGATTGAGGTTGACGATGAAACTCATAAAAATCATTATTTCGAGTCTAGCATTACTTTTTTGTCTTTACGTCACAATCATGTTTGCAGCAGATACGGTGCCGGATATGACCAGAAGGCTGCTATTATTGATGGCTGTCTACTGGTTCATTTTTCCAATATTAATTTGGATACCGATCTTTAAACGAACGGGAGGGCTAACCTTTACCGTCATAATTGGGATGATGGTGATTATGGCAAGTTACCTTATTTTAGGTGATGAGAATTGGCCGCTCTTAATCATGCAAGTGCTGTTATTAGGAAGCCTAAGCTGGTTAAGTTATCCCCATGTGCATAACCAGTAGTTGTTAGTCGTTGTTAACTTGTGGAAAAGTCCTTAGCATCGAAAAAGCACCAGTTATCAACAAGATGAATTGTTGATAACTGGTGCTTTAGTAATTTTTAATTTAAATTAAGCTTGGTTTTAGTACCAGCCATTAGCCAACCAGAAGGCTTTAGCTTTATCCCATGACCCATAACGAGATGCAACATAGTTATTCGCAACTTTTTCTTGGTTAGCTGCGGATAAGTCACCGCCTAATAAGGACTTGGTTAATTGGTATTTACCATAGTAGTTACCGTTAGCAGCGGTGTATGACCCACCGGATTCTTTGCCGGCAATCCAAGCTTTAGCTGAACTGTCATTGGTATTAGTCGTTGTTGCAGTGGTGCTAGTTGTCGTTGTTGCGGTCTTAGTAGCAGCTTTAGCCGCGGTTGTATTAGTGGTAGTCCCACCGACTTCAAGTTTGTCACCAACGTAGATCATGTTAACGTTTGAAAGGCGGTTGGCTTGCTTGATAGCTGCCACGCTCGTGTTGTGAGCACTGGCAATCTTGGCCACAGTATCACCGGATTTAACAGTGACGGTTGATGCGTTAGCTGCGGTAGCAGAAACGGCAAATAAACTAAAAGCGGCGATAGTTGATAAAACGATCTTCTTGATATTCATAAAATTAATTCACTCCTATAAGTTGCAGTGGGTTTCCAAATGGGACTCAAACGCTCGAGTCCACGCGACTTTGACTAGCATTAGTTGAAACGCGCTAACCAAACAATACTGACTAGTATAGCGACCCAGTGTTGCAACTTAATCAATAGGGCGTTACATTTTTTGCTGCAAACTGTAATAAACCGCCGTTTTCGTAATGTTTTGTAACATTTTCAGCAAATTTTCATCTTAATTGTAAAGTTAGGATGTTGAAACCTTTACATAAAAGTGACAGCTTAATCACCAAGAACATACATTCGATTGTTAAGCTAGGATTACTTTAGCAGGGAGGTGGCGGCATGAATTGGACTAGTTTTTCGACGTTGGCAGGCAATGGGACTTGGCAGAGCTTTAAAGATGTTTTCTACTTATTATCCTTGGTGGTTGCGCTACTATTATATCGTGACCATCTGGGTAGCCGGTCATTCGATCGGACTAACTTGTTGTTGGATTATTTTGAAGGACAGGTAGCTAATCAAATTGCTTACTTTAATCATGCGTTTGATCGGGTTTTAAGTGATGGCGATTACCAGTTACTGCTTAGCTATTATAAAGATCATCTTTACCAGGGCGGCCTGGACTCGTTAAATGACCATCATAATGAAGTGACTATTTTCAATTTAGGACAACAATTAGAGGCATTTTCAAAAGAGACAGCCGTCATGATGATTAAAGATTTGGCAAATGTGGACACTATGGTAGACAAACGAGTGGCAGATGATATGCTTAATCAAATAGCTATAAAGTATAGCCAGCAATTAGTCAATAAAGTAATCAGTGAGCGATTTGAACAATTGGATTTTGATTACGATGGCTTATTAACGAAGTTGAATCGGTTAGGATTATACATGACAATGTCTAAACGTATGATTAAATGGTCATTAGTGAGCGATCAGATGGCCGTTATTTTAAAGGGCTTTTGGTCGATTCCTAAGTATCAGGTTATCTTTGAACAGTTGGATAATGGGATTGATTTAAAAGGTGTCAAATTTCTCAAGCACAAGTTTGCCTAATTCTTGAACGGAGGGTTTAAGCCATGATTGAACATAAAGAAGAGGCGTCCCAAATGCCAGCTGATGTTAGGATTAAACGTCAATATACCGCAGCAGAGTTAGCTCGCATTTCAGAACTGACAAAGCCATTGGAGGCACGCTATCGTAATAGCTCAAAATCACCAGCAGAAGTTGACGCCGAGTTATGGGCGGCAGTACGTTCAAAAGGAACGCCAATTGCACATTTTAGCGAACGGAAGCTTTCTTTAAGCGAACGTCTGCGAATTGCTTGGCATCTCTAAATTGAAAAAATGAAGTGGTGATGGCGAAGCGGCTTGGAAGTCAGGACCATTTTGGGGATTCTTCTAATGCTGAGGTCTAAAGATCACTGACCAGTTCTGAATAGGGACTGGTTATTTTTGTGCACAAATCAAAAAAGCACCGCCGCAGCGATGCTTTAAAAAATTGAATTCAGTTTAGTACCAACCAGTTGATTCCCAGTGGGCTTTGGCTGCTGACCATGAACCATAACGGGAGTTAACGTAGTTGTTAGCCACACGTTCTTGGTTAGCGGCGGAGTAGTCGCCGTTTAAGTAGCCGGCGCTTAATTGATATTTACCAATATATTGGCCGTTACGGGCACTGTACGAGCCACCAGATTCTTTGTTGGCAATCCAAGCTTTAGCTGAACCGTCCGCACCAGTTGTGTTGCTAGCGGTCGTTGTAGCTGATGCTTGGGCTTGGTTATTTTGGGCTGTGGTTGCTGATTGATTTTGGGTCGTGGTACTTGGTGTTGCCGTGTTAGCAGGCGTTGTGGTGCTAGAAGCACTCACTGCTGCTTGATGATTAACGGATAACTTTTGACCCACAAAAATCAAGTTAACATTCTTTAAATGGTTAGCTTTTTCAATGGCAGAAATGGTTGTTTGATGAGTTCGCGCAATCTTTGAAACGGTATCGCCGGCTTTAACTGTCACAGTTGCTGCGTTAGCAGTCGCTCCAATGGCAAAAAGACCGGAAGCCGCTGCAACGGTTGATAATAATGCACTTTTAATTTTCAAAGTCATGTACACTCCTGTTTTTTATTCCGAATTTTTTGCTTAGCCCCCGAGTTACCTGCTAAGCATCTTAACTGGGAATAGTATAACTGGTTAGTGTGACAAATGAATAGCAGTTATTTTACGAAATAACTGGCTTTTTGTAATATAAGCCGTTTCTTGTAACATTCTGTAATATTTACCAGTAGGTGGTTGAATAATCATGCTGTGAACAGTTAGTTTTCGGCATTTTAGTTACGGTTATTAAACTGAGCAAACCAACTCATCTCCGTTATGACGGGACCGATAAAAAACCACCCGACCGGTAATTATTGTCGATCGCGTGGTTTTTAGTGGTTTGTGAATTTATAAAAAGCATAAAAATCGTGATAATTGCTGGAAATGTAATCGATTACACTAACAAAATAACACTTACTTTTAGTAATTGATGTGTTCAAGGATTAATCGCCTTTAAGTTCAACAATCCAGTTATCAGCGAGTTTATTCTGGCTAATCTTTTCAGGATGTTGTAATAAGTCGTCATTATAGGCTGTCACGGTACCGCCAACGGGGACTTTAAAGGTTTCCACGGCTTTGCCGCCTTCGAGATCAATCAAAGGATCCCCAGCGTTCAAGTGCGGGGTCTTTGTTGGATAGTCGATAAAGGTAATGTCACCGATATCTTCCTTGGCTTGGTCAGTCAGGCCCAAGATAATGCGATTATGAGACTTGGTTCGTAACCAGATGCCGTCATAAGTCGTGGTAATTGGTGTATGTCGTTCAATCCAGTAGTTCTTCCACCATAACCAAGTGACTTTTAATGCTGAAGCCATGTGTTCATCTCCTGTCTGTAAAGCTATAGTATACCACTTAACCGCTTACAAAAAGGCATTGTTTTTCAAAAATTATCGTCCTATCATAGGGTTAATCATGAACAACTCAAAGGAGGGCTTGCCATGTTCTTTATCGATACCTCGCGCAACGGAAAACCAGTCTATGATCCGATTGTTAATCAGTCCTTGGATAATTATCTCGTTAATGATTTGAAATTACCAGGTCATGGGCTAATCATGTATGTCAACCAGCCGGCTGTGATTGTGGGTGTGAATCAGAATGCATACGCGGAAGTGGACTTACCGTATTTGAAGGCTCATCAAATCAAACTTGTACGGCGAACTTCTGGTGGGGGTGCCGTTTATCACGATTTTGGTAATGTTATTTTTGAAAACATTGTGATCGATGATGACCAATACTTTGGCGATTACCACCACTTTGCCCAACCGATTATCGATGCGCTACACGATATGGGTGCGACGACCGCTGAATTACGAGGTCGCAACGATATGGTGATTGGCGATCAGAAGTTTTCCGGAATGACGATGTTTAAAGTTGGTCAGTCTTATGCGGCCGGCGGTACCTTGATGTATAACTTGGATATGGATGCCGCCAATCAGGTTTTAACGCCAGCCAAAGATAAGTTAGCCTCTAAAGGGGTTCAGTCAGTACACAGCCGGGTCACCAATGTGATGCCGTTTTTGAAGCCGGTGTATCAGCATTTAGCTATTGAAACCTTTAAGCAAGAACTTTTGAAGCGACTATTCAAGGTCGATTCACTGGACCAGATTGAGACGTATCATTTAAATGATCATGATTGGGCCATCATTGATGAACGACTGCAAGGCAAATATGATACCGATGCGTGGAATTATGGGCGTAATCCTGGTTATGACCAGTATGTGTCTAAGCACTATCCTATTGGGACGGTCAGCTTTAACTTCACGGTTACTGCTGGCAAAATCAGTGCGTTGAAATTATACGGTGACTTTATTACGGGCGGTGATATTACCGTTGTTGAAAGGGCCTTAATGGGAACTGATTTTACCGCTACGGCACTGTCATCAGCGTTAGCGACAGTTGATTTACCAGCAAATCTAGGCCAAATCACAGCGGCGGAATTAGTGGCACTGTTGATGAGTGCTAAGTAAGCTTGAATTAGTAGGGATCATTAAAAAGTATTTGATGTTAGTTGCATTAAATGGTCACGCTGGCTGGCCCAGCATTCTAGAAACCGACCAGCAGGCGTCAAGTTAACTGACACAAACGCAAAAATAACCGATCACAAGTTAGTGGTCGGTTATTTTTAGATTTAATAGCCGGTGCATGAGTTGCAGATGATGCATTAATGACAACTTCTTGATCGTACCTAATCCGGGAAATTTGTCGTGATCAGCGAAGGCTAATAGTGTGCGTAAAGCCGGCGTCTCATTGAGTCCTTGCAAGTGTGCGGGTGCCCAAGTCACTAATTTTGTGAGGGCTTCGAAGAATTTCTGTTTTTGACCGCGCATGCTTTCGTTACTATCCGAGACAAAGTGATGTACTCGCAAGTGACCATCTACGGTGACATAAATTAAGTGCAGTGCGATGGCGCGGGAAGGCATGCCCTTGTCGAAGTAGTGACTGCCGACCATCGAATAGTCGCCAAAATACTGACCGTCAGCCAATCGGCCATACCAGTAAGCCGGAGCGAAATAGTCATCGGTTAAATCCGCATATTCGGCCACGTGGGGAATAAACGGCATGGGATCGGTTAACAGGACTGCTTTGGTGCCAGCCAAGGCTCGTAAACGGGCTTCATCTGGTATTAGGACCTTATCGACTTGGCGCAGGACGGCCGTCTGATGATAAGCCTTGAGTAGCGGGTAATTACGAGCAATCAGCAAGTTGGTCTGGCCAGGCGTGGTTGTTAAGAAGTCGCGACTAAAGTCAGCTGCGAGAATGGCACTCGGCTGGAAGAATGGCACTTGGCTGAGATCGGGTAACGGGTACAGTTTTGTATCGTTTAGCCCGTAAACACTGACTTGCGGATTGGCAATGACACTGAAAGGCTGTTTGGCGGTAATCAGAGCGGCAATGGTCTGTTGTAGTTCCTTTGAATCACGAACGGGTTCAATGATTGGGACAATCTTTGGGCCTAGAGCGTGCTGCTGGACTAATTCCTTTAACGCCAGTAAGTCGTACATTCGGCCACGTAAGTATGGGTAATAAGTGGTCATAGACGGTCCTCCAGATTAGGTGCTAATAAGGCTTGGTACTTAAGTTGTAACGCTTGATATTCAGCGTTGCGGGCGTCGAGTTCGGTCTGTAACGCAGTTACGGCATCATGCTGTAACTCATCGACGAAGCGGTCATAGAGGTTGTGATCAGGGTCATAAATATCATAGCCAGCTTGGCCGCGTTTTTTGAGTTCTTTATAGAGTTGGTCATCCGAATAAAGCTGCAGGCCTTTTTTGACTCGTTTGGCTTTATCAACCTCTCGAAATAAAGACGCGACAAAGTGACTAGTCAGGGCCGTTTCGTCGACTTGCAAGGCTTGATGCTGGGCTTTCTTAGCGACGGTTAAAAAGCCAGGTGCCCGTAATGGTTCGGTTGCCAGCGCCACTGCTCGCTTGTCAAAAGCGCGGTAGATCAAGACCCCAATGTGTTCGGGAATCTCATCAGCCACTTCAGTGTACAGGGCTTGGGGTAAGACGAAATAATTATAATGACCGATAAAGGACAACTTGGCTTTGGAGTGAAAGTCGGCTTTAGTGACCTTCAATTCGTAGCAGCGCCATTCGATTTGGCCATCGGGTAGCTGCTGATAGCTTAATGTGTCGACGATGCCTTTTTTGTCAGGCATTGAGACTTCTTCGACGACATAACTGCCTTGCTCGAGGCAATATTGGTAAAGGGTGCTTTCGAGTTGTCGGGTTAACTTAGTTTTCATGTTGCGGGTCCTCCATTTGGTGCCAAAAGTTCGCGATGGTTGCGCTGAGTTGTGGAACTGAACGGATCGTTTGATAGTATTGCCAATGAGCTGGAAATAGACTCGTATAGCGTCGACTGGCAAATCGTTGGTCGAGTAATAAGACGATGCCAACATCGTGACTACTGCGGATCAAACGCCCAGCGGCTTGTAAAACGTTGTTCATCCCGGGGAGTTGGTAGGCGTAGGCAAAGCCTTGGCCGTTGGCATGGTCGTAGTAATCACGAATTAAATTCGTTTCGGCATTTAATCCGGGTAAGCCAACGCTCACGATGGCCACACCAATCAGCCGATCGCCACGTAAATCGATTCCTTCAGAAAAAATACCGCCAAGAACGCAAAAGCCGACTAGCGTCTGAGTGGTATCAGCTTGAAATTGGTCTAAAAAAGCTTGACGTGCAGCGCCGTCCATTGCATTGGCTTGAGCGGTCGTCTGAATATCAGGATTCGCTAACTCAAAGGCCGCTTTAATCTGGGTCAGGTAGCCATACGATGGTAAAAAGACGAGATAGTTACCCGGCTTAGCGGTGACTAAGGCGGTGAGACTGTCAATAATGGCGCCTTCACTACGGGCGCGTTCATGATAAGTCGTTTGTACATATTGCGTCACTAGAATCGCTTGGTGCTTTGGTGGAAATGGCGAGGGTAACTGATAGGCTAGGCTGTTATCAGTACCGCCCAAGACATTTTGGTAATAAGTCATCGGTGATAGCGTCGCTGAGAATAAAACCGCGCCGGCACCGCGACTTAAAGATTGGTCTAGAAAGTCACTGGGATCTAAGCACAATTCTTTAACGGTGACATGATGGCCATCTAGGACAAGTCGAGTCTGATAACTGCCATCGAAGAGGTCGCCAATTTTGACGAAAGTCAGGCAGTCAAAAAAGTAATCACGCACGGCTGTTAACAGGTCCGACGGGTCTTGCTTTTGCATCCAGTCACCGACAAATTCGTTAAATTGCCGTAAGGTCGCCAGTAATTTTTCCGGTGGTAGCGGGCCAACCTGTTCGTTGACACCGTCGTCAGTCAGAACGCGGCTGATGCGCGTAAAGCTGCGTCGGACTTTTTTGAGCTCACGTTGTAGATCATCACTCGGTTGTGTTTTATCGGGCTTAGCAAGCTTCAATAAGCCGGCGATGGGGGCATCACTAATGGCTGCCGAATACATATCGCGGGAGCGACTGACGAGGTTGTGGACTTCATCAACAAGAAAGAAATTGTCGGCATCGTCTTCGCTAAAGAATCGTTGCAAGTAGACTAATGGATCAAATAAATAGTTATAATCACAAATAATGACATCACAAAATAAGGACGCATCTAATGAAAATTCAAAAGGATCGAGGGTATGCTTTCGGGCGTATGTTTCAATCACGGTACGAGTCAACTGATCTTCGTGCGTTAGAATGTCTTTTAACGCCGGTTTTAGCCGGTCGTAATAGCCAATCATAAATGGGTTTTCTTCCGGTGGGACATCTTGTTCTTCTGGAAAGCGAATCTGGTCTTTGGCCGTTAGCGTGATACTTTTTAGTTTAAGGCCATCCTGGCTCATTAAGGCAACCGCTTCTTCGGCCACGTGGCGAGTACTTTGTTTGGCGGTTAAGTAAAAGAGGCGTTCGACCAAGTCTTCACCGAGGGCCTTAACGGCTGGAAATAGGGTAGAGATGGTCTTACCCGTGCCAGTTGGTGCTTCCACAAAAAGCCGTTTTTGGAGCCGAATCGTTTTATAAACCGCCACGGCTAATTCATGCTGGCCGCGACGATAGTCTGGAAATGGAAAAGGTAAGTCGACGATCGACGCGTTGCGGCGTTGGCGTAAGTCCGCACGTAGCGTGAGCCAATACTCATATTCAGTGACGAGTTGTTGAAAAAATTGTTCACTTTCGGCGCGCGTCAGAACTTTTTGCGTCTTAGTGATCTTTTCAGTGGCGACTTGGTAATAGGTTAGTTGCAAGGTGACTTTGTCGGTGTCAGGCTGGTCTTGCATCAGAAGGTAGCCGTAGACTTTAACTTGTCCCCAATACAAATCATGAGTATTGTCCGTGAGATCTTCAAAGGCTTGATCCGAGGTCTTGATTTCTTCAATCAAGACGCCGTCATCAGTTGTTTGAATCCCATCAGCACGCCCAGAGATGACGTAGTCGGTACCGTTCATGGTGACCGTCTTTTTTAAGTAGACTTCACTTTGGTAAGCGTCGGAGCGGCTGCTTTGCAATTGGCGATGAATCTTAGCGCCCATTAGCGCGGTATTTTGACTATTTTTAACTTCATTCAAATCCCCTTTACGCAGGACAAACTCAACTAACTGTCGAATTCCAATCTTTGTGGGCAAAGCCGCCACCTCCTTACAAATGTCGAATAAACAAATCCTTTTAAGTATAAAACAGACGTTCTAGTTTGTCTGCAAGTTAGGTGATTAAATTGTCACTCTGGTTGGCCCAGAATCGGCTGGAACGTGGTGGCCGCGTTTTCGAGCCGAAGGGCGGTCTCGAAAGCCGGGCTTTATCTAAGTCGAAACCCACGACTAAGATAAACGACACCACTGAGCCAATTCTGGGCCGCCCGCCGTTAATTAACGGAAATTAATGACTGTTCATTGTCGACCACACATTTAGCCGAGCCGTTGGTTTCTAAAATGCTCAGTCGTGTCGTTGGCCTTAGTGCGAGTGGTCTGATCGGACATAGGCCAAGGCCAGCTTTGAAGACTGGGCTTGGCTTCGGAATGACTCATGGCGTTCCAGCGTTTTAGGAACCAACCGGCAGGCGGCAATTTCAACTGGCGCCAAGCATGCCTGTCTAGTTACACTCGACCAGGCAAGCAACTCATCCAAACAAAAAACAACGTCCAGCTGGAAACTGACCAGCTGTAACGTTGTTTGAAAATCACGGATGTTAAGTTCACTTAATTAATGGGACCAAGAACTGTGGCGCCGCCGTAATGCCTGCCGCAGATTAAAGCCGTAGCTTAAGATGGCCACCATCATGACGATAGCAACTAGTGCGCTGAACCAAGAGTGAGCACTGAAGTAGGTCGCATAACCAGCACTGAGACTAATTAAGCCAATCATCGGTGCCAAGATGGTTACCGGTGTTGGATGCAGGAAGACTAGCCCAGCTAAAAGTAAGACGCCGGCGGTTACCGCTGCCTCGACGCTCAAACGAGTGCCAAAGCTTGTAATCAGCAACCAAAGCAGTAAGCCAATGCCGACAACTAATAAGAGGGCCGCGAACAAGTTACTTAATGTCCAATCAAAACGTTTCTTAGTCATGATAACCGCCTCACTTTCGTTACCTTTATTATACTGCGAATCAGGCTGACGAAAGAAACGATATGCATGCGGTTCACCTTGTTTTTTAATGAAAATGTGGTCGTTTTCAAGAAAAACGGCGACTTTTTCATTCAGTCCTTGAAAGCGCATCCATTATTGGTTACACTTACAGTAAGCACAGTTGATATGGAGGGAAAGACACATGGCAAAAGTATTAGCAATCAATGCAGGCAGTTCAACTTTAAAATGGAAATTATTCAGTTTACCCGAAGAAACGGTGATCGCATCCGGGATGGTCGATCGCTTAGGCTTACCAAATTCGAAGTTCGTGATTAAAAAAGCGGGCGGCGAAAAGTATTCCGAAACCAAAGACTCCATCGATGCGCAAGAAGCCGCAGCGATGGTCTTGACCCGTTTGAAGAGTGATGGCATTCTGGAACATTTGAGTGAAATCACTGGGGTTGGTCACCGGATCGTTGCCGGTGGCGAAAAGTTCAAGGATTCGGTGGTGATTACGCCAACAACCTTGAAACAAATCAAGGACTTATCCGAATACGCGCCGTTACATAACCCGACGCAAGCTTATTACATCGAAGTCTTCCAGCAATTGTTGCCAAAGACTGTCCAAGTGGCTGTCTTTGATACCTCGCTGTATGCCACGATGCCAGAAGTCAATTACTTATACAGTATTCCTTACGAATACTATGAAAAGTTTGGCGCCCGGAAGTACGGTGCGCACGGGACTAGTCACCGTTACGTTGCCCATCGGACTGCGGATATTTTAGGCAAGAAACTGGAAGACTTGAAGTTAATCACCTTGCATCTAGGATCTGGGGCGTCAATTACCGCCTTTGATCATGGTGAAGCGATTGATACCTCGATGGGCTTCACGCCATTAGCCGGGATTACGATGAGTACCCGTTCTGGGGATATCGATGCGTCTTTGATTCCGTTCTTAATGCGGCATCTCGGAATTTCCGACGTGCAAGACTTTATCGATATTTTGAATCATAAGTCAGGGTTACTCGGAATATCTGGCGTATCACCAGATATGCGGGACTTGGATGCTGCCGAAGCTACCAATCGCCGGGCGAAGTTAGCCTTGGATGTCTTTGCCAACCGAGTTGTTAAATATGTCGGTAGTTATATCGCTGAAATGGGCGGCTTAGATGCCTTAGTCTTCACCGCGGGCGTTGGTGAAAACTCCGTTGAGATGCGGGCTCAAATTGCCAGTCAATTAGGCTACTTCGGTGTGACCGTTGATGACGACAAGAATGATGTTCACGGTCAAGAACGGATGATTAGTAAAGATGGGGCACCAGTTGATGTCTTAGTTGTGCCAACCAATGAAGAATTAATGATTGTTCGTGATGTGGCGCGTTTAACTAAGAAAGCACCAATCAAGTAAAAAAATCAAACGACTAAAAGTGAGCGAGACCCGTTAAGCGGTTGCGTTCACTTTTTTATTGCGCTGAGGTCGTGGCTGAAAAGTTAACCCCTGGTCAGCAGCAAGTCTTATTTGAAGATTTATTGATAGTGGCCACCAATGTTGAACAGCGGTTGTCTTAAACGGTCACTGAAGTAACTAAGTCGCCAGCGACCGTCATACGCGTTGCCCCCCTTATAATGACGGTATCAACAGAAGGGGTGGTCGCGATGACAGTTAATCAGTCACGCACTAAACTACAGATTGGCTTCGCCATATTAGTGGGTGGTTTATTGTTAGTTAGCCTGATGATTACCGCAAAATGGGTCTTAGCTGGCTTAGCATTTATTAGCTTACTGGTTTTAAATGGTCAGTTCATCGTGTTTCCGGTAACTTGGACGTCAGATTGGTTGAATCGAGCCAGTTTGATTGGGACTTTAGTGTTAGTGGTGCTCACCTTGATCAAATTCTTAGTGCTGTCATCATTGTGACTAGTACGGAACTGAAAAAGGACGACCTTAATTCGGATTAATCCGAACTAAGGTCGTCCTTTTTTGAGCTAAGCTAAGTCGCGGCGATTAAGTAGATAGACGCCAACAATTAATGGCAAGGTGAGGCTCATCACTGGATAGAGCCAAGCCCATGGTAAGACGGTCGTAATGACCCCGGCTAGCATCGGACCGACTGACATGCCGAGGTCGACACCGATGTAAAAGGTACTGTTGGCCAGGCCGTGGTCGGCTTCGGGAACGAGGGTCAAAGACTTGGCTTGGCAGATGGAAAACATTAAACCGTAGCCGGCCGCTAACCCAAAGGCCCCCACAATCAGCATGAACCAATTGCTTAAATCAGTTAGGCCAATTAGTCCAAGTAAGTTAAATCCTAGACAAATCCAAATGAATGTTTTAAACGGCACGTGGTCAAAAGCATCGCGTAAGACTAGCCGCATCACGAGTAAAATAATGGCATAAACTGGAAAGAAGATGCTGGCCGGGACACTGAAGTGGCGGTTGGCGATGTAGCTGACGATATATGTTTGCGTCGCAAAATACGGCAAGGAAAAGAGCATTAAAATGATGGCAACGGGGATGACTTTAGGTTGCACTAAACGTAGCTTGCCAGGCGTCTTATTGGCGCGATAACTTAGACTGGGTACCCCTTGATTACCGACAAATTGAATTACCGCTAATAGTAATAGACTGAAGCCGGCCGCGAGCCAGAAGACAGATTGGTAACTGTAGTGTTGATAGAGGTAGACACTGACGGCCGGACCAACTGCCATCCCGAGGGCGTTGGCTAAGCCATAAATCCCCATCCCAGAACCGATGCGGTCGGGTGGCAGGAGATTAGCCATCCAAGTGGCCATACAGACGGAACACAGCGTATAGCCCAGCCCGTTAATCACACGACAAATCATGATTAAAGCGATGTTATCAGTTAAACCATAGCCTAAACTGGCGATTAACAGTAAGAAGCCGCCGACAAAGGTTAGATGGTATTTGGGGACACGATCAGTTAAATTACCTGCTAAAGGTCGCAGCATTAGTGAGGTCAGATTGGTTAAGCCAGCAATGATTCCCGCTAAAATGCTGCTAGCCCCGATACTGCTGGCGAACCCGGCAATAATTGGGTTAACGAGCATTGGACTCATTAAGAAGAAGAAACTAGCTGCCAAGACTAGTTTGACGTCTTTGGTGTATAGACGTGTTTTCAAAAGATTTCAGGTCCTTTCTTGGCTAGATTGTCACTAGCACGCCGTAGTAATGTTAACAGTTGGCGCTGTTCTGTTGGTGTGAAGTCGGCAAATAAGGTGGCACTAGTTTGCCAGATATGTTGTTCAAGCTCAGCTTGTTTTTCTAGGCCGGCTACCGTGAAGTGGACTAATTTAGCACGGCCATCAGTGGGACTGGGCTGCAAAGTAATCAGCCCTTTTTGAACCAAGCGGTGGACAATCAGCCGGGCAGTTTGATGGGTAATTTCCTCAAAAGTTCGGAAGTCCGCAATGGTCTGTTGCGGATGGTCGGCGAAAAAGCGGATTGCATCAGCTTGTTCGCTGGTTAAATCTAAGTTTCGACTGTATAAATTGCGGCGATGTCGAATTTTACGACCTAAAACAACGATTTGACGTGATACTAAATCATCGTCAGTCATGTGATCACCTCTCGATTAAAGTATACAGCTTACTGTATACTTTTTAAAGTGGTGCGACTAAATTAGCCGGTAAAAAAGTCGCCATAGCTTAGTATGACGACTAGTAGGGTTATAGTTCAGTTTTAATTTTGATGCCTTTAACTTGGCGACTAACGACTACAATCGCCACAATTAACAGTAAGAAATAAAAGGCAGCGACCACGGCTGAAATTACGGGCGAAATATTAAAATTATTGAAGTTATTCGGATGGTCGATTAATTGCGTGACTAACGAAATATCAGTAATCGCATGCAGGCCAATCGTCCAAGCCAAGTTCTGGGTGCTGACGTACAGGCCGGCAAAAAAGGTTCCCAGCGCCATGGCGAATAAAATCTGCGGCAAGACGTAAGTCCAAGACATTTGCGAGGTGTTGATCAGATGCAAGCCGCCGAATAAGGCACTATCTACGATAATGACTGCTAATGGATGATTTGGCATCGACCGCGCTAGTAATGGAATTAAGACGCCACGAAAGACAAATTCTTCCGTCAGGCCAATTAAGATGACATACCCAATATAGAAGAGCATTAAGGGTTGAAACTTCATTTGAAAGAGCTGCGTTAATTTCGCCAGCGCTAAAATGGCGACTAGAATAATTGACGGGACAGCGAGGTGAAATTGATGATCTAAATCACGTGGATTCCACCAGTGAATCGGAACACGGGTCAAGTAGTGGTTATACAGCCAAGCGCCAATGACGACGATACCATCTTGAAATGGCCCGGATAAATTAGTTGGTAAGCCGGTGAGCTTGACGATCCAGGCCGCGGCAAACATCATGACAGGTACTAAGATGAATAGTAGCAAGGCCGCGCCCCAACCGCGTCGAAATGTTTTCATGAGTTAATTCCCCCTTATGTTAGTCATAGTTTAGCATTGATTGGCCGGTCAACGGAACCTAAATCCTTCAAATGTTAATTAGGTTGTCACGCTGGTTAGCCTAGAATCTCAGGTAACTCGTCACTTTGTCGGGAGTTCCTGGCATCTAAACTAACTGAAAAGCACGCTAATCATTTTGCGATGATTAGCGTGCTGGTTTAAATGTAGACTGAGTGATTAATGATGCATCTTGAATTCCAGATAACGATCATTATAGAGCCCCACAAGTTCTGGTGATAAGTCTTGATAAATCTGTAAATGACTGATTGTCCGATTATCAGGGTAGAATTGCCGGTCATTGCGAATGGCTTTAGGCAATAAGGTTTTAGCCTTTTGATTAGGCGTGGCATAACCGATATACTCAGCATTCTTCGCCGCGTTTTGCGGTTCGCTCATGAAGTTTAGAAACGCATAGATGGCTTTAAAGTGCTTGGCCGTCTTCGGAATGACTAGGTTATCAAACCACAAGTTACTGCCTTCAGTAGGGACGACGTAATGTAAGTGTGAATTGCCAGCCAACATTTCTGCAGCTTCCCCGGACCAATCGACCGCAATGGCGGCTTCGTTTTGAATCATATACATCTTGATTTCATCAGCCACCACGGCTTTGACATTCGGTGAGAGTTTATTCAACTTGTTACGGGCTGCTAGTAAGGTCGCCGGATTTGTAGTGTTCATCGACTGACCGTTAGATGCTAGGGCAAAGCCCATCACATCGCGGGCACTGTCAATCAGCATAATCTGATTGCGATACTTCTTTTGCCACAACTGATTCCAATGCTGAATACTGCCGGGCTGGACGAATTTGTCGTTATAAATGATACCCAAGGTGCCCCAGAAATAAGGCACGGAGTACTTGTTATGACGGTCAAAAGCTAAGTTCATAAAGCGTGGATCGTAATTCTGCATTCCGGTTAGTCGTTTTTTATCCAAAGGCAAGAGTAACTTAGCTGCTTTCATCTTTTCAATCATGTAATCACTGGGCACGGTTAAATCATAACTAGTCCCGCCTTGCTTGATCTTGGTGAACATGGCTTCGTTGCTGTCAAAGGTTTCCACGTTAACGTGATAACCGGTTTGCTTTTGAAACTTTGTCAGCAGACTGGGATCGATATAATCGCCCCAAGTGTATAAGTTCAAGATTTTGCTGCCGTTACTGCCGGAACTAGCTTGCAAGTTGTGCGCACCAAACGCCAATAGCGCACAGACTGCTAATAAACCGATAATGGCACTAATGAGCTTTTTCATGACCGACGCCCCCTTGCTGCGGCACGGTGGCGACTACTGTATTGGTTAATGAAGTAGTACCCAATCACTAAGATGAGGGCTAACAAGAACATTAGGCCAGATAAAGCGTTGATCTCCAGGTTAATGCCTTGGCGGGCCCGCGAATAGATTTCAACAGACAAGGTCGTAAAGCCGTTGCCGGTGACGAAGAAAGTGACCGCAAAATCATCCAGAGAATACGTCAAAGCCATAAAGAACCCCGAAAAAATTCCCGGCATAATATAGGGCACAATGACTTGGCTGAGTAGTTGCCAATTATTAGCGCCTAAGTCGGACGCCGCATCTAACAAACTTGTGCCCATTTCTTGAATCTTCGGTAAGACCATCAAGACGACAATGGGAATCGAAAACGCGATGTGGCTAAGTAAAACCGAGCCGAATCCCAGCGGAATCTTTAAAGCGGTAAAGAAGATCAAGAAACTAGCCCCGATAATAACATCGGGGGAGACCATTAAGATATTGTTTAATGACAGGATCGTGTTGCGCGCAACCGGCCGGGTCGTGTTATTGATCCCCAGTGCGCCCAACGTCCCAATGGTTGTTGCTAAAACTGATGATAGCAAGGCAATCAGTAGGGTATCCAAAAAAATGGCAATTAACCGGCTGTCGGCGAACAAATCTTGATAATGGCTCCAAGTAAAGCCATGGAAGTTATTCATGGTTGTGCCAGCACTAAAAGAATAAACCACTAAAAAAATGATTGGCGCATATAACACGATAAAGACTAGCCATAAGTATAAGTGCCGCCATTTGAATTTACGGGTCATTTCGTCAACCCCTTTCGCGGCCGTCGTTTACTCCCGCCAGTCAGCCACATAATAATGACCATGGCGATGATTAAGACGACGCCAATGGTCGAACCCATCCCCCAATTCATCGTGGTGAGGAAGTGTTCTTCAATCGCCGTCCCTAAAGTGATCACTTTGTTGCCGCCAATCAGGCGTGTCAGCATGAAGAGTGATAGTGAGGGAATAAAGACGGCTTGAATGCCAGCCTTAACGCCCGGTAACGTGAGTGGGAAAATGACACGACTAAATGTTTGCCATGGCGTGGCGCCTAAGTCACGACTAGCGTTGACGTACGACGGATTGAGCTCACTGACGGCGTTATAAATCGGCAAAACCATAAATGGAATCTGAATATAAGCCGCGACAAAAATAAAGCTGAAATTGGTAAATAGCAATTGCTTGGGACCAATCCCGATGAAGCTTAGAAATTGATTGGCGATGCCGACTTGACTGAAGATTCCAATAAACGCATAGGCTTTCAGCAATAAGTTAATCCAAGTCGGCATAATAATCAGTAACAACCACAGTTGTGGATGCTTGGTCTCATTTAATAAATAAGCCGTGGGATAGCTGATCAGTAAGGTTGCCAAAGTAATTAAAAAGGCGTACCACACGGAGTTTACCGTCATCATCAAGTAGGTGCTTGAGGTGAAGTAAGTCTGATAATTTCCAAGGGTGAACTGACCATCGATATTGAAGAAAGATTGATAGATCAACAAGATCACTGGTGCAATGACGAAGAGCACGATCCAAAGGGTATAAGGGACAAAGTAGGCCGTGTTCCGAGTTAATTTTTGTTTCCGTTGCATGCGACCGGCCTCCTATTCGTCATCATCTTCGTAGCGTTCCAACCGAGCATCAAAGGCTGCTTCGGATTCATTTAAGCGCATAACATGAATATCTTGCGGATCAAAAGTCAGTCCAATTGGCGTGCCTTCATCAGCGGGGTTCGTTGAATGGACGAGCCATTCGTTATGATCGTTGTCATAGGCCACGATTTCAAAGTAATTGCCACGGAAGAGTTGTGAGTCGACCGTGACGACTAACTTACCTTGGTCAGCGGCGACAATATCCAAGTCTTCGGGTCGTAAGACGATTTCAACGGCTTCGTTTGGCCGCATCCCGGCGTCGGCGCATTCAAACCGTTTACCCACGAATTCAACTTCAAAATCTTGGCGCATCTTGCCAGGGATAATATTACTTTCCCCAATAAAGTTAGCTACAAAGTGATTGATTGGTTCATCGTAAATATCTACCGGGGTGCCGCCTTGTAAGATTTCACCGGCTTTCATGACGAAGATCTCATCACTCATCGCTAAGGCTTCTTCTTGGTCATGAGTGACGAACAAGAAGGTAATGCCTAGCCGTTGCTGCAGATCACGTAATTCGTACTGCATATCTTTACGTAACTTGGCATCCAAAGCGGAGAGCGGTTCATCTAGTAGTAGGACTTTCGGCCGCATGACAAGTGCGCGCGCGATGGCCACCCGTTGTTGCTGTCCCCCGGAAATCTCACTGATTTCACGGTCGCCAAAGTCAGCCAATTGCACAAGCTTCAAGGCTTCTTGCACGCGGGTCTCAATTTCAGCTTTGGCAACTTTATGTAGTTTTAAGCCGAAACCCACGTTTTCCGCGACATTCAGATGGGGGAAAAGGGCGTAATCTTGGAAGACGGTGTTTAATTGGCGCTGGTTGGCCGGAACATCATTAATGACTTGACCATCGAAAAAGACTTGTCCCGCGGTTGCGTCCGTAAAGCCAGCGATGGTCCGTAAAATCGTGGTTTTTCCACAGCCAGATGGGCCAAGTAAGGTATAAAATTTTCCGGCTTCGAGTTCTAAGTTAATGTTCTTGAGAATTTGAGTATCCCCATAGCTTTTACAAATATTGGTTAACCGAATAATCGGTTGGTTATTAACCGCCAATTCGGATTCCTCCTTTTAGGGTCTTTATTAGTTGTTTATATTGGTGAGGTTGCCGTCTCCGTTGACCAGCAGGTTCGCGGTGGGGCAGACCTGCAGCCGAAAAGCGGTCTGCAGGGCGCTTTTAAGCCGCAGGTCACGTCTTAAAAGTCGACCCAGACACTAACCTGGGTTAAAGCGCCCAGCTAAGTGTCTCGACACGGCGAACCTGCTGGTCACTGCGACTTTAAGCAATGTTGTCAGTTAGGTTTCACGTCTCATAGTTTCATTTTTGTATGGGACTGTTTGACAATGAGATTGTTAATTAGCGCAGGGTGGGCTGGATGATGCTCAGTGGTGAAATTTGACTTAGCCGAGTGGTCTGCTCGGGTTAGTCAAAGCCCGGCTTGCGAGACCGTTCTTTGGCTCGCAAACGTGGCCACCACGTTCCAGCATCAATCCAGACCAACCGGAGCGGCAAAAATAGCAGCATGCTTTATAGATAAGACGCTGTGGTGACTAAGGTAAAGGTGCAGGGCGTCTGACCGGCATTGCTGACTTGGTGGTGCTTAGTTGCGTGAAAGTACAATGTATCGCCTGCCTGCGCTGAATATTCCTGGGCACCGAGTTTTAGGGTTAAGCAGCCAGCTTGGACGGTGATGAAGGTCTCAGCTGGCGACGGCTCAAAGGGTTTGAAGCGACCGTTGGGAGCCAGCGTAATGGTGACCGGCTCGAGCGCATTGTCGTTCGATGCCGGTACTAGCCATTTTAGCTGATAGCCCAGGGCTTCATCGTCAAAAGTGGTTTGTTCAGCGGGATGATAAACAATCTGATTCGCTGAATTTTCCGGCTGGAAGAAATCGGCGGGCGATTCACCTAAGACCGTTAAAATTGCAAAAAAAGTTTCCATCGAAGGTGAGGATTGATTATGTTCTAATTGCGAAATATAACCTTTAGAAAGATCGGCGCGTTCGCCGAGTTCTTCTTGGGTCAATTGCTTTTGAATTCGTAGATTCCGCAGTTGTTGACCGAGATTAATGACCGTCACCCCCTTTAGCAAGTTTTGTCTGAGTAAACTTTAAGTTTAGTCCGAACAATTAATTATAACGGATTTTTTAGTCGTGACAAGCTGAAATCTAGCGGGTAATCTTGGTGATTAAAAAAACGGACTGGGACAGCTGTCCGTAAGTCCGTTTTAAAAGCTTATATTTGGGTTAATCCGCCCGAAAGACGACTTTGAAGACTTCACTGACCATCGGGGTATCTGGATTTAAATGATGACCATGTTCTTCAAGCGCTGGCGTAAATTCAGCCGTTTTGAGCTTGCGCCAATCACCGATTGACCCGTCGCCATCACCTTCATGATAAGCGTGTTCAGCAGAGATACGGTAGAACGGAATCAATTCCGAAACCACCGTTTTAAGCACTGCGACGGGCTTTAAGTCGCCGTTAAATAAAATGTTGTAGTCGCCAACTTGTGGAATGGCCACTTGTTCGGCGGTATAACTATCTAGGGGTGTCGTCGTGGCCGTTTTTTGACCAGCCAAGATGGCATCGGTAGCGGCTTGAACTTGTTCAGGTTGGTTTTGGTCACCAAACCACCGCGTCTGATATGAGGCACCATGAGTATCGGTCGTTTCATTAAAAGCTTTCCATAATTGTTCGGCAGATTGTGCTGGCATTGGCGTCACCTAATTTCTATAGATTTGCTGAATTCATTGCATTGTAAACGAATTCACAACTTAAGTATAGCATTTCTATTTAAAAAGCGACATGTCGTTGACCATTTTGTTCCCAAAAAGGTCATGAAAGGCTGACCAAATCGGTTAATTACCCGAAGCATCAGCCAGGACTCTGCTATAATGGCCAGTAACTCAATGAACGGGAGTAACTAATATGAAACTATCAGTTTTACAAAGTGAATTACCTAATTTTAAGATTCGCCTCTTAACGGCAGCTGATCAACAAGCTTTATTCGATCTCGAACGCAGCAATCCGGGTTACCGGGAGTCGCTTGGGGCTGGTGAATTAACCTTAGCCGAGATCCAGTCAGACTTAACGGCCCATCCAGAACAAGTCAGTGCGGATCAAAAGCAAGTCTTTGGGTTCTACTTGGCGACGCATTTAGTAGCCGTTTTAGATATCTTGAATCAGTATCCCGAACAGGATTTCATCTTCATCGGTTTACTGATGGTCGGCGCCCCGTATCAACGGCGGTCAGTTGGTAAAGTAATTGCGACGGGGTTGATGCAGGCGGCCTTAAAAAGTGGCATTCATTGTCTACAATTAACCCGCGTCACAGCAGATACGGGGGTCGCGGCCTTTTGGCATCAGTTGGATTTTGAAGATGGTGATCAATTGTTCTTGCCGTTGAAGAATAACGGCCGGTTAGCCGTGACGACCATGACGCGACTCCTTGTCTAAACTGTTGTGCAATCGCTGCCAAACTATGAGCGCATTTCTAATCTAATTCTTAGCCTAATCCCGGATAAACTGATGGGGTTCGTGTTACACTCGTTACGACAAAATAAATGAAATGAGGTTGTATCGATGATTAAGCACTGGGCGAAGGCGGACACAGCCATGTTGATTGCGGCCATGGTATTATTGGCAGTTATTTTCTATTTCTTTGAATTAACAGCGAATCTCATGGTTAGTGCGATTGCTTTCCCGATTAGTTTGATTGCGCTGATGGGGATTATGGAATATGCGGCCAGCGAATTGCGGCGAAAATAAAATAGGTTCTAAAAGGCGTCTTGGCAACTGTTGTCAGGGCGCCTTTTTAGCAGGAGATTTAGACCTTAACCAAATCTTACACTACTAGGGGAACGGGGGGTACTCGTAGGCTTAATCAAGCCGTCGTTTGTCAGGATGACTGAGTTCAATTTGTCAGTTAAATGCGTGCTTGCTATAATACACCATAGTACAGTCACCGAAGTCAGGAGGTTACGACATGGTTATGATTGATCACCAAAGTACACAGCCATACTATGTGCAGTTGGTGGCTGGGTTGAAGCAAGACATTCAGCACGGTCTGTTACAGCCACACGATCAGTTACCATCGGTTCGCGCCATGGCTAAAGCCAATTTGTTGAATCCGAATACGGTGGCCAAAGCATACAAGCAATTGGAAGCGGAACAAGTGATTCGCACAGTACCGGGGAAAGGGACTTACATTAACGTCACGGATCCGCAACTGGCGCAACAAGAAGTACAGCAACAGTTAAAGCAACTGGTCACACAAGCTAGCCAAGCGGGAATTCCGGTTAGGACGCTAATCGAATGGTTAGCGCAAATGGATGAGGGGGACGCGGTATGAGCTTACAAATTAAAAATTTATCAAAAACGATTAATCAACAGCCAACATTAGATCAGCTTAGCTTTGAGGTCCAACCAGGCCAGATTGTTGGCGTGATTGGCCGAAATGGGGTCGGCAAAACGACCCTCTTTCGAACGATTAATGGTCAATATCTACGAACAGGCGGGCAAGTCTTAGTTGATGGTCACGAGGTAGCTGATGACCCAAGTGTGCGGCCGCAACTGAGCTTTGTCGATCCACAAGCGAACTTCTTTAAGACGATGACCGCCCAACAAGTTGCTTGGTATTATCAAGCGGCTTATCCGCAATTTGATCAGGCGAAGTTTGACCAATTATTGGGCCGGTATCATTTAAAAGCTGATCAAAAGTTACGGCACTTTTCTAAAGGTATGTTTGGCTTGTTTACAATCATACTGAGTGTGGCAACCCAAGCGACTTATCTGTTTTTGGATGAGCCGTTGGACGGCTTAGATGTGATTGTTCGCAAGAATGTCTTGAACATCTTAATTGATGAAGTTGCTACCGGGCAGCGGGCAATCCTGATCGCCTCGCATAATCTTGGCGAACTGGAAGGCATTATTGACCGGGCCTTAATGTTAAAGCAGGGTCACGTGATTCACGATTACCAATTAGAAACAATGCGAACCAAGGCTCGTAAGCTACAACTCGTTTATCGTGATAAACAAATCCCAGCTTTACTCAAGACTAACGGTCACATTGTGAGTGTGTCGGGTCGGGTAATTGTCGTTGTCTTTGAAGACTTCACGCCAGAATTGCAAAGCCAATTAGCTGCAACGAAACCGGTCTTTCAAGAGACCTTACCGTTATCGTTAACTGATTTATTTATGGCGAACTTAACGGATGAACACGATTACGAGTTGCTATCTTAGAATGGGGGAATGGACGATGACAACGACAACGTTACGCCAATTATTGTGGCGGCATTACCGCGGGATGCTATTACCGGTTTTAGTGATTATGGGCTTAACCGGACTTAAAGCCGCGACTAATTTGACACAAAATAGCGGGAAGTTATTTAATAACGCTGGTTATATGGCATCAGATAGTGATTTATTAATGTTAGCCGTGAGTGTGGTAATTGCGATTATTTTAGGTTGGCTAATGTTTACTTGGGACAACTATACGGCGTTTAATCATTATTTACTGGCTTTGCCAGTGACTCGGAAACAAATTTATCGTGCTAAAGTCAGTATGTTTACTGGTATGTTTATTGGTGGCTACGTCTTGATGCAGGCGGTATTCTTAAGCCTATTAGTCTTAATTAAGCGGTCAGATGCGATTTATAATTTAAATTGGAGCGTTGACTTGCGCTATTTATTGAGTCAACTCGCCTGCCTGATTGCGGCAATGAGTGTTAGTGCGGTGTGGGGCTTATGGCTCGGTCAAACGGTTGGTAGTGCAATTACGACGTTTATCTTTATGTGTAGTTTGCCGTTTGCGTTTGATGGGTTAATGAATATTTTGGCATATCTGACAGGGCAAAAGCCATGGACAATCAATCCGTTAAATGAACTGGATCAATCGACTTGGCTGGGCTTTAGTGTTTTAATTGCCGGCAGTCTGGTCATTTGGTTAGGCTGTACTTATTTGAACCGGTGGGCTTTTGACCACTTGTCCTTAGAAAGCACTGGCGACTATTTCTTGTTCCCCAAGTTACGTCCAATTTTTCTGTGGGGTGTTATTGCGTATTTAACGGTCGCCGTTAGCTTCTCATCTTTCGGCATGCTACTGGTCGAAATTGTGACGACTCATTATAATCAGACGATTCCTTGGTATCAAAGTGTGATCATGGCCATTCTGGTGGCTTACTTAACATGGAGTATCGGTCGCTGGATTCTCTATCGGCCAGATAAAATTCGCAATGCCTTTAAGTTTAAACGGTTAACAAATTAGCTTGCCACTCTGGGCGGTTCAGAATTGGCTGGAACGTGGTGGCCACGTTTGTGAGCCAAAGGGCGGTCTCACAAGCCGGGCTTTGACTAACTCGAGTAAAAGTCACTCGACTAAGTCAAACGACACCACTGAGCCAATTCTGAACTGCCCGGCGTTGAATATGCTTTATGTATTATTGAAGATAAAAGATGTAGGTGATCTAAGTGTAGCTAGGCAGGCATGGTGTCCCGTGTCGATACAGTTAGGCAGAGTCCTTTGCTGCCTTACTGTATGGGGCGACCTCAAAGACGTGGGCTTTCGGCTTTGAGGCGAGGTTATAGACCGCCTTTTGGCTATGACCGGTCCCCACCGGATACCGTGCCTGCCTAGCGAAACGATAAGTAAACACTATAGCAACCTAAAAGGCGCCGTTACTAGCAAGGATAACTTGCTGAGTGACGGCGCCTTATTTGGCGGCAAATTCTATAACATCTGTTTGAAGGTTTTAACGAATTTTATTTAAGCGCTTGGCAACGGTCTTGACGTTTAACAGATCCCAATCTTCCAAGTTGTGCGAAATTGAGTTATGGCCCCAAGTGCCACAGCCCAAAGTCAAGGATGGCGCAACGTTGTCGTATTTGAATCCAATGGCACCTTGTGAAGATGGCACATTGATCAAGGCCCGGCAAGCAGTCATTTCGATGGCGAACTTATTCATTACGGCATCGTCAGTCGTGTGTAAGACGGCAGTGTGACCTAAGCCACCAAGAGCCAATGTCCGCTTCATTAAGTTGAAGCCAGTCTGGGTGTCTTTAGCATGGACAACGCCTAAAACGGGGCATAACTTTTCCCGTGAGAGTGGTTGATCGCCACCGACATCCGGTAATTCAACAGCCAAGACTTTGGTGTCAGCCGGAATATCGAAGCCCGCCCATTTGGCAATCTGCCATGGCGTTTGACCAGCGACTTTCGGGTCAACAGACTGTTTCTTTAAGTTAATGACGGTGCTCGTTAAGGCATCGACGTCAGCCGGCTTGGTGAAGTAAACGCCATTGGCACTTAATTTCTGTTTAACATCATCATAAATGCTGTCATCCACAATTAGGTTTGATTCAGCGGCACAAATCATCCCATTGTCAAATGACTTAGAGGTGATAACATCATTAACGGCTTGATCGACGTTAGCTGATTTTTCAATGAAGCAAGGCACGTTACCAGGACCGACACCCAAGGCTGGTTTGCCAGTAGAATAGGCTGATTTAACCATGCTAGAACCACCCGTTGCGATAACGGTTGCAATCCCCTTATGATTCATCAATGTTTCCGTCGCGAGCAGGCTAGGTTGTTTGATCCATTGCATCCAGTCTTTCGGCGCACCGGCGGCAATGGCAGCATCGCGAATAATGCGGCCAGTTTCGACACATGACTTTTGGGCAAAAGGATGGAAACCGAAAATAATGGGGTTCCGCGTTTTTAGAGCAAGCATCGCATTAAAAATCACGGTTGAAGTTGGGTTAGTCACTGGCGTTACCCCGGCAATGATACCAACAGGTTCCGCAACCTTGGTAATCCCGCTAACGGGGTCGTCGTTAATGACACCAACCGTTTTATCGTCTTTAATGTAGCGATAGATGTTTTTAGCAGCAAAGTCGTTCTTTGAAACTTTATCGCGATAGTTCCCGCGACCAGTTTCTTCCACGGCCATGGCCGCCAACATCCCGCGCGCAGCATGGGCGGCGTGGGCCAGAGCGGTCACTGCAGCGTCAATCTGATCTTGATCCATGACTTCTAACCGGTTGGCCGCCAATGAGGCATTTAAAACGAGGCGATCAATTGATTGTTTAACTTCAGTTTTTTCATCAATTTCTTTCAACATATGCGTGATTCCTCCTAAACGAACGATACTTGTTCTTTACTTCACAAGTCCATTATAAACACTTCTTCACAAATGTAAATGGGAAATCAAAAATTACATTCAAAAATAGAGATAGTTCTGAAACGCCGGTATTGATGGAATCTATTTTGAAATACAAAGAAAACGCTTACATTATTAAATAACGGCTATTGTGTTATTTAATTCACAATTAAAACAAACTAGCCTACTGCATTTTAAACTGGTGGTTGGGTTCGTTAATGGATGCCGACGACTAACCCCACGGTCACCGGCTCTGCCATTTTATAAATATGCTTATATTTGTGTAAGGGCTTACAGTTCAAACAACCCGGCCGGCTACGGATTTAACTGGGTTGTGTTCCTTAATAAATATCGTAAATCGGTTATCACTCGGAGGTAAAGTATGCTAAAATGAATGTGATTCAAAAATCGTATCTCTTAATTAACCTAGGAGGGTTATTTTTATGTCATTTGTAAATGCTGTTGATATGACACAAGACGCATACAAGAACCATTACGCTATTGGTGCGTTCAACACTAACAACCTTGAATGGACTCGTTGCATCTTAAAGGGTGCTCAAGAAACAAACACCCCAGTTATTCTTCAAGTTTCAATGGGCGCTGCTAAGTACATGGGCGGTTACAAGCTCGTTATGGACTTAGTTGCTGATACTATGGAAAGCATGAACATCACTGTTCCTGTTGTGATGCATTTGGACCATGGTAACTACGAAGCTGCCAAGGAATGTATCGAAGTTGGTTTCTCATCAGTTATGTTTGATGGGCATGACTTACCATTTGCCGAAAACTTAGAAAAGACTAAGGAAATCGTTAAATTGGCTCATGCTAAAGGCATCTCTGTTGAAGCCGAAGTTGGTTCAATTGGTGGTGAAGAAGACGGTATCATCGGTGAAGGTGAATTAGCCTCAGTTGATGAAGCTAAGACTTTAGCTGCTACCGGCATCGACATTTTAGCTGCTGGGATTGGTAACATCCATGGTAAGTACCCAGAAAACTGGACTGGCTTACACTTCGATCGTTTACAAGAAATCTCAAACGCTGTTAAGATGCCAATGGTACTTCATGGTGGTTCTGGTATTCCTAAGGACCAAATCGTTAAGGCCGTTGAAATGGGTATCAGCAAGGTTAACGTTAACACCGAAAACCAAGTTGCATTTGCTAATGCTACTCGTGCTTACATCGAATCTGGCGCTGACCAAATCGGTAAGGGCTACGACCCTCGTAAATTATTGGCACCTGGTAAGAAAGCCATCGTTGATGTTATCACATCACGTATTGGCTGGTTCAAGACTCCAGCTGTTAAATAATTGGATTTTTGATTCCGAAAAGTCGACTTTGGTCGGCTTTTTGTTTGGATTTAACTTATATAAGGTAATGATCGACGTCACAGTGAAGCTTGCTGTGGCGTTTTTTTTGTTTGGATTGGTTAATTTGTTGATTGGGTGAGATTAAGTCACTGAATTGGCACGCTGGTTGGCCCAGCAATGGCTGGAACTTGATGGCCGCGTTATGAACCAAAGTGATCGCTTACTGGCCTGAATCAGCTTAGAGTTAACCATTTAGTTAGTATTGAATGAGTACGATTGAAATGAAAAAGCATCGGCAAGAATTTTGCCGGTGCTCTTTTTAATGGTCACTATTATTTACAGTCTTTAATAATTTTTCTTCATTATAGAATAACAAGACGATAAACATCACGAGGTACAAGCCTAATGGCAACCAAGCGTAGTTTAACGTAATCATATGTTGGGTGGCGGCGTTTTGGGATTGGTTGGCAACGTAGCCGGATAAGTGGAACAAGCCAGCGGTAATTAAACCACCTAAACCTAGTCCAACATTAACCCCAAAATCATCCGTCGATGCAAGAATGCCTTCAGCTTGAATCCCCATCGTCATGCCGTAACGAATCGTATCGGCGATCATGATTGAAACCAGCCCGATGATTAAACCGTTACCGATTGAGTTAATAAACGTGCCGGCAAAGATGACCGGAAGCTGATTGGTCAGTGCGCCAATGGCTAAGATGAGTTGGCCCCCGGTGGCGATGCCGATCCCGGTAAGCATGGTTTTCTTTTTACCAATGTGTTTAGCCGCCGAGACGATTAAGACGACCCCAATCAGGGCAGCAAAAGTGAAGCCGTTAACGAGCGGGACTAATTTTTCACTGTGTTGTAAGTATTTAAAATAGTAGATCGTTGTTTGGTTTTTAATGGCCGTTGTTAACCAATACAACAGAATAACGACCGAGATAATGAACCAGGGCTGATTCTTTTTAAGCATTTGCCAAACATCTTTTAGCGGTTGATGCGCGGCTTCTGGTTGACTGAAGCGCTCGTGGACCCGGAAAAAAGTATTCCAGATCAAAGCCAATGAGATAATGCCGAATAAGATGATAGTCAATAAGAAGCCGTGCTGCTGGTTACCATGACCAAAGAAGGCGACTAACGGTAGGGTGAAGACAGCAACGATAATCTGAACTGAACTACCAAAGAACTGGCGAATGACGCCGAGTAAAGTCAATTCTTGTTCATTTTGTGACATAGTTGGCAGAATCGATGTAATCGGTAAGTTCACTGCGGTATAGAAGAAACCTAATCCTAAGTAGGTGACATAAGCCCAAATGAGTTTACCGGTATCACCGAAGTTAGGGGTCACGAACGTTAGAATTGCAAAAATGACATAGGGCAAGGCGTACCAGAGAAAGAACGGTCGACTTTTGCCGAAGCGTGAGTGCGTATGGTCAATCATGATGCCGATAATCAAGCTTTCGACGACATCCGCTAACCGGGCCACGATGAATAAAATCGCTGCTGCACTGGCTGATAGCCCATAAACATCGGTATAGAAGAATAGTAGGTAGGTCGTCATCATTTGAAAAACTAAATTGTCAGCTGCATCGCTGAGACCATAACTGATACGTTCTGGCCAAGCGGTTTGCCAAGGTTGTTTCAAAACATCATCCCCGATTTGGTTTAATTTTGCATGGTTCAAT
Source organism: Lactiplantibacillus dongliensis (assembly GCF_005405105.1). Lineage (GTDB taxonomy): Bacteria > Bacillota > Bacilli > Lactobacillales > Lactobacillaceae > Lactiplantibacillus > Lactiplantibacillus dongliensis. The sequence continues at coordinate 106,352 of NZ_BJDK01000001.1, forward strand.
TGTACACCAGTTATGAATTAACTTATATTCAAGCAACTTGGCTGGCGGCCGACAAAAAAAGCCTGGAAAGTTCCAGACTTTGATTAGTGACTATTTAGTCGTTACTTGGCCTAGTTTCGTTAACGCTGGAATCATGCCTAAACTATCGATGGTCTGGTTAGGCATGACCACGGTATTCGCATCGCTGTTAGCCAATTCTTTGAAGGCTTCAATATTTTGAAAGATAAAGTAGTTGTCAGAAGATTTGCTGAGGGCTTCGTTCAAGATGCGCATCCGATAAGCATCGGCATCGGCTTCCGTCTGAATCGCGGTGGCTTTAGCAGTCGCGCTATTAACCAAGGCTTGGTTTTGCGCCGTGTTGGTTGCTAGTAACGCTTGGTTATTAGCTTCATTTTCCAAGGTGATTGATCGACTTTTCCCTTCAGCAGTGGCAATGGTTGCGTCCCGTTCCCGCGTTGCTTGTAGTAACTTATTCATCGAAGCTTGAATATCAGCGGAGGGGTTAACCGAGTCGATGTTGACCCGGTCAACGTTTAAGCCATAACCAGCAGTCACTGATGAGATTTCTTTGAACAACGCTGCGTTGATTTCTTGCGTGCCGTTCAAAACTTCATTTAATTCTTTATTCCCAATAATGCCCCGTAAGGCCGCGCGCGTATCTTGAATCATACTGCGGACGGAATCTTCATTTTTAAAAACAAAATCTTCAATATTCGTCACATGGTATTTCAAAGAGATTTTGACTGAGATTTCGGCATTATCTTTGGTGATAACGACTTGTTGATCCAGGTCGACGGGCGTTTGGGCTGTGTTCACCACGATAACATGGGAGATGAACGGCTTAATAACATGAAACCCTGAACTTAAAACCCGCTCGAACTTCCCAAAAGTTAAGACGACGCCTTGGTTAGGCTGTGTGATGATGCGGATGGCTGCCAGTAACAAGGCGACCACTAACAAAACGATGATAATTCCAATAATTAATCCCAACATGTGACCCATTCCCCCTATTGGTGGCGCGTGATAACGGTGACAGTTAAACCGTGAGCATCAACGTGAGTGACTTCGACTAAGTCCCCGACATGTAACGAAGTCGCCGCTCCTAAATGATAAAAGATGCCGTAGAAGGTGACGCCATCCAACAAGTCGGTTGCCTTAATGGTAAATCGTTGTCCGATTAAACGTTGATCTAAGTATCCTTCCATTTATGATCCCACCTTTTTATTTGATAAGGTTAATTATAGGCGGTTTAGATTTGAAATGATAGAGGGGTGTTGTGAGTGGTTAGTTGACTAACTGTTGGTTGGATTGACTTTTCCACGCTGGCCCGCCCAGCGTTAATCATTATCAGTAGACGTAATTGGTAATTTATTTTTAAGCACAAAAAAACCTTCGTACGGGAATACGAAGGTCAAAAGGAGTAGGTCAACCGACAATTGGGGAATCATCGGTTGAGAACTTAATGAGCGTTTATTCATATAAGCGGGGGGACGTTCACATGCCGCTCATTAAGCTTGTCAAAGTTATTCACTTTGACGGATTTCATTACTTTGGAGGAGTAAATGAAAAGAATGTTAATTGTTATAACAGCAATCTCGGAGGGGAATCCTTAATTGCTATGAGTATATAATAGCAACGAATTATGAAGAAAGTGTGGCGATGGTTTTTCAAAATTAAGAATTATTCATTAAAAAGAATGAATTTTACGTATTTCAGTTAATTAACTATGGTTATATCGAGACCAGAACCGTTATTTCTTGGTTGATTATCATGCTTATATTAAGGATGACTGTCAATGTTGAAAAGCTAACTGCTGCTAATCTTATTAGTTTAAAATGAATAACCGTTAATCTATAGATATCCATTCATTAACGCCGGGCGGGTCAGCATTGGCTCAGTGGTGTCGTTTGACTTAGCCGGTGATCTTTCCGGGTTAGTCAAAGCCCGGCTTTTGAGACCGCCCTTCGGCTCAAAAACGTGGCCACCACGTTCCAGCCGATGCTGACCCAACCAGAGTGGCAATATTAATTCCTACTATTTTGTGAGCAAAACAACTCATCAACGGAATTAAAATTGCGTAAGAATTATTTGATAACGCTTCCGCCTGCCTAGCAATTTTGGCTATAGAGTGTAGAATTAAAGGTGTTAAAACGGATTCATAAACTGAAATAGAGGAGTTGTTTGCATGTATGAACAAGCTTGTACCACAATTTTAGTCGGGAAAAAGGCTACGGTGGATGGCTCCACCATCATCGCCCGCAACGACGATACCTTTATGCCGATTACCCCCCAAAAGTTCATCGTTCATCCCGCCGTTCACGGCCGGCATGAAACGTTGACTTCCGGTAAGAATGGCTTTACCGCACCCTTACCAGCTGATGGTTACCGCTACCAAGGGGTCCCTAATATCGAAGTGGCTGAAAAAGGTGTCTTTGAAGAAAACGGCTTTAATGAAAAGAACGTCGGCGTTTCTTCGACTGAAAGTGTTTATGGGAACGAACATACATTGACCTTTGATCCATTTGTTAAAAATGGGTTGGCGGAAGATTCCTTACCAACGATGGTCACCCCATTTATCGATTCTGCTCGCGAAGGGGTCACTTATTTAGGACAATTAATTGCCAAATATGGGTCACCTGAAGGGAACGGGGTCTTGTTCAATGATAAAGACGACGTTTGGTATATGGAAATTGTCACTGGCCATCATTGGGTCGCACAACGAATTCCCGACGATGCCTATGCTGTTGCTGCGAACCAAGTGGCCATTCAATGGGTCGACTTTGATGATCCGGATAACTTTATGTGGTCAGATGGTATTCAAGACTTTGTTGCCGAACATCATTTGAATCCTGACAAGGAAGGCTTTAACTTCCGGCACATCTTCGGAACTGACAATGAAAAAGACCGCCATTACAATACGCCACGGGTTTGGTATGGGCAACGCTACTTCAACCCCGAGATTGAACAAGATCCACAATCTAGTGAATTGCCATTTATCTGTCATGCGGCTAAGAAGATTTCCGTAGCGGATGTCGAATATGTCTTGGGCTCACATTACAATGAGACCAAGTACGATCCGTTCACTGATTCACCAGAAGCCAAGAAATTCCGGCCAATCTCAATGAACCGGACGCAAAATTCACACGTCATGCAGATTCGTAACGATGTGCCTGCTGACCAAAGTGCGATTATGTGGATGACCTTTGGGATGCCGGCCTTTGCGCCATTCTTGCCATTCCATGCGAATATCTCTGAAACTGATCCTAGCTTTGCAAATACGCCATTAACGTATGACCGCAAGAGCGCTTATTGGTTGTATCGGACCGTGTCGATGATTGTGGAATCCCACTATGCAGACTTCGTTCAAGATGATATTGATTATTTGAAGGAATGTCGGATCGAATTGGCTCAATTTGTCGCCGCAACTGACAAGCAAGCGGCCCACTTATCTGGTGATGAATTGACAGCGTTCTTGACGGCACAAGATAAAAAGATGGTTGCGCAAATGCGTGACAAAGCTGAAGACTTGATTGGCCGGTTGATCACTAAAGGGTTAACGCTTTCGAAATTAACGTATAACGTGGATATCAACCTTTAAATTATCGGTATGGTCACAATCTGTGTATAATATAACCATAGAAGTCCTAATCCAAAGGGAGTGATCTGAAATGGATGAAAATGTTTTATTCAATCCGGGCGATGCGATTTCTGAAGCCCATGATTATAATGAAGCGTTACGCAGTGCTGATATCTATAATGCACAACAAGGTCGTAAACGTGGTATTTTAATTGCTAAGCCGCTCAATGAGGATCAAGGGTATTCGATTTTTTATGCCGATGACCTGATTCCCGCGGATCGGTCGCAAATGGATGCCAAGAAGTATCAAGTTACCAAACGTTTTGATCAAGATAAAAAGTCATAACGACATACAAAAGGTGCGCCAGCTCAGTTGAGTTGACGCACCTTTTGTATGTGCCTATAAATCACCAGTATCTTTAAGGCGTTTTTCAAGTAAATAAGCATCCATATAACCAAAGGAGAGTTCGACGACTTGGTCTAGGTCAATCAAAGTGCCGACGCGATTCAATTGATTATCATCTTCTACATTATAGAAGATAAAATGATCATTCGTGAGTTGCCCGGGATAGCCAGTCATATCTGGTAATAACGTATTGTTAGTCGTTAAGTGCAGCAGGGTGTGGAAGTTACCAGCTTGCCGCAACAAACTTTCAAATAAATCAGTCGTGCCGTCAAATAAACGTTCATCATTTAAGACGGGTTGGACATTTAATTCGTATTGTCGATTTAATTCAATAAAGCCACGCATTGTCTGTAAGTAATCGGATTGGATCGTCACCGATTCAATCAAGGAGCGCCGGCATAACGTATATCCGCCGAATTGGCCCGTCATATCAACCAAGTTAATGAGGACACTATTAGCATTCAACGTATTAACGAAGCCGACGAAGAACATATCAGAACCGTCCGCCGATTGAATGGCAATTAGCTGATGCGTTGCTTGTGCGTGGGTCAATGTTTCGTCAATTGCCGTTGGTCCGGTGGCTTTAACCGCATCAACGTGCTGGAAGTCGGTCTGGACATAGGCACTTTCAAGTAACAGCTCATTTCCACGAAATTCAACGATATTGATCGCTTCATAGGCTAAGGTTTGCGTTGCATGATTTTGATAATTGAACTTATCAAAGGTTTTAAACGTGAATTGGTGATCTGCCAGCATCTGAACTTGACCTTCTAAGTAGTTGTCGTTGTCGGCGGCGACTAATAAGATCACTTGCTTAGTGGTTAAAGCTTTGGCTAGAATCTGTGGTAACTCACCTTGTTCGGCGTTAAAGTGAACTGGCGCTTGTGGAACTGTGGTCAGGCCTTCTTGGTCAGCATTGGCAATTCGAAAAGCCATATTGTCTAAATCTTCACTCATTGTTTCAACTTCATCAATTACCTGGTAGCGCATGAAGACGGCACCATCTTGAAGCCCGGCGTCATCGTAAGTATTTACGACCACGCCATCGGGTGCCAGACTATCGATATAGCCTGTATAAACGACCTCACTATCGGCTTGATAAAGATTGATGAGATTAGCTTGGCGTTCTGCCAATTGTAAATCATCGATAATTGAACTCATCTGGTCTAACCCCCTTCATTCGTATCGTTCCATGATAGCACGTTTTACTAGTGAACCGGTGCTTTTAGCCTACGATTTAGCGGAAAACTAACTTAGTGAAAAGTTGAGTAGGCGTTGTGACGCATCGCTATTGATCAGCAAAATTCGTGGTGACCAGCACTATAGTCAAAGGACGGTCTGCAGGGGGCGGCCCACAGCTTAAAGGTCGGTTCAGATACTAGAGACCAACTGTTTTGACACGGTGAGCCTTCAAATTCTAATGCTTAGTACTAGCAAAAAAGGTTTGGACCTGAGTCCAAACCTTTTGCGTGCACTAGCCGCGAAAATAATCATAACTGCCTAAAATCGCGAGTACATAACCAGCTGCCAAAGCCAGTGACCATAACATGCCACTGATCTGACTGAATCCACGGGCCTTGCAAAACCGTAGACAGCCGCTAGTTAAGCCGGCAAGTGCCAAACCAAGTAGCGTAACGCTAATGGCGCGGCCCCATTTACCGAGTAGTGCACAGCCAATACTAATCACCGTTAAGCCGACAATAATCAGCCAGCGGTAGCGTTTAGTTAGTGGTTGTTGCATGTTAATCATCCCATCATAGATAGTGAACGCCTTGAATAATCTGCTTAGTAAAATTCTACCATTGCAACCCATAGTTTGGCAATTGGGATGGGATAGATTTAATAAAAAGACTAAGTCTAATGGGCGACCGGCAATAATTGAGATATAGGGTGATAGGTGACTATTTTACTGAATTTGATGGATTGAAATAGTCGTGGTTACAGCTTTTTGTTATAATATAATCGTCTATTATTGGTTGATTGAAATTAGCCGATAAATGACTAATGATTTTCAGTTAACCAAACCAACGCTAGTAGTCTGGAAAGCACCGCGACGGGGGTGCGACTAGCTAGTCAATCGGGTTAGCCGTTCACAAGGCGGATAACAGATGGTCAGGCAACATAGATCTTGATGCAAGCGAACTTGCTGGCTAGCAGTATCGGTTGTTTGGTCAATAAAGTCTAACCAAGCACCGGTTTGACGGGCCGCTCGTTTTTTAAGGCCTAATTGATCACTAATAAAGATAATTTGAGCTTGGTAATCATACTTGCGAATCATGGTGGCTAGCTTTAGCCCGCGCGTCTTGGAATCGGGAAAGCTGATGGCCAGCAGATACAAGTTTTTTTGTCCCGTGTTATAGGTCAGGTAAGTTTCAACTTCAGCCGGTTTAGCGGTAGCTAAGGTAATATGAATGGCTAGTTCGGGATGTTCTTTTACATAGTTTTTAACAATTAAGCGATGGGTTGCTAAGATGGTGGGGTCATCTTCGCATATTATGACATTTAACATATTATACTTCTCCATAAAAGTCGTCAGTAGTAGTTGATCAGCGTATAAATAGCTGGTTTTATGATTGTTAACCAGGCTTAAGAATTAATGGTTCGTTTTTATCATCAAATTTTGAACTTACAGTTAGGTGTGACTACTCGTTAGTCATTACCGTCGAAGGGGATTCAATGATATGTTTCTTGGAACAAGAATTTATGAACGCCGTCGTCAGCAAGGCTTAACGCAGACCGAACTGGCTCACCAGATTTGCACGCAAAATACCATTAGTAAGCTTGAAAAGCATAACGTGGCACCAACCGTTAATATTTTGATCAAGTTGTGCCAACGTTTGAATTTAACTTTGAATGATGTCTTTGACGATTTTGATGCCAATACGTCTTCAGAAGAACATCAATTATTAACAAATCTGGAAACGCAATTATTATTACAAGAGGCCACGCCGAAAACTTTGGCCACATTCAAGTTATTACGACCGGCTGATATGCAGCCCACCGATCACTTGCAGTATGCGTTAGTTAAGTCGATGCTAGAGTTGCAACAAGGTCAGTTGGATGATGCGCAATTCACGCTGGACCAAGTCTTACAACTGACCAAAAATGATGCCACTAATGTGGATACGGTCTTGGCCTATATTCTGAAAGGCGAAAGTTATGCCGAAAAGCACGTTGAACGCATTGATTATTATATGCAGCTGGCCACGCATGCGGTGAAAGAAAAAGTCTCTTTGCCAGCCGCAACGTTAGTTGAACAACTTTTTATCTGCCAGGCGTTAGCGGCGTACCATTACCAACAGCAGGCGCAAAAAGTAGCATTGCATTATTGTCAACAAGGTTTGAAATTAGCCCAGGTACACCATTCAACGATGTTTATGGGACCGTTGAGTCGCGTTTACGTCGACTTATTGCGTGATGATCCGGCTAAACGGGCGACTTTTGAGAATTATCAAAAGATTGTCACCCTGTTGGCCAAAGTCGATATCTAAATTAGCCCATTTATGTTTGGTATTAGTTGAATTCGGTGGCCGCTGGCTGGTTAAACTGACAGCTGGAACTGTTTATTAATGATCGCCCAACTAGCATCAAGCGGGTAACTTATTTAAATTATTGCTTATTGATCGGCTCAGCCAAATTTGGCTGGGCCTTTTTGGTTAGCTACTAGCGAGTTGGCGCGGATTATCGATTTGTGCGGGTAGATAAACCGGATTCAGATAGAGTAATTCCAAATTACCAGGACTATTTTGAATGACCACTTGGGCGGTCTGATAGTTAGCAACAATGAATTGGGTCTGGGTGGTTTGTTGCAAGTAAGTTGTCAGTTGGGCACTGTGCGTGTAGGTCGCAGAGATAAATGGGACGGCCTTGATCTGCGGCTGTTGCATCAACTGTTGATAAGTGTCATTTTCTAATAGTCCGACCATGGCGCACGGTTGCGGTAAATAATGGGCCAACCACCAAGTTGTAAACGTCGCAGTATTAGTAAACGTATTCGTTTGAATGCCACTACTATTGAATAACTTGACGTTGACTTGCTGGCCAGCTTGATAGTCAACAATGAGACTGACCAAGCCGTCAAGACGGTAATATTGTTCTTGGGTTAACGTGCCATCAGCATCAAACAGGGCGTTAGCGGCCAATAAACCGTGTTGATTAAAGAAACTACGCTTGATTAAATGCCCATTAGTTAAATAACTAATGGCTTTGATCCGCGTATCATCATCGGTTTGGTAGTCCACTTTCAGTTGTCCGCGGTTGTCTGTTAACGTGACTGTTCGGACGTGATTGGCGGCGTCCCACTGCTGATCAGCAATGTTGGTCGGCAATTGAACCGGTTCACCCGTTGCAATCCCCTGATTTTGAAGCTGATAAAGTGGATTGATAATCGTGAGCTGTTGTTGGTCTAACTGGTTTTGGTCGGCCCAGACTTCGAGTTCAGCCACTAAGTTGATATCGAATAATGCCGAATACAGGCCGACTGTCGATGCGCCCGCAGCTAGTAGCCGGGTGACCGTCTGGACTAAGGCATCTGGTTGTTGTGGCAAAAAGCTATCAAGGGCAACGACATAATGGTGCTCGTTATCAGTATTCAATTGGCGAACTTGATGTGTCGTACCAAACCAATCTAATAATTGTTGCTTAGCAAGCTTGATGTGCGTATTGAGCTTGGCTAAATGGGCCGTGGCGCGCTGTTGATTGGCCGTTAGCTGGTCGAGCTGCGTCGCGAGGTCGGCGAGTTGTTGGCTTTGCTGGCCAGCCCGTAGCTGAATTGCTTGCTTGGCAGCCATTTTGGTGGCTTGGGCCGCTGCTAATTGTTTTTTGAGCTGCTGTAATTGCTGCTTATTGACATTGGTCGCAGTGGTTAATTGCGTCTGCTGCGCCCGAGTGGCGGTTTGTTGGGCGCTGACTTGTTGCAATTGGCCCGCTAACTGTTCTAACTGAGTACGATAAGTTTCAACCGCTGCTAAGAGTTTTAAAGGATCTTGCTCCGCATGTAAGGTCTGAACAATCCGTTGGCGGGTTGTGGTTAAGTGTTGCTGTTGATTAGCTAATGCCCGTTGCTTTTTAGTCTGTTCGACTAGCTGGGCAGTTAGCGTTTTAAGGGTGACCTGCTGATTGTCAATTTGAGCTTGCAGCGTTTGTAGCTGCTCGTCTGCACTCGCGACTTGTTGGGTTAAGTCAGTATTGTCTAACGCTTTAGCCAGCTGTTGATTCAAGTCGTCGATGCGGTGATTAGTTTGGGCTAGGTCTTGCTTGACGGTCCGTCTGGTTTCGCGTTGTTCTTCTAATTCAGCAAATAATTGTGCTTGTAGTTGGGCACGGGTCTGATTGTAATCAGTGGTGATGGTGGAGATTTTCTTAACCAGGGTATGTAGATCGTAACGGTCGAGTTTCATCGAGGCCGCAGCTGGTGAAATGATGGGCGCTGCATCGATTGCAGCTGGTGATTGAAACTCGGCTGCTTGATTGGCGACGGTTGTTGCAGCGTCAGCCGTTTGTGGGTTGTTGCTGGATTGTTTGTGTCTGGACTTAAAAAATTTCATGAATACTCCTCCAAAAGATTGTTCATGGATGATGGTATCAATCAGCTATCACTTGAACTGTGACTATCAAGTCAATGGGAGCTTGCTGTGGGTGATCGCTAGACTGACGTGGTAAAGCTGGATCAGTTCAACCAAATTTTACTATGGGCTATTAATTGTGAAGTGCGTTGATTAAAAGTAAGTAACGCGTGATAACTAATTGTCCCATGCATTAAGATAGCATATTCACAGAATAATTACACGCTATTTATAAAACAACACAATAAATAAATTAATAATTAATGGATACTTGAATTAGTCTTGAATTCTAATTTACATAATTAATCTTTATTAATATATACGATATTGAATGCTTTAAATCTTGATATAACTGTTGAGTCGTGAGCAAGCAGCGGCTGACTAGTCACATTGTATTTTTGTTTCTTTGAATAAAATTTTTAATATGAAGCAATTGATAGTATTTTAAAAAAGCAAGGTTGTTATGGTATGAGTAGCTTAAAGTAATGGATTTTTAAGCGGATATTAACAGCTAGCGTCGACTGCCGATTTGTTGAGAATTAAGCAAATATGTAAAAATAGGATATTTAATACATTCAAAATAGTTATTATTTAATTGCAATTTACAATAAAATTAGCTATAGTAAATTTGTCAAAGTGATGGATGGACTGGAAAGTGCGGTTTTTCGCTTAAATTCAAACTTTGGCAAAAAAGGGAGGGACTTTGAGGTGAAATTTAAAGGAATTCGTGATTATGAGCGGATTGACACGGAATCAAAGCAATATTATAAGATGTATAAGTCTGGTAGGTCATGGGTATATGCGGGCCTATTAACGACTTTCTTTGTCACGTTGCCAATCTTAAATAGTCGCGCGGCTAAGGCTGATACGACTGCTACGGATACGACTAAAGCAACGGTGGTTACTGGCAGCAGTGCCAGTGATGCGCCGACAATGGCTAAGTCAAGCTTGGCAAGTACGGTAAAACAGGCAAGTACAGCGCCAACTCAAGCTGCTGCGACGGCGTCATCGCAAGCCAAAACGGCGAGTGGTCCAACTGTGGTGAGTGCGCCTAGTCTCAATCGGCCAACCGTAGTTACCAATGGTACGACGGTGACACTAACGGGGACAGCGACGGCTGGGTCAACGATCACAGTCACCGCTGACGGTGTTAATCAAGGCTCAATCGCAGTGACTGGTACGGGAACCTATTCATTAACCGCTTATGCTGGTCAGACGATCACTTTGGTTGCCAGTCGGAATGGTCAAACTAGTGCTGCGGTTACTGTGGCATTACCTGGTCAAACCGCTGTCAGTTCAGCAACGACAACTAGTAGCGCTGCGGCTAATCAAGGACGGGATTCGGCATCGAGTGCGACCGATACCACAAGTATTGCCGCGACGACAGCTGGTCTTAGTTCGACGACAGCTAGTTCAGCTGCAGCAAGTGCGGTTACAGTAGCGCCAAAGGTTACGAGTTCGGCAGCTACTAATGATTTTAACGGGTTAGCGATGGCTACCCCTAATCACCAAGCTGTGCCGGGAACGACGCCATCAACCGCCGCAACGGTCCCAACTGTTGCAGCGGCAGAAGTGGCTACTGAGACACCAGCGGTTACTAGCATGGCTGATCAACAATTGCATTTAGCTGAGGTCATTGCCAATCCCGCTAGTGCTAAGTTAGCGATGTTGGCCTTGCCAGTGGTTGAAGATGCCACAGTCATGACGACGCCGACCGATCCTACGACTACCGGTGCGACTGGTGGGAATGGCGTTGGCCTAACGTCGACACCGACCCAAGCATATAATCAAGCCGATGGTAGCTTTACAGTAACTGGGCAAGCGACGGCAGGAGCTCGAATTACCTTTAAAACGGCTGCTGGTACGGATATTACTTCAGTGAACACCGCAACTAATGGGACCTATACGGCAACTTTAGTCGGTGTGCATTCCGGTGATCAAATTTCAATTACGGTCGCCAAAGATGGCGTCAATTCGACACCGCAATTATTAACGTTAAAGAATAATACGACCGGAACGAATGCCATTCATAAAACTGGACTATTGGAAGGTAGTGTCTTTGGCAAAGCGGGTTATGTTGTTGATAATACGGCGACGGCCCAATTAGGCGAAACGGCCGCAGTTGCTGAAATGATTAAGCAGGCTAATGCCGCTAATTTGCAAAAGAAGGATTCTGGCCGAATTACCGATAGTACTGGGACTGCTCTGAATCCGACGAATGATAATAGTACGGATAATAATGATAGTTACGATGATAATATTCTGTACGGTGGGAAAACCTATGTGTCTGGTGCGCATAAAGTGGCCTCAATCGGGGTTGACATGATGAATAGTCAAGGGGCGCTGAGCTCGGATTCTAATAATCTACAAACCCGCTATACCGATATTGTCACTGCGATTGAAAATCCAGGGTTGTCTGTTAAGTTGATTGGCTCGACGACTAATGGGGCAACCTTTGGCTTTGATAGTCGGATTAATAATTCGGTCAAGATTGGGACTTGGACCGTTCAAAGTGCCAACCGTTCTGGCGCCATCGTTAAGAATAACAATACCGGTGAGACGTTCCAGATTACCGATGCGACCTCCATGTCGAACAATTTATTTAGTGAATCTGGCGTTAAAGCTGGCAATCAGCTGACGAATGCGGCAGTGATTGAAACCACCTATATGGGTGGCCCCATTGAAAAGCTGTTTAAGATCTTTACGTCTGGGATTACTGGGATTCTAGGTGCTGGTGGGGTCGTAGCCTTGATTCCTGATACGTTATCGCAAATTGTGGCCATCATTCCAGCGCTGAAAAATTCGGCTTATTATGCAGGTCTGCAGGCTTCGGTACAAAAAGTTAAAGATGATCAAGCAGCGTTGGCAGCTTTAGGCGGTAATTCAATTGCCATTACAAAACTCGCTGGGGTGACCAAGCAGCCTGGTGGGACTTATAAAGTCACGAATGATTCTAGTTTAACGGAATCTTTGACGAACTATTTACAATCAGCGGTCAATACTTGGATTGTGGATGCCTATGATATGATTGCGTCCTTAATTGCCATGTCTAACACGAGTGTTAACGGTGGTGGGACGGCGATTGGGAAACTACCAGTGGTTGGTAATTTACTGCAAGGGTTAAGCGACACCTTGAATAACAAAGTTCAAGATGCGTTTACTACCGTGACGCAGTTTATTGCTGATACGGTTGGTCAAGCCTTGGGGCAAGTGGCGGATCTTTCACTTAGCGGGGTCCAAAAAGTGGTCCTCCCTGTCAGTTTTACCGATCCAGATTTCTCAGCCCAACAAAGCACTGACGGTAGTTCACAGTTAGATACACTGGGAATTGGGAACTTCGCTCAACTCGTGGTTACTTCAACACCGACTTTTTACGGTGTCAGTCCTAAGAGTCCAATTGAAACATCGATTGCGTACCAGCGGGTTGATAAGACTCATCTGAGACAGCAGTATGAAGCGTTGACAGACGAACAAAAGAACAGTGCAGAAGGTATTGCGGCACGGCTAGTCTTAGAAAATCTGAGTGGGACTCGTTATACCGATACGGATGCTTTAAATGCCATTAGTCCTGATCTGATCCAAGGTGATGCGGATAAAGATGGGGTTTCAGACTTTAATGAAATGTATATCGATCATACGAATGAACATGTGAAGGATACTGACAAAGATGGTCTGACAGATTTACAAGAAAAGCAATATGGTACCAAAGCAGGGGTGCCTGATGACGTCTTGAGCGGTAACGAAAGTTCATTGAAGGCTGATCGTGATACCGATGGCGATGGGTTAAGCGATGCTGATGAAGTCAATAAGTATCATACATCACCAACGCAAGCCGATACGGATGGTGATGGCATTAGCGATGGTCAAGAGATTAAAAATAAGACTAATCCCCTTATGCGTGATACTGACGGTGATGGCATTATTGATGGTAAGGATATTGATCCGTTAGGTGGCGACCCTAGCTTTTCTGAAGGCATCGATACTGACAGTGATGGCATTCCAGATGCGTTAGAAACTAAACTTGGTACTGATCCGAACAAGCCAGATACGGATGGCGATGGCCTCACTGATCTTCAAGAGTTGCAATATGGGACGAATCCATTAAAGGCGGATACCGATAATGATGGTGTCAGTGATGGTCAAGAAGTTAAGGACTACACGAATCCGTTAAAGGCCGATACGGATGGCGATAACTTAACTGATGGTGAAGAAAAGATGCGCGGCACCAATCCGTTAATGATTGATACGGATGGTGATGGTTATACAGATGGTCGCACGAAACAAGACGCATCTGAATATGATATTGAGACGGCCTTCTTAAATATTGGTGGTGTGGAGTTATCGGCTAATCCAAGTATTGACGGCAATTCAACGAGTGGTTATACGATTACTGGTCAAGGAACTGCCGGCGCCACCGTGACCGTAACCGATGGGGTTGGTAAGCAAGTCGGACAAGCAACAATCGATGCTAACGGAAATTATCATGTGGCGTTACCTGGTTCAATCGGTGCTAAAGTCGCATTGACATTAACCCCAGCTAAAAACGGGACAACTGGTAGTTCATTGACTATTATGACCCCAGCTGATGCCGGAACTGATACTGGTTCCGGTTCGAATGGTGGATCTGATTCGAATACTGGCTCCGGTTCGAATGGCGGCTCTGATTCGAGTACTGGATCAGGCTCAAATGGCGGTTCTGATTCGAATACTGGCTCCGGTTCGAATGGCGGTTCTGATTCGAATACTGGTTCCGGTTCCAACACTGGTTCCGGTTCGAATACTGGCTCCGGTTCGAATGGCGGCTCTGATTCGAATACTGGATCAGGCTCAAATGGCGGTTCTGATTCGAATACTGGTTCCGGTTCGAATGGCGGTTCTGATTCGAATACGGGCTCCGGTTCAAATACCGGCTCTGGGTCGAATGCAGGTTCCGGTTCGAATGGCGGTTCTGATTCGAATACGGGCTCCGGTTCAAATACCGGCTCCGGTTCGAATACTGGATCAGGCTCAAATGGTGGATCTGATTCCAACACTGGCTCCGGTTCGAATGGCGGTTCTGATTCGAATACTGGCTCCGGTTCAAACGCTGGCTCTGGTTCGAATACTGGATCAGGCTCAAATGGTGGATCTGATTCCAACACTGGCTCCGGTTCGAATGGCGGCTCCGGTTCAAATACAGGATCTGGTTCAAATACAGGATCTGGTTCAAATGCTGGCTCCGGCTCAAACGCTGGCTCCGGTTCAAATGGTGGATCTGATTCCAACACTGGTTCTGGTTCGAATACAGGCTCCGGTTCGAATGGCGGTTCCGACTCGAATACCGGTTCCGGTTCGAATGGCGGCTCTGATTCGAATACTGGCTCCGGTTCGAATGGCGGTTCTGATTCGAATACTGGATCGGGCTCAAATGGTGGATCTGATTCCAACACTGGCTCCGGTTCGAATGGCGGCTCCGGTTCAAATACAGGCTCTGGTTCAAATACAGGCTCTGGTTCAAATACAGGCTCTGGTTCAAATACAGGCTCTGGTTCAAATACCGGATCTGGTTCAAATACCGGATCTGGTTCAAATACCGGATCTGGTTCAAATACCGGTTCCGGTTCGAACACTGGCTCCGGTTCAAATACTGGTTCTGGTTCGAACACTGGCTCTGGGTCGAATACAGGCTCAGGTTCAAATGGCGGTTCCGACTCGAATACCGGCTCAGGTTCAAATACCGGTTCCGGTTCAAATGGCGGTTCTGATTCGAATGCTGGTTCCGGTTCAAACACCGGCTCTGGTTCAAATACAGGCTCCGGTTCAAATACAGGTTCCGGTTCGAATGGCGGTTCAGGTTCAAATACAGGCTCAGATTCAAATACCGGTTCCGGCTCGAACACTGGCTCCGGTTCAAATGGTGGTTCCAGCTCGAACGCTGGTTCCGGTTCGAACACTGGCTCTGGTTCGAATACAGGCTCCGGCTCAAACGCTGGCTCCGGTTCAAATGGTGGTTCTGATTCCAACACTGGTTCTGGTTCAAACACTGGCTCTGGTTCGAATACAGGCTCCGGTTCGAATGGCGGTTCCGACTCGAATACCGGTTCTGGTTCAAATACCGGTTCCGGTTCGAACACTGGCTCCGGTTCAAATACTGGTTCTGGTTCGAACACTGGCTCTGGGTCGAATACAGGCTCAGGTTCAAATGGCGGTTCCGACTCGAATACCGGCTCAGGTTCAAATACCGGTTCCGGTTCAAATGGCGGTTCTGACTCGAATACTGGTTCCG
>NZ_BJDK01000002.1 GCF_005405105.1 Lactiplantibacillus dongliensis
GGTTCAAACACCGGATCAGGTTCAAATACAGGATCTGGTTCAAACACCGGCTCAGGTTCAAATACCGGTTCCGGCTCGAACACTGGCTCAGGTTCAAATACTGGCTCAGGCTCGAATGCTGGTTCCGGTTCAAATACAGGCTCTGGTTCAAATACTGGATCTGGTTCAAACACAGGTTCCGGTTCCAATGCAGGTTCCGGATCGAATGCCGGCTCTGGTTCCAATACCGGCTCCGGTTCAACCACCGGCAATAATCAAGACAAATTGTCGTCACCGACAGATATCACGACTGATAAGCAAGCTGATGGTTCAGTCGTGATTAGTGGTAAAGGAACTGCTGGAGCAACCATCACGATTAGCGATGCTACTGGTAAGGCCATTGCTAGCAGCACGTTAGGTAGTGATGGCAACTTTAAGCTAACGGTACCAAAGGAAGCTGCTAAAGCTGGCCAAAAGGTCACGTTAACTCAAGTTAAAGGTGGTCAACATAGTCAGGCCATTACGATTACAATGCCAGCTGATCAACCTACTAATTTAACGGTCACCGTAGCAGCTAATGGACATGCACATGTTGCTGGTAAAGGGACGCCTGGGTCAACCATCTATCTCTTTACGGCAGATGGTGATACGTTGGCTGCTGGTAGGGTTGGCAATGATGGTAGCTTTGACGTTCAGGTACCGCTTGATAATAGCAAAGCGGGAACTGTTTTGGCAGTGGTACAGGCTACTGATGGTGGTCTAAGCACCGCCATTGGTGTCAAAGTACCGTCAGCGCAACCTGCTGGTGTGGTTGTCGATAATAAGGATGACAAGGTCACGGTTAGTGGTCATGGTCAACCAGGATCGACAGTAGTGGTCACGGACACAACTGGTCATAAAGTAGCAACTGGCACAGTAGGTAAGGATGGTTCCTTTACGATTACTGTTCCAGCGGGCGCTGTTGAGCCTGGTCAAACGGTTGTTATTACACAAACGACAGCTGGTACTGATAGTAACCCCATTACGATCACTGTACCAAGCGCGCAACCAGGTAATATCGTGGTTAAGCACGATAATAATGGCGTCACGGTTACTGGCACTGGTAAGCCAGGTGCAATCATTGCCATTAAAGATGGTCAAGGCCATTCTTTGGGCACAACGACGATTGGGTCTGATGGTCGCTTTACTTTAACGGTACCGAATGCACAACTAAAACCTGGCGATAAGCTTTACCTCACGTCCACCCATGTGGGCGTGCCAAGTAAGGCAATTGTTGTGACGGTACCAACTAAAGACTTAGGCACCAATGGTAGTGGCATAACTGCTGGCAATGGGACTAAGCCTAATGTTGGCGGGACCCATACCGGAACAGTGACGGGTGCCGGAACTAACGTGGCTGGCAATAGTCATCACGTGAATGGCGGTACTAACGCTAATACGGGTATGTTGCATACTAGTCCAACGCCAGGTCATGGCACAATGCTTGGTACTGGTAATGGCTTGAACAATGGCACTAATCCTGTTGCTGGTAACGGCAATGGTCTAGTTGGTGGTAATGGCGTGGCCACACCAGCGATGGCTGGAGCTGGGACAACTGCGGCCGGTGCTGATCTTAATGCGGGTGGCGGTGACCTGCAAGGTTCAGTGTCTAACCCAGTTGGCGCAAGTACAGGTCATGCTGGAACGTTGCCACAAACGGATGAAACCGGCGCCGGGTCATTAGCAGTCGCTGGCACAATTATGTTAGGTCTAGTTGGTTTATTGGGTGCGCGAAAACGGCGTGAAGAACTCATCTAATTTAAGCTAATTTTTCTTGCAAAAGCAGTTAATTTAATCAGGCAGGCAATTCAGTGATGAGTTGCCTGCTTTTTGGATAGCCACAATGAAAGCGAGGGGAACCATGTATTATTTTTTGAACGATCATCTGGGACCGTTGGCGTCCGGGGTGGAACATGCTGAGTTGAAACGGATTCGGTTGTTTAACCAATTCGGGGTACCGGCACAGTTAGTGACGATTGATTATTCGGCTACGACGCGCAGTGACAATGCGGTCTGGCAATTGGCGGAACAAAACTTTGTCAATCTCTATGACTTTTATGCTGGGACTGAGACTTATGCCGCTACACCTTTGACCTTAGCCGATTTACCGGTTGCGCAGCAGGGTTATCGACTAGAAAAGCAGGCGGCAGGCGCTAGCTTTTGGGATGGTCAGCGACGAGTTACCACGGTTCAGTATGCTACTAATCGGCAAGCGGTCATTAGTACAGTAACTTATTTCGATGCGGCTGATCAAAAAAGTTGTACGGATATCTATGATGAACGGGGATTTCGGGCATATACCAAGTATTGGACCACGACGGTGGCGCCCGCCACGACTTATTTGGTTTTGGAACAATTCTATACGTTGACGGGGCAAATCTATTTGGAGATTACGTACCAACAGCGCGGGACTAGTGTTGTGGCGACTAATTATCGGTTAAAGACGTCGGCGGGGCAGGTGACGTCATGTGTAAAGCGGGACCAAATGATTACCCAATTCTATGATGACTTGAATCAGCGTGACGGCGGTGGCAATACGTTCATCTCTGATCGGACAGCCGTGGCTAATCTACCGATGACCTTAATGCAAACCCCGGCCCGCAAAGTTGAATATTTGCATAGTGTTCATTTTGATGATTATCGTGAACCGTTCCAGGCACAATTAGTCTATGATTCCTTGCGTTATACGGATCAATTAAGTCGGACTGACTTGATTGTCACGGCAACGCCACAACAGGCGCAAGATTTACGGCAACGCTTGCGAACACAAGTCCCAATCGTCAATATCCCAGTAGGAATGGTTGAAACTGCGCAGTTAGAAGCCAGTCCAGTGCCAATTGATGCGGCGCCACGAATTAAAGGCAAGGTAGTTATTGTGGCCCGCCTATTTGCTGAAAAGAATTTAAGTGACGCGATTCTAGCCTTTAAGGCGGCGTATGAGCAATTGCCTTGGCTGACACTAGATATTTATGGGTATGGTGATGCGATTAACGGTAACCATGAAACGCAGCGGTTACACCAGTTAGTTGAAAGTACGGGGCTACAGGCAGTTGTGACCTTCAAAGGCTATACGCCGCACCTTGAAACGGTGTATCAACAAGCTCAATTGATGTTGCTATCAAGTCATTTGGAAGGCTTTGCGTTGGCGCTATTGGAGGCTAATGCCCAAGGAGTTCCGGTTATCTCGTATGACACTTACTATGGTCCGGCGTATATCATCAAGCAAGCCCAGAATGGCTATGTGGTGCCATATGGTGATCGAGCAGCAATGACGGCCAAAATTATACTAGTGATGACCGATGCTGCTTTGCGCCAACGGTTAAGCACGGGGGCGTACCAGCGGGCTAGTGATTTTTCAACTGCCAATGTTTGGCAATTATGGCAACAACAAGTGATCGAAACTGATCCCGCTTTATGATAGTGGTGGCTTAGTTAAGTCTGATGACTAAAAGCGCCACCGATTTAACGGTAGTGTTTTTAGTTGGTGATTTTATAAAAGCGGCCTAATTTGGTTGGGACACCGTTTAACCGAGTGAGGGTGAGCTGTTGTTGATGGTGGCTTAAGGTGACTTGATAAATGAGTGGCAAGCGGTGGTGCTTAACATCAATGTAGGAACGAAGTCGGTAAGTGTGGCTGGCCAATTTCTGGTAGTGTAATTGTGCGTTGGCGCCCCAACCAGACCCGTTACTAAGGTGATGAGGATGGCGGTTGTACATGGCTGTACCCCCAGCCGTATCCGTCATACTGACCGTGAAGGTGTCACGAAAATAATAGGAAAATGGATTGTAATGATGATTGTGCGTATAAGCAGTCCGCCAAGTACCTAGCACTACTTTTGGCGCGCCAGATCGCCATTTGCTAGCACCTTGTGCAGGCAGTGTGCCGACTGTGAGGATGAGTCCGGCGGTTAAAATACCAGTCAATAATGTACGCTTTTTCAAAGGAAGGTCCCTCCTAGTTAATAAATTGATTGATTTCATTATAAACTTGTGGGGACCAAACAGATGGCAATTTGGTTTAGCTAAAGATAAGCTTAACTAGCGAAAGCCCAGGATCGACTCGATGATTGAGTTGATCCTGGGCTTTCGTGATTTTTGGTTAGGCTGGTTTGCGTTGGGCCGAAGTTGTCTTGGTATTTAAGACATCATCAAAGGCATGGAACTTTTCGATAATTGTGTTCGCTGAATTTTGGAACTTAGCTTCTTCTTCGGCGGTCAAAGCTAATGTGGTGACACTTTCAACACCATCGCGACCGATGATAGCCGGTTGACCGACGTAAGTACCGAAGCGGTCACTGTAAGCAGACACTGGACAGGCGAGCCGGGCGTTGGCGAAGACGGCCTCGCTTAACTTGACAGCACACGTCGCGATGGCAAAGCTCGTGTAGCCTTTGCCGGAATGCACCGCCCAACCACCGTGTCGAGCTTCGGCTTCCAAAGCATCCAAATCGAGCTGGTGGGAGGTGACTAAGTCGGTAATGGGAATACCGTTGACTTGAACGGTTGACCAGGCGCTGAATTGTGATTCGCCATGCTCACCATAGACGTAACCACTGACGTTCTTAGGGTCACAGTCAAAGACTTCGGCAACAACTTTTTGCATCCGGGCAGTGTCCAAGAAAGTTCCTGTACCGAAGACTTGAGCGCGTGAAAGCCCAGTTGCTTGTTGGAAATAATGGGTAATCGCATCGCAAGGATTCATCGTATCAATGGCGACGCCGTTAAAACCCGAGGCCTTAACTTTAGGGGCAATCTCTTGAACGATGGTTTTGGTATATTCAAATTCTGCCCAGCGGTTGCCAGAGGCATGATCTAATGCGTGAATGTTCCCACTAGTAATGAAGAGAATGTCAGTGTCGGCTAATTCACGATAGTCGTTGATCTTAATAATCGTCCGACTATCTAACCGTGCTTGTGCATCTTGTAAGTCTAATTGTTCGGCACGAGCCTTGCCAGCATTTGTATCAATCAAGATTAGTTCATCGGCAATTCCTTTACAAACTAACGTGTAAGCAATGGTTGCCCCTACATGGCCAACCCCGATAATCGCATATTTTCGCATAAGTATGTACCTCCGTTTTAATTATTAAGAGATTAAGTATCTATCTAATCATTTTCTAATAGAACGCTAGTAAGCTTACAATGCGCAAAAATAGAAGTCAATATTGAAAACGGTTTATTACGTATCTCTTCATTATATTAAGTTTGGTTCTAACTTAATCCATCAGCTAGGGGTTGAAACTTAAGATAATTAACCATGCTTGGTACGTTTAGTGCCGGTTGGCCCAGCATCGGCTGGAACGTGGTGGATGCGTTTGGAAGCCGAGGTTGAGGTCTTCCAAGCCGCGGGATTAGCTAAATGGGAAAATCACCAACTAGGAGAAACGACACCACTGAACCAATTCTGGGTCACCCGCCATTAACTAACGGGGCTTAAAAAATAACACTTGATTATTTTCAGTTCGGTCATTTAGCCGAGGGAGTGGCTACTAAAATGCTTAGCCGTGTCGTTAGCGTTCCGATAGTTAACAGGTGACGATGTTAATTAGCAGCAAGTGCCTGCTAATGTTAGAAAAGCTGACGTGTTGGTTGGTATGGGCTACTTAATTAACTGCGGGTTTGGTTAAAAATCATCAAAATAAATCTATTTATTAAAAAATACTGTGATTTATTTATTACTAATGTTATACTTTCTAACATTAAATGGTACAGATGGGGGATGACAATATGAACGCTGCAAATTCAACGTTTTTAGTTTTATCTAGTATATTGGTATTGTTCATGACACCGGGCTTGGCTTTCTTTTATGGCGGTCTGGTATCCAAACGCAACGTTGTTAATACGATGTTGTCGGTATTTATGATTTGTGGCTTAGCAATTTTGCTTTGGCTGTTGGTTGGGTACTCTTTGGCGTTTTCCGGCAATGTTGCGGGGATCGTTGGGAATCTTAAGGCAGTTTGGCTACATGGTATTGACTTGACGGCTTTGACGCCGACAAAGATTCCCAATGGATTGTATCTTATTTTTCAGATGATGTTTGCCATTATTACACCGGCGCTGTTTGTGGGCGCCGTCGTTGGTCGAATTCGGTTTAAGTTTTTATTAGCCTTCATCGCTTGCTGGTCGATTCTGATTTATTATCCGATGGTGCATATGGTCTGGGACAATGGATTACTGGCCCATCTAGGGGTACTAGATTTCGCGGGTGGCACGGTGGTGCATATTAATGCTGGGATTACGGCGTTAGTCTTATCGGCCTTTTTGGGACCACGCTATAACTATGGTAAGGGTGAAACGCAACATTATAATATCTTATGGGTCTTACTTGGAACGGCGATTTTATGGATTGGCTGGTACGGCTTCAATGCGGGGTCAGCGCTAGCGATGAATGATGTGGCGATCCAAGCCTTCTTGACGACTACGGTGGCGACGGCGACATCCATGATGACGTGGATGGTTATGGACATGGTCACTAAAGGCAAGCCGACTCTGGTCGGGGTCTGTACCGGGACGTTATGCGGACTGGTTGGGATTACGCCAGCTTGCGGTTACGTTACTGCTGCCGGAGCCTTCTGGATTGGCTTGATTGCAACTTTAACAAGCTATGGCTTCATCACCTTATTAAAGCCACGCCTAGGAATTGATGACGCTTTGGATGCTTTCGGGTGTCATGGGGTTTCCGGTATTGTTGGCAGCATACTAACCGGTGTCTTTGCGACGAAGACCGTCAACCCGACCATTAGTCTGAACGGACTTTTGTATGGCGGTGGCATCAAGTTGTTTGGCATCCAAGTGTTGGCAACGGTGTTCACGATAGCCTTTACGACTGGGCTCTGCATGTTGATCATTATCGTTTTAAAGCGGGTTGTTAAGATGCGAGTTGGGGTGGATGAAGAAAAACTCGGCCTGGATCAAGGCGAGCATGGCGAAGTCGCAGATTACACAGTGCCAATGAGTTCTCAACTAACTGAATTTGAGCGTCATAGTGATGAGTTTAAAGGCCAATTATCACGATTAATGGCTGGCCAACAACGATTCCGGTAGTCAGATTAAAAATCAAGCCAAGGTCATTTCGAATTCGAAGTGACCTTGGCTTTTTTGACTCAAAAATAGCGATTGTTGCTAGGTTAATCGAAGTAAACTTAGTGGCTTGAAACTTGAAAGGGTAGAGAAAACGCCTTTATTTCTATTTATCGGTATATAAGTTATGAGTGAGTGTCAATTTTCTTCAATATAAACTAATCTTATACCAGTAATTTTGGTGTTAGCTGCATAAAGCCCTGTTGTAAGTAGTTTAGCCTAAAATCAACACCTTAATTCGAATGAAATCACTGCCTGAATGATAAGCTGACGCCTGAAATCAAATGACCATGAATAATGTAACCGATTCCTGATTTGATGGGGTTTGTGACTGCATGACTGCCGGTTAATTGATGACGGGGTTCAAAGCTTAGTTTCCGGTGACGGGCACTAAGCTGTGGTTAACAGTCAAACTGGGTGAACATTCAGTGGATTTAGTTGAATGAACGTCAAAATACGCCTGATAAGCACAGCTTGGACATTGAAATGCCAGTAAAATTATAAGCATTTATAATACTGCTTTGGTAAGGCTAAATTAACGTATAAACGATAGCACTCAGAATAAGTATTATTAATCTTTATAATAAAAGTTTTGTCAATTTAGCTTACAAAAGCAACTAAAAAAGATTAAAATAGGGCTATATCAGTGTTTTAATCAAACTAGGTTGTCAACTGATAACCCAAGTTAGCCAACAGCATAATAAGTATTGATAATATGAAAAGCCATTTTATGCGAACTAATTTTACACAATTAGTCGGATAAAAACGGCTTTTTTAGTCGGATTTACTGTTGTAAACAAAATTTAATATAAGTAATTTATTGTGTTGGTGTCGGGGTCACCCAGAATAGCATTGGTGATTAAATGATCGAAAAAAGAGGTCTCAACGACACCAGCTAATGCTGATAACTGTTGGTTGATATTGGATAGCTGATTGTAGCTTGGAAAATGACAATCAATCAAGAGATTACCGTTATCAGTCAGAGTTAGACCGTCGCGATTGCTTGCGGTTCTAACGGTTGGCTGTCCACCTAAAGCGGCAACTCGATGCATGACTAGTGCCAAGGCTTTTGGTAAGACTTCTAAGACTAACGGTATATCGGTGCTAAACTGCGTCACTAAGCGGTTCTTCGGTGCTAACAACCAGTATTCATCGGCGAGGGTCGCGATGATTTTTTCGTTAGTATGAATACCGCCACCGCTCTTAAGCGCGGAGTGACGGTGATCCAGCTGGTCACAGCCATCGAAAGCAATGTCGATGCGATCACAGTATTGGGGGTCGATCACGGTATAGCCAAGGACGGTGGCTAACTGACGGGTAGTTGGTGAAGGGGTTAAAACTTGTATTTGGTTAACTAGGTTGGCAGATTCTTTAACTAACAAACCAACTGTGGAGCCACCACCGAATCCCACGGTCATTCCGGGTTTGATAAGTGAAATTGCCTGTTGTACTATAAATTTGCTGATAGACATATTAGGTTACACTTCCAATTCATCCAAAGATGTTTCCATCATACCACTAAGTTGAGCGTGACTTGCTTTGGAAATTGGAACCAGCAATTAACTAACAAAAAAAATTCAGAAGATGTGTGATTTTTGGGGAATTCCAGACACTGAATAAAAAAATACAGGTAGCTTGGCCTAAAATATAGGTACATTGATAGCTACCTTCAGTGAAGCGAAAGAAGGTACCATACGATGAAGAGAAAGAGAATGCGGTTGGTTTTAATGGTGCTTACCGTGATATTATCATTAAACTTAGGGAGTATCGTTGAAGCATCATCAGCAGCTACCCCATTTAGCAGTCACCGCTGGCGGCAACCAGAAGTGACATATGTTTTTAAAACAAAATCCAATTATTACCGCAGTATTTATAAAAAAGCCATCAAGGCATGGAATAAGACCGGTGATTTCAAATTTATTGCTGGTACTTCCAAGGATCATGACGTTGTCTTGACAACCAGTACTGCGACGACTGGCAAGTATAATATGCTAGCCGGGATTACGTTTACTAAAGCTAATTCGGTAGGCTATTTCACTAGTGCAACGGTTAAATTACTCCGTAAGAACCTTGCCACTTATAAGTATTCCAAAGCTGACCGGGTCCACGTTGCCGAACATGAGCTAGGCCATGTGATTGGGTTGCAACACAGCACTAATTCACATAGCGTGATGATGGCAAATAATCGGTATAATGCAATTGCGGGGGTCGACAAGACCGCGGTTGCTAAACGGGACATCATGGCAGTTGGGAAGAGTTCACTAAGTTTACAATAAACTTAGCTTCATCTGGCGGCAGCTATCAATCTGGAAGGTCGCCCTTAACTTAAAATTGAAATCCCCACTCGGTTGCTAGATACCTAGTAACTGGCAGATCTTCCGGCCTTGGCTTTCAGCAACCAAGGTCCGGCCTAAAAATTAGGAAAATAAACTAAGAATTGAGTCTAGTTAGGGACTGAATTCTTTTTTTTCGCCCTTTTTCTTCTATATATAATGATTAATTTGTCACTCTGGTTGGGCCAGCCTTGGCTGGAACGTGGTGGCCGTGTTTATGAGCCGAAGGGCGGGTCTTATAAGCGAAAGCCACTCGCCTAAGTCAAATGACACCACTGAGCCAATGCTGGTCCGCTCGGCGTTAGATAACCGGTTTATTGCAGGATAGTAGTGAACCAAGTTAGCTGATGACTAACTTGGTGTCTGGTATTTGAACTTGAATCGGATATTGGGCAGGCATTGACACTCAATTAAAACAATTCTAAACTAGAGATAGATATCAGTAAGCGCTGACATCTGATTGGAATCAATTAATAAAGACTGTTTAGAATTTTAGAGGGGATGTCACAATGGCAAAGAAAGTCTATACTGATTATTTTTTTGATGAACCAGCTTTTAATACCCATGATGGCGGGTATATTCCGTTAGTTACGCCGAAGGTTGCTCCTCAACCACTGGCCGTACCACCATTATTGAAGCCGGATAAGCAAACGGCGACTGACGACTATTACACCGTCAAGGCTGAAGCGAGTGAAACCCAATTTCTACCGGGTAAGAAGACCAAGACTTGGGGCTATAACGCCGGGTTCTTAGGGCAAACGATTGTGTTTCGTAATGGGAAACACACCCATATTGATTTAAAAAATGCATTACCAGAATTAACCACGTTCCATTGGCACGGGTTAAATGTACCCGGCCCAATCACAGATGGTGGCTGTCATGCACCAGTTTATCCCGGCAAGACCAATCATATTGATTTTGATGTGATGCAGCCGGCCGCTTCAATCTGGTTACATGCCCATCCATGCCCATCCACTGCGACCCAAGTTTGGAAAGGCTTGGCCGCAATGGTGATTATCAAAGATGATGTTGAAGATCAATTACCATTGCCACGTAACTACGGGGTCGATGACATTCCGTTGGTCTTGCAAGATCGAGAATTCCATGAAGATAATCAATTTAACTATCGCGCAGATTATGATCCCGATGGTGTTCAAGGCCATACCGCATTGGTTAACGGGACCGTCAATCCTTACTTTGATGTCACCACGCAACGCGTCCGGTTACGGATCTTAAATGGGTCTAACCGCCGCGAATGGCGGTTGCATTTTAATGACGATCTGGCCTTTGCCCAAGTTGGTTCAGATGGTGGGATCATGCCATCACCAGTTTACATGACGCATTTGATGATTACTTGTGCGGAACGTGATGAATTGGTCTTGGACTTTGGTAAGTATCAACCAGGCGATGAAGTTACTTTGATGACTGATGATACGCCATTACTGCGTTTCCGGATTAAGGACTATACGCCAGACGACACCACGTTGCCTGAACACTTAGTGGATATCCCGGAAGAAAAGCCAACGCCAGGGCTACCGGTTCGTAAGATTACGATGGATGGCATGGACGAACAAGTGGCAATGGATGGTAAGAAGTTCGATATGCAACGGATCGATGCCCGTCAAAAAGTCGGCGATGTTGCCATCTGGGAAATTCGTAATACCAATAGTACGAAGAACGGGATGGTGCATCCATTCCACGTTCACGGGACACAATTCAGAGTGTTAGCCCGGAATGACGGCCCCGTTTATCCGAACGAACATGGCTTGAAGGATACCGTGGGGGTTAACCCTGGTGAAACGGTGCGGATTCAAGTTAAGTTTGATTTGACTGGGGTCTATATGTATCATTGCCATATCATTGAACATGAAGATGGTGGGATGATGGCGCAGATTGAATCGTATGATCCAGATCATCCAAAGACATACCATTTAATGGATATGGAAACATTAACGAAAGCTTTTGCAGAAGAACAAGGGGTTAAACCTGAAGATGTTTGGATGCCTGGCATGTAAAATGTTGCGCTTAGAACGGCTGGCAGTTGCTGGCTGTTTTTTTGAGCGTTAGTGGTTTATCCGTGGCGGTTAGTTTGGTAGACTAAAGTTAATTAGAAAGTAAAGGGGTTGGACGTTATGGCAGTTGCTGCAATGATTATGGCAATCATCGTTGCTTTGGAACACTTTTTTATTCTATGGTTGGAAATGTTTAATGCCGATAGTGAGATGGCTTCACGAGCATTCGGGGTGCCACGCAAATTATTACAAGACCCAGCAGTAAAAACATTGTTGGGGAATCAAGGGTTATACAATGGTTTTTTAGCAGTCGGCATTCTGTTTAGTTTGTTCGTAGTTCCCGCCGTGGCTAGTACCGGGGTGACATTGTTCTTCTTAGCTTGTGTCATGGTGGCGGCCGTCTATGGCAGTGCCACCGCCAGCAAGGACATTATCGTGGTACAAGGTTTACCGGCGTTGATCGCATTCATCTTAGTCTACTTGGCTTAAGTTATATCGGCATTAATAGGACAAAATAAAAAAGTTAACTCAGCCGAAGTGTCATGGCTGAGTTAACTTTTTTTAGGTTAGTCGTTCGCTGAAGCGAATTTGATCACTGTTGCCAACTTTTTGTAACCATAGACCAGTCCTAAGAAGAAGCTGGCTGCTAGCACTGCGGTGACCGGTAAGTGGCTAAACATATTAGCAGGTAAGACGAGTGCTAACAATGGAAACGCGTAGGCGGCGGGCAGCTTGATGTCAAGTAGCTGTAGTAGTATGAAAACTAGTGGCAGGCTGATTAAGGTCGTGAGTAACCATGAGGCCAAGCCGATGTGGATCAACACGCCAATGGTGGCGGCAAGACTTAGGGCAATGATCTGTTTGAACATTAGTTTACCGCTGTAAGTCGGCTTTTGAAGGACTTCAAAAAAGACGACTAATACAGGTGGAATTGCGGCCATCTGTGGGCGACCAACTAGCCAAACACCGCCGACCCACGCTGCTGCAACAACCATAAAGATCAGCATGGATTGATAATGCAAGGGTTCACCGGGTTTACAACCGTGTTGTAAGCCGCGGACGTAAACGCCCAGCATCAAAATCGCGGTAAATGCAAAGATCGCGACGATAAATGACCAGTGCGTTGCGTTGACGATGACGGGTAACAACCCGGTCGCAAATGAAGGTGCTAAAGCTGAACCAACGATGCGTAGCCAAATTAACATGGCAATCAAGGTCAACAAGACTTTTTCTGGGTAACCAATGGCTAGCTGATTTACTAGGAACCCTAGCACCGCCGTGCCAAATGGGGCTAAGAAAATTTTGAACGGTTGGTTGACCCAGTCATTTTTGTGATAGATCCAAGTACCAGTTGTTAGGGCGCCGATTTCGGGCAAGATAATTTCGTAGTCATGTTGCCAAGTGGCGATGCCGACCATGATGAGGACTAATGCAAACCCGATAAGGTAATCGCGTATTTCTAATTTGTTAAGGTGTATATTCAAGGTAATCTCCTACTAATTTTGATATAAAATTATAATATATTTGATAAACAACGAGTTCGAGTATAACACACTTTTTTGAAATATTCAGGTTGAAGGTAGTACGTTTTGGCCACGCTAATATTACTTTTAAATATCATTTTCTAACTAAAATATGATTGGATGGCGTTTGGTAACGGTTAATTTGCGTGATAAAAAAACGACCTGATTTTTTAAAATCAGATCGCTAAATTTCTTTATTTTTTACCGACAACGATCGTTTTAGCGGTGGCCAAGATATGGTCGGCACTAAGTTTGTAGAAGTCATTCAACCAGTATCCGGGTTGTAAGGGCAACTCGGTGTCTAAGGCGTACAGCTTAAAGGTGTAGTCGTGATCCTGATCAGGCGGATAAGGCCCAACGTAATGTTGCGTAACCTTTAAATCGGTTTCCCCGGTATAGCCGCCAGCAGTTGAGTTGTTACCTTGAACCATGGTAACAGCCCCCGTTTGGCTGGCATTTTCAGGAATCAGCGTGGTGTCTGCCGGTAGATTAGCTGCAATCCAGTGAATCCACGTAAAACCACCAACCGGAATCGCATCGTGGTCGTAAAAAACGAACGCCAAGGTTTTGGTACCAGCGGGCACAGCTTGAATATGAACTGGAAACGAAATAATGGGGTGGCCTTTGTACTGTTGATTGGCCGCTGCTTGTTTGGCATATTTCGCCGCTAGGACCCCATTTTCAGTTGGAATTGAGACTTGCATAAAAATCCCTCCTCGTAAGTTTACTTCTATTATAACGCTAATAATCGTTGGCGTAGGACGGGGTCGACGGCATAAAGATATAGGCCGTAACGACCGCGTTTCATTAAAACGTTAATGGAATTGAAGATAATCTGGGCTTTTAATGGGTTTAAGTTACCCAAGTCATCACGATTTTTAAACGCTTCTTGGTCTTCATAGCGCTCAGGACGGACGATTACCCGATCAGTTGTGGCGTCATAGCCAACCGATGGCCCTAAAATGACGCCGGCATAATTCAAGTCAAACCCTTGAATGGTATAGATGGATCCGACTTCATCCAAAGTTTCTGGGCGTAGCGCCCACGGATCATCCGTTAAGTTGACCTTGTCCCAAGGGAGCTTTAAGCTGCCCGCGGTCACATACCAAGTGCCGTGATTAACGACGTATGGAAAGTCAGCGGTCGCAATCATCCGCGAGAGTTGGACAGTCTGATCGCGTTGGCGAATCAAGTCATACATCGGCTGGCCGTCCTCAAAGATGCGAAAGTCAAAGTCGCGGACGTGTGGCTTGGCGGTTAGCTGACCACGAGTAAAGTGATTGATCCAGTCAACGACCGCGGTACTACCCGTGACCCGATACTGGGTATCCAGATTAAATTGTTGATGCGGATAGGCCGCTAAGAAGGGCTGTAGGGCACTAGCTTGCCAGTAGCTCTTTAGCTTGAGGACCTGCCGTTCATCAAAGACCATCACTACCACGCGGCTATGCTGAATCAGTTCGCTGAGTTGGTTGTGCTGATTAAAGCGATTGTACCGATCCGGCTGCGTTAGTAACAAATGGGCTTCATCAATAAATGTGACATCGGCCAGTTGGTTGGTCTTCGCTAGGCGGTTAATTAATGGTGTTGGTTTTTGAAAATCCTTTTTACGCAGCTGGTCGTCTTCACCGGCCAAGCGTTTATAGATTTTAAGCATCTCATTATGGTTAACGACCAGATAGTTGGTCGTGCCTTGTAATGGATTAGCAGTTTGACTACGGCTGAGTGCTTGTAAACGGGCAAAAGCGGCTGCTAAGACGGCACTTTTGCCCGTGCCGGCATCACCATGGATTACAAAAAGGCCCGGTTGCGGCGTGTGTAAATGTTCGTTAATGAACGTGAACAACTGGTGTTCAAGTTGTTGCTGAGCGGGTGATAACGCCGCAGTGGCCGCTAGTTTGAAGGTGGCGGCACTAAGTTCAGTTGTCATATAAAAGGACCCCCTGAGCGTCATTATAACGTAAGCGCCATGTTAATTGAAATGATACTCATTACAATTGGTGGTAGAATTAGGCTAATACAAGTTTGGCGAATTTCGGATAATCTGGAGGGATTGTTTATGAAACTTGATTTTTCGGTGGCGGTACATAGTTTACTGTATCTAGATGAACATCGACCACAAAAAGTGTCTAGTCGCGAGCTAGCACAGTCACTGCATTTAAATCCAGTGATGATTCGCAATATTTTGTCAGTTTTACATAAGCAGGGCTATCTGATCGGGACAGTTGGAAAAAACGGGGGTTATCAGTTAGAAAAAGACCTGGCATCGATGAATGTCGGGGAGTTGTATGATGTCACAATTCCGCCAACGTTAAGTTACGCGCGCTTTATTACGGGACATTCGCAGACAGACGATGCTGCGGATCAGTCGGCGATTGCGGCTAATATCAGTGAAACCTTAACGGATTTGTTCACGGTCGCTGATCGGCAATATCGCGCCTATTATCATCAGTTCACAATGGCCGATTTGAAACATGATATTCAACACCATGGTTACTTTTTAGCTCAAGAAGCCGGTTTAGATTCTTAATCAAAACAACGGACTTGTTTGCAAACTAAGGTGGGTTCACTTAAGAACCTTAATTTCAAACGGGTTCGTTGTTTCGTATTGTCAGTTGGCGGTCCGGGTGGTATCTTAAGAACCATTAAAAGTTAGGATATTTTGAAGGGGGCCTGGCAATGCGAACACGGTTAGTTTTAGTTCATGAAGAGGGCCATTATCGAGAATTGGCCGAACAACGTTATTGGCTTGAGTCAGCGGATTTCTGGGGTGTCGATGGGCGTGGCAATACGGTCAATGAAGCCATTGGCAATTTTTTGACGAATCTCGTTCAGTATTGTCATGATTATTATGCTCGGGATTTGTGGCAGTTGGATAATCGTTTGATGCAGTTGGACCATGTTGATGCCGTCTTAGCCTATGCTGATGCTGGTAAATCACCAGCACCATTATTCTTGTTTAAAGTCGCGGTATCAGCGCAACAGTTGGCTTCCGCGTAGTCATCATAATTTGAAAGATTCTTAATGAACTCATCACACTTCCATAACAATCCTACGATACACTTAGCGTTATAATTATTAACGTAAACTATTGGAGGGTTGTTTTTATGGAATTAGATCAGATTTACCAATTAATGGATAAGTTCGAACAAAGCAGCTTAACGAGTTTTGAATACCGCGACAAAGATTTTGAGATTCAGTTAGGCAAAAAGGCTCAAGCACATGCGGCGACACCAGTGCCAGCTCCGGCGCAACCAGCACCGATTCCAAATGCCCCAGCAGCGAGTCAGGCGCCGGTTACCCCACAGCCAACGATGGCCTCAGTAGCAACGACGGTCGCGCCAACTGCCGCCCCCACACCAGTAAGTGCGGCCCCGTTGGACGAGATTGATCCCAAACAATGTGTAACGGCCCCGGTGGTCGGCATCTACTATCAGGCACATTCATCGGAAGAACCGCCCTATGTGACGGTGGGCGACCACGTTAGTGTTGGTCAGCAAGTGGGCTTGATTCAAGCGATGCAGATGATGCGGCCCGTTGTCGCTAAGCAATCTGGGCAAGTCAAGCAGTTCTTAGTGAAGAACGGCGATGACGTTAATTTCGGTCAGCCGTTGATCGAATTAGTACCGGATAACTTAGGTGAACTCTAAACTTAAAAGCCCCAGTTCTAGCGCAGTTAGCGTTAGAGCTGGGGCTTTTGTTTGCTCCCGGTTTGCTCCCGGTTTGGCGAGGATAATTGGGATTTAGTGCTAGAGTTTGAACTGCTTTTGTAGCGTTCAAATTAGGCGATGTCAGCTTGACACCTGGGTGTTTGCAACCGATTGTGCAACCATGGCGGGCGCAACTAGCCCGGGCAAAGTGCGGGATGTTCGGATTTGTTCGCTAGGAAGCGCGAGGTGTTTCGGGTATGATGATTCTAAGCAAAAGGGGATGAGAGCATGGAGAATGTATTTAGTCAGCAGTTGGTAAAATTGCGGCGTCGGCGGAGTTTATCACAGGAACAACTCGCTCACGAACTATTTGTGTCGCGACAGTCGATTTCAAAGTGGGAGCAGGGTGCAACGTCGCCGGATTTGGATACAGTTGTGAAGCTCGCCAATCTCTTACAAGTGGATCTGAATGAACTGGTCGGGGGCTAAGTAGCTGAGGTTAAAGAACAGTCTTACCAGGCAGTCAAAGCTTTGCCAGAGGGACAACGACCGATGAATGGCTGGGAATTTCTTTCGAAGAATGGGTGGATGATTTTCCCCCTACCGATTGCGCTCGGCTGGGTTGTGGCGATGGGTTAACATTAACTAGTGGCCCGATTAAAATGTATGAATTGAAAAGTGGTTACCACATGACTAAGATGAGGTTATCATATCGTAGATTTGCTGCCAATCTTGGGTGCTTACGCTGATAATCGCATGATCATGTGTTGTTTGCGTAAAGAATGGGTATCAAAAAAGACGACCGTGGTCGTCTTTTTATAATAAAATCTGTTGAGTGATGTTGATCGATTAATGAGCGCATGTTAAATCAACGACGATGTTTGGTTGTACCGGTATCTCCCAGTATCTCCCAGTATCTCCCGGTATCTCCCGATTTTATTGATTTAGTTGGTATTTGACACCACGGGTAACCCCAATTTTTACAATTTTTTGAGTATCTATTAATATTTTTAAATATTTATTAGCTGAGCTTTCTTTAACATTTAGTAGTTCTTGTACTTGAATACGTGTAATTGTTGGATGGGTTGCTAAATAATTGGTAATCTTATTTAATTGTAGCGTGACAATTGTAGTTTTGGGCTGAAGCTCAATATTATTGACTCTGGATTGCTGTGTATAGTTCAAATTAGGCAGTGTCAGCTTAACAAAGTCTTCCATCGCCAGAATACTAGGTTTCTGACCAGTTCCACGATAGCTATTGAAGATACGACGCATGCCGGTCCCATAGTTTTCAATGTACTTTAAACGGAACAAGCAATTGAGAACGTTGTAGTTTCTAGGGACCGATTGGCCGTTCAACATCGCGGCTGGTTGTAGGCCGCCTGGCAATGGGCCGGGGGACATAATCGTTAAACGGTCGTCGAAGAGTTCGATTTGAACCATTGCGCGGCTAAAGTACGAACGGTGTGCAATTGCACTAATCACGGCTTCACGGATTGCAACTATCGGATAACTCTGTTGATCGGTCCGTTGACCAGCACCAGTGATAACGGAAGAGAGCTGATTATTGAGTTTTAAGAAGGCGAGAACTTCATCAATCTGCTTGGGGATGGGACCACGAACTTCTTTGCGATCTTTGAATTGATCAACAGTTAAACCTTCAAACACGGCGACTTTAACGGAAAAGTCACATTGGTCACTCATTAAAAAGGCGGTATTGGTGTAGGCGTGACTGTTGCTTAACTGAAAGCCGAGTGCATTTTGCTTAAAGTCTAATTCGGCGGCGTCAGTCATAATATCTAGATATTTAAACGTCAGGGCTTGTTGTGCTGATTCTGATTTATCATAGGTGCCTAGACTGCTTTGCCGTAACATCTTTTGAATACGTTCAGCGGAAGCTTTAACGGATTCAGAATTATTTCGAATATAGACTTTTCCGTCAAGGGAGTAAGGCTGGTAATCACCGCCTATTACTGAGATACAGAGCGGGCTATTGTTAGTATGGATAGTGACTAGACCCACTGGACTGGGATAATAGATTGAACTGGTTAGCCAATGACTAATGGTTTCTTCAATCTGATGGGCTTCGTGAGGTGTAAATGAATGGGTGAGTTGACGTGATTTATCGTTGACACCCAGATAAATGTAGCCGGTCATTTGACCGTTTAGAAAAGCTGCGATTTCTTTTTTGAGTTTTTCGTTAAACTGTTCTTTGTATTCTAGCTGATTATTTTCATTTGGAAACGGCATATCTTGTTCAGTTAAGATAACGTCCAGCTCCTTTGAAAGTGACGGTAGTAACTAATGATAGTCTGCCGCCAATTCGGAGTAGGCAATAGCATGATTGTGTAGTGTTTTCGTAAAGAATGGGTATCAAAAAAGACGACCGTGGTCGTCTTTTTATAATAAAATCTGTTGAGTGATGTTGATCGATTAATGAGCGCATGTTAAATCAACGACGATGTTTGGTTGTAAGCACTGAAATACTAATTAAACCACTTAGCGCTAAGAGAAGATGTCCTAATATCGATAGTGACTGATTTGTTCTTGAACTAGTTTGAGGTAGCTTGGTCATTGACTGTTTAAGGTGACCGTCTTGACTCATGGCTAATAAATCTGAATGGTTGCTAATCGATACATCGTTAATCAAGTGTTGCTGTGATTTGGTCATTGAAACTTGGTTAGTAAGATTTCCTTTCGAGATTTGTTGACGGTTACTGGTTGTCTTTGGATGCTTAGTCATTATTATTGGTTGCTGGTTAGCAGTTAAATTGTTATCAGTTATCGGCGGTGTTAAATGTTCTGGTTCTGGTGTTGGTTGTGGGTCAGTCACTGGTAATACTGGTTTTGGTGGTTGCTCTGGATCAGGTCTATCTGGTGTCTCAGCTGCTAAAACTGTGATAGTGACAGTCGTCGTTGCTTTGCCATAGCTATATGTTACCAAATAATTTCCAGCACTGGTTGTATCGACACCATCAGTTGTCACTTTGATTTCAGAGAACTTAACTTTTTGACCGTTTTTATCAATCGCATTAATAAAGTTGTCTTGAGGTTGCCAAGAATCGCCAATTGTTAACGTACTGTTTTTGGCGCTAATCGTTGTAGGGGCCTGAACGGTAACTACTGCACTGGCAGTTGTTTCATTTTCCATAGCATCATGATAGGAATAAGTCACCAAGTAATTTCCTGGCTGATTGGTGTTGACACCAGTAGTTGTTATCTTAAGCTGGGAAAAGGCAATTGACTGATTGTTTTCATCAGTAGCACTGACGAAGTTATCTTGGGGTTGCCAAGACTCACCAACTGTTAAATAGCTATCTTTGGTTGTAATAGTGACTGGTGACTGGACCGTAACTGTTGCGGTAGCGGTTGTCTCGTTACCAACAGCATCTAAATAACGATAAGTTACTAGATACTTTCCAGGTTTAGTTGTATCGACAGCATCAGTCGGGTAACTTAACTGATTTAGTGATAGTTTCTTACCATTAACGTCAGTAGCCGCGACAAAGTTGGCTTGTGGGTCCCACTTGTCGGCGTATCTAAGTGTTGAATTCTTAACTGAAATCGTAGCTTTACTGGTCACGCTGACTTGAACTTGGACTGTTGGCAGACCGTTATAACTGTAGCTCACCGTATAAGTACCAGGCTTGGTTAAAGTGGTTGTCAGTTGGTCATCGTCATTATTGCGCATTTCAAATGTGACTTGATTCGTGATATCGTTGCCTTTTTGATCCAGTGCACGCTTTAGATTGGTGGCGGCTTGCCAGTTGTCGGTCGTCTTTACAGCGATTTGGTTGTCTTTTAATTGGATACCGCAAACAATTACTTTAAAACCATTTGAATCAATAGCGTCACCGGTTGAATTAACCATTGGAATTATATTTTCAGCACTGTCGAATAAATGATAGCTGACATAGTAGGTTCCTAATTGGTTTGTATCGACTTTTGCGGTAACGTTTTGTTCGGTTAAATCAATTCGTGTTTGACCATCAACATCAACAATCTTGGTCAAGTTATCAGTTGGCCGCCACTGATCCCCTAGATTGATAGATAGGTCGGTTCCTGAAACTTGAGCCGCTGATTGAATAACATGAATCTGAGCAGTGATATCGGTAGGAAAGTAGTTGAACATGTCATGATAAGTAATTTTGTATATTTTATTTGGAACTGTTAGATCAATATTAGCCAGTATATTGCCTTTTTCGTCAACGATAGTTGGTTTTAGTTTCTCAACACTCACTTGAGTTCCATCAGGTATAGCGGCACTTATAAGATTATCGGCCGGTTGCCAGGTTGTTTTGGGGCCAACGTACAAGGTAAGGTCTTTTGCATCAACCCATTTGTGGCGAGTGTAGGTATAAGTCTGGTCAATTGTCGAATCTGGTCCGTATTGCTTCATTAGTTCTGAAGAACTGTAACTGATATTGGTAGTGGTGTTTAGCCAGTTATCAGTGTACATGAGATTAGCATCTTTATCGGAACCAAGGTTAGCGTTAGAGCCATCTGCCAACTCTAGCTTAAAATTAGGGTTTAGAGTAATCGTTTTTAGATAAGCATTTTGAAAAAACATCGGAAAATTTGTCGTGTTGATTACTTGAACATTATGCATATCAAAGCCTGACAAGTCCAAACTTGTTGCAAAAGAAGTAGCAAACATACCAGCTGCCTGTGTCAATGAAGTACTTTTAAAGTTAGATAAATTAAGGTCTGATAGTCCTGTGTACCAAAATTGCATTGACATATCGGTTACCTTTTCAGTATTAAAGCTAGATACATTTAGATTTTCAAGGCCTGCACAACGTGCAAACATTAGACTCATGTCGGTAACGTTACTCGTATCGAAATTTGATAAATCCAGTGTTGTAAGTTTTTCATCACCAGCAAACATACCAGACATACTAGTAACTTTATGAGTATCAAAGCTAGTCAAATTTAAACTATTAAGCCTAAAACACCAGTGAAACATAGACTGCATAGTAGTTGCATTTGCAGTTTTAAAGTTTGAAACGTCTAGATTTTCACCTCTGTAATCAAAAAAGAGATAAGAAAAATTACTTACTTGACTAGTATCGAGATAATTTAGATTCTGAATGCTAGTGGCGTCAGGTAAGTGCGAGAATAGCCCAGATACATCTTTTTCGGCGATGACAGTACCTTCAAGAATAACGTTTTTAATTTTATAAAATGGTTTGTTTGGAAGCTTTAGTTCCCCAAGAAACCAGGGAATTGTTCCAAATTGCGGGACCCCATCATCATTAAGTACGCTACTGACTTCAGTAGCCGGTAATGTTCCAGCGCCTAAGTGCAGTATCTGGTCTTGATCAACCCACCATTCTGAGCCCGTATGTGGGTCACCATAAATACCACTATCCAAGTTGGTTTCGTCATGGTAGCCAGCGTAGTCAGTATCTGCGATTGGCAAATCAGCAATTGTTGTTGCTTTAATCTGTTCAATTGCTGGTGTATAGCTGACGGTAAAATTTTTATAGTTTGCGGTATTGGACAGTTGATTATTTACTGGCGACTTAGTAAAGTTAGTTTTTACACGAAAACTGTTAGCGCTTTCATTTTTGCCAATAGCTATTGTTTCTACGTCATCTTTAATGTTAGCGGGTTTAATTTTAGATGTATCTGTTGTCTCTGACGCTAGTTTTTCTTTAATGGGTGGTGTCATGCTTTCAGAGTTACTGGTATTTGAGTGTTCCTTTGCTGTTTCAGTGGGAATTGGTTCTTCTGTCTTTTGTTCATCAACAATTGTTTCAGATTTTGTGGATGGGTCGGTTGTTGATGAAAATTGTAGCTGGTCTTCTTCTGTAGCTGGCGCTGATGGTTCAGATTTAGGTCCTGATTCCTGAGGTGTTCGACTTAGAGGTACAGCTGTATCTGTTTGATAACTTGTATCGGTTGTGGTGGCGCTGGTAATCGTAGTAGTCGAATCAGTATCATTAGTGTCAGCTTGAACGTTGAGGCTTGCCGACTGCCATATTAATAATGATAGGCTAGTGAAAAGCCAAAAGCGTCCTTTCTTGTACATTTTATAATGGATATTGGTATCGGTGGCTACTTTCATAAGAATATCCCCCTCGCAATTATTTGTGAACAATCCTAATTAAATAGTTAATAGTAGTCCTCTTTATTTTAACATGTGGATGATTTTAAACCTATATCATAATTGAAAGTTGGTCCTAAATAGGGTTGCAGATTATTGCGAATGTAGGCTTGGAGCTAGTTAAAGTGGCGCCTGCTGGTTGGCTTATAAAGTGCCGGAATACCATGAGTCATTTTGAAGCCCAATCCGGTCTTCCAAACTTAAGTACGAGTGGTGATTTAGTCCAACTAGCACTAAACGGATTATCTCTGTATCAATGAAAAATAGGGTCAAAATAAATCCCCAGTCTTAACATAACAAGCGCTAAGACTGGGGATGAACGATCATCTAATAATCTAAAAAATCCGCCGAAACCAAATTAAACCGAGTACCACATCTAAAATCATAATTAAGCCTATTAGTAGAAAGAAACGTTTCAAAGCTGGTGAGCTGTAAGCTTTTGACAGTTGAACCGATCCCCAACTGAGCGGTAAAGCCGTTAAGATCATCGTAGCGAGCGGCCAACTAGACCAGCCGAACGCGGCTAAAATAACCCCAGCTGAAATCAAAATTCCGCCGAATTGTAAGATCCAGGTATTTTCTGGTTTCATTAGCTGATTGCGGCAACGGTGGTTAAGAACCATTGGTTAAACGCTGGCGCATCGATATCGACACAGACATTAGCGTTTGTGCGGCCATCATGATAGGCGCCACGAATATCGCCGACCGTTTCACCAATCGCCGGGCCGTCAGTTTGAATGTCAATCCACATTGCCTCAGTCGTGAATGCTTCCGGATGTAATAAGTAAAAGAGCGTATTAACATCATGCATGGGTACCCCGGTCTGGTCGCCATCGCCATAATGTGTGAAGAGGGCGTGCAACATAGTCCCAGTCCGACCTAAAGTTGGCAACGTCTGCATGGTTGCTGAGGTTAACAAAGCTTTCATCGTGACATCGAGGCCGACCATCGTAATCGGAATCCCTGAGGCATACATAATGGCGGCTGCGTGCGGATCGGTGAAGACGTTGAATTCGGCGGCACTGGTCATGTTGCCTTTACCGAGTGCCCCGCCCATCGCCACGATGCGTTTAATATGCGGGATGACTTCGGGGTAGGTCTTCAAAAGTAAGCCGATGTTCGTATAGGAGCCAGTTGGGACTAGCGTAAGTGGTTCGGGTGCCGCTAATAACGTATCACGTAAGGCTTCGACCGCGGTCATTGGTA
The DNA here is from genome assembly GCF_005405105.1 of Lactiplantibacillus dongliensis. Taxonomy (GTDB): domain Bacteria; phylum Bacillota; class Bacilli; order Lactobacillales; family Lactobacillaceae; genus Lactiplantibacillus; species Lactiplantibacillus dongliensis. The sequence continues at coordinate 23,932 of NZ_BJDK01000002.1, forward strand.
GCGGCTTGGGCAAATCAGTTGGAAAGTCATAGCCTGGCATCCCAGATTCGCCATGAATCCGGGCCGCATCTTCAAAGGGCTTAATCAGTGGTTGTGCGGCGCCTTCAGCAACGGGTACGTTACTATTGAAGAAACGCACGAGTTTTAACGCATTCAACGTCGTTTTATCAACGGTAACATTGCCGGCAACGGCCGTGAGTAATTGTAACTCTAAGTCGGGATGGTTCAGGGCAATCGTGATGGCTGCGGCGTCATCAATTCCAGGATCGGTGTCCATAATTAGTTTGATTGGCATAGCAATTCCTCCTCGTATTTAAAACCATTGCTGGTAACAAGCTTCGATTAATTGGATGGTGCGTTTTGTCATGGCCGGTGTCATGACAGGACTCGTTGTTTGACCGCTCGTGAGTAGCTGACAAAAGTGATCGATTTCAAACCGAAATTCACTTTGTTGATCAGCGTGGAGCATTTGTATGGGTTGGCCGGTTAGTGCTAAAGTCGCGTGATCCGTTTTCCAGTAGTCAGGAATCGTCAAGGTGCCTAGGTCACCATGAATGACCATCTGGCTAGGCTGCGGTTGCGCTGACGTGATCAATAAGTTTACTAGACAGTCACCAAACTGCAAGCTGAGTGCAGCTTGGGTATCTGTTAAGCCCGCCGGAATCGTCGCGACGCCGGTCATCGTTAAATCAGTCGGTGCAAATAAGTATTGTAAGTAGTCGAGCGGATAAGCACCACTGCCATATAAAGCGCCGCCACCCGCCGCCCGATTGGTGAACCAGCCAGTTGGATTGCCGCTAGGATGGTATTCGGTAATATTAATTGTCCGCACATGTCCCAGCGTTCCGGCCGTCAGTAAATGCTTGACTTGCTGTGTAATCGGTAAAAAGATGGCCTTTTGTGCTGCCATTAATAAGACTTGTTCTTGTGCAGCTAAGTCGAACAAAGTCTGCGTCTGGTCAGCAGTTAGAGTGAACGGCTTTTCGAGTAAGACGGGTTTGTGGTGCTGCAAGGCCAGCTTGGCTAACGGAAAGTGTCCAGCGTTGTAAGTTGGAATATAAACGGCATCAAGTTGCGGATCATTCAATAAGGTTTCGTAATCGTCATAGACAGTCGGTAACTGACAACGTAACGCTAAGGCTTCGGCTTTGACCCGTGACCGAGCGGCGATGGCTTGCGGCGTTGCCAAGGATGACTCACGCATGCCGGCAACCACACGGGGCACAATTGAAGCGGCACTTAAAATTCCAAAGTTAACGGACATTTTCCCAACCCCTTTTTTCAAAATGACTTACCATTATTTTAGCATAACTCCAGCTATGAATCCGATTGCATTTCGTGCTGGTAAGGCGTAGCATGGCAGTAATTAATTGAGGATAATGGGAGGCCAAAACTTATGGCAAAGCCACGAGTCATTCTAATCACAGGTGCATCATCAGGAATTGGGAAAGCCACAGCGTTAAAGCTACAGGCACAAGGCAATATTGTTTATGGTGCTGCCCGCCGAGTCGAAAAGATGACGGATCTAGCGGCCGCGGGGGTGCACGTCTTGAAGTTGGATGTGACGGATGAAGCGACCTTGGTTGCAGCGGTTAAAACAATTGAAGCGGAACAACAACGTTTAGATGTGCTTATCAATAATGCGGGTTATGGCTCATATGGGTCACTGGAAGATGTGCCGTTGGCGGAAGGTGAGTATCAATTCAAAGTGAACGTCTTTGGTGTGATGCGGTTAACGCAACTGGTCTTGCCGATTATGCGGGCACAACACCGTGGTCGGATTATCAACGTGTCGTCCATCGGTGGGAAGATTTATCAGCCGTTGAGTGCGTGGTATATGGGTACCAAGCATGCGATCGAAGGGATGAGCGATACGTTGCGGATGGAACTAGCACCGTTCGGGATTGACGTGTCGATTATTGAACCGGGTGGCATTAAGACCGAATGGGCTGGCATCGCTGAAAAGAAATTACTAGAAGTGTCTGGTGACACGGCTTATGGTCAGCAAGCACGTAACGTGGGGGCGATGCTCTCGTTGTTCGATACGTTTGCGTCTAATCCAGGTGTGATTGCGAAATTGATGGTGCGGGCGGTCAATGATGTGAAGCCGAAGACTCGGTATCACGCTGGGATGGGTGCCGGGGTGTCATTAGCGGCGCGGCATTGGTTGTCTGATCGCCAGTTCGATAAGTTAATGAACCAAGCGACAGTTGGCGCGGCGAAACTAGCCCATTTTGCGCGTAAAGATGCGAAACGGGCTGGTAGTCGACACTATCGGCATGGCTAACAGCAATCAAAAAACGGCGTTCACAACTCAATGATGAGTGTTGTGAACGCCGCTTTTAGCTGATCAGGCACAGTCAGTTGTATCTTTAGGCAACCGCAATAAGCGGGGCTTGCCAAAGTAATAGCCCTGTTTGACGCCGATACCGAGTCGATTGCTTAATTGGTTATCCGGTTGATCTTCGATACCTTCCAAGACCAGCCGTAAGTCATATTCGTTACTAATGGCACGCCAGAAACGAACCCGGCGCATCATCTCGGGGTCTTGAAAGTGTTGTTTGAAGTTTTGTAACGCAAACTTAATTTCACTGACGTACGGTAATAAATCACGAATCTCAGTGAAGTAGTTTTCGCCGCTGCCAACGTCATCTAATGACACTTCGATGCCGTGTTGGACGAACATTTTAAGGTGGGCTAAAACTGTGCTCGTACAATAGTCTTCAGTACTTTCGTCTTCCGTTAATTCGACGACCAATTTGGTTGGGTAGAGTTGAATCTGACACTGGATTAACGCTTGGGCAACCGCGGTGGTCATTAATTGCTGGCGGCTGATGTTTACCGAGCAATGTTGAACCTTGAGACCCAAAACCTTAGTGGTTTCGACTAATAAGTTGGCAAAAATCAACGGATCAATCGCAGTAAAGGAAGCCGGCAAACGCCAGCCAGACGCTGTTCGTTGACGAATTAATAGTTCATAGCCAGCGATCGTTTTGGTGACCGTATTAACTTGTGGTTGAACAAAGAAACGGTAAATGGGTTTCAATCAAGGTCCTCCTGTGGCAGTTTGCTTTTAAGTTGAAAGTTAGTATAATATTAGGGTTGTATATGTAATAATCATAAACGTATATGCGTATTAATATGATAAACTAATCTTTTGAAAAAAGAAAGGGGCTTTTGCCTTTGAAGATTGTTGTAGTAGGGTGTACACACGCAGGAATTGCAGCGATTAAACAAATTTTGAAGACTTATCCAACAGCGGATATCACGGTCTATGAGCGTCAAGCAAACATTTCTTACCTATCATGTGCCACTTATTTACATATTGAAGGAACGGTGCCGCGGTTGGAAGATACCTTTTACGCGGAACCAGCTGATTTTACCAAACAAGGGGTCCATATGCGGATTCAGCATGATGTCATTAAGATTGATGCTCAAAAGCAGACTGTTCGTGTTCAGAATTTAATCACTAAAGCGATGCAAACCACCAGCTACGACAAGTTAATCATGGCAACTGGCTCCATTACGGCAATCCCGGCCATTACGGGAATCGAAAACCCCAAGGTAATGCTTTGTAAAACTTATGATCAAGCTCACGATTTATGTACTGCCACCACGGATCAACCGCGGATTGCGATTCTGGGCGGCGGACACATCGGCGTCGAATTGGCAGAAGGTTATGCTAAGACGGGCCATCAAGTCACACTGTTTCAACGGCCTAAGTACTTATTAAATGATTATCTGGAACCAGCCTTGTCTGACGCAGTACAGAAGTTGTTAGTGGCTAATGGCGTTCACGTGGTTACGGATACGACGGTTACCAGCTTTGAAGATGATGCCGCGGGTCACTTGGTAGTTGCGACCACGGCCGGAGACTTTGTTGTGGATATGGCCGCTGTCAGTGCCGGCATGTTACCAAATACGGAATTGTTGGCTGGTCAAGTTAAGATGACTAAAAAAGGTGCCATCATCACGGATGATTATATGTATACTTCCAACGAAGCTATTCTAGCGGCGGGCGATGCGACGGTTATCCATGCTAATCCAACCCATACGCAGCGGTATGCCCCGTTGGCTTCACATGCGATTCGCCAAGGGACGCTAGCTGGGCTCAATGTTGGTGAACGACGTGTTCGGACGATGGGAACGCAATCGACGACGGGGATTATGTTATTCGGGCATACGATCGCTGAAACTGGTGTGACCTTGAAACAAGCTCTAGCGGCGCACTTGAATGCAACAACGGCGCATTATAACGGCCCCTATCGACCGGACTTTATGCCGGATGCGTTCGATGTCAATGTTGAACTGGTCTATGATCGAAATAGTCGTAAAGTACTTGGCGCTCAGATTATGAGTCAACATAGCGTAGCCCAATCAGCGAACGTTGTGTCAGTTTTGATGCAAAATAACGGTACGATTGACCAATTGGCCATGGTTGACATGTTGTTTTCGCCGAACTTTAACAATCCATTTGATTACTTGAATTTAGTCGGCCAAATTGCGGTTGAACAAGAAGGCGGCTATGTTCGTAGTTAGTGCTGATTTGGGGTTAGCCTAATTGGCTCACCAAAGCTAGTGGCAAGCGGATTGAAAAGGAAGGTGACGTGATGACCTGGACGAACTGGCACGTGGCCCCGTTTGTGACTAGTGTGTTCTTTGTTTTAGGGGTCTTAACGCTGTACTGGGCAAGTGTGAGTTGGCTTAAACGCTGGATTCATGGGCATCACTGGGAGATTACCGATCGGACCATTGAGACTTGGTATGGTGTGCTTTACATGGTGACGTTCACGTTTAGCTTGCAGGCCCTAGTGGTTGGTCAGACTTATGATTGGCAGTTCATGAATTTCCAACTAATGGCGATTATTTTTTGTGGTTACTTTTTGAGTGACCGGGTGGCCGGTATTTGGCTATTTCCCACCGTCATTGTGTTTATGATCTACAATCATTCAATGACATCCTGGTTGTCTTGGGGACATACGGTGACGCTGTGTGTCCTATTCTGGGGGCTGAATATCGCTTATCGTAAGTGGCATACACGACGATTGGCACCAGTAATCTATCTTGCAATTATCATCCCATGCGGCTGGTTGTTGTGGTATTGGATGAAGCTGAAGTATCAGTTGAGTTGGCGGATGCTGACGCTGCAGTGGCTCTATCTAGTAGTCTTTGCCATCTTATTGTATAGCTATGTGATCATGTTGACCCGGGATAGTGAATTGAAACAACGGCTAAAACGGTTTGCCAGTCATGATTCATTGACGCAGACGGCCAATTTTGCGGCCTATGTTGAAGTCGGGGACTGTTGGTTTGCGAAGTGCAAACGCACGGATCAGCCGTTGACAATGATGATGTTTGATATTGACCATTTTAAACAGATTAACGATACCCATGGTCATTTAGCTGGCGATGATGTCTTACAACAAGTTGTGGCGACCGTTCAAACCGTACTTGACGAAACTGATCCGCGGATTCGACTCTTTCGGACCGGGGGCGAGGAGTTTAACCTCTTGTTCTCAGATTATCACTTGGCCGCTACCCAACCGATCGTGGCGCAGATTTTTAGTGCCGTCAATCATTTGCAAGTTGTCGCTGACGGTCTGCAGATTGCACCGACGATTTCGGTGGGCGTGTCCGAGTTACAAGGTGTGGACCATGAGCTGATTGATTTATATAATCGCGTTGATCGTAACTTATATCATTCGAAACGGAATGGTCGGATGCAGATTACGAGCGCGTAACTGATTCGGCAAGACGTTATCCAAACTATGGGTGACGTTTTTTTGTTACTTGATATAGGGGGCCGTTACCGGAAAGTACCGCTATTCTTAAGCGTTAATGGTATAGTTAATATAAATGAACACAAGCGTCGTGTTGGATAGAGAAGGTGATGAGATGACTTGGACGCATTGGCATGTGGCACCGTTCGTGACTAGTGTCTTCTTTGTCTTAGGCGTGTTGACACTATATTGGGCAACCATTAGGTCGTTAGAAGCCTGGGTACATGACCACCACTGGGAGATTGCCGATCATACGTTGGAAGCTTGGTATGGCATGGTTTATATGGTGGCGTTCACGTTTGGCCTGCAGACGTTAATTGTGGGCCAAACGTATAATTGGCAATTTATGAACTTTCAGTTGATTGCCATTATTTTCTGTGGGTACTTTTTAAACATCCGGATTCCACCGTTATGGTTGTTCCCAATCGTGGTGGCTTTCATGGCTTACAACCATTCCCTATTCGTTTGGCAATCTTGGGGGCATGCGTTGACCTTACTAGTCTTTTTCTGGTTGCTGAATGTGGTGCAACGGAAGTTTCGGACCACGCGGGTGGCGCCGATGATGTACTTAGTTGTGGTGGTCCCGTTCGGCTGGTTGTTGTGGTATTGGATGCGGTTGAAGCATCAATTGAGTTGGCATACCGTGACGATGCAGTGGCTGTACTTAGTCGTCTTTGCTATCTTGGTGTATAGCTATGTGATCATGTTGACGCATGACAGTGAATTAAAGCAACGACTGCAACGGTTTGCTAGTCATGATTCACTGACACATGCAGCGAACTTTGCGGCGTATGTTGAAGCGAGTCAGTATTGGTTCGATAAGAGTAAGCACGATGCGCAACCGCTAGCCATGATGATGTTTGATATTGATCACTTTAAACGAATTAATGATACTTATGGGCATTTAGCTGGCGATGACGTTTTACAACAAGTTGTGGTGACGGTTCAGACGGTGATCGATGCCAATGATTCGCAGATCAAGTTATATCGAACGGGTGGTGAGGAGTTTAACCTCTTATTCCCGGATTATCGATTAGCTGCCACACAAGCGACCGTTGCCCAGATCTTTAATGCCGTGAATCACCTGAAAGTCATCGCTGGTGGGGCGCAGATTGAACCCACCATTTCAGTTGGCGTGACCGAATTACGGGCGATTGATGCGGAACCGCTGGACTTTTATAATCGTGTTGACCAGAACTTGTATCATTCCAAGCAAAATGGTCGGATGCAGATTACGAGTGCTTAATAAGCTATATTTTAAGTCAAAACAAGTTTGTAATTATCCAAGTTAGTTGGGTAATTGCGAGCTTGTTTTTTAATTTTAGTGATTAAGATTAATTAATTGAGTACGCTTGGTGTTAGTTGAAATTGCCGCCTGCCGGTTGGTTCCTAAAACGCTGGAACGCCATGGGCCATTTTGAAGCCAAAAAAGCGGTCTTCAAAACTGGCCTTGGCCTAAGTCCGAGTAGACCACTCGCACTAAGGCCAACGACACGGCTGAGCATTTTAGGAACCAACCTTTCGGCTAAGTGACTGGACTGAAAATAATCAATCAATAATTTTTTTATTCCCAGTAGTTAACGGCGGGCGGGCCAGAATTGGCTCAGTGGTGTCGTCTGACTTAGTCGAGTGATTTTCTCGAGTTAGTCAAAGCCCGACTTATGGGACCGCTTTGTGGCTCATAAACGCGGTCACCACGTTCCAGCCGATTCTGGACCAACCAGAGTGACAATTTAAACCAACCAGCACCAAGCGTTAAGTAAAGAGATTGCTACTTACGACTATTAAAAGCCTTTTACACATTGCGTGATATCAAAATCGTCTGAAGTGCTTGATGAAATATGACATAATTAATTAAATCACATAATCAATCTGTTATTATAGCAAAGTTTCCTGTATAGTTGACGTATAACTAACAGTTAATGATAGCAAGTATTTTTTGTGATAAAGGGGATTGTTTTGGTGGTTACATAGGGAAACCTTTAAAGGAGGAGCATAAATGATTAAAATCAGCGATTCGAAAATACATTATAAGATGTACAAACGGGGACGATTTTGGGTATTTGCTGGCATTACAGGATTAGTTGTTTTACAGGGTATGACTAGTGTGGCACAGGCGGATACGGCCACACCAAGTAGCGATGTCGATGTGGTGACATCAATCCCTAGGACGACGACCAAGGAAATTATTTTAAAAGATCAAAATGAAAGCGTTACCACAAGTGGTTCTGTCGATGGTGATTCGGGGACGCCCACCTCTTCAGTAGTTGACTCAGTAGCTAGTGGTAGTGAATAAACTAGTATGGCAACTAGTTCAGCAACTGAGGTGGAAAGTGAAACGAGTGAAGCAGTAAAGAGCCAATCTATCTCGGGTAGTAGTTATGCTGAACCTAGTCAAGCATCGGCGGCCCCAGTTAGGGAGTCAGTTACTGTGTCTAATGCTGGCAGTCAGGTGTCTGGTGCACCATCGGAAGTCGCCAAAGCGATCACTTCAGCGAATACAGTATTAGCACAACCAGCGGCCCCGGGTGATGAGGATGCTGACGGTGTGATGAGACCGCTAGCAAGTCTGGCCAGGGCACCTAAAATGGCGCGTAGCTTAGTGGCTGATGAAAACGTTATAGTGGGAAACGGCGTGATTGGGGAAGTTAACTGGACAATTAATGAAACTGGGTTATTGAAATTGGGTGGGGGTCAGTTACGATTACCGGGACAGAATATTTATACCTATAGTAATCAGATTAGTCGTTTTGGCAGTTTGTCAAAGATTACAAAGATAGTGTTAACAGCACCAATTATTGTATCGGGAACTGTTGAAACACTCTTTGCTAACAAGCCAAACCTAACTGAGATTACGGGTTTAGAATATTTTGATACTCAGAGTATAACTAATATGAGTGGGATGTTTAGAGGAGATAGCCAACTAACTAATCTAGACTTAAGTCACTTTAAAACTAGCAATGTCAGCAATATGGAGAGTATGTTTGAGAATGTGAGTTCACTGACTAGCTTGAATTTGAGTAATTTTGAAACTGGCAATGTTAGCAATATGGAGAGTATGTTTGAGAATGCGAGTTCGTTGATAAGCTTGGATTTGAGCAGCTTTATTACTGGAAACGTTAAGAATATGGCCGAAATGTTTAGTGGTGATGAACAACTGGCAAACTTAAACATCAGTCAGTTTGATACAAGCCTTGTAGGCGACATGAAAAGTATGTTTGAAAATGCGAGTTCGCTAACTGTTCTAGACTTAAGTCACTTTAAAACAGAAAATGTGTGTAATATGAGTGACATGTTTAGCGGTGATGCTTCATTGACTAAATTAGACCTCGGTAACTTTAAGACGAGTCTTGTTGAAGATATGAGCGGCATGTTTTATGGTATGACTAATTTAAGTGAACTTGACATCTCGAATTTTGATACTAGTAATGTAAAAAATATGGATAGCATGTTCAGTAATAGTCTTGCTCTAACCAAATTAGATTTATTTAATTTCGATACTAGTAAGGTGAGTAATATGCGCTACATGTTCAATGAGATGAGCGCACTGACAGAGTTAAACGTCTCGAGTTTTAATACCAAGCTTGTCACCAATATGGACCACATGTTTTGTTGGAATCAGTCGATTACTAAATTGGATGTTTCAAGATTTGATACTGCTAACGTTAAAAATATGATTAACATGTTTGCATGGATGTCTAAAGTGACTACATTAGATGTCACGAGTTTTGATACCAGTAACGTTGAAAACATGTCTGGCATGTTTTCTGGAATGAACTCCTTAAACAAACTTGATGTTTCGAATTTTGATACAACAAAAGTTAAATCTATGTCTAGCATGTTTAGTACGGATAGTAGCTTAACGGAACTAGATGTTTCAAACTTTAAAACTAGTGCAGTTAGTACGATGTGGGCGATGTTTCAAGGACTTAGTAGTATCAAGGTACTTGATGTTTCGAACTTTGACACTGGAAATGTTGAAACAATGAGCCGAATGTTTCAGGGGGTTAGTCAAGTTCAGACGCTAGATGTTTCAGGTTTTACTACGGACAAAGTTAAAAGCATGGAGAAAATGTTTGAAGATGTATCTAGTGTTACGGAACTGAATCTGTCAGGCTGGAATACAACGCAAGTAGGATTGCCTTTGGAAAATCATGCAGTGGCTAGTATGGAATCAATGTTTCAAAATATGACATCTTTAGAAAAACTCGATGTATCGAACTTTGATACAAGCAATGTGACAGATATGAGTTATATGTTCTCAGGGCTGTCTAAATTGTCTGAATTGGATGTCAGTAGCTTTGAGACGTCCGCAGTGACTAATATGGATTTCATGTTTAATGAGATGTCAGCATTAAGGTCATTAGATATTTCAAAATTTTCAGATATAGGAATTGAGAAAAATCGATCTCATAACTGGTTAGATAAGCTCTCTCACTTGCGAGTACTTAAACTAGAACCACGTTTGAGTCATAGTAGTATATTTAATAGCGTGTTGGTTGATCCTAGCGATCCGGGACATTGGCAACGTGTCGGTACCGGAACGATTGACCAACCAGCCGGAGCAAGCTATAGTTCTGTAGCTTTAAGGGCACAGTACGCGCCTGAGATGGCCGATATGTACGTTTGGGTACGACGCCAATTAGGCCGAGTTGTAACCACTAAGACCGTCACTCGCCAAGTCGATTATTTAGATCAGGGGACGGACACGTTGTTAGATCGTGTTACTCACCAAGTCACTTATGCTAAGTTTGCCTTAATCGATACGTTTACCAACAAAATAGTTGGCTATGACTTGAATTATGATATGGTTGCCGATATCAGCGATCCGCAAAAGGCATGGGTCCTAACCAGTCAAAGTGCCAGCCTACCAACAATTGACAGCCCAGATTTCAGTAATCTCGGTTACCAAGAACCATCGCAAGCACAAGTCGCAGCCCAAACTATCGACAGTGATTATGCAACGACTGACCTTAACTTACCGCTTATCCGGATCTACTATCAACATGTTACTGACCCTAATACCGACTATCGAAGCGTTAATCGGATCATGACGTATGTTGATGCTGAAACGCAGGGAACAGTAGCACCAGCTGTGGTACAACGTGTCACCTACTATCGGACCGCCGTGATTGACCGCATTACCGGTGACTTATTGGGCTACGATACGACTGGTGATGGGCAAGCTGATACCACTGATGCCGCAGCTGACTGGGTCCTGAGTAGTCAGACGAATCAATTGGCCAGTGTCACTAGTCCAATTCTAAGTCAGCATGGATACACGGCCCCGTCGCAGGCTGAAGTTGCGTCGGTGACAGTATTAGCGGCGGATGCTGATGCGCCGGATTTGGCGATTGTCATCAGTTATGGGCATCGATTAAAAGCAACGACCATTGATCGCTCAGTTACGCGGACGATTCAATATATCGATGGTACAACTCAAGCTAAGGTTGCGCCAACCGTTAATCAGCGCGTGACTTATCGGCAAGTCCAATTGACCGATCTAGTGACGAAGAAGGTTGGTTACGATACTAATGGTGATGGGCAGATTGATACCCTTGATCCCAAGCGAGCTTGGCTGGTTGTGGGCTCCTCCGAGTTGGCAGCAGTCGTGAGCCCTGAATTAAGTAGTCGCAACTATGCGGCGGCCTCATTGGCTCAAGTGGAGACACTGGTTATTCCAGTGAATTATACTGGCTTAACAGCAATAACAGTGACGGTCACCTACCAGCCAGTCAGTCCAGAAGTACCGGAAGAACCAGCAGTACCGGAAGTACCGGAAGCATCCGAAAAGCCAGTGCAACCAGCAGTTCCTGAACAACCGTCAGACCCTGTCAAACCGGAGCAATCGGTTCCGGTGGATGTTGATACTGGTGAATTTACGAGTAAGGAACCAACTAAAGAGCCGGTACTGACAAATGGTGATTCTGACGAAGCCCAAGGGCATTTAAGTCGTGGGCAACAGCTGGCACGATTACAAGCCAATCAATCGGCTTCGATCTTCGCTCAACAGACGATTGCCAATACTGAACTTCCCAGAACGGATAACAAGGCTAGTTCACACTTGGCATTAGCTGGTTGGGGATTGCTTAGTTGGTTGGGATTGGCTGGTTTCTGGTCACGTCGTCGTCATTAAGTGTTCGTAAACCAGATGTTATGTCAGTTCAAAAAGCGTTTGGCAGTTGTGGCTGCCAAACGCTTTTTTTTTGCGGCTTTAAAAGGCTTCTGCCACGACATCAATCACGCGGTAAGTCGCGACGGCACTCAGTTGTTGTAAGAAATCGTCTAAATCAGCGGCGGTGAAGAACGCGGCTTCAATCAAGGTATTCATCTCACCGGTCGTTCGGTAGTGGTGGCGAATCGTGTTGCGATACCGTTTGATCAATGCTAAGTAGGCCTTTTTCTGGTTAGCTTTGAAGCCGGCTTGGATGAAGACTTGGCGTTGAAACCCCATTTCAGCAAGGTTGGCTTCAATGGTATAGTTGCGAATGACGCCAGTAGCTTCGAGTCGTTCCACCCGGGCGGCCACCGCTGGGGGTGTTAGGTGAACTTCCTTTGCCAAATGGTTGAGCTTAATGCGGCAATTACGATTTAAGCTTTTTAAGATCTCAATATCGGTTGGATCGAGCATACGGGAACACCTTCGTTTTTAAAGTTTTAGACGGGAAATCCCTTCTTTTTAATCTTAACAGTTTTTCGCTAAACTGATAGGCTGGGTATACTGAACTTTTAAAGTTACAAGTGAGCTAAAAATCAGAACGCTTTTCACTGCGATTTTTGGCGGCATTATGCTACGATTAGACACATTAGAAAGCAGACTTTGGGGAGGAAATTATGCAAACCTTGATACAGACATTTATGGAGCGGCGCGGGGATTTATTGACGGCGCTTTGGCAACACTTAGGGATCTCACTGGCCGCTTTAGTCATTGCGATGGTGATTGCGATTCCATTGGCAATCTGGGCCGTGCGCCGACCTAAAATGGCGGAGTTCTTGTTACAGGTAACCAGCGTACTCCAGACGATCCCATCGTTAGCCTTATTAGGGTTATTGATTCCCTTAGTTGGTATTGGGACGGTTCCGGCAGTGATTGCCTTAGTCATCTATGCGCTATTACCCATCTTTCAAAACACCTACTTAGGTATCGACGAGATTGATGATTCAATTGAAGAAGCGGCTAATGCTTTTGGAATGTCGCGAATGCGGAAGCTGTTCAAAGTTGAGCTGCCGATTGCGATGCCACAAATTATTGCTGGGATTCGGACGGCGGTGGTGTTGATTATCGGGACTGCCACTTTGGCGGCTTTAATTGGTGCTGGGGGCTTAGGGACCTTTATTATGCTGGGAATTGACCGGAATAATACGGCGTTATTATTAATCGGGGCAATTTCGTCGGCGCTACTAGCGATTGCGCTGAGTGCGTTGATTCGTTGGTTCCAAACGGCGAAACCTAAGCGCGCGTTAACGGTGTTCGCCTTAATCGTGGTCCTACTGGGTGGAGGCGGTGCGTACAGTGTCTTTGCCAACCGCACGGAAACCATCACGATTGCCGGAAAACTAGGTTCTGAACCAGAAATTCTTATTAATATGTATAAAGATCTGATTGAAGCGAACAATGACCATGTAAAAGTGGCGTTAAAACCTAACTTTGGGAAGACGACGTTCTTATTTAGTGCTCTGCAACATGATCAAATCGATATTTATCCAGAGTTTACAGGCTCGGTTTTAGAGACATTGGTTAAGGGCAGTCATCCGAAAGGGTTGACCGCTGAAAAGACGTATCAACTCGCGAAGACACGTTTAGCGACCCAAGACCAGATGCGATTATTACAACCAATGGCCTACAACAATACGTATGCGCTGGCAGTCACCAAAAAGTTCAAAAAAGCCCACAATTTAAAGACGATTAGTGATTTGACGCAGATTGAATCACTATTGAATCCCGGAATGACGTTGGAATTTATTGATCGTGATGACGGCCTGAAAGGCTTGAAGCAGGCGTACGGCTTAAATGTCACGGCTAAGTCGATGGAACCAGCCTTACGATATACGGCGATTAATAAGGGCCGGATCAACTTGGTCGATGCTTATTCAACCGATAGTGAGTTGCGGCAATATCACTTAGCAATCTTAAAGGATGATAAGCATTTCTTCCCAACTTACCAAGGGGCGCCGTTAATGAAGACGAGTTTTGCGAACAAACATCCACAAGTGGTCAAGGCTTTGAGTAAGCTAGCCGGTAAAATTTCAGAAACGGATATGCAAGAAATGAACTATGAAGTGAACGTACAGAATAAGTCGGCAGCGACGGTTGCGCATCATTATTTAGTACAACATGGCTTACTAGAAGGAGGGCGTTAAGATGACCAGTGCAATTGAGTTTCGGCACGTTAAGAAGGATTTTAATGGTCACAATGTGATTCCTGACTTGAACTTAACCGTGTCTCAAGGGGAGTTGTTCGTGCTGGTCGGGACTTCTGGCAGTGGTAAGACGACTTCACTGAAGATGATTAATCGTTTAGAGCCATTAACGGCCGGTGAAATCTTAGTCAATGGTACTGATGCGACCACGGTGCCCATTCGTGAGTTACGGTGGGATATGGGCTACGTCTTGCAACAGATTGCGTTGTTCCCAACCATGACTGTCGCGCAAAATATTGCTGTGATTCCCGAAATGAAAGGGACGCCTAAAAAGGAAATCAGTGCCACGATTGATGAATTACTGACTGAAGTCGGTCTAGATCCCGCCGAATATCGCGACCGGATGCCCGATGAACTATCTGGTGGTGAACAGCAACGGATTGGTATCTTACGGGCGATTGCCTCCCAACCGGCAACAGTCTTAATGGATGAACCGTTCAGTGCGCTAGACCCGATCTCACGGCAACAGTTACAAGATTTGGTGCTAAAGTTGCATCAACGTTTCGGGAATACGATTGTGTTTGTGACCCATGACATGAATGAAGCGTTAAAATTAGGTGACCGAATCGGCGTGATGCGCCACGGTGAATTACTACAAGTCGACACGCCCAGTGCGATTGCGCAGCATCCCGTCAACGACTTTGTCCGCGAGTTTTTCGGCGCCAGTCGTGCGAAGAAAGTCTATGATATTTACGTTGGTCGGGTGGGCTTGGAACAAGGTTACTTAAAAGCCAAACCGACTGTCGCCGCCGGTCAGATTCAAGCCATTGACGTGCAAGCCACATTACGGACCGCGTTTGAAGCGTTAACGACGCATGATTATTTGGCTGTGACGGAAGACCAGCAGGTGCGAGGGTATTTGGATCGGCAGACGGTGATGGGGTATTTGAGTACGCATGAACCAGATTAGAGTGTGAAGGCCAACGGGTTGCGCCTGAGCATTGCCTAGCTAAGTCAATGATGCGGTGGTCTTCCGCATGGTTGACTTAGCGTAGCAAGCGGAGGGCACAGTTGGACTGAGCACGTTTCAAAAAAGAGTGTGAGTGAGGGCGGTTTGAGGTTGAGCATTGCCTAGCTAAGCCAATGATGCGGTGGTCTTCCGCATGGTTGACTTAGCGTAGCAAGCGGAGGGCACAGTTGGACTGAGCACGTTTCAAAAAAAGAGTGTAAGGTGAGCTGGGTGGGACTGAGCATTGCCTAGCTAGTCAATGATGCGGCGAATTTCCGCATGCTTGACTGGCGTAGCAAGCGGAGGTCCCAGGCTTGCCGAACACGTTTCAGCAAATTTACCAAAAACAAAAATCTCAAGCAAAGGAGTTCAAAAAATGACAAAACAAGTCGACGTTATCGTTATCGGCGGTGGCCCAGCAGGTACCGCCATGGCAAGTGGCCTAAAAGCTCAAGGTAAATCAGTATTGATTGTCGAAAATGACTTATGGGGCGGGACTTGTCCTAACCGTGGTTGTGACCCAAAGAAAATTTTACTCAGTGCCGTTGAAGCCCGCCGCCATGCCCAGAATTTAGCTGGTCATGGGTTGAGGGGGGTCCCAACGATTGATTGGCCAGCTTTGATGGCAACTAAGCGCGGGTATACGGATCAGATTCCGAGTGGCACGTTGAACGGTTTAAAGGCCCAAAAGATTGATACTATGCATGGCCAAGCGTATTTTCGGGCTGATGGCGAATTGACCGTAGATGGTGAGGTCGTCGCTGCGACTGATTATGTGATTGCGACCGGCCAACGACCAAGTATCTTGCCTATCACTGGTCACGAGTATTTTGCCACTAGTACGGACTTTCTTGATTTAGACACGATGCCCAGCCGCGTCACGTTTGTTGGTGGTGGCTATGTTGGATTCGAATTGGCAACGATTGCGCGTTCGGCGGGTGCTGAAGTTCATTTGATTCATCACAATCAACGGCCATTGAAGGCATTTGACCCAGCCCTTGTTAAGGCGTTGATGCAAAACTTAACGCAACAAGGAGTAACGTTTGATTTAGACGTGGACTTAAACAAAATTACGCAACAAGCAGATGGCCTGCACCTAACGGATGATCACGGCTTTGATCTCACAACTGACTTAGTGGTTTGTTCTGCTGGGCGGGTGCCAAATGTAGATCACTTAGGCCTAGCGAATGTTGGGGTTAGTTACGGTCGACACGGGGTACAAGTTAACGACCATTTACAGACTGCTAATCCGCATATTTATGCGATTGGAGATGTGAGTGATACGCCGGTACCCAAGTTAACGCCGCTGGCAGGTTATGAGGCGCGCTACTTAGTCGGTGAGTTAACCCAAGCTGGTGCGCCAATCAGCTATCCAGTTGTTCCGACTGAAGTGTACGCTGAACCTAAGCTAGCCCAAGTTGGCATGACTGCAACTCAAGCGGCGAAGTCGGATAAATACCAGGTTCATGAATTGGATATGACCCATTGGTTCACGTACTATCGGCTGCAAACGCCGCAAGCTTTAGCGAAGGTAATTGTGGACCAACAGTCCGGACTCGTGGTCGGCGCTAGCTTTCTGAGTGAGATTGCCGATGAACTGATTAATTATGTGGCCTTGTTGATTGATAAGCAAGTCACGTTAGCTGGATTGCAGAAGTTAGTCTTGGCCTATCCAACGCCGGCTAGTGATCTGCAGTATTTGTATTAGTGAATGTAAATAACTCGTGTTTCAAGGTAATTGTTGTGCACAATTAATATCGTGCAAATCCATTTACTTCTTTCAAGAGTGTTGTATAATTTGAATAGAATAGAAGTTCAGTATTTGGTGATTCTCTACCGTAAGTGAGACTTTTAAAATTGGTGATTCTCTACCGTAAGTGAGAACCTTAGTATGAAAGGGGACTGCATGGCGGCCCTTTTTTTTTCTAAATTTTTTGGGGACAGATGAATCTTTATTATGTAAATAGTGATTATATTTCGTATTTGAGAATGTTTGATCGTCGAGTTTTATGGAATAAGAGTCATCGACCATATGTTGGAATTATTTTTAAGTTTAATGAATTTACGTACTTTGCACCATTGGAAACTGCCAAGTCTGGTAAACGTGTGAATAAACGAATTGCTGTTCAAGTTTGGGGTAGTTCTCAATCAGATACAGCGCCACTAAGCTTTTTATTGCTTAATGATATGATTCCTATCAACGAGGCTAATTATACTTTGGTAGATATGGAGGTTGAAAAGGAACGCAATGTATTAAAATATCAATTGATGCTTAATGAAATTAACTATATTCGACCTCGTGAGGCACAAATTACAAGGCAGGCTTCAAAGGTCTATCAGTTGAAAAATGAGAAGAACATCGATTTCTTCAACAGAATGTGCTTGGATTTTAAACTGCTTGAAGAAAAATCATTATTATTTGATCGATAAGTAAGTTTTAGCCGACACCAGCTAGTGATTTACAATATTTGTATTAAATGAAAAAATTATCTCGATATAAAAATGGAGACGCTGATTCAAATACAGGGTCTCCATTTTTTGTAGACTAGTTTAATAATTTTGGATCAATTTGCCGATCCTTAAAGTAATATTGCCGGTCATGGTCACTGACTTGGCGCATCACTCGACAAGGATTGCCAGCCGCAACGACGTTATCTGGTAAATCTTTAGTGACGATACTACCAGCGCCGACTACGACGTTATCACCAATGGTCACACCAGGTAAAACGATGACGCCAGTGCCTAGCCAGCAGTTGCGACCGATATGCACTGGCATATTATACTGATAATTCTGTGCGCGTAATTCCGGTAGAATCGGGTGCCCGGCGGTTGCCAAGGTTACATTCGGGCCAATCATCGTCTGATCACCGACATAGATATGGGTATCATCGACTAGTGTCAGATTGAAGTTAGCGTAAATATTAGACCCAAAATGGACGTGATGACCGCCAAAGTTGGCGTGAAATGGTGGTTCAATGTAACAATTTGGACCGATTTCAGCGAACAGTTCTGTTAGAATGGCTTGTTGTTTCTCGGGTTCGGTGACGCGGGTTTGGTTGTAATCGTATAAGCGGTTCAGCAATTGTTTTTGCTGGATTTCGATTGCGGGGTCATCCGGTCGATAGAGATCCCCAGTGTGCATTTTTTCAAGATTCGACATGCTTGGTTGGTCCTTTCTGGGTGCGGTATGCCCACACGCCGGTCAATAATGTGATCACGGTTAAACAGCCGGCAATCCAGGCCAGAACGTTGGTCGTAAGGGCTTGCGAGCCGAAATTACCGAGCCAGTTCCACACGAGGGGCGCGAAAAAAGCACTGATAATAGTCGCAATCGTTAAGCGGCTACTCATGGTATCAATCTGATTTCCGGTTAAGCCAGCCTGACTGCTAAAGACTAGGTAGGGGCCGGTATAAGAGTAGATAAAGTTAAAGAAAATAGCGGCGATGATACCTAGCGTCGCGTTGGTCGTCTGCCATAGGACCAGTATGGCTGTCGCTGCGCCAGCATAGCCGAGTGTTAAGGTGTAACGATGCAAGTGCTGGTGGAGCTTACCAAATGATAATCCAGCAACAAGACCGCCTAGATTCATCGCGGCTAAGGTGAGATTCAAGACGCTGGCATTGCCGAAGTGACGTTCGGTGAATAATGTCGGTAACTTTAACTGAACACCCCAAATCAGCAAGTAGGTGACAAACGTTAATGCCAGTAAGATCCAGCTGGAAGCTGGCAAAGACTCAGCGTGATTAGGGGTCGTGGCGGTCGGTCGGAAGTCCGGCAACGCTTTGAATGCCAGTAGCGCGAGAGCAGCTAAAATCAGATACAGCAAGAAGACGGCGCGCCAACTTAAGATGACCAACCAACCGGCTAGGACAAGTAAGATGGCATTACCTAGCGCTGACAGGCCGGTCTGATAGCCCAGCAGCCGGGCCCGCAGCTCACCGTGGTAGACGTGCGCAATCAGACCAATCGCGTGTGGTGAGAACAGGCCAATCCCGAGTCCCAGTATGATTCGACTAGTCATCAGTACGGCAAAATTAGTGACGAGTATGGGGAGGGTTCCGGCCACGGCGCTCACTAGCAAGCCGCCAATCACTAGCTGCTGGCTGCCGAAACGGCGAGTCAGCCAAGGATTGAGCAACAGGGTGACCAGTGCACTTAGATTCGCACTTGTGACGAGCCATTCGATTAACGTTGGCGCGATTTGTGGAAATTCAGCGGTTAGTTGCGGAATGATCCCGGTAATCACCGTGGTGACGGCACTGACGAATGATAGACTTAAAATGCTCGCAGTGGTTAATTGACTGGGCGTCTTCATTGCGGATTAACCAGTAAATCACTGATAAAGTTTAAGACGCCTTGGCTTTCATTATCGGTCGTCTGGTCATCAGCGACGGCTTTGACGGGCGCTTGGGCATTTTGCATCGCCACGCCGAGACCAACTTCGCGCAGCATTTCTAAGTCATTACCGCCATCGCCAAAGGCACACATCTCATTGAGACCGATGCCCAAAACGTTACCTAATTCTTGTAGTCCCGCTGCTTTATGAGTCCCAATCTGAATGACATCAATATCACCGTGACCACTGCTAGTAGGTACGGCGAGGCCTAGCAAAGCCGTTCGTAATTGTGCCACGATGGCATCGGTTTCGGCAACTGGGCAAGTGATAGCGAATTTGAGAATTTGATCATCAATGTCGGTAAAGTGGTCGACACTTGCTAGTTCTGGATAATAGCGATTTACATCTGCCACGTGGACCGGGTCTTCCGTAGTGAGAACATAGGCGCGTTGGACGCCACAAACGGTGATCTGCAAATGCGGTATCGCTTGAAGTTTCGGTAAAATGGCTGCGACAGCGATAGGGTCAAAGGTATGCACCGCGTAAGTTTGTTTTAGGTCACGAATATAAGCGCCATTTTCAGCGACGTAAATCGTATCCGGATATTGCTTAAAGAATGATTTTAATTGGTAGTATTGATTGCCACTGGCCACGACCCAGCGAATCCCTTGTTGCTGTAGTTGTGCGTGCAAAATGGCGAAGCGGTCTTCGTCATAAGTCATATCGTGCCGTAAAAATGTCCCGTCCATATCAGTTGCAATTAGTTTAATCATGAGGGAAAACTCCTTTTATTTTTAAAATAAAAACGCTCGGTTTCAAGTAACCGAACGTAGTTTAGCATGCTGAAATTTTGAATAGGGGTCATTTTTAAAGGCAACTGGTATCAATTTGATGATAGCGCTGGTAGGCTTGACGATAATCGGTTGGCGTCAGTCCTTTCCAAGCTTTAAAATTGCGGTTGAGTGTCTTAGCGGAAGTGAACCCGCATTGGACGGCAATGTAATCAACTTTTATATCCGTTGATAGTAGTAAACGGCGGGCATTCATTAAGCGAACCAGCCGTAAGTAGCGATTAACAGATAGTTGTAAATTGGCATTGAATTGTTGGTTCAAGGTCGTTAGTGAAACGTGATATTGTTCAGCTAAAGTCGTGCCGCTAATCGGTTCAGCATAGTGGTCATTAATGGTCGTCATAACGGTATCGGTTAGTGATTGATTGGGACTCGTTGTCGTGTCGTCTTTCAAAATGACGAAATGTTGATCTAGTTCAACCAATAGCTGAAAAAAGTGACTCAACACTTGTAAGCGAACAGTGTCGGTAACAGGGTGCTGGAGCAAGTCATGGATGGTCAATAATTGTTGCTGGATCACGGCATAGCTAGTAGGGTGCGTTGCCTTAGCCGTGGTCAAGCCTAAAGTTAGTTGCCAATTGGCACTAGCTGGCAGTTGCGTCAACAAGTAATCATCATCGATAATCAGCCCGAATTCATCCCAGTCAGCGTCTGGGCTACCAGTAGCGCTGTGGACGCTCCGGCGATTCGTCGCCCAGATATCACCTGGTTGATACTGTTGTGTTTGGCCATCTGTGACAAAGGTCAAGCTGTCACCGGCCAATAAATAGTTAAGTTCGATGCCTTGATGCCAGTGGGGGGCAACATCAATGGTCGTTAGTGGATCGTGTTCATAATATTTAAAGGGCAGTCGTGGCATGGACTGGACCGCTTCATGTTGAATTTGCAATGGTGTCACCTCAATATAGAAATCTGACAGGATCTAGTTGGATTAAATCGCCAATCCTGGCGGGTCCGTCGTTAATGACTGAGTTGCTATAAATGAACGATCAGTCGATATTTTTAACTAGCACTAAATGTCGTACTAGAGGTATTGTAACCGCTTTTTGATTGGTCGGTCAAAACAAATTTCAATGGTAAGCGTCAATCTGGTTGGAAGAACAGGTCAACCACGCCCGTTTAAAAACGGACGCTTGTGAGAGCCACACCCCCTGGCATGGCGACCACAATTTGCTTAGATACAGCGTTAGCCTACGAATAGGACTTATCCGCTAATTACCAAAGCCTTTTAGGTCCGCAGGTTGCCAGACGGACTTGTTTCTTACAAGGTTGCTAAACCTTTAGCTAAAATGTTCTTAGCTGCATTATGATCACGCACATGAAGCATGCCACAACTAGGACACATCCACTTGCGGTCAGCTAACGTTAACTTATTCTTACCGGTCATGATGTGTCCACACTGGCTACAAGTTTGTGTCGTATTTCGGGGATCGATTGTCAAAAATTTCCGGCCGTATAGATCAGCTTTGTAAGCCAACATGCTCAGTAAAGTTCGCCAACCAACGTCCGAGATACTCATTGCCAAGGCGTGATTCCGCAACATATTTTTACTTCGCAATTCTTCAGCTACGACTAAATCGTGATTTTTGATTAAGGCCGTAGAGACGTGGTGCAGGAAGTTTTTACGTTGGTTGGCAACTTTAAGCTGTAGCTTGGCTACTTGTAGCCGTTGCTTTTGATAATTTTTTGATTCTGATAAGCGTCGTTGGGCCTTTTTAGCTCGTCTGGCTCGCCGTGACAATTTCCGTTGAGCTTTAGCTAGCTTTCCTTTAATCATTCGATAGTAACGGGGATTCTCAATGACTTGTTCATTGGAATCTGTCAGAAAATTATCAAGATTCAAATCGATGCCGACTTTAGATTCAATTGCGGGTTGCTTGGCAACAAAGGAGCGTTCTGACCCAATTTGTATGGACACAAAGTAATGACCTACAGCGTCCATTGAGACCGTTGTCGTCCCGATTCTAATATCATCAGCTCGTTCTAAAATCTTCAGCGGCAGTCCCTAGAAACGGAGACAACCTAACTTGGGCAGCCATAGATGGCGGGTATCAGTTAGTCTAACGCTACCATTCTTCATCGTTGGAACTGTCACTTTAGCACTGTAAAGACAAGAGGTTTGATAAGTTTGCTTATAACCACGCTTATGAAACTTAGGCGTCCCCGCCTGATGAACCTGGCGGAATAGTTTCCAGGCGGTCTTGTAATTCTTGATGGCATTGGCTTTCATCAAGCTATCAAAGTCTGGATGATTGAGCCAACCATGGCTATTGGA
>NZ_BJDK01000003.1 GCF_005405105.1 Lactiplantibacillus dongliensis
AGCCCCCGGTAAAATACCGAGAACTCGCCGTTCAAAAAGCAGCTTAACAATTTGTCCAATTTTAAGGGTTCACTTCAACTTCGCTGATTTTTTAATAGCTTTTTCATTTTTGCCCCACTTAAATCAGGCTTTTAAAATCACGGTCCTTTTGCGTTGACCTGCCTAAACTGCGGTGTTAAATTTAAGACTCATTTTGAAAATAACTCGGGTTTTCTGACCCAGTTTTCAAGGAGGAACCACCAATGAAATGGGTCGTAAAAAAGTTCACCGGTCTCACGACCACCCAACTACATGACATCTACCAACTACGCGCTAAGACGTTTATTCAAGAACAAGCGCGCAGCTACCAAGATCCTGATGATACCGACTTTGAAGCACGCCATATCTTCGCTTACGATGGCCATCAACTAGTCGCTTACGCACGTATTTATGAGCATGCCGGCCTAGTGACTTTTGGCCGCATTACCACCGATAGTGCTTATCGCGGAACCGGCCTCGGTAACCAATTGATGAACCACGTCATGGCAATCTTAAAGACCCACTATGCCAATGCCACCATTGAAATCGACGCCCAAACCCAAGTCCAACACTTTTACGAAAAATTCGGCTTAACCGTTGCGGGTGACCCCTTTATGGATCTCGGCGCCCAAGTCATTAAGATGCAGGCCCCGGCCCGCGCGTTAGTCTTAGTTTGAAAAACAATCTAATCCTGTGAATCGAGAAGCTGTTTTAGCGTGGTTAAATCAGCATTAACGGTTGGCAGGATTTTTTTGAATCGCCGACTATATGACGGGTGATACAGCGGGAAAATTTGATAACTAACCGTGGTCAATTCAAAGCGCTGATCAGCCGCGGACCATTGCCGAATCGGCTGTGTTAACAATTGACCATGCACCGCACTAATCTTGACTTTCGACCCTAATAATCGCTGTAACCCGGTATTCCCTAACGGCACCAATAATCGCCCTTGCAACTGTTGTAATTCGGCATCTAAGATTGGCGCACTCGCCGCAACCTCAGCTGGTGTTGGTCGCCGATCTCGTTTTAACCCAGTTGGCCCAATCTGGTAGGGCCGCGAACGCACCGCACCGGTTAGATAAACTTCTGCGCGGGTCAACCCAAGTGCAGCTAGCCAACGATCTAATTCTTTGCCGGCTGGTCCCTGAAAGGGATGGCCAACCTGGGCTTCAACTTTCCCGGGGGCTTCTGACACCATCACTAAAGCCGGGGTTAAACTCCCCTCGCCGGGAACAAAGCCTTCCAAACGGTCAAATTGTGTTAATAGCGCGCGACCCTGTGCTTGTTGCGCGGTCGTCAAAATACTAGTCATCTAAATTCCTCCAATCAATCCTAAGTTCACACTTCTAAGTATATTGTGATTATACTTGGTGCTAGTTGAACTTGCCGCCTGCCGGTTGGTTTCTGACTTAGATAAAGCCCGGCTTTCGAGACCGCTCTGTGGCTCGAAAACGTGGCCATCACGTTCCAGCCGATTCTGGCCCAACCAGAGTGGCAATTTAAACCAACTAGCACCAAACATATTGTCATTATACAAAAGCCATAGGTTCACGATACTACAAAACCCTACGCCGTTCACATTTTCGTAAACAGCGTAGGGTTTTTGGATTAACGTCACTATTCGATGCCGGGTTCACTCCGGTAGCGCTGCAAGATATAAATCGCCAGCACCACTAAGACGGAACCAACAATTTCAATCACACTGACCTTCAAATTCAAGAAAATAATGCTTAAGACAAACGTTACGACCGGCTGCACGGCATCCACAATACTAACGACCGCGGAAGGTGCATACTGCAGACTGTGCAAGAGTGACAGGAACGCAAAGATCGTCCCAATCAATACGATTGCCCCAATCGAGATGACCAATTTCGGTGTAATCGTTGGTGCCCCGATCCATAACGGATGATAGGCGTTGAATAACAGTCCCGCAATCAAGGTGCCCCAACCTAGAATAACGACTGGTGAATTATCAGCAACGATTTTTCGTGGTAATACCACGTATAACGCCGCCGTCACCCCGGATAGGATTCCCCAGACCAGCGCATCGGTCGGAATCGCTAATTCATGGATATTCCCCCGCGTAATGGCTAAGAAAACCCCGAACAAGGAGACCCCGAAGGCCAGCATATCTGTTCGTAAGGGCAGTTCCCGTTTAAAGACCAGCGTCCCTAAGACGATAAAAAGTGGACTTAAGTACTGTAGAATCGTAGCGGCCGCGGCCGTGCCACGTTCAATACTGACATAGAACGTGTACATATTCGCCATCAACCCCAACGTCGCATACGCGACTAACTGCGCAATTGACCACCATGATTTAAAGACTTTAAAGATTCCGCGGCCTTGTTGGACCGCCCCGATGGCCAGCAAAATAACTCCGGCTGACAACGTCCGGACTGATAAGAACCAGTCTGCTGGAATCGCTTGGTTCTGAGAAACAAACTGCATGACCGTCCCCGAGATTCCCCACAAAGTCGAAGCAAGCATCGCCCACAGGATGCCCTTCATATAACGATTAGTTGTTGTTTGCAATTTTCATGACCTCAATCTAATTAATGGCAATATTATACCGGGGCTTGATTAAAGTTTCCTGAAAATTAACGGGTTATTTTCAACAAAAAAATAGCGGGTCACGTCACTTTCAACGTCCCACTATCATTACAGAATTGATAATTATAACCTAGAACAAAGTCCCAATATAGTAGTGAATAAACATCGTAATAATCCCGACAATCACGTTCCGAATAACCGCCGTCTTAACATTCCCCTTACCTAAAACTGCGGATAAATAACCGGTCAACGCCACTGATAATGACACTGCCAAAATAGTCCCCGGCCACTTCATCGCATCCGGTAAGAACGTCATCGCCACTAGCGGGAAGACACCCCCGGCTGATGCGGAGAATAGTGATGAAAACGCCGCGTCCCAAGGATTCATATAATGGCCTAATTGCATATCGTACTTAATACTGATCATGGTCTCAAGCGGTTTCTTGGCTAACAAATCATCCGCAATTGCCAGCGCCGTCTTTTCTGTCACGCCCATCGTCATATAATGCCGTTTAACAGCGGCAACTTCATCCGCATAATTGGTCTTCAATAATCGGCGTTCCTTTTCAACCACGGCTTTTTCGGTATCTTTTTGGGTACTAACGGACGCATATTCACCGCCAGCCATGGAAAATGCGCAGGCTAACAAATCTGAAAGTCCTGCAATAAAAATCGTAAATTGATTACTCGTCGCGGCCGCCACACTGAACAACACGCCGACAACGGTTAAGATCCCATCATTGGAACCCAGGACACCAGCACGCAACGTGTTGAGTTTTTCGTCCATGGTTTGTTTGGCCTTTTTTGGCTTTGTTTTTGACATTAACATGTAACAATCCCCCTCAACCTATGCGAATAAATGGCCAATAAAGTAAGTAACCAACATGGTCAATAACCCTGAAATCACGTTCCGAACCATGCCATGTCGCCAATCAGAATTACCCAACTTGGCCGCCACGAATCCCGTAATGGATAACGCAATCGCCACCGCAATAATCGTCGCTAAAATCTTCACTTGTGGCGGGAAAAAGGTGATCGATACTAGCGGCAAGATCGAACCGGTCGGAAATGAAATCATCGACGCAATCCCCGCTGCATAAGGACTGATGAATTGGCTGGGGTTAAACCCATAACGTTCACGCACCGTCGTGACCAACGCATCTTCTTGCATCATCTCTTGGGTCGCCTGTTGCGCTAACGGCGTACTAATCCCTTGATCCACATACTTCTTCGTGACCATCGCCACTTGACCTGCATAGTCATCTTTCAACGCTGCTCGTTGACGACTAATCGCCATCTTCTGGGCATCCTTTTGCGTATTGACGGAGACATATTCCCCCATCGCCATTGAGATTGTCCCCGCTAGCATCCCAGCTAAACCAGAAATTAAGATGGCATAACTGTTGGTGGTCGCCCCCGCAACCCCGACTACAATCCCGGCTACGGATAAGATCCCATCATTGGCCCCCATCACACTCGCCCGCAAAATATTGACGCGTTGTGCCAAGGTCATTTTCTTCTTCATACTGCCGCCCCCAGTTAACTACTTTATAATCATTATCATGTAATACATATTATTCCTTTAGTGTTTGAATTGCAAGTCTAATACCAGTTAACTAATTAACTAAAGTTATGTATCCCTAAAACTAAATCTAGTGTACCATCAATTTTAAAGTAGCGTTATGTAAACATAACAAAAAACCAACTAACTTTACGCAAGTCAGTTGGTTTTCGTTAAATGTCACCTAATTAACCTGATTAAATTGTTGCGTCGTCGCCAACGTAAATTCGGTTGGTCGTGCCGCAGTCATTAACGCTGGCGTCAAAGCCACGCGGGTAATAGTTTGGTCGTTATAAGGCTGCATATAAAAAGCCGGTTCATTCATACTCATATAGGCCCGATACTGCGTATAGTCTACTGAACCATCCGCTTTAATCTTAACGCCCTTAGGAATTTCGACTGAATTTAGCATATGTGACAACGCATTAACGGCAGCACCAATCGTTGCGACCGTTTCCGTATGTTCGCGCATGAAGACTGTCCGCACAAACCGGGATGGCGACGTGAAATCACCGGGCATCCCTAACGCTCCCGTGCCCGGGCCAAAAGCATTGACTGCTAAGTCGCCGTATTGACGATCGGCATGCTGATCAGGTTGTAATTGAACATAGTTACTTAAATTCTTCAAATGCCAATCGAAGTCAGGCGAGTTCGTCATGACGCCAACAGGATTCTTCATATAGTGCATGCCATCTGCCTGTTGTTCTAAGACATAAGTCGCACCGCTCTTATCACTGATAATCCAATGTAGCGGCACCACAATGTTCAATAGTGGAGCGGCCGCTTCCACAATGGTTAAGCTAGCTAAGCGGTCCCCAAGCTCTTGAGCACTCTTGACATTGCCTAAGATCCACATCAAAACTTCATGTGGTGCTAAGTTAATCTGACCATCGACTGGCGTAGCCGCATAATGGGCTTGCCCCGCAAAGTACAAAGCAGCGGCACTAACCCCATATTCATTGACCCCGTCGACATGAATATAGCCATTTAAATTACGCCCCGTACCGATAAAACTATACGGTGCATCAAAACCAGCCGCATTGGTGACACTACTGAAATGGTGTTGCCGTGGAATTGCCACTGGCCGACCACCCAGTTCAAATGCAAAATCCATCGTCCGAGCTAAGAACTGGTCGCCGCCCGTCGTTTGATACGTTACACTAGTACACATAGGGACTCACTTCCTTGATTTGAATATCTTTATTTTAGCACCCCAAACCCGTTAAAACACAGATTCACGCTAAATATTTTACTATTATCAGTTTATTCTGTGGCTTTTCGTTTAGCTAGTTAGGGCTAGCTTATTTTGCCGCGCCGGGCGGGCTGGATTTGACGCTGGAACGTGGTGGCCGCGTTTGAAAGCCACAGTGCGGTCTTCCAAGCCGGGCTTTGACTAAGGCCGGGACAATTCCCCCGGTCTAAGTCAAACGACACCACTGAGCGTCATCCAGCCCACCCTGCGCTAATAACACCCAAGATGACGATATGGGTTCAAACAAATTCATCGGAACATGATTATACCAGCAGGTTAGTCACTAACGACTCAATTCGCTAGATTCCTGATCAGTCGCGTTTTCTACTACTTCACAAAGACTACCATCTTATTTAATCAGTTATACGTGAACAATTATTTTTAGTCCATAATTATCTATTAGACAGCTACGACTCTCTAGATTCACTACGGCTAATTAACGGCGGGCGGGCCAGCATTGGCTCAGTGGTGTCGTTGATCTTAGTTGCCTGATTTTAGGCGACTTAGATCAAGCCCGGCTTGCGAGACCGTCCTTTGGCTCGCAAACGCGGCCACCACGTTCCAGCCAATACTGGCCCAACCAGAGTGGCAACTTTCATCCATACTTAATAACAACAAAAAAGACTTATCCCAATCACACGGATAAGTCCTTCAATAACTAATTTATGCTTTCTTTACATGTAGTGTCATCGCGTTAATCGCCACAATCACCGTACTGAATGACATGACCACGGCTCCGACCATGGGGTTTAGTAAGAAGCCCCATGGCGCTAAGATTCCGGCAGCTAAAGGAATCGTAATAACGTTGTATCCAGCACCCCACCAGAGGTTCTGGGTCATCTTACGAGTCGTGTTGCGTGCTAATTCTAAGAATTCAACCACATCATTAGGATTACTCTTCACTAAGACCACATCGGCGGAATCGATCGCGACATCGGTCCCAGAACCAATTGCCACTCCAATCTCAGCACTAGCCAGACTTGGCGCATCATTAACGCCATCACCAATCATCATGACATGACTGCCATCAGATTGATATTGCTTAACCAATTTAGCTTTATCTTCTGGCAACAGACTAGCATGAACTTCAGTAATCCCAAGTTGCTTAGCGACTACTTGCGCACTTTGCGCGTTATCACCAGTCAACATCACTGGCGTAATATGTTGGGCCTTCAAACTGTCGATTAAGTTCTTCGCTTCAGGTTTAATCTGATCCCCTTGAGCTGCATAACCTAAGACTTGTTGGTCTTGGATCAAATAGCTGACTGAATTACCAGCTGAAGCTAACCGATTAAAGGCCGCTTGGTCATAAGCTAACTTTTGCCGATCCAAGTAAGCCGCGGAAACGACTTGATACGTCTGGCCAGCAACGGTCCCACTCAGACCAACCCCCGTCAGTTGTTCGCTGTCAGTAGCTTCAACGGGCGTTAATTCTTGG
Organism: Lactiplantibacillus dongliensis; assembly: GCF_005405105.1. GTDB lineage: Bacteria > Bacillota > Bacilli > Lactobacillales > Lactobacillaceae > Lactiplantibacillus > Lactiplantibacillus dongliensis. The sequence continues at coordinate 6,820 of NZ_BJDK01000003.1, forward strand.
GCTTTAGCAGCTTTTAAGATTCCGACCGCTAAGGGATGACTAGAACCAGTTTCCAGACTAGCCATAATGCTTAAGACTTGGTCCGCCGTATATGCTGAATCCAAGCTTTGATATTCAGCGACCTTAAAGTTACCAGCTGTTAATGTCCCCGTCTTATCCATTAAGGCATAGTTCAACTTTTTGACTTGTTCCATTGCATCCCGATTCCGAATCAATAACCCATGGCTAGCCGCAATCGCCGTACTCCGAGCAACGACTAATGGTACCGCTAAACCTAAGGCGTGCGGGCAGGCAATTACTAAGACCGTTACCGCAATGGATAAAGCTAAGGCCAAATTACCCACTAGCATCCAGACAATAAACGCCACAATGGCGACAGTCAAGGCCGCATAGAACAAGAGTCCAGCCACCCGGTCAGCCATATTTTCTTGCGCAGACTTAGCAGCTTGGGCGTCTGAGACGAGCTTCATGACTTGTGCCAGATACCCATCTTCACCGGTCCCGGTAATCCGCATCTCAAAAGTACCTTCACCGTTGACTGACCCACCGACAACTTGTGCATCGACTTGTTTTTCAACTAGCCGAGCTTCACCAGTGACCATGGCTTCATTAACACTAGTCGCACCACTAACAATCACACCATCCGCAGGAATCTTTTCACCGGCCCGTACTTGAACATGGTCACCAGTAGTTAATGCCGCCACGTCGACATCACTCACTTGTCCAGCCACAATTTTATGTGCGCTGCTTGGTAACAGTTTGGCCAAGTTATCAACGGCGGAACCCGCATTCATAACGGTATTCATTTCAATCCAGTGACCAAGCAACATAATATCAATCAAAGTGGCAAGCTCCCAGAAAAAGTCAGTCACTGGCGGCGTTACTTGCAACCAGTTATTTGCCACTACCGCGTAGATACTATAGACGAAGGCAACGCCAATCCCCATGGCAATCAAAGTCATCATCGCCGGCTTGCGATTGGCTAATTCGGCTTTGGCACCACTGAAGAAGGGCTGACCACCATAGATAAAAATTGCGGTCCCCAGAATGGCCGCTAAATAATCAGTCCACGGATGAAAGATCAATTGGAACGGTAGCTGCATCCCCATCATCGGACTCATGATAATCAGCGGTAGCGTTAGAATCAACGATACCCAGAATTTACGCTTCAAATTACCCATATGCATCATCTGACCGTTGCCCATGTCCATATCCATATCATGCATGTCCATATTACTCATATCTTTGGCTGGCGCTTTAGTCATTGCCATTTTTTTCATGATACTCGTCCTCCTCAACCGTTTCTCTCTTATCGTTTACATTTGTAATTTACAGTTATAGTTTACAATCGTAAACGTCGAAAGTCAAGCATTGCCGTCAACTTCTTGAAAATACAAAAGCGGAACGCCGTGTTATCCCGGCATTCCGCTAGTTTTCAGTTATTTAGTTCACCAACTTAGCAGCTGGTTTCACCCGGCAAGCAATCACAATCAACCGTTGCCGGCGCTGTGGTCGCCTTTTTTGCGAGTACCGTTTGTAAATTGGCAATATCATTTTGACTCAAATTTAATTGGCCGACTAGATCTGCTAAAGTCTGACCAACACGCATCTGGCACAGGTGGCCAAATAAAGTTGTCACGGCTTCGTCCATTGACGGTTGTTCATCGACCGTTGGATAGTAAGTAAAGGCGCGACCATGCTTTTCAGCGCGCAAGGCCCCTTTCTTAATCAAGCGGCCAAGCAACGTCTTGACAGTCGCGGTCTTCCAGCCCATCTTTTCCGCCATAATCTCAGCCATCTGACTACTAGTCACATTCCCAAGGGTCCAAGTCACCCGCATAACTTCCCATTCGGCATCACTAATTTCAATCTTGGTCTGTGCTTCCACTTAATTAGCCACCTTTCTTTAAAGTTTTATTTAGTCTACAATCGTAAACAACAAATTGCAAGTAATCGTCTCACATATCGTCACAACCAACTTTAATTTTACCACGTTTATTCGTATATAAATGCGTTTATATTAGCATCAAAATCCAGATTGCTTCATTGATAACGTTATAAATGTATATTAAAATAATAATAGACGGATTTGAGCAATAACTCAATAACTTTACTAAGTTAGGAGGAGATTCTCATCTATAAATTTTTTGTGCAGCCGCAAATTAATGAGCAAGATCATTCCATTTACGGCTACGAAGCGTTGTTACGCAAGCGTCAAAAGGACACTTGGACATTACCTACGAACTTCTCCGAGATCTCGCTAGACGACCAGACCAAGCTGATCGAACAAACAGCGGCGGATTTAAAAACATCCTTAACCAATAAAGTGATTGCTTTCAATCTTAACCGGGAACAGATCGACAACCCACTAACGTTAGGGGCGATTGTCGCGCTAAAGAAACGGCTTAATCCAGCAGCTTTAACCATCGAGTTGACTGACGCCCCTACTTTGGATGAAGTTCAACGCTACAGCTTGTTACTACACCAATATGGGATGAAATTAGTTTTAGACGATGTCGGCACCGGCACAAATACTTACGACAACATCAAAAATCTATTGCCGTTCGTTGACCAGATCAAATTTGCCATGCAAAACTTGCGCATGAGCGGTCAGGCCAACCAGATTCCTGAATTATTGGCTTTTTGGACGAACATTGCGCGTCAATATCGTTTGGAGATGGTTCTCGAAGGCGTTGAGGATCATCATGACCAATTATTGGCCGACAAATATGGGATTAAGATTCACCAAGGCTACCTTTATGGTAAGCCGGAAATTCCAGTTTAACTAGTAAAATCTACATCGCCGGATGGGAGGCCGATAAAGATGACACTAACTCACTGGTACGTGCCTTCATTGGTGACTAGTATCTTTTTCCTTTTAGGAATGATTACGTTATATTGGACCTTAGCGGACAAGGCGATCCGCTACTTCGAAAAACGTGGCAAAAAATTTGATCAAGAACAGGTGCGGACGGTAGTTGGCTTGTTATATATGGCACTGTTCGTCTTAAGCCTGCAACTGATTGTGAGTCAGCAGACCACGACCTGGGTCTTTATGAATTTTCAGCTATTTGCAGTTGTGTTTGTTAGTTATTTTCTTTTACTTGGTATCAGGCTATGGCAATGGGTGATCACCGCCGTCCTATTTATGTTAATCAATGGGACGATTACGCAGACGCTCTCGTGGTTGTATACCGTGATTTTCGTGGCTTTCTTTTTTGTCATGAAGCTATTAAAGCGGCATCGGCACTACGATAATTGGGATTTTTGGAAATACATTATCGTGGCTATGCTCTTCTCCACCGCACTATGGACAGTGGTCGCTTTCCGATTGCACTTGACTCAAAACTTAGTGCTACAGGAATTACTGTACATGGCAATCATGCTCGTCACCGTTTATTTTTATGTCAACCTGTTGTATCGCGATGCCGCCACACTGGCACAACTCACGTACAATACCAACTTTGATGAGCTGACCCACGCCAAAAACTTCTTTGCCTTTCGATCTAAGTATAGTCAAGCTTTCGATCACAATCGGGCCGAACAACGGCCATTTACCGTGATGCTGTTCGATATCGATCATTTCAAAGCGATCAATGATACTTATGGTCACTTAGCGGGCGACTATGTTTTGGAACGACTCGCACTATTGATTGAAAAATACTTAAATAGCGTCGACAACAACCTCGTCCTCTATCGTACCGGGGGCGAAGAATTCACCATTTTATTCAATGATTATGAACTTCCGGATGCCGTTAAACACGCTGAAAAGATTGCGAATATGATCCGCAATGCCGACTTTCAATATGACACCCAGACGATTCACATCAGTATCTCCATTGGGATGACCCAACAACATGCCGATGATGAAGACAGTACTAATCTTTACAAACGTGCTGATGGCTATTTATATCATTCTAAAAATAATGGCCGTGATCAAATTACGGCTAAATAAACAAAAACTGACCTTAACCTGATATTGGTTAAAGTCAGTTTTTTTGTTTAGCCTTGCTTGGGTTAAATTAATAGCTTATCAGTCAGGCGAGCGTGGCTTAGATTAAAATTAGCCGCATCAATGTTCTTTATGCCGATAACCAGCTAGGCCTAAAATCAGCACCATCAGACTACCAAGTAACCCCCAACGTGAATTGTCGGCTTCATTTGTTTGCGGCAGTGTCGTCGCCTTGGCAGTTGTCGCCTTAGCTGGACGGGTCGGATTACCAACTGGATTAGTCGTTGGTAAGATGTGCGCTGCTTGAACCTCACTAGTGCCACTTGCATTTGGCGTAGTTGTCGCTTGGTTTCCGGGTTTAGTTGACGTCGCCGGTTGATCCGGAGCTGGTGTTGGTTGCGGATTAGGATTGATCGTATCCCCTTGACCAGGATCTTCCGGTTCAGTTGGCGTTTCTGGATCAGGAGTATCAGGATCGGGGGTACTTGGATCCGTAACCGCTGTGTAAGTGACCGTTGCGACTAGGTCCGCGCTATCGGCCGTGACCCCATCGACGGCCGCAACCGTTGTTTGGTCAGCCTGGTAGCCGGCAATCATCGGTGACACTTGCGCAGCAAACCCATTCTGGTCACTCTGCCAGTCGCCCCAAGTTGTGGCCCAAGTCACTAAGTCCCGTTGGCCGCTACGATTAAAGCGCAGTTGTTGCACATTATCAGCTGCCGCCGTGGTACCATCCGCATAGACATAATGAATTGTCTGCGTGACCGTTCGACTATCGGTTACCATCACGACTTGGTGTTTAAGGTGGACCGTATACGTTGGCGCTTGATCGTCAAAGTCCACTCCAGCACTAGGAAAGTCATCGCTAACTAAGACATATCCGAGGTCAACATAATGTTGAATCATGGCCTTAGTCTGATAGTCGCTAGTATTCCCCTGAGCCCCGGTAACCGTGTCACTGGTCAACGTCTTGCCCGTCGTATCGTCGACATAGACAATTGTGATTTTACCCTCTTCACTCGGTGCCACGGTCTCTTTTTGATAGACGTAAGTGACCGTCCCGCCAGCTTTAGTTAACGTCCCATTAGCTGCCAAGCCGCTATTATCCATCTGCTTAAAGGTGTAACCAGCGATTGCTTTTTCAGTCGTCGTGTAACGCTCACCGACCCACTGACCATTGGGATACGTCGCGGTGTCGGTAGCTAAGACCGTGCCATCAGTATCGACATAGTGAACCGTCACTTCACCAGCTGCTTCTTGGGTCGTCGCCGGTGTGAAGTAAAGGTTAACCGTTTGCGGGTCGGCCGTATACGTTAGCTCTAACGCATCCGCATCGGTCTTAACATAATCGTAACCCTTTAATTTGGTGTATGGCGTTAGATCAACCGTTGCGCCGATCTTTTGGTCCGTGCCTAATTTTTCTGGGGCTTTAATGACGTTACCAGTGGTGCTATCAATGTAATTCACTTGAATACTGGGATTTTCTTGCCAGTTAGCTGGACGATAGATCATCGCATCAGTCAATAATTCTAAACTATTGTAACCATCACCATAGTTAACATCAAAATAGTAATCTGGCCCCACTGGATGCGCGAGATAGCCCCATTGGCCATATGAAAAATAATCCTCAGTCTGAATAGGGGCATCAATTTGATACTTACCATCGCCTAAATCAGTGACGGAATCCCAAGTCTTTTTAGTACTAGTACTCCCGTCTGCATTCGTAACCGTGGTAGAAACCGGTGGCAGACTGTATGATTTGGTGTTTTTGTGTTGTAAATATTCACCATTGATACCAATCTGATCAGTCGCTTCAAACGTAATCGGCTGCCCAGCCACAATGTTCATTGCAACGGTGCTTTTATAAGTCTGATTAGCCGCAAAGATTCGGACATAGGCATTGGGATTAACCCCATTAAATACTGAAAAATCAGTCAGACAATTACCAGCCAACCCGACCTGTTTAAAGCCACCGCCATTGCCGCCATGGTACCCATTGTTAAGAAAATCCGTTAACCAGGCCGCAATCTGCGCCAACTGGGCATTCGTCATCCCATTAAAGTTCTTGTGGTAATACTCATAATCCGGATCATTTGATTGTAAGTCTACATATTGTAAATCAGTCGTTGAAATGTTGTTAAGGGGCGTTAGATCAACCTGATTGAAGTAGTTAGTGTACAAACTAAGCGTATTAAAATGTAAGTTTTGGAGCGGTTTCAGATCAAAATCAGTTCCCACTACTTGATTTTGCGCATTAACCGTGGCGGCTTTAATATTCAATGACAGCTTGATCACTGTTTTTTCAGGTAAGTAACGCAATGCCTCTAAGCCAGCTAAAGTTGTCACATCAACATCCGAAACGGTAACACTGAGCGACGTTTTCGTCGTCTGACGAATATCCCCAATCGTTAAATCAGCATCGGCTGCTAAGCCCAAGCCTTTTTTAACGGCCGCTAATAAGTTTGTATCACTAATCGTCACGATATCTGTATCACTGACTTCGGCCTTAACCGCCTTGGCTTTAGGTGCGACACTGCGCGCTGTTGGCGCCGCGGCTTTCATCTTTTTAACGTCTTTGACGGCACTACTGGCAACAGCTGGTTTTTCAGTAACACTATCTGCTGGTGCTGATTCTGAGGTCGCTTCACTAGCAACTGAACCAGCTTCACTTGGCGCTGCGGATGCTGTTGATGCTGCCGAAGTTGCACTAGTCTCACTGGCTGATGTCTCTGATACGGGCGCTTGTGATTCAGTCGTGTTTGAGGCTTCGCTTGAACTGGCAGCATCTTCAGTCGACTTAGTGCCATCCGCATTTAAGGTGACCTCTGGCTGTTGCAGTTGACCAGCTTGTTGATCCGTCTGAGTCGTTCCAGCATCACTGGCAGCTGGTTCGGTTGCGGCTTGGGCGTTGTGTGGCACGGTTAAAAAAGTCCATGAAATCGCCATGGTTGCTACCCCGGCCGTTAGCCAGTTGGGATGAATCGTAGTGTGTTTCGTTGATGTAATAGTTGGCTTAATGCGCATTTTAATCTCCCCCTGAGTCAAATGTCTACCAGTAGCTAAAATTATTGATGTTTATCTTTTTATATTAACGCTCTTATAAGTATACCTCTTTAATTATTATACCCTATCGTTAATTCATGTAAACCCTTTCTTGTTGAAATATCACTAATAAAATAACAATATTCTTTGTATTATACTTAAGCCCATTTTAATTGCGACTAAATGCGCTCAAAAAAGTGACCTATCAGTCGTTTGATAGGTCACTTGGCTTAACTTTATTTACTTCTTTCTAATGCTCATGCCGACGCTTGCGACTTAGGCCTAAGCCACCCATCAACCCAGTCAAGGCTAATAGTACACTACCCAAAACCGTGGCTTCTGACTTAGCTTCAGTCGTTTGTGGTAACGTCTGTGACTCAACTTTAGCCGTTGAAGTCGTTGAGTTAACTGTCGTTGCGGCTTTAGCTACTGTCGTCGTATGGCTCAGACTAATCGTGGCTGCTTGAGCATCAGTCGTCGCCGGTTTGGTAATCGTGGCAGCACTAACTGTAGTGCTTGCCGCCGTGGTGCCTTGACCACGTTGCGGTTGATTAGTCTGGTGATCATCAGCAGGTTGCCCGTGATTAGAGTCGTCAGTTCCGGGATTAATGGTATCGCCTTGTTCATCGTTACCATCAGGTTGGTCAACATCTACCCCTGGCTGATCAGTATTCCCACTCTCTTCATCAGCCGTCACCGTAATTGTCGCGGTCTTACTAATCAGATTACCAGCAGCATCGGTATATTGATACGTTACCGTATAAGTGCCGGCCGTCATTGGATCAACGGTGCCGATCACCGCGACCTGTTGAGTCGCAACCGCTTGACCCTTGGCATCAAGAACCTTGACCACGTTATCCGTGGCATTCCACGTCCCGCCAGCCGTGAATGTACTGTCTTTAACCTGCAAATCTGCTTGGCTCTTAACCACGGTAACCGTCACTAATTGTGCCACTTGATTGCCTCGGCCATCCGTATAATGCAAAGTGACTGTATAAGTTCCCGGCTTAGTTAACTCAACCGTGCCCGTCATCGTGACTTTGCCTAAATCATCCGCTTGACCAGCTTCGTTTTGAACGCCGGTTAAACTGTCACTCAACTGCCAGCTAGCTTTAGGACCAGCAATCACCGTACTATTATTAGCCTGAATCTTAGCTGAGGTTGCAACGACCGTAATCGTCGCCGTATCGTCCAACACATTCCCAGCACCATCGACATAGTGATAGGTCACATGATATTGACCAGGTTTAGTTAAATCAACCGTGTCGCCACCAACCGTAATCGCGCTCGTATCGACTAGTTGACCATATTCGTCTTGATGCGTGGTCAATTGGTCAGCTGCATTAAAACTAGCATTCGGACTTTGAATGACCGTGGTATCTTTAGCTTTTACATCCGCTTGGGAAGCAACGACCATCACAACAGCCGTGGACGTGGTCGTATTGCCTTGACTATCAGTATACGTGTAGGTCAATTCATTCCGACCAGCTCGACTCAAATCGACCGTCCCACTAACCGTCACCGTGGTGCCATCGGTCCGTAAATAGCTGTACATCACTGACATAACTCTAGCTGCGACCTTGACGTTATTTTCTAAAACCACATCATCGGCACTAACCGTATCACCACTAGCCTGAATAACTGACGCTAAATTATCCTTTGCATGCCAAGCAGCGTTAGGTCCCATCACAATCGTAGAATTTGTCGTATTGACATGGGCTTGTGATGCAACCACGTTAATCGTCGCTGTCTGTTCATGTTGATAGCCAGCGGCATCAGTGTAGGTAATCACAACCGTTTGGATTCCCGGCGTGGTTAAGTTTGGTGCTTGACTGGCAGTAAGCTTAACTGTTGTCAAATCAGTCACAGCATTGCCAGCAACATCCGTCAAGCTCGCTAAACTGTCCGCAATCGACCAAGCAGTGTTGGGACCAGCCGTAACCGTAACGTCCTTAACCGCCAAGCCAGCGCCATTAGCAACCACATTGACGGTAACTTGATAGCTGTGTTGATTGCCTTCGCTATCGGTATAAGTTAACGTGATTGGGGTCTTACCAATCGCTTTCAAATCAGGTTCCGTATTAGCTGTTATGTTCAGACTCTTGATATCAGTGACGTCATTGCCAGCAAAATCAGTAGCCCCCGTCACATGATCGAAGAGGTTCCAACTAGCTTGGTCACCCTGCACGATGGTTAAATCTTTCGTCGTTAGTGTTGCTTGACTGGCAACCACATTGACGGTAACGTCGGCAGTCCGTTCATTCCCAGCAGCATCAACGTAAGTTAAGGTTACTGTTTGGGAACCAGCCTTGCTGGTATCTAAAGTCGTACTTGTCACCTTGGCCAATTCAGCAGTTGTTAAAGCATTACCCGCCGCATCTTTACTTTGCGTGGCATCAACACTATCACTAGCCGTCCAAGTTGTGGTGCCTTGGTTGACGCTGACTGCTTTACCGACCAAGACAGATTGGCTGTCGACGACTGTAATAGTGACATTTGCAGTTTTGCCATCGGTATAAGTTAACGTAACATTATAATTACCCGCTTGTTTCAAGTTAACCACATCACCAGTAACCGTAATAGCATCTGAATTATCCTTATATAGTTTATTAACATCAACAACATTACCAGCGGCATCCATTAAGCTAACAACACTATCAGCCCAATTCCAAGTTGCATTCGGTCCAGCGATGATTGTTGCTGGTTTTCCTGTAATAGCTGCTTTACTACTAGTTTGCCAAATATAAGTTGCTGATGGTCCATTAACGCCATCATAAAGCGCCATTAATTGCGCACTTGTATATGTTTTACTTGCATCATCAACGTTGACCCAGAGTCCAGTATACTGCGCTGTTTTTTTAATGGCAGGTAGTTCAGCCCCTAAAGTCATATTAGGCTTGGCCGCTAAATAAACACCAGCGTCTAAACTTAAAGTCTTTAGACTTGCATCATTTAACAATAATCTAAAGCCTTGTGACATATTGGTCATGTTGAAACCTGTTAGATCTAATGACGTCAATTTGGGATCATTAGAAATCATCAAATCAACTGATGGTACTCCGGTCAACTTAGGACCAGTTGCAAATGTAAGACTAGTTAAATTAGGCATATCGCCAAACGCCGAACTAGCTCTTTCCACATTACTCAAATTAAAATTTGAAACATCAGCTGTTGATAAACCCGTGTATTCTAAGAAACCATTGATTGTTGTTAAGGACCCACTATTTGCCGTCCATCGGCTCAAATCTAAGTCAGCTAGCTTGGTATTCCACTGAAACATGTTACTAACAGTCGTTAAATATGGCGTATTCCATTGACCAATTTTCACTGAAGTCAGGGCCGTAGTAGTCCAAGCACCCCAAAACATTAGGCTCATATCAGTCACATTGCTGACATCCCAGCTACTTAAATCAATACTTTCTAAGCTTGTATCATTATCAAATAGTCCCTTCATATTGGTAACTTGTGATACATCAAGATTCTCCAAGCCTTCAAACTCAGTTACTTTAGTCAAATAATAAAATAAGTACTGCATATCGGTACCCGTTATTACACCAGGTTCAATCACAACTTTTGTAATTTGGTCAGCATGACTTTTCCAAGGATTATCTGATGCATTTTGATTTACCAGTGTTCCAGCTTTAATGGTTAAAACACCATCATCAGTTATTTCCCATGGGCTAGTTCCATCTTTACCAGATGCAACAACAGCTGGTGCTGTAGCCAGACGCATTAAATTAAACCGAGAAGACTGAAGTGCTGCCGCCTGAATCGCACTATCCAACAAACCGTTCGCTAAATAATTCGTATTTCCAACTAATAAGTCATTCTCAGTCAAGCCATTAACATTCTCATCAGTAACTAAATCATTAGTATTAACCGTAACCTGATCTTCAACCGGATTAGTTATTTCAGATTCCGAATGATCATCGTTCACTGGCTGTTCAACATTGGCATCAGCCACCGGTGCCGTTACAACTGGTGTGTCGGGTGTCGTCGTGGCTGGCTTCTCCGGTTCAGTTGGGTCACTTACCGAATCTGACTTAACTGATGTGTCGTCAGCTTGTCCTTTTTCATCGTTAGTTGGGGCAATTTCTTTATTACTCGAATCATCGCTAGCACCATTGCTAGTATCAACGGATTCAGTATCAACTTTAGAATTATCAATTTCTGGTTTATTCTGGTCATTTGCCTCAGCTGCAGCTGGCTTATCAGTCTCAGTCGTAATATCAGCCTTAGTGGTTGCCGTAGTGCCTGCTTTTTGCCCAGCAGCTACGTCTGACCCATTACTCTGATCAATGGTGCTACCGTTCTTTAATGGTACCGCACTTTGGTTGAGCTCACTGGTACTCGTCGTTTCGCTAACAGCTGCAGCGCTACTATCATCACTAGTGGTGGCCGCTTGACCCATTAACGCATTAACATTCCACGCCGCCACTGCGACCCCCGCAAAGATCCAAAAGCGACCTTTTTTATACATCTTGTAGTAAACCTTTTCATTTTGTTTTGTCATTTCACTACCCCCAAGTTAAGCGACGCCTCAAACACTAGCCAATTACTAAGCGTTCAAACCACCGGTCGATTACATTTATTAATAACGATATCAGCAAACCCATCACTCACACCGGTTTAGCTATAATTGCTATTTAAATCATTAATTACTATGCTTAATAAATAAACACTTTTTATGTTTATAATATAGCACGATAAGTCAGTATAAATCAACATAAATTCGTTATATACAGATTATTTTTTAATACTATTAAACTTATATGATAAGTCAAATAATCATTAATCTATCAACACTTATCTTTATGAAATAAAGGAATAGTCTTATTGTTTCATTGTCTATTTTAATCAAGCATAGCACTGCCTAACGTCCTTTAATTTTCCCAAAACAAATTGTTGCAACTCACAATTTGACTAACGCTAGACACGGAAAACGTGGGATAACTAAAAAACACCATTAACCTATCCTTCAATAGGTTAATGGCGCTAATTAATTAGTCTGTTTAATTTCTAAGCTTGGCGCAACTTCCGACTCACACCGGCTAAGCCAGTCAAAGTCGTCAAGGCTAATAACAAGCCCCCGGCCATGGAAATTGGCGTTGTCGTTGGCGTGCCGTTACCGACAATGGTAATGGCTGGCTTAGTGGTTAAATTCACACTAACCGGCTTAACTGTGGTAGCAGTTGTCGCAATCTTGGTCGTCTTAACCGTTACCGGCTTCGTCGCTTTAGCGGTCTTAACCGCACTAGCCGCAACAACTTCCGCTTTTGGCGCGGTCGTAACGGCTGATTTAACCGTGGCAGCCTTCGCTGGCGTAGCCGTTACCGTTGTGGCTTTAGCAGTCGTCGCTGAACCAGTGGTGGCTTTAACTGCCGTAGCGGCTGGCTGACTCGTCTTTTTAGTCGTGGTTGTCGACTTAGCAGCAGCTTGACCAGTCGTTGCTTTAGCTTGTTTGTGGCTAGTTGGGCGCGGTGATAAGTTAATCCGATCAGTAATTTCTTCAGTCGTGCTCCCATCATCATAAGTGGTGGTCTTCGTGCCATCATTTTCACTGACGCCAGTCTTCGTATTGGCATCATAAGTTGCCTCATCAGTCGCCCCAGTCTGAGCATCAGTTGTACTATCGGATGTATGATCACTGGTTTGATCGGTTGCTTGGCTATCAGTTGTTGCGGTGACCGTCGTTGAGTCGCCAGTCGTTGCGGCCCCATCATCCGCTTGACTAACGATGCCGGTCATACTTAAGGTAGCAAGGGCGACCCCCGCCAACAGCCAAACTCGACTTTGCTGTTGTAGTTTTTTTAAATTCATTGATTTACGCATCCTTGATACCCCCAAATTCTGTTAAAAAACTTAAGCTTACCCTTTGAATTCAATCAGTAGTATTACTTTTACTTATATCGGAAAGTCAATAATCCGGTTAACCACTGATAAATCAATCTTTTCATAATTGGTACTATCATTTAATTTAATCAATCGGGTAAATAGCTAAACCCTTTCTGCATTTATAGAATAACACACCGTATTAGTATAAATCAATAACAAATCCTTAATATACCGATTTATTTTAGTGACAATTGTAAACGCATAAAAACTACTCATTTGCTGTAATAACGCTATTTATTAAGCCACTCTTCAACTATACCAATTTTTATATTTGCCTAATTAGCATCGTTAGTATCAGTTGGCGTTAGTTTGTATAGTTTTGGAACGAGTGGGGTAGTAAAAAGCAAAAAAATAGCGTTAATCAGACGCTAGCGTCTAATTAACGACTTCATCTATTCAGTTATCGCGTGATTGTTGACTGACAAATTGTGCCAATACCGCAGTCAATGTATCGACCGTGGCTGGGTAATTGGCTGGATGTTGCAATAAATAACTCATGACGCGACCTTGATACAACACGGAGGTCGACTGTTGCCCATTGGTTTGTAATAAAGTCCGTCGAAATTCATTTAATAATTGCTGCAGACCAGCCTGAGCGTTGTCAGCTCGGTCTAGCGTTAAAGCCGCGCGACTGATGGCATCCAAGACCATCGCTTGCGTTGTTTGTTGTTTAAGTGTCATGGTTCAAGCCCCCACCCTTTTTAGGATAAGGTTTAGTATACGCTAAGCTTTCTGAAAAAAGCTAGTCAAAAGTTTGTCAATTGCAGCTCATTAGGGAATATGTTAGGGTATTGTATTGCGATGCTTACTAACTTAAACGGAGGTTACGACTCATATGAAACCATCCTCAAAATGGCTCCAACGGCTCCAGAATTTTATGCGCGGTCGTTACGGTCAAAATGACACTTTGAATAAATGCTTAAACAACTTGGCGCTCTTACTGTTAGTCATCAGTATTTTCACTCGAATTGGCTGGCTCGTCTTAATTGCTTTCCTATTATTAGTCCTCAGTTACTGGCGACTCTTTTCTAAAAAGATCTACCAACAAGTCGCACTCAATCGGGGGTTCCAACGTATCTGGTTCCCGATTGTACGGCCTTTTACGCGGGCCAGCTATTCGCTCAAGCAACATTGGCGTTACCGGTTCTTTCATTGCGCTCAGTGCCACCAACGTATCCGAATTCCGCGGCACCACGGGCGTGTTCGGGTCACTTGCCCCAAATGTGGGCATCAATTTGAAGCGCGGACCTAAGTTGATTTTCAGAAATCACTTACGAAAATTTTCATTTTCTGTTACAGTAATCAATTGTGCTCATATTACTGGTTACTAGAAGGAGAATGTTTTTTATATGCAAAAGCAGTCACAATCCAACCCAACCTTAATTATGATTGGGTTACTTTTGGGTGGCTTTGTCGGGATGTTTAGTGAAACTGCGCTAAACATCGCGCTCCCCCAATTGGAACAACAGTTACATGTTAATACCGGGACTATTCAATGGCTGGTCACTGGTTACTTATTAATGGTCGGCATCGTCCTACCATTATCAAGTATGCTGACCAAGCATTTCACCACCCGGCAATTATTGATCTTTGCGTTAGCCGACTTCATGGTGGGGGCCGCTGTCTCAGCAATGGCCAGTACCTTTGCCGTCTTACTAGTCGGCCGGATGATTCAAGGGATCGCCACCGGATTGATTCTCCCATTGATCTTCACCGTTTTGTTAGCGATTTATCCGCCACAAAAACGCGGTAGCGCCATGGGGTTAGTTGGTTTAGTTATCATGTTTGCCCCCGCTTTAGGACCGACCATCGCTGGCCTGATTCTCGGGACCCTTTCATGGCACTGGATCTTCTGGCTATTCATTCCCTTATTAGCAATCGCCTTGATTATTACGCTGATTTTCATGCAAAATGTTTCCGACGTCACCAAGCCTAAAATTGACATTTTATCCATTATTTTATCTTCATTTGGCTTCGGTGGCTTAGTCGTTGGCGCTAGTCTCGCCGGTGACCGTGGCTGGGGCAACCCCATTGTTTTGTTGGCGTTAGCCATTGGGATCGTCGCCCTTTACGTTTACGCCCGGCGGCAACTCAAGTTAGCGACCCCCATCTTGAACTTGCGTGCTTTTAGTTTTAAGAAGTTCAGTGTGGGAACCATCCTCGTGATGGTCGACTTCGGCATTATCATGTCATCGATGTACTTATTGCCAATGTACTGGCAAAAGGGACTCGTTGTACCCGTTGCTTTAACTGGGGTCTTAATGTTACCTGGCGGGATCGTCAACGCAATTGTCTCAGCTACTGCTGGCCGCTTATTTGATAACTACGGGGCCAAATATTTAACCCGATTAGGATTCGCACTAAGTTTCGTCGGCGCGGCAATGCTGATCTTCACCACCACGCATTCGGCCTACTGGTATGTGATCTTAGCGCATGTCATCATTATGATCGGCGCCCCGCTAGCCATGTCGCCAGCCCAAACATACGGCTTAAATGCCTTACGGGGACCGGTCGCCGCTGATGGGAGTACCATTTTGAACACCTTGCAACAAATCTTAGGTGCCCTAGCAACCGCGATTGCGACGAGTTTGTTAGGCATCGGTCAACATGCCAGTCACGCAACTGGCGCAACAGCCTTTG
The DNA here is from genome assembly GCF_005405105.1 of Lactiplantibacillus dongliensis. GTDB lineage: Bacteria > Bacillota > Bacilli > Lactobacillales > Lactobacillaceae > Lactiplantibacillus > Lactiplantibacillus dongliensis. The sequence continues at coordinate 22,349 of NZ_BJDK01000003.1, forward strand.
TTCATGGGACACATTATGGGTTCTGGTTCACTTTGGCTTTAGCCATCTTAGGCTTTTGTCTCTCTTTCTTAGTCAGCAATCAACCTGAGAAGTCAATCGATCCGCTAGCTGAAAAGCGTCACCCTGAACGCGCAGCTGCGGAACATTAATTTTTAAACTAAATGACCAAGTTAAGATTCGCTAATGAGTCTTAACTTGGTCTCTTTTTAGATTGCACTTTCCCACCTTTTCCGCCACAATGGAATTGGATACACGAGGAGTTTATTTTATGGAAACGACGATTGATTTAATTATTGGTACTAGTGCCATCTTAGCCATCATCTGTTTTTGGCAAGCGATTCATTGCTTTCGACTCGGTCAGCATCGGCTCATGGCCAGTATCTGGCTCGTAGTCGGCTTGCTGTTAGTTGGGTTGGCCGGCTTCTTCATCTGGGCCGCTATTCCGCTATGGACTAGTCTTTAGAGGGGGGTCTGATCAATGAATCCAGCTGAAATCTTCAATAAATACTTAGATAAGTATCACATCACCATGCAGCATCCAGAGCATGGCTTAGTCATGTTAACATCACCTGTCTGGCCACAACATCCGGACTTACAACAGTCTATTTTACACGCGTTACAAGGCCTAAAAGGCGTCTCACAAGTGACGGTGAATAGTCCTGAACAACTGGTTATGCGCTATGATTCTAGTACACTACGGCGCATCAATCCGTTGACGTTGTTCTCAATCGAACGCAAGCTCAGCCGCCAATATCATCAGGCGGGCTACTAAGCGGACACCAAAAAATAGCGATTCCGAAATACTAAACTTTCGGAACCGCTATTTTTATCGCTCAATTGCTTTAATACCCAACTCTAAAAGGCAATGACAGCCATGATCTTACCTTCAGCACCGGCAAAATCAATCACCTTGCGTTTCAAGTTAGCGGTCCAAGTCTGACAACCCGCCGCAGCTAACCCTTTAACAGCTTCTGCCAAGCTCAACTTACCAGCGACATAATCCGTCCCAAGTTGTTGAACTTTGTCGGCATCTTCTTCAATGGCTACCTTAGTCCCTAAGCCATTCGTTAACCGTTCCACCAAGTACCCATTTTCACCAAAGTACGTGGTTGCGCCGGCACGCACATCATATTCATAATGTTGGACGCCTAGGTCAGCTTCCTTCTTCGCGATAGTTGCAAAGTCCGCATGGTCGCCTAAGCTAGCCAAGACTTCATCAATTGCTGCTAATTTAAACATAGTTTCGTCTCCCTCGTATAGTTAGTCCGTCTCTATTGTAATCCAAATCAAGCCTGTATGTCTTTTAACGGATAGAAAATTCGCATCAGTACCATATAAATCAACGCAATCAAGATCATATCAATAAAGGTTGCGCCTAATACGTTAGCAACCACTGGTAATTGTTTTAGTAATAAGAACAAGCCGACACCCAAGATCCAACAAATCAGTGCAATCCAGTTCACCCCATGAGCGTACCAGTACTGACCATGCGAATTGGCCAATTCATTGACATCATAATGTTGGTGATGTCGCCAATAGTAATCAACCAACATCACACTGATCATTGGTCCTAAGACCATCCCGATATAATCCAGAAAGGCTGTAAACGCCGTCAAGAAGCTACCGACCATTAACGGAATTAACGTGACCAACGTAGCAATGATGGTCACCGCCCACAGTGCTGGCCGCAACCGAATCTTAGGAAAGATATTTGACAATGCCGAACCGGCCGCTAGTAAGTTAACCGCATTCGCCGTCATACTTGTTAATACAATGACAAGCAACGCCAACACGCCTAGACCTAACCGACTCGCAATCGTACTTGGATCAGAGTTGTTTGGATCGTACGTTCCAGACGTAATCGCAATACTGATGGTCGCTGCAAGACCAATAAACGCAAACCAGAATACCCCTGTAAAGGCGCCGAGAAACGGCATCCCGGTGGCCCCGGACCGTTTACGCGTGAACCGGGTAAAATCAGCGCCAGCCGTCACCCAAGAGAGATTAAAGGCCGCCAGCGTATCCATCCCAGCTCCCGGCGTCATTTGTAAGTGTGTCGGCGCGTGCCAATGTAAGAGTTCGCTAAAGGTCACGGTCTTAAAAACGACCACCGTTTCCCACAAGACAAATAAAATCACCAGCACAATGCCAACCCGTTCAATCATCTGGACCGAACGTTGGCCCACCGAAACGCTCAACAAATGCAGCACACTCATTACAATAATGCCTAAGACGAGCCCCTTAGCACCACCTGGCTTACCATACACCGGCCAGCCGACAATATCATGCAATAAATAACTGACCGAAGTCGCTGCAATAAACGTATTGACCGCTGTCCAGCCGATATACTGGGTTAAATTAACAAACGATGGCACATAACTGCCACGGATCCCAAACGACCCGCGAATCAGACTCATCGTGGCGGCACCAGTCCGATAACCCATAAAGCCAACTAAGGATAAACATAAATATGAAAAGGTTGATGAAGCAATAATGACTTTTAAGGCCGTCAGCAGGCCACACGCCGCTAAGACACCGCCAACATACCAGGTTCCGTTATTCGCATTCGCACCAATCCACGTTGCAAACATGTCCCAATTTGCCATATGGCGGTGCTTAGTGGGAATCACTTCAATCTGATATTTACTTTCTTGCTTCACAATAGTCACCCTTTCTACAATGTTATCCATTGTAGGTTTATCCGTAAGCAATGGTCAAGCGTGTTCAACGAATTTCCTGCATTGCGGTGACTAAAAATTAGCCGTAAGATAATCTATAACTGCTTGGTACTAGTTAGATTAAACTGCCACTCTGGTTGGCCCAGAATCGGCTGGAACGTGGTGGCCACGTTTTCGAGCCACAGAGCAGTCTCGAAAGCCGGGCTTTATCTAAGTCGGAAAATCACCGACCAAGATAAACGACACCACTGAGCCAATTCTGGTCCGCCCGGCGTTAACTAACCAGAATTAAAAAATTAACGCTTGCTTATTTTAAGTTCAGTTATTTAGCCGAGCCGTTGGTTCCTAAAATGCTCAGCCGTGTCGTTGGCCTTAGTGCGAGTGGGCTACTCGGGCTTAGGCCAAGGCCAGTTTTGAAGACCGCCCTTTGGCTTCAAAATGGCCCATGGCGTTCCAGCGTTTTAGGAACCAACCGGCAGGCGGCAATTTCAACTAGCACCAAGCATAACAATATTAATAAGCTGTCAACAAAAATCCAGCGGGCTACTACCAAAACACTCATCAATTCAGCGTTAGCCTAACGCCGGACTAGTCAGAGTGGAAACTTTAACATTCCAAAAATAATTCAATTAGGAAGTGTGTAACATGCATGGTCGTTTAGTTGGTTGGCGGCGTAACTTGGCCGTCTTATGGTTAGGCACCTTTATTGCCGGCATGGGATTCTCCGAAATCATGCCGTTTTTATCTTTATATGTTGGCGAACTCGGGCACTTTACCCGCGGCCAGTTGACGATGTATAGCGGGCTGACTTATGCTGTGACTTTTTTCGTCATTGCCGTGGTCTCACCACTATGGGGTAAACTGGCGGATCGCCGGGGCCGAAAACTCATGCTCTTACGTTCATCACTAGGCATGGCCATCGTTATTGGATTAATGGGCTTCGTACATCACATCTGGATCTTAATTTTACTGCGCTTCTTACAAGGACTATGCGCTGGCTATATTCCTAATGCCAGCGCCCTGATTGCCACTGAGACCCCGAAGGAAAATAGCGGGACCGCCATCGGAATTCTAACGACCGGTTATGTGTCAGGTAACTTAATCGGCCCGATTTTAGGCGGGGTCTTAGCCCAGATTTTCTCAATTCGACTCACTTTTATCATTACTGGCATCTTACTATTGATTGTTTTCGCGCTAAGCCTCTTCTTCGTTCACGAAACATATCGGCCTAACCCGCAAGCCCAGGCGACACGTCAAGGCAGTCTGCTCAGTCAATTTAAGAACCCAACCTTGATTATCGTCTTGTTAGTATCAACCATGATTATTCAAATGGGTAATAATTCCATCACCCCAATCATCAGTCTCTACGTCAAGCAACTGATGCACAATGTCGGTCCTATCACCGTGGTTGCCGGAATCATTGCGGCTTTACCAGGGATCTCAACTTTATTGTCAGCTCCGCGGTTGGGGCATTTGGGTGATACTCGCGGAACTGGCCGCATTCTCGTCTTCGGATTCGTTTTTGCCATTTTGATGTACTTTCCCCAAGGCTTAGTCTCCAGTATTTGGGTCTTAGGACTCTTGCGCTTCATGATTGGCATCTCAGACGGCGCCCTCTTTCCAACCATCCAAACGATGCTCTCTAAAAACACGCCGCGTGAATTGACCGGCTCTATCTTCAGCTGGAATCAATCGTTTCAAGCACTCGGCAGTATGTTCGGCTCCCTAGCTGGTGGGGCAGTGTCGAATTGGTTTAATTACAGCGGCGTCTTTATCTTTACGGCCTTATCGCTATTATTGAATTTTATTCTCGTCCTGTTCTTTATCCCTGAACTGCGACATCCTTGGCAACCAAAAGCGTAATCACCTTAAAGAACCTCCAGCCTAACCGTCAACATTGCCGGTTAAGCTGGGGGTTCCTTTTATTTACATGAACTTAACACAAACAATATCAACTCTTTACGCCGCCAATACGTTTAACCGGTAAGCTTAAAGTATCAATTAGTTGCCAGGGAGGCCCCATCATGCCGGTTATCAAGCTCAAAAATGTGCAGAAAAGTTATCTAGATCAACCGATTCTCCAACCACTTAATCTCACCTTGCCCGCTCAACAAATTACTGCGATCACCGGGTCAGCTAGTGCTAGTAAGGCCACTTTACTTAATCTCATTGCCGGTTACCAACAACCGGACACGGGCCGGATCTACTTTGATCAGCGCTTGGTCTTCAATGAAACCCATCACTTTAGCTTGCAACCCCGTGATCGACAAGTGGCAATGCTCTGTCTCGACTTCGCTTTTTGGCCGCATCTAACGGTCCGCGAAAACATTGCCTTTCCGCTGCGTAATACGTTAACGGGACAAGCGTTAATCACCCGGGTCAATCGAGCACTAGTACAGCTGGAACTGACTGAATTACAGGACCGCTATCCCGGTGACTTAAGTCAGTTACAAAAGCAGCATCTCGCCTTAGCCCGTATCTTAGCCCAACAACCAGCCGTGCTCATCTTTGATGAAAGTTGGAGTCTAGGTAAGGCTGACTTAGCCCAGCAACTACGGACGACCGTTGCCACCGTTGCGCGGCGCTTAGCCTTAACCACCGTCATGGTCACTGAAGATGATCAAGCGGCCACGCACTTGGCTGACTACTTAGTGGAACTACAACACGGTCAGATCGTCAAAACGCAAGCCGCAAAAAAACTAGTGCTAACGACCAATTAGGCCCCGCACTAGTTTCCAGTGATTTATTTAAGATATTTCGCCATAAAAGTATCGACTTTTTGCGTATACACTTGTGGCTGTTTCGTAAAGGCTTCCGCATGGCCGGCACCTGGGACAACCCAGAGTTGTTTATCTTTAACAGTCGTTGCGCGATAGTTTTGATAGACCATCTTCGTTGGGACAAACGTATCACGACCACCATGAATGAAAAAGATTGGCAAGCGATTATGCTTCAGTTGCGTCACCGAACTGGCTTTTAAGAAGTTAAAGTGAGCCTTGGATTGCGCTACCCAATTGGCCGTATAAATCAATGGGAATTTTGGCAAATGATATAACGCTTTTAACTCATAAGTCAGTTCATCACCCACACTAGTATAGCCGCAATCTTCAATAATTGCTTTAACTTGTGATGGCAGGTGTTCGCCACTCATCATCATGACGGTCGCACCACCCATCGAAACACCGAATAGCCCGATGCGACTGTCTGACCCCACTCGGCGAATGACTTGCTGCGTCCATTTGAGATAGTCCAAACGATCTGGCCAGCCAAAACCATAGTAATGGCCTTCGCTTTGACCGTTCCCCCGATCATCCGGCGCTAAAACGTTGTAGCCTTGACGATGCCACAAGCGAATGTAACTGGCCATTTGTTCTTTATTTCCCATATAACCATGCGCCACAATCACCGTCCGCTTGGTCGCCTTCGCTGCTGGAACAAAATCAGCTACCAGCTTCAGGTTGTCCGTGGCTGAGGTTTCCCGCCAAGTTTGTTTCGCGACATTTTTTAGCCATTTTTGGTTGCGGACCAAGTTAGCATGGCTCTTTTTTGAACTATGCGTTAAAACTTTGGGTGTCGGTTCAAAGGCAAAGTGATATAAATAATAACTGCCGCCCGCAATGCCGATCACGAGCACCGCGACTAAAGCGCTGAGTGCTAAAATCCATTTCTTTCGTCTAGTCATCAATTCGTTCCTCTCTAAAACCGCTAGCTTAATCGTTGTTGCGTTAATAAATGCGCGCCCACCGTCTGCGCAGCTAATTCAATGGCTTGGGCCGTTGCATCAGCCGGCGTTAATTGTAATGACTGCAAGCGTAAGGCACGTTCAAAAGCGACTTTGAATTGTTGATACCGCGGCTCAATCGCTCGGGAATCTCGAATCTTCAAGATTGCGCGACTAATCGTCGTCAAATCAAAGTCCTGCTTTAAAATCGTCACAACGATTACCGCGACAATCTGATTACGGGTATACTGCCGCCCAACTGGCCGACTAAAAAAGTGCTGCTTCACATAACTATTGACCATTGTTTTCGTCACGGCCGTAATTCCTAATGGCGCTAACGTCTGATTAACAAGTTGCAACAATTGTTCCATGTAGATGGGCATCACTGGTAAGGCCTGCCACGATGTTAACTCAAAGTGTGCTAAACCTGACTTGGTCTGAGCCATCGTCATTCCCCCTTCTGAATGCTCTAACTAATTTACCGTAATCTAGGATCAATTTCAACAATAACTAGTTTAATAAATTATATCATCTAGACTTATCATCTACATAATCATTAATAATCACTGAGCTTATGCCAGCTTGACTTGCGCGGCCCGGGCCCTTTCCGCTAAAATAAGAGAGTCTTCATACGCTAGGTGCTCGTTAAAACCACTACCGGTGGACTAGCATTGGTTCAGTAGCGTTGTTTGACTTAGGCTTCTCAGCTTAGGTCCGATTCACGTTGCCACCGATGTTGGCCTAACTAGCACCAAACGTCGTCTTAAACTTTAAAGTTGGCTTTGACGCCAACTCATCATTACGCCATGACAGAAAGGAACTTTCTCATGAATAACGTTTATCTAGCTGCGCCTTTTTTTGACGATGCGCAAAAAGCACGGATTGCCCAAGTCAAAGAGGCTTTGATCGCTAATCCGACCATCAACAGCACGGGGATCTTCTTGCCCGAAGAACACCAATTTGAAGCAGAACCTTTCGGCAGTCGGGCCTGGCAACAATATGTCTACGCTTCCGATATGCGTCAAGTGCATCGCGCCGATCTGATCGTTGCGATCCTAGACTTTGATATGACCAGCGACACCAATGAACCGGATTCCGGCACGATGTTTGAGATTGGCGCTGCGGTAGCCGAGAAGACGCCCGTACTCGTCGTCCAATTTGATGCTGACAAACAATTGAACTTAATGATTGCGCAAGGATTGACGGCCTACTTCGATGCCAGCCAAAATGGCTTAGCCGAGTTAGCCACTTATAATTGCGATGATCTCAAATCAAAACCAGCGAAACGGCCTGTTTTCTAAATCAGCCTACTCAAAAACGCGCGAGCTAATTGGCTCAGCGCGTTTTTTATTTTGATTATTCAGTTAACTCGGCCACGGTTACTTGCCGTTGTTGACGCCGTTTATTTAATTCTAGCACCATCGTTGGCACAAAGACTGCGACCAAGATGATCAGCCAATTAAGACCAGCTAAATTAACTAAGCCAAACCAAGACTGTAATCCTGGTACTAGGCCTAACGCCAAGACCACTAAGATACCGGCTAGTAGTGCCTGATTGAGACGTGGATTTCGTCTTAAGCTAGCCCACGTTAATGGTTGGCGATCCTTGATGGCATAAATATCGATCATCGACCCAATCGCCAAGACCATGAAGACCATCGTCATCCCGACTGGCGCTTGATTTGTGGTTAAGCCGAATCGACCAAGCGCGTAGACGCCTAGTGTCAATAACGTAAACGTCACGGCCCGCACTGCCAATCGTTGACCTAGCCCACGAGCTAATAGACTCTCCTCATTACTAATTGGCGGTTGTTGCATTGTCGCCGCTTCTCCCGGTTCCCGACTCAGGTAAAAGCCTGGAATACCATCTGCTAAGACGTTAATAATCAGGAGTTGTTCCGCCAACAGCGGGGCACCCCAGCCGAACATGACCGCCCCGACCATCAAGAAGATCTGGGCAAAGTTCACACCCACTAAGAATTCGACCGCTTTTAAAATATTTTGATAAACCGTCCGGCCTTCTTTGACCGCCGTCATAATCGTAGCGAAATTATCATCCGTTAAGATCATGTCCGCGGCGCCTTTAGAGACTTCCGTTCCGGTAATCCCCATTGCAATCCCGACGTCGGCCGCTTTTAAGGCTGGCGCATCATTCACACCATCACCCGTCATCGCAACAGTCGCTCCGGTCGCTTGCCATGCCTGCACGATCCGAATCTTATCTTGTGGCGACACGCGCGCATAGACAGCAATGTCTTTAATTCGTGCCGTTAAATCTTGATCCGATAATCGGTTTAACTCGGCCCCTGAGATCACTTGCTGGCCAGCATTGAGAATCCCAATATCCTTAGCAATCGCCGTCGCTGTCACCAAATGGTCCCCGGTAATCATGACCGGCTGAATACCAGCGTCTTTAGCTGCCTGAATCGCCGCATAAACTTCCGGTCGTGGCGGATCAATAATGCCGACAATCCCCGCTAGCGTCAAATCAGTCAGTAAACTGGCCCACACTAAATCCGTCTCCGTTGGGACAATCCGATAGCCGACTGCTAAGACTCGTAACGCAGCCGCTCCAAATTGATCATGCGCCCGCTTGGCCGCGGCATAACTGGCCGCTGTTTGATCCACAGGCAGCCGATCAAGTGCCCCTTTAACAATGACCAACTTTTCACGGTCGTTCAATTGATGTACGGTCGCCATCATCTTTTTGGTCGAGTCAAATGGATCTTCCGCCAACCGCGGCGCGTCAACTTCAAGATCATCACGGGTCAACTCATGTTGCGCTAACCAGCGCACAATTGACAATTCCGTTGGATCACCCACGGTTTGCTCAGTACCAGCGACATGTTGGATTTCAGCGTTCGTCGCTAAACCTAAATATCGCATCAAGTCGCGACTGGCCGGCGTTAAGGCCGCGTCAGCTGCAGCCACTCCAGTGCTAGGCGTCCAAAATTTAGTGATGGTCATCTTATTTTGCGTCAACGTCCCCGTCTTATCTGAGGCAATCACATCTACGCCACCAATCGTTTCAACAGCACTGACCCGCCGCATAATGGCATGCCGTTTCGCCATCCGTTTAACCCCATGGGCTAAGCTGATGGTCACAATAATCGGCAGTGTTTCCGGTACCGCGGCCACCGCTAACGAAATGCCAATCATCAAACTATCGGCAATACCTTGATTTTGGGCCCAAACACTCAGTGCAAAAATGACTAAACCACCCGTTACGGCAAAAGCTGTCAACCATCCCGAAAGTCGATTTAATCGGCCTTGTAATGGCGTCGCGCGCCGTTTGGTCTGATTCAACAAACCGGCAATTTGGCCTAATTCCGTTGCCATCCCAGTGGTGGTCACTTGAATGACTCCGGTCCCAGCCGTTACGGCCGTCCCAGCAAACACCTGCTGGTCATCATTGGCACCATCCAGATCAGTCATGGCCAGTTTATTGACCGGGACACTTTCACCAGTTAAAACCGCTTCATCAATCGCTAAGTTCGTACTTGTTAAAACAACCGCATCGGCGGGCACTTGATCACCAGCTTTTAGCAAGACCAAATCGGCGGGCACAATATCTTTAGCGGCTACCGTCTGAGCGACGTCATCGCGACGCACCGTCGTCGTTGGTAGGCTCATTGATTTTAAGGCCGCCAATGCTTTTTCAGCGGAAGCCTCTTGGTACAACCCAATCGCAACATTAATAACCAGAATCGACCCAATCACAATCGACTTCGTCCAGCCACCATCATGTGCGATAGCCATATAACTCGCCAAACCGACTGCAAATAACAGTACTAGCGATGAGACATCCCTCAAATGTTGCCAAACCTTACGCCATAATGGCATTGGTCGACTAGCAACCAATTCATTAGCACCAACTTCCGCTAACCGTTGCGTGGCCGTTACCTGACTTAATCCGGACTTTGGAGTACGTATAAAATTCTTCATCTGCTTTCTTGACATCTTGCTCCTCCGTTCAAAATCCTATCGTTACAATTGCTATAATCTAATGATAACGGAAACATTTTGTCAGATTTTGCCTAGAATATGAAGAAACTATGAGGACGATTGACCAGCGCAACTAAATCAACAAAGTAGTCACCGCCCAGCACTGATATAACGCAATTTATAGCCAACCAATCTTTAGACGCCGTCGCTCGAAATTTCTGGTTTGTTTTTCGTTGGTCCTCACTAATATGCTAATCGTTCCGCTCCGGTTAGGCTGGATTGATGCTGGAACGTGGTGGCCACGTTTGCGAGCCAAAGTACGGTCTCGCAAGCCGGGCTTTCACTAGGTCGAGCAAACCACTCGGCCAAGTGAAATTTCACCACTGAGCATCATCCAGCCTAACCTACGCTAAATAGCAGGCTAATTGTGATTGAACTTAATCTGTTATATCGAGTAGACCAAATTTAGTCGCAGTGACCAGTAGGTTCGCCGTGTCGAATCACTTAGACCGGTGAATTGTCCGGTCTTAGTGATTGGGCCAGCTTGTTAGACGTGATTTTCGGCTAATAAGTGCCCTGCAGACCGCCCTTTGGCTGCAGGTCTGCCCCACCGCGAAGCTGCTGGTCAACGGAGACGGCTAATCACATAAAAAATAACCCCACCAGCCGTTAAGCCCGTGAGGTTATCGTCAATCTTGTTATTTCAAATCAAAAGCAGAAGCACGTGTCCAATTTCCATTTTCCATTTGATAGAAAGTTGTCACAGCACCTTTAGAATCGGTCCGGCGAGCCCGTTGCACAATCTTAACGTTCAATTGTGCAACATCGCCGGTCGTCCCCTTCGCCTTAGCCAAATCTTCAGCATTAAAGACTTTGTCATAGACTGGGTAACGTTTAATCAAGTTCAATGTCTTACTGTAGTCTTCATACGTAATCTTATCGAAGACTAAGCCACTCTTACGCATCCAGAACTTCTTAGCGGCGGAATCCTTAGTGAAACGAATTCGATACCAAGTCCCTGAATCGGCGTCAGCTTTCATATCAATGTAAGCCCGCGTATAGCCAAGCTTCTTCCAATCGACCTTAGTCGTCTTCCAATTCTTAGCACCCTTGATATGGTTGTAAAGGACATAATTCTTCGCTTGTAAAGTCGTTGCTAATTCAGCATGTTGAGTATCCAAGCCACCCCGATATGTTTGGGTATCATTAGTCTGGTCATGCTTTTTAGTCGACCAGCTACTCAATGACTGCAAATTATTGCGCTTCTTAGCTGAGATTGAGACCCCGCCAATCCGCATCCAATAATGATCAGCTGATTTTGCACTACTAAATGCGATCCGGTACCATTGGCCAGATGACGCCTTAGCATACTTATCAACGTAAACCGTTGCGCCTAACTTCTTCCAGTCTGGTACAACTAAATTCCAGTTTTTGTGACCGCGAACATGGTTATAGAGTGCATACTTCTTGCTAACAGCTTTGGCGCTAACTTTGGCTGCTTGCACTTGTGACCCGTGGAAGTAAGTTTCTGTCTTGTTCGTTGCTTTACGCTTCTTAGTTGGCATTGAGATGGATAATTTACCAGAATCTTCAATTTGCGTCCCACCGGGCACTTCTTCAACCTGGGTCCCTGGTAAAGCCGTTGATTTATTGTTGCTAATGGCCATGCCAGCCGTGTCAAAGTTAGCCGTAACAAATGGCACACTACTCTTGGCCGTTTGAATCGTGTTGCCGGTAATCGTAATGTTCGTCATCTTAGTACCCGTCTTGGCATCTAAGTAGACATAACGGTTATCAGGACTCAAGTTAGAGAACGTATTGTTTTTAATGTTTAAGTTGTCCATCGTAATGTCTTTTTCGGTATTATATAAACGAATATAATTCCCAGAACCGAGGGCATACTTATTTACAAATTGGTTGTTTTGAATGTATAAGTTCGACACATCCCGGAAATGAATATTGGCATCATCTTCGGTTAATAATGGCCGTACATCTTGAACATAGTTATTTTCAAAGTAAACGTCATGAATAATACCGTCTTTACCATGGTTATAAAGCGCATGTTGGCCGATTGGGTTCGGTGCAAAGCTTTGAACATAGCCGTTCGTCTTTTGAACTGGTAAGAACTTGTTATTGGTGACATGGACGTCATAAGTTGGTAAGTTATCATATTGATCACCCGGGTTCTTATAAGACATCGCCTTTAAGTTCGAGTAATCAACTTGGATGGCTTCTTTATACTGCTTATCAGCGCCATTGAACCCAGTAAAAGTTGAGTTTTGGATCGTAATATCATGACTACCATCTAAGTCGATATAGTGACCAGTTGGTGATTCAGCGTTGTCAAACGTACAACCGTCAAATAAGACCTTAGACGCATGGTGCACACTTTGCGTGAAGATCGATTGACCAGCAGCGGTTTGACTGCCTCTAAATGTGGCGTTTTTCCAAGTAATATTGGAGATTCCGCCATCGTAGCCAGCCTGAGGACTTGGATAGACAAAGTTCACCCGCCGCGCATTATCGACGATGAAATTAGCCCCATCTTCGAAATTAAATGTAATGTTGGAATGTAACTTAACGACTTCAGTACCTTCATCGCTCCCAAAGTGATAATCACCCTTGGGAACATTGATCACGAGCGGCGCACTAGTATGTGCATCGATGATGTCTTGCAAGTTCTTCACGTTATCGATCGCCGCATTATTGCCGACTAACCCGGCATCTTTGGCATTGATGGTTTTAACATTACTGGTTGTTGCCGCCACCGCGTTGACTTGTGGTTGAACTAAGGTGGTGCCACCAGCTGTCAATAACACACCCATGGTAACTAATCCTAAGCCGGCTGCCCAATTGGTCCGTCGGCGGGTACTCTGTTTCATTATAAATTTCCTCCCCATAACCCTTTTTTTCCTGGTTAGTTTTAGTCTATCATGAAAACCATTAACAGAAAGATTTGTTAACCAATTGTAAAACAATCGACATATATTCTTAGTACGGCTGGTGTTAGTTAAAATTGCTGCCTGCCGGTTGGGGTCCAAACGTGGCCACCACGTTCCAGCCGATTCTGACCCAACCAGAGTGGCAATTTAAGCCAACTAACGCCAAATATATCTCAAGCATAGCTGGTTAACTGACTAAATGTACAAAATATTAAATAGTTTGTTGCCATGATTAACGAAATTCGGGTCAACATTGGTATAATTAGACCATAAACTCAAAAACGGAGGTGTGCGGAATGCAAATTAAACTAATCTCGACCAGCGATGTCCACGGCTACCTAGCGCCAACTGATTATAGCCGCCGGACCGATGTCGCGCCTTTTGGTCTGAGTCGCGCCGCTACCCTGATTCGTCAACTGACGGCAACGGATGACGACACGGTCTGGCCGATCGTCATTGACAATGGTGACTTTGTGCAAGGATCACCATTAACGTACTTCATTGCGCGACAACATTTAGAAGCCGCGCCGTTATACTCACGACTCGCAAACTGCAACCATGTTCAAGCTGGTATTTTTGGTAACCACGAATTTAACTACGGGTTAGACTTCTTGGACTTATGCGAATCAGCTCGCCATTACCCAATGCTGGCGGCCAATATCGAAGATGACCAACATCGTACGTTGTTTTCCAAACCCTATACCATTCTGGAACGGGCTGGTGTTAAAGTGGCGATTCTTGGCCTAACCACCCAATTCGTTGGTCGCTGGGAACTGCCCGCTCATTTGAAAGGCCTGCACTTTAAAGACATCGTGACTACGGCTAAAGCGTACGTACCTAAGTTGCGACAACTCGCTGACGTTGTGGTTGTCGCTTACCACGGTGGGTTGGAATGCGATCCGCAGACCAATCATCCAACTGAACGTTTAAACGGTGAAAACCGGGGTTCAGCCTTATTGAATGAGGTACCCGGCATCGATGCTTTAATCACTGGCCATCAGCATCGCCGCTTAGCCGTCAACATTAATGGCGTCCCAGTGACCCAACCCGGCATGAAGGGCCAAAACGTTGGCCTGATTACTTTGGATTTAGATGCCCAACACCACATCACCACCAGTCAGGCTGAAACCTTAAGCGTAAAGCATGCCGCCCCAGATGCGCAAGCAATGGCATTAATTAAACCAATCAATGATCAAATGGAAGATTGGCTCGATACCCCACTAGGGACCATTAACGGGGATATGTTAGTTCACGAACCACTCGCAGCCCGGTTACATAACCATCCGTATCTGAACTTTATTAATCAAGTTGAAATGGCGGCCACTGGCACTGATATTGCAGCCACGGCCCTCTTTAATGATGATGTCCCAGGCTTAAAGCCCAATGTCACTTTACGTGAAGTCATGAATAGCTACGTCTATCCGAATAAACTAGCGATTGAAACCATTACCGGCGCCGATTTAAAAGCTGCTCTGGAACGCTGTGCGAGCTACTTCTTGTTACAAGACAGCCACGTTATTGTTAATCCAGAATTTTTAAAGCCCAAATTACGGCATTATGTTTATGACATTTACAGTGGCATCGACTACACCTTTGATTTAACCCGCCCAATGGGACAACGGGTCGTTCAACTAGATTATCATGGCCAAGCCGTGACGCCTGAACAGACTTTAACGGTAACTCTAAATCATTATCGTGCTGGTGGCGGCGGTAACTATCCGATGTTCAGCACCACCAAGATTCAACGCCAACTGCCAACCGATATGACCGTCTTAATTGCCGACTACTTCGCCAAACATCCCGTTGTTACGGCGACACAACCAACTAACTTTAAGGTCAAGTACTAGTCCAGCATCGGTGAGAGCGTGAGGGCTACGTTTTTTGAGCCACAGTACGGTCTAAACTAAAAACGTCCAACCTTAGCACCGGTTATTGACCGATGTTAAAGTTGGACGTTTTATTTTAGCTTGAACGTTTAGAAGTTAACTGTATCGGGATCATTCGCTAAACCAGCGACACCACGCAGGCCATCGATGGTTGCCATATCGTCTTCACTTAACTCAAAATCAAAGATTTCGGTGTTTTGTTGAATCCGATCAGCGTGGACTGACTTTGGTAATGGCAAGAAACCGTGTTGCAAAGACCAGCGTAGCACCACTTGAGCTACACTCTTGTCATACTTTTCTGCCATTGTTTGTAATTCCGTGATGCCAAAGATTTTACCAGTACCTAATGGACTGTAAGCTTCTGACAAAATGCCATGGGCTTCATTGTAAGCCACAACTTCTGGTTCCATGTCACTAGGATTCAAGAAGATCTGGTTAACCGCTGGCACAACTTTAGCAGTTTCTAACAAGGTATCCAAATGTTTCGGCCGGAAGTTGGAGACCCCAATGGCCCGTGCTTTCCGATCGGCATAAGCTTCTTCCATCGCCCGCCACGTGTCTGCATTTAATTGTTGCCAATTGTCACGCATAGCGGCAGGATTAGGCCAGTGAATCAAGTATAAGTCAACATAATCCAAGCCTAACTTGTCTAAAGATGTCGCTAACGCCTGCTTAGCCGCTTCGTAACCATGGTCCGCGTTCCAAAGCTTCGTCGTGACGAATAAGTCTTTGCGGTCAACGCCACTATCGGCGATGGCTTTGCCAACACTATCTTCGTTGCCATAAGCAGCCGCCGTATCGATGTGCCGGTAGCCAGCCTTTAAAGCAGCAAGGACCGAGTCATAAGCAACTTGACCATCTGGTGTCTGCCACGTGCCAAAGCCAACAACCGGAATTTTAGTGCCATTATTTAATGCATACGTATCGGTGAGTTTGGTAATTTTTGTCATGCCAAAAAACCTCCAATTTTTAATTACAACGTTAAGTTTACCGGTTAACGAAGCCCGCTGCCAAGTAATCTGTTTCAGAAAAGATGACGGTCTCGGAAATAAGTGCGAAAATATAAACAACCACGCTTGGTGCTAGTTGAACTTGCCATCTGCCGGCTATATCTGGGGCCGACAATAAACAGTCATTAATTCCCGTTTATTAACGCCGGGCGGGCCAGAATTGGCTCAGTGGTGTCGTTTATCTTGGTCGGTGATTTTCCGACTTAGATAACCCCCGGCTTGGAAGACCGCACTTTGGCTTCCAAACGCGGCCACCACGTTCCAGCCGATTCTGGACCAACCAGAGTGACAATTTAAGCCAACTAGCACCAAGCGTAAACAACCCTTTTAAGAAACGGAGGTCGCGACTATGACAGACGCCAATCTATTAATGAATACCACGTTACTAGCCGGTGCTATCCTGCTTGAAAACGGCGCTGAGATTGCGCGGGTGGAAGATACGATGCAGCGCATCGCCACCAATGCCGGTTATCCTGATGCCCAAGTTTTCGTCTTACTAACCGGGATCACCGTTTCCTTACCAACCGTCGCAGCCAGTCAAGTTCGTGCCATTCACCAACGCGGGATGGACTTGGAAAAAGTCGATCAAGTTAACACTTTATCGCGGCGCTACGCTGACCACGAAATTGACTTACCGGCATTTGCCACCGCCTTAGCCCACGTGAATCAGGCGGTCCCAACATTCCCATTAAGTTGGCTGCTCGTGGCTGCGCTCATCGTCAGTGTCACCTTAATGGTCGCATTTACAGGTCACGCCACCCTCATCGACCTAACGACTTGTGCGGTGGCCGGTGTCGTTGGCTTTGCAGCGTTCTTTGCGATTAATCGAATTGGGCGAATTCGTTTTCTTAGTGAATTCGTCGGGGCCTTTTTAATCGGGCTGGTTACCTTAATCAGCTTTTGGATCAGTCACGGCCATTTACATCCTGACGCCATTATTATCGGCGCTGTCATGCCGCTCGTTCCGGGCGTCGCCATCACTAACGCTGTGCGCGATACCATGACCGGTAACTTATTAAGCGGCCCCGCCCGGGCGATCGAAGCGCTACTATCAGCTTGCGCTATCGGTCTGGGCATTGCCCTCACATCAATCTTTTACTAGGAGGCGGCCAGTATGCTGCATTGGATCTTTACGACCGGCTTATTACAGACCATTCTTGCTTACCTTGCCACCGCCGCTTTTGGCGTCTTGCTGAACATTCCGCGCCGCGCGCTTAATCTTAGCGGCTGGGTGGGAGCGGCCGGCTGGCTGACCTACGAAGCCCTTTACCAAGTTTTACCGACTACCATCAATATTAAACTCGCAATTGGCAATTTAGTTGCTGCCGTGGTCATCGGAGTTTTCAGTGGGCTTGCCGCCCATTATAAACGGATGCCGATGATTATTTTTAATATTCCAAGTCTAGTACCACTAGTCCCCGGCGGTCAGTCGTATCGCGTGGTGCGTAACTTAGTGACCGGTCATCCGGCAATCGCCAATCAGTACTTAGCCCAAGTCGTCATTATTGCCGGCGTTATTGCTATCGGCTTTTTACTCGCCGAATTTATCAACCGCCTTTTATGGCAATTACGGCATTAGTAGCCACCTTATATCAAAAAACTGGCTGACAAGTCTCGGTAGTGTCCCGAAGACTTGTCAACCAGTCATTAACATCGACCTAGCTGTAACAGCCAAGTAACCTAAAGAAAGTCGATTTGGTGGAGATTTGCAGGCATTTTACCATGATGGTGGTCTACTGTCCCCGCTTGCATTGTTCGTGCGGCATTCACAAAATGCGCACCCGTCGCTGCAATCAAACCCATACCTAAAATAGTTATAATACTCAATACCATCATCATTCACCCTTTTCTGATTACTTTACGGTTCCATTGTAGCGCTTACACCAGTAGTGTCATTTGAGAGCCATTAAAGAAAGATTAGGGTTTTCTTTTTTTAGTCTTTTACACCAAAAACGTTAGATTCTTAAGTTTTAAGGGCTTATGACTAATGATTTAGTGCTTTTGGGCTTTATAATATAAAGTCGCTTGGCAGACCATAATCCAGGTTGAGACACTCAACTTACAAAATAGCTAAAACGCTTGGGGCTAGTTTAACTTGCCGCCTGCCAGTTGGGGTCTAAAATGCTGGAACACCATCGCGGCACATCATTTAATCTGGCATGATCATCACTAAAAAAGGAATCCTCGTGGGATTCCTTTTTTGATCATTACTTTTAATGAATTAACGTGAAGTACCCAATCACTAAAGCCCCTAGCACAATTCGATACCAACCGAACGCCTTAAAGTCATTACGTTTGATGTAATCAAGCAAGAAGCGAATTGAGATGTAGGCAACAACGAAGGAGACAATCACCCCGACTGCCAAGACCATCCCTTGTAAGCCCATTAACGAATTGCCATGGTCAAAGTACTTATATAGTTTCAACAGTGACGCGCCAAACATCGTTGGAATCGCCATGAAGAAGGAGAATTCAGTCGCCACATAACGTGACGCACCAATCAAGATAGCACCTAAAATCGTCGCCCCGGAACGTGAGGTCCCCGGCACTAACGAAAGGAGTTGGAAGACCCCAATAAACAGCGCCGTGGTATAAGGTAATGTTTTTAAATCAGCGAACTTCGGTGTTAAGGACTTGTTGTGGTTTTCAATCACAATGAACAAGATCCCATAAATAATCAAGGTCGCTGAAACGACCGCCCAATTCATCAAATGGGCATCCATCCAGTCATTTAATGGTAACCCAATAATAACTGATGGAATCACGGCTAAGATCACCTTACTCCATAATACCCAAGTGTCGCGCTTCTCACCGCTGCTTTTGCGTGGTGATAACGGGTTTAACTTATGGAAGTAAATAACGACGACCGCCATAATCGCCCCTAATTGAATGACGACGTTGAACATATCCGTAAATTGCGTTGATTGTTGCATCTTGATGAATTCATCAACCAACACTAAATGCCCCGTGGAACTAATAGGTAAGAATTCAGTAATCCCTTCAACAATCCCCAAGATCACTGCTTTAATAATGTCTAACACGATATAATTCCTTTCTGTGTGCGTAGCGTATTCAAAACCAGTTTTGCACCTACCTGCTCAACAATCCCAACAGCTAACCACCTTTGGCTCAATCCAAAGTGGTTCACGCGGTAACGCTGGGCAATCCCAACTAATCAGTTCTAAGTGCACTTTATTATACCAAGCACGTCGCAACCTGAATAGTTCTATCAGGTAAGGATTCAGTAAAGCTTAACCATTTAAAGCGGCCAGCGCGGTCTCATAAGCTGCCTTAGTTTGGTCATCGAAACAAATAATCTGAATTGTTTGAATCGCTGACGCCGTCATCGTTGCGGTCTCACGTAACGTGGTCAGCGCAATCGTCGCGGCCAGCTTTAACGGAAAGTGGTAAACGCCCGTACTGATTGACGGGAACGCGACACTGCGACAACCATTGGCCGCTGCTAGGTCTAAACTATGGCGATAACTATTCGCCAACAACTTAGCTTCCTCATGCTGACCACCGCGCCAGATTGGACCCGGGGTATGGATCACAAACTTAGCCGGTAACCGAAAGCCCGGCGTAATCTTGGCGTCACCCGTGGCACAGCCGTTCAATGGCCGACACGCCGCTAATAATTCTGGTCCGGCTGCTCGATGAATAGCACCATCAACGCCACCACCACCAAGTAGGCTCGTGTTAGCGGCATTGACGATAGCATCCACTTTAACTGTGGTAATGTCCCCTAACTTAATTTCAATCGTTGCCATATGCTACCCTGCTTTCAAAAGAAGTGTCACGCTCGCGACCGCCTGTTGCTTTAATTGTGTCATCCCAGGCTGTTGCTTGGCTAGAATCTGCAGGCCGGTGCGCAGTTGCATCAAGCTAGCTGCAATCGTCGCCGTTGAAGCTGGCAATGATTGCGCCTGCCGCGTCAACAGTCCAACTAATCGCGTTTGTAAGTCTAAATAAATAGCTTGCGTTTGATCAGCAATCAAGGAATCGGCATCACCGACCTCGGCCATCAAGTTAACCATTAAACAACCTGCTGGCCAGGTCTCACTCTTAAACGGCATTAACAAACAATCTGCCAGTAGTGCTGGCAACGGTGTGCCGAGCGCTTGATCACGTTCAATCAGCCGCGTTAATTGTTGATTCAATACCGTCTGATAGGCTTGTAAACATTGACGTAATGCGACTGGTTTACTACGGTAACGGCGATAAAACTGGGAGCGTGAGAGTTGCCCGGCCGCAGCTAAATCAGCTACGGTCGTTTGCCCATAACCAACCGTCCAAAATTGGATCATTAACTTTTCCGTCACTTGGGCTGGTGTTAATTGCGTTGTCATTGCCATTTAAAAACCTCCCGACTGCTTACGCGGTCACTAAAATTTGAATCCCACGAATAATTGACCAGAAGTAACTGACAACAGCGACTATCCCGAAAATGGCGAGTAAAATAATGGCCAACCAGCCGCTATGCATCAAGTTATCCATATACAGTCCTGAAACACCTAAAACAATCAATAAGATGACGGCCATGACGGCTGGTAAGACATGGAGCCAGAACGCCCGTCCCGCCGTGCGATGGGCTTCAGGGTTGTCGCCAGTCAGGACCCACACGATTAATGGAAACAAGACTGGTAAGAACAAAATGCTTAAATAACTCAAACTATCAATCATACGATTTCGTTGCATGAACAACGCCTCCCCAATCAGACTTTACCACGAGTATAGCGAACCCAACGCGTCACGGCAAATCCTAAAGAACGGTTAAGTTGTTTAGAAGTCTTTCAAGTTTATGGTCCGGTTATCCCATTTGGGGATGGGTCTGCTATAATTCAAGGTGCATTAGTTAAGATGCGGAGGAATGTATCATGCAATTTAAATTCAAATGGGGCGTTTTATTAGCTGCCCTACTACTTAGTATCGGTGGTTGGCAATTGACGTCACGTGCCGATGACAGTTCAACTGACACCCCCATCGTGACACTGGGAACCAGCCTAACGAGCAGTCAAAGGGACGGTACCATCAAGACCTTAACTGCCAATCTCGACGACAGTAGCAATTATCAAACGTTAACCGTCAATGGTGACACTTTGGTCAAATACCTTAACCCCGCTGGCGAGAGCTTCACGAGTAGTTCGGGAGTTTGGTCCAGTGCCATGATTGAAAAGACCAGTTCCGGGTCCGGGATCAATGTTAAGATTCTCGACTATAATGGCAGTAATAACATCACGACCATTACCGCTGATCAATATAAAAACGCGGCCTTAACTGCCGGGATTGCCGATGCCAACATTTATATCACATCGGCTACCCCCATCGATGGCTCGGGCGCGTTAGCTGGGATCTATGCAGCTTATGCTAAAGCCGGCAACAGTCTCAACAACAAGCAAGTCAGTGCTGCTCAAAACGAATTAAGCACGCTAAGTGGAATTACTAAGGATAACAAGGATAAGGACGGTTATTCTGATGCCCAATTAAATAATGCGGTGGCCGGTGCCAAAAAAGACATGGCACAAAAAGGGAGTAACGTCACCAAAAACGAAATTACAACGATCGTCAATAATCAAATCACCAATAATAACTTAACTAATGTCATTACCAACAATCAAAAGACGCAAATCATCAACTTACTGGTTAAAATTCGCGATTCTGGTGCATTGGATTCATCCAGTTTCAAGACACAAGCCGGCTCATTGATGAAGAATATTCAATCAAACGCCAAAGGTATTTTCAACAAATTAAATACCCCTGAAAACCAAAATGCTTTCCAAAAGGTCTGGACGTCAATTACCAATTTCTTCAGTTCAATCTTTAAATCTATTTTTGGTTAAACGGCATTAAAAAAGCTAGCAATCACTTGGACCCGTGCCCGAGTAGTTGCTAGTTTTTTTACTAAATAATCGTTGGGCAGATTACCAACCACGCTCCGCCAAGCGGATAAGGTATCCGGTGGGGACCAGGAATAGCCAAAGTGCAGTCTATGTCTTCGCTTCGAAGCCGAAGCTCACGTCTTCGAAGGCGTCCCATGCAGTAAGGCCAGCCAATAACGCTGGCCAACTGCATCGACACGGGACACCTCATCCGCTCAGCTACACTCAAATTGCCTTGGCTAAAACGGTAAGTCGATAACGACTCTAGCTGAAACTCACCAATAACAAAACCAGTTGTCGAAGTCTCAATCTAATCTTTAAGAATCAAACTTGCTATACTTGTTACAACATAGTCGTGAATTAGCAGCGAGCGGACTGGATGATGCTCAGTGGTGGCCACCATGTTCTAGTGTCAATCCAAATCAACCGGGTCGACATTTGCCAGCTATCATTTAGTTCAATCATTTTGACTGTTAAGTTAGTTTACTAACCAATCATTTCCGTCTATACTAAAAAATCGTCCCCGCAGTACTCTTCAAACTGCGTGAACGATTTTTTAAAATGATTGACACTTTGTTACAAGTTACTAGTTTATGCTTCGGCCCGCTTGATATCGGCATAACTGGCCTTTTCAGATTGCTTGCCGGCATTATTGTTGACAAACTGATCCATAAATTCATCAACTAAATCTAAAGTTTGATATTGCTTAGCTAAGTTAAATGATTGGCTCCACGCACGATTGCGTTGTAATAATTCTGAGAAGACCACGTGTTCAATCCGGGCCCCTTCTGGTGTTAATTTCAAAACTTTGTTTCGACGATCATGATCTTCCGCTTCTTGATATAAGTAATCTTTTCGTAATAAGCGACCAATTAATCGTGAAATTGCTGAACGCGTAACGCCATGAGTTTCCGCGATATCCATTAAACGAATCTTGCCCTTGGCTTCGGCAATATCATAAAGAATGTAAAATTCGTCTAGCGTAATCCCGTGCTCCGTGGCTGGTTCCGCGAACATGTCGGATAAGTTCTTAAAACCGTGTAAGTACATGTGACTAAAGCGATTAAAAAGCTCCATGTCTTCATTCATAATAAAAATCTCCCTTTCAATTCAAAAGTCGAATTAGGCCATCAATTGTCATAATCCGCTCCAAAGTTATTTTAAAATTAGTAAGCGTCTTTTATCATTTCCCCGATTTAAAGTGTACTAGTATATTTTACGAAATACAAGGAATTTAGGTTATCTTTTATATTAAATTTTTATTTCAGCGCTCAAATCGATTGTGGCATGCTCATGTAAGTAACTAATAAATTGTTGATAGTAGCGATCGGTATTATATTTCGCTGTACTTAAGTAAATCTGGTCGATTTTTTGCCGCTGTTCACCGATTAATAAGTAAAATGCCTGCGAAATATTTTCTGAGATGACTTCGACACTGGCTTTCAATAAGACCCGCTTAAAGAAGACCGCCATCCCGCCTGAAACCGCAAAGTTAATGGCATAGCGGATCACCGCGGTCTCCCCTTTAACCCCGATTGATTCCAGCCAATCTAGGGTCACCAAGACCAATTCAGTGGTTAATTCTGGATTCTCAAAAATATCTTTAGTAAAGTTTTCCATCTTGGGATTTTCATCCAAGGTTCGTAGCATAAAGCTCATCTGAATCATGGTTCGTTGCTCCGCAGATAAAGCCGTCAACTGCTCATTACTGTACACAAACGCACTTAACATAATTTCATTTAACATCGTACTTAAAAGCACGATTTTCTTAGGAAAATAGTGCTGCAATAACGATTTACTGATGTCGCAAACTTCGGCAATATCTTTCATCTGGACATTGTCATAGCCATTTTCCGCAAATAAACGAAAAGCGGTGTTCACGATCTCCATTCGGCGCTGCGTATTTCTTTTTCGTGGCACGACTTTCATCCCCCTCGCCCGCCAATTAACTGATCATCCAAATTAACCGGCTTAATTATTTTATCATATCAATTAACTATTTTTAGAATTTCTCGTTATTTTCCCCTTTTAAAGCTATACTAATATACTTTTCAGTGCAAGTTTAAGACAACTGTTCGCCACGATCTGCCCCGATTACGAATCAAAACCAGTCTGGTACTCGCGATTAAAGAAACTGCCTTATCAACTGATAAGTTTTTATACACGTATTGTTAGTGCCGATCATCAATGCGACCACTCTGTCTCAGCCGATGCTAAAGCAACTAAAGTTTAGCTTGTCACAACTGCATCATCGCTTGATTTTGCAGTGTTCAAAATCCGTCAAAGCTTGATACAGTCATAAATAAAGCGCTTTCGCAATCGTCATTTGTGGTAAACTTAATCTATTAAAGATGATAGGGAGGCAATCAGCATGAGTACTCAAAATTCATATCCATTAGCTGATATCGGTCGTCACAATCCAATTTTTTCACAAATTCGCTCGACCGTTGAGACAGCTTTTTACGCCAATAACATGACCCACGTTCCAAATGTCGCAACGGCCTACGAGTTAGCCGTCAACGGTCCCGGAACCGTTAAGACCGATTTACCGATCTATCGGGCAACTGATCTCGGCTTACCGGCAGACGCCAAAATGCTCGTTGAAAATACCGGTAAAGTGGTCGGTCGGACCGCTCAAGCCCGGCGGATTCTCGGTACCGCTGGCGTCGATGAGGCCGATATGGCTGGGCGGCTCCGCCAAGCTATCTACAAAGCTCAAAATGAGCATTTCATCAAAACGGATGTCTTTGTGGGCTTAGACAATGACTTTATCGTGCGCGCCCACTTAGCGATTCAGAATAACTATGCGAATAATTTACTGTCCTATCTGCTCAACTTCCAACCAATTACCAAGCAGTATCAGGACATGTTTGATCATTCGACGGCCTACCCAGAAGGCGACATTTACATCTACGCGGACCCTACCTACCATGACCCGGATTATCCTGATGGCCTAGCCATTTTTGATCCTGAACATAATGTTGCCGCCATCTTGGGAATGCCATACTTCGGTGAATTAAAGAAATCAACCCTGACTTTAGCGTGGTCGATTGCGCATCGGCACGGCTACGTTGCTTGTCACGGCGGTTTAAAGGCATTCCATTTTGCCGACAAACAAGATCAAGTCTTCGCGATGTTTGGCTTATCTGGTTCCGGCAAATCAACGCTAACGCATGCCAAACATGGTTACAAATACGACATTACCGTACTGCATGACGATGCCTTTGTTATTAATCGCCAAAATGGGAGTTCCGTTGCTTTAGAACCCTCTTATTTTGATAAAACTAACGACTATCCTATGGCTTCTAAGGAACCCAAATACTTTATGACCATTCAAAATGTCGGCGTCACGTTAGACGATCACGGTCGCAAAGTTCTGGTCACTGAAGACTTGCGTAATGGTAATGGCCGGACAATTAAGTCCCGTTACGCCTCCACTAACCGCGTCGACAAAGAAGAGGCCCCAATTAATGCCATCTTCTGGATCATGAAGGATGATTGCTTGCCACCTGTAATCAAAGTCGACGATCCGACTCTCGCCGCCACTTTTGGGGCTACCTTGGCCACCAAACGGAGCTCCGCTGAAAACTTGATCGGCAATGTTGACCGTAACGCCTTAGTCATCGAACCATTCGCTAACCCATTCAGAGTTTACCCACTATCTGAAGATTACCACGACTTTAAAGCGTTATTTGAAGAACGCCACTTAGACTGCTACCTACTCAATACTGGTTACTTTGGTGACAAGAAAGTCCCTAAGGAAATCACATTAGGAGCTTTGGAAGCAATTGTTAACGGGACAACCGAATGGGAATCCTTTGCTGGCTTAGATCACCTGCAAAACTTAAAGTTAGCTGATTTCCCAGTTGATTATGATAATCCTGACTATCGCGACCTAGTGGCAACCCGGCTGGAGATTCGTTCAAACTTCATCGACCATTATCAACATACCCATAACGATCGCTTGCCGCACGAAACTAGCGATGTGTTGTTTAAATTACAACAACAATTGAAGCGCAACTAACTAAGGATTTCATTCTAGCCCCGTTTTTTTCAAATTAAGGTTATAATGAAAGTATCAGTTACAAGCACTGAACTTTTACGAATCTAATAATCGGGGTGAAGAGCATGGAACTACCATTAAGTCAGTTATCTGAAAAAATCATTGCGTTCGAACGGGATCACCATTTGACCGACAACGATTTAGCCTTTGGCAGTCAATTATCAGTGGAACGGATCCATAATATTAAATCTGGTGAAATGACGCCAACACAAGAAGAAGTTCAATTATTGAAGAAATTCATGAATAGCAAAAGCTAAATGCCATCCAAAAAGGCCCCCCGCTTGGGAGGCCTTTTTTAGTCGTGTTTTGATTGCCACCTACCGTAACAGGTTCGTTGCAACCAACGCTATCATTAAACGCTCGTTACCGAACGTGAATTGCAAAGCTAGGGGTAAAGTAGGCGGTACTCTTAACGGAAACCGTTTCGCCGTAATCTGGTGAAGCGATATATTTGCCATTACCTAAATAAATCCCCACGTGATAAGGCGCAGCATCAGATCCCCAGAAAACCAAATCACCAACTTGAGCTTGACCAAAGGAGATGTGGGTTCCCGCCGTGGCCTGCGTATAAGTAGTCCGACCAATCGTAACCCCGGCCTTAGCAAAAGCGGCTTGCGTAAAGGCCGAACAATCCATTTGTTCGTACGGTGTCCCTAAATAAGAATAGGCTGCCGCCACGATGGAACTCGCCGTGGCGGTTCCAGTAGTGCTAGTTGTCGTTGAATGACCGGCCGTCGCTGAACTCGAATTAGCCGAGCTAGTCACGGAACTGGTGTTACTCGTGGTTGCACCAGGCGTCGTGGCGCTAGCGCTCGTGGCTGAACTGATTGAACTTTGACTAGTAGCACTAGCATTGGCCGTGCTGGCACTACTTTGACTAGCCGTTTGTGCTTGCACATGTGCCCGCGTGGTTGCACTGCTGGTACGATTAGTCGAACTGGTTACCGCACTGCTGGTACGACTCCGACTGGCAGAACTAGCTGCTGACTGACTTTGACTAGTCGCGGTTGAAGCTGCCGTTGAACTGGCGCTGGTTGCGGAAGTCGAACTAGCACTTGCCGCAGCGGTTGCGGTCGAACTAGCAGTCTTCGCGGTACGATTGTTTGCTGCTTGACTCGTACCTTGGCTGGCCGCCGCGCTGGTTTCGCTTTGATTAGTCGCGGTCTTCGCTGATTTAGCAGTGCTGGTCGTAGTTGACCCAGTTGCCGCCTCGCCAGTTGGAATCGTAATCTGATGCCCCGCAATAATTAAACTGGCATCGCTAAGCTTATTCTCGGCAACAATCTTTTTAATCGAAACGTGGTACTTTTGTGAATAATTCCAAACGGTATCGCCCGCCTGAATGGTAAATGTATCGGCATTAGCGACGCTTTGCCCGGCAACTAATAGGCCGGCTAAAGCCGCCGTCCCTAACATTGCTGATTTTAAGTTGATTTTGATAATGATTCACTCCAAAGAAAAAGTCACGTATGACACTTTCAAGCCACTCTCTATATTACTCAGTTTGTATTACATTGGGGTACCAGATAAATAACATTATATTGCGTAGGTTACAATTAGTTGACAGTATGACTGATTTCAGTTAAAAACAGCTGTTTTTGACAAAAAAAATCTGAAGCCGCAACTTCAGATTCCATCAATAGTCCTTAGTAAAGCTCGTCACTCCAGTCCCCTAACTAGTCTGACGATGATGATGCATCCGCGGTAGGCCTAAGAGCCACCGAATATCATTGCCAGTAAAGTTTAACTTCACGAATTCGGTTTGGCGCGCTTGATCGTACATCGTGGTGACAACTTTAGTATCAAGTTCAATCACACGACGAGCGACTTCTTCATCGAACAAATACAGCAAGGTTGCTTCAGTAATTTGTGTAATTGAGAAAATTTCCGCGGCGTTATCAAATAAATCAGTTTTGCTACGTTGTAATTGAACCGTGCGAAACTGATCGTAAGCTTGATTCAAGACAAATTCAGCTTGCGTGGTTAATGCGGTCGTGGCTGCCATTTTTAAAAGACCCCCTCTTTAAATTATCCCTATTCTAACGAGCTTCGTTTAAATTAGCTATCGCAAGCACTCTATTTATTAGGAAATTTGTTATACTACCTTTTGAACAATAAACCAACCTGACACTGACTAAGGAGTTTTCAGCTTGACTAATACGAATGACCGTTACTACCAACCAAACGATATCAAAGACGCACTCCAGACGATCCAAAAGTTATTTAACACTTATACCAATGCACCACTAACCCCAGAATTAATGGCTTATCATCAAAAATTGGTTAATCAATTACAAACTAATTTATTGCCACTGGCGCAACAACAGACTGACCAGTTACGTATCGACCAAATTAACCAAATGGTCGCCGTCATGCAAGACTGGCTCAAACTGCGGTTAAATGGTCAAGCGTTCAATGGCAAGATGCAACACTTTAAATTCGTTAGCAATAACCAGCCAACTTTTAAACGGCGCGTGCATAAAATCCGCGGGGGCCAAAACCACCGGGCTAGTCGCCATTAGTTTGAACCCGCTTACTTTCAGGGGTTGCACTCACCGAATTTTATTGTATACTAGAATAGTACTTGGGCCTTTAGCTCAGTTGGGAGAGCGCCTGCTTCGCATGTAGGAGGTCGTCGGTTCAAATCCGGTAAGGTCCATAAAAAGTAATAACACTACTTAGCGATTGGCTAGGTGGTGTTTTTTTCGGCTCTATTTTCAACTTTTTTAGCTACCTTATCTGAGCACTTTTTATGACAAAAACCATTTCAGTAAGCTTTCAATGATTTTTTATTCAGCTTCACCATTAAACCTGCTATAGTAGGCTTAAACGGATTATTACTAAGGAGAATTTTATGGCAAATCGCTATTTACATAACGTGCAAGGGTTATTCGATACCATTGCCCCTAATTATGATCGCATGAACAACATTATCAGTCTCGGTACCCATCGGCACTGGCGGCGCCAAACGATGGCCCAGATTCAGCTAGCACCCACTGCACAGGCTTTGGATCTTTGTTGCGGCACCGGCGACTGGACTATCGCCATTGCCAACGACCTACAACCAACTGGTGAAGTAATTGGCTTGGACTTTTCAGCGCCGATGCTAAAAATTGCCCAACAAAAGGTCAATCAGGCAAATGTCGCTGACCGTGTCTGGTTACGGCGTGGCAATGCGATGCACCTTCCCTTCCATGACAATAGCTTCGACTTAGTCACGATTGGCTTTGGGCTCCGCAACTTACCAGATAAACCGCAAGCTTTGGCCGAAATCTATCGGGTCTTAAAACCAGGCGCCCAATTAGTGTGCCTAGAGACCTCGCAACCAGACCAACGGCTGATCAAACCGGTCTGGCAATGGTACTTTACCAAAGTAGTCCCCTTTTTCGGGCGTTTATTTGCACATCAATATCAAGAATATTCTTACTTACAAGAAACGACCCGCCACTTTGTAAGTTATCGCCAACTAGTGGGGTTATTCGAACAAGCTGGCTTTCAGGCGGTCCACTATCAACGCTTCAACTTTGGCGCCGCGGCAGCTCACTTCGGGACCAAGCCTAGTTTGGAGGATGCTCATGACTAATTTAACCGCTTTAAATCAATGTTTAGCTTGGTTAACCGCACCCGCAGACGCACTAGCGACGGTCGATGGGTTAATCCTGTGTGGCAACAGCCTGCCACTAACTGCCCAGTTAGCCGCGCGCCTGGCCAATGAGCACCAGCTCAAAACGGTGATTATTGCTGGCGGCATCGGTCATGCCACTAAATACTTACGGCAAAATATGGGTGTCACTAATGAGTTGAGTGAAGCCGAACTAATGACCGGGTTAATGCGGTCAGCCGGTTATCAAGGCACCATTCTACAAGATCGTCAATCGACCAATACCGGCGCCAATGCCCGCAATGCTTTGGCTTTAGCGCCGACTGACTGGCAACATGTTCTACTTGTGCAAGATCCGTTACTCGCACGACGCACTCAGTTGACCTTTGAACAAGTCTGGGAACCAACGACTCAGTTCAGCCGTTATCTCCCACCTAAGTTCCAGTTAAGTCAGCTTGAGCCACTGGCATTCGGCATGAATGCGGCCTATGACCACGCTTGGGAGCCAGCTTACTTTACCGAACTATTACTAGGTGAACTCCAGCGCCTTTGGGATACCCCCCAAGGTTACGGGCCAGCCGGGAGCGGCTATATTCGGCACATCGACATCCCGGCAGCGGTCTTAACAGCCTACCAAGAATTGCTACAAGCCTCATTAAAACGGGAACGTTAACCGTATTCAAAATAGGATTCCAGAAATATCAATTTCTGAAATCCTATTTTTGTAATATCAGCCTACTGTCTAAAGTAACAACTGTTTAATCCATAAAAGGTCGTTAATCAACGCCGGGCGGACCAGAATTGGCTCAGTGGTGTCGTTTATCTTAGTCGTGGGTTTCGACTTAGATAAAGCCCGGCTTGCGAGACCGACCTATGGATCGCAAACGCGGCCACCACGTTCCAGCCGATGCTGGTCCAACCAGAGTGACCGTTTAATCCAACTAATATCAACATCGCAACACTTCTATCGACCAGTTAGTTAAAAATATGTGGATACAATTGACGCAGTGCGGCCGCTGTCAGTTGACCAGCCACTTGCGAGCCAGCGCGATCAAGGTGAATCCGATCCGTCGTCGTGGGCTCCCAAGTCGCTGTTTCAATCAAGTCAATCTGCATAAAGCTGGCCACAACTAATCGAATCATCCGATCAAAACGTTGACTGAATGGGATCATGACGGCTAAGCGACTATTCGGGTACAACGTCTGAACTTGATTTAAAAACTGTCTAAATTGCGCAGCAAACTCATCGGCCGTGGCGCGACCATCGTTCGTCCCGACATTGACCACCACCACGTCAGTCGGGACCGGCTGCCACGCCGTCGACCGATCCAAAGCTGTTAATACATTAGGTAATGGCGGCACCCCGCCCGTTCCCGGCTTGCTGAGGCCAATTGCACTATAAGCCAACCGAACATTCCGGGCATCTAGCAAGTCACTCGCAATCGCGGCATAGTTGGCTTCACCACGATAGTCTTCGGCTGGCTGATGACCAGCGACCCAACAACCAGCCGTCAGTGAATCCCCAATCCAGGTGATGCTATGCCGACCGGGCTTAACGGCCGCTAATTCGCCATCCGTCTGAACCCCTTTGACCGCAAACCCCGCCGCGGTCGTCCAGACCTGATCCTCATCCGTATTACCACTCATTACCACACGCAAGATATGCGGGGCCGCGTCTAACGTTAACCGAAACGGTGTTGCCGCGATTGGGAAGCGTTGATAAGGCAACCCGTCAATTTGTACCGCAATCCAACTACTAATCATCGTCAGATTTAAAAATTCCAACGTGATATAACTGGCACCGGTCACTTGTAGCCAGAACTCAGCCCCTAAGTTGGTACTCGTCATCACGGGCGTCTGCTGCAACGTCTTCACTGCCCAGCGTCCTTGAAAATAGGCTGTCATGACGGGATTATTGGCCGTCGTTAATTGATAATGCATGTCGCTACCTCCATTTAAATTCAATCTCTTTTGCCAAACTTGACTACCATCAAGTTCCAATCAAGGTATTGCTTATATACTAGGGTCATCAAATCAAGTAAGGAGCCCTAAATATGAAATTTCAACAATTTTTAACTAAACATACGAATCAAATTACACTCATTACTGGGATCTTAATCGTGCTCGGTTATCTCAGCAAATATCTCATTAACTTTACCCTCGGCTACCAAGTGATCTTGGCCGTGGCTTCCATTATCGCCGTCATTCCAATTGCCGTTCGAGCTTGGAGCGCGCTGATCAATAAAGTCTTCAGTATTGAACTCTTAGTCAGCATCGCCGTTATTGGGGCCTTCATCATCGGTGAATTCAACGAATCCGCCATTGTGACTTTCCTGTTCTTATTCGGTTCTTACCTCGAAAGCAAGACCTTACAAAAAACCCGTAATGCCATCAAAGGCTTAACGGATATGTCCCCAACCACCGCCACCTTAGTGACTGATGACGGTACTGAAGAAGTCGATGTCGATGATGTTGACGAAGGTGATGTCGTCTTAGTCAAGACTGGGAGCCAAGTTCCCGTTGACGGTGTTGTCGTTGAAGGTAACGGCTATATTAACGAAGCCTCAATTACTGGTGAATCCCGCCAAATCAACAAAAACTTAGACGACCAAGTCTTTTCGGGAACATTAGTCGAAAACGGCTACTTAAAGATTCAAGCCACCCAAGTCGGTGACGACACGACCTTTGCTAAAATCATTGAATTGGTCGAAGAAGCCCAAGACACAAAGTCGAAAGCTGAAAAATTCATCGACCGCTTTGCTCAGTATTATACCCCCGCCGTCTTGGTTTTGGCCGCATTAGTCTTCGTCTTCTCGCGTGATTTCCGACTTGCAATTACCGTGTTGGTCCTCGGTTGCCCTGGGGCGTTGGTCATTGGCGCACCCGTCTCGAACGTCGCTGGGATTGGGAATGGTGCTAAACGCGGCATCCTAATTAAGGGTGGCGAAGTCGTTGATACATTTGCCAAAGTTGATACATTAGTTTTCGATAAAACGGGAACCTTAACTGAAGGCAATACCGCTGTTTCAAGCTTTAAGCAATATCAGGGTCAATCAGACCAGCTATTAACACTCGCTGCCACTATCGAAGGCGTTTCCGATCATCCGCTTGGCAAAGCAATTATCGATTATGCCGGTCAAAAAGCTCAAACAACGACCGTTCCAACTTTAGACAATACGGAAACTGTCAAGGGCCAAGGTATCTGCGCCGACGTCAATCATCAACAAGTCGTCATTGGGAATCAAAAGATGTTAACTGCCCATCATATTGACTTAACTACCGCTCAAGCTGCTGATTTAAATACCATGCAGCATGCTGGTAAATCAACCGTTATCATGGCCATCGATGGCGTTGTTCAATTAATCTTCGGTATTTCAGACACGGTACGACCAAATGTCAAAGCGTCACTTGCCGCCTTAAAAGCCCAAGGAATCAAACGCTTAGTCATGTTGACTGGTGACAATGAATTAACTGCGGACGCCGTGGCGCGGGAATTAAACATTGATGAAGTTCATGCAAACTTACTCCCTGAAGAAAAAGTCGACTACGTCAAACAATTGAAAGCAGCCGGCAATACCGTTGCCTTCATCGGTGATGGCATCAACGATAGTCCTTCAATTGCCAACGCTGATATTGGGATTGCAATGGGTAGCGGGACGGATGTCGCCATTGACACATCCGATGTCGTCTTAATGCAATCCAGCTTTCCAGCTTTAGTCCATGCCCATGGCTTAGCCAAGAAGACCGTCTTAAACACTCGCGAAAATATCTTCATTGCGATTGCTACGGTTGCCTTCCTATTGATTGGCTTAATCTTCGGCTACATCTACATGGCTAGCGGCATGTTTGTCCATGAAGCCAGCATCTTAGTGGTCATCTTCAACGCGATGCGCTTAATCAAGTTCCAAACTAAATTCGATAAAGCCCAACCAGCGCTGGTTACTCAACCGAAAACGACCACTGCTTAAGCTCCCCCCTTTAAATAGCCTGCCAATCTGGTGGGCTATTTTTTTACAATCTGCCACTCCCGGGCAAATTAGTTGCTTTGATATACCGGTGGGGGTATATTAAATAGCGTGCTTAGTTTGAATCATCATTTGGTACTTCCAAACACTGAGTTCAAAACACACGTTTACTAACGAATACCTACTAGGGTAATAACAATGGAGGCTTTTCTAATGATTAAAGAAATTCATGACCAAGATTTTGCTGCTGAAACTGATACGGGGATTGCCGTTGTCGACTTTCGGGCTGACTGGTGTCCACCATGTAAGATGATGGACCCAATTCTGAAATCACTCTCAGAAGATCCAGCTTACAAAGACAAAGTAAACTTTGTGTCCTTAAACGTTGACAATGACCAAGCCGTAGCGAGTCAGTTCCAAGTCCAAGGGATTCCGACCTTTTTAATTAAGCGTGACGGTGCAGTCGTCAGCCACATGGTTGGGGCCCGGCCCAAAGCCAACTTCGAAGTTGAACTCAAGAAAGCCCTCGAGTAGGTGAACCAATGACAACTGACAGTTACGTGACCAGTAAACAAATTACAACCCGCCTCAAACGCTCCGCTGGTCAGCTCGACGGTGTCTTACGCATGATGGCCGAAGATCGGCCTTGTGAAGATGTCTTAGTTCAATTAGCCGCAGTTAAATCCAGCGTTGATAAGGCAATGAAACTCGTCATTGCCCGCAATATTACTAACTGTGTCGACGATCAGGCCAACGTTGATGCTGAAAAGCTGACCCATTCGTTGGATCTATTACTAAAAACCAAATAAGACCTTTAAAAGGCGTGCCGATTTTTCAGCACGCCTTTTTATTTATTCAATTTTACCAATCTATTTATCCCAGCCGCCCTTTTTCCAGTCATCTTTCGACCAGTTATCACGATCCCAGTCATCTTCTTTGGGTTCTTGGGAATCATGTGGGCGTCGTTTCGCCTGCCGCATTAAGACGGCGGTCGTCACAATGGTGACAAAGGCGGTAAACAAGATAAATACAACTGTCCAAACGATAATATCACTCACTGCCATCATCATTGCCTCCAACACCGTTAACTTAAATACTTTGTTTTTATTAGCGTCAGTATAGCGCAGAATTCTAACCTCGCGCAACTAGCCATGATCATAAGTATCGAAGGTTGCATCAATACAAAGAATACGCTTGGTGCTAGTTGGATCAGCTTACCACTCTGGTTGGCCCAGAATCGGCTGGAACACGGTGGCCGCGTTTGAAAGCCAAGTGCGGTCTTCTACAAACCGGGGGTTATCTAAGTCGGAAAATCACCGACTAAGATAAACGACACCACTGAACCAATTTTGGGCCGCCCGCCGTTAACAAACGGGGATTAAAAAAATTAACACTTGATTATTTTCATTTCGGTCATTTAGCCGAGAGGTTGGTTTCTAAAATGCTCAGCCGTGTCGTTGGCCTTAGTGCGAGTGGTCTGCTCGGACTTAGGCCAAGGTCAGTTTTGAAGACCGAACTTTGGCTTCAAAATGGCCCACAGCGTTCCAGCATTTTAGAAACCAACCGGTAGGCGGCAACTTCAACTAGCCCTTACTTGCTACCATCAATCTTAAGTTGCTTCGCTAATCATAGCATCTATACCAACCTAAAGGTGGAACTTTACACTAACCTGACCCATAATTTACACAAACAATAGCTGGCGTTCGGCGACGACAAAACGGCCTGAACCAGTTTTCACCGATTCAGGCCGTGCTTAATTTCAGTAACGGTTAATCTTCGTCATCATCATCGTCTTCTTCGTCCAAACCAGTCCGCGCTTCGTTGCCCACAAAGGCTTGTAACTGACGAATATTGCGATTATTACTACCACGGTAGCCCACTAACCAAGCGGCCAAAGCAGGACGTTCTTCTTTTTCAGCCAACTTGATTGCCCGGTCAACAAATAGATTTTCGGTATCAAAATCTTTAATCGTTGCTGCCACCAGCGTATCAGCATCGTTATACTTGAACGCGCCATTTTCTTCCAACATTGAATACTTAGTTAATTCAGCCGTCGTTGAAGAAGGTTTCTGAGCTTCATCTAATAACAGGTCGCCCAATTCGGCAAAGTGTGCTGTATTCTCTTGTAACAAGCGGTCATATTCAGCTTGTAACCCAAAGTAATTGGCGCCCTTAACGTACCATTTTACTTGATTTAACTTGACGTATTCGACCATTAAGTTTGATAAGATATGATTCGTCATTGCCCCAGCAGTTGGGACATGATGGTCGATATCACTTTGCTTCAATTCTGCGGCGTATTGATCTTCAATTGTTAGTTCACTCATGCGAATTCCTCCTATTTAACCTTCATGCTTTCAACTTCATACCCCAAGCCAGTGACCACATCTGATAATTGATCCGCACTCGTTACTGAGTCGTCAAAATCAGCTTTCACCTTGCTGGCATTGAATAACACTTTAACTTTTTCAACGCCCGTTTGATTAGCGACCGCCTTTTCAATTTTAGTCATGCATGATGGGCAGGTTAAGGTTCCTAATTGCATTGTTGCTTTTGCCATAATAATTACCTCCGAATTGATTTGTTTTACTTGATGTCTTTATCATAACCGCTAAGTCCGTTAAAAAACTTGACCGCCGTCAAGCTTACGCAACTTTTGGTTGTTTAACTTTAATACTTTTAACCGTGTAGCCAAGACTCGTCACAACCGCGGCTAATTGATTCGCCGTCGTTTGGGTATCATCAAATTGAAGCTTGACCTTACTGGCATTAAATAACACTTTGACGTTAGTAACGCCCGTTTGATTAGCCAAGGCTTTTTGAATCTTAGTCATACACGATGGGCAGGTTAACGTATCTAATTGCATAATCGCTTTTGTCATCATCATTACCTCCGTAATCGTTATCTCAAGTTGATGGCTCTATCATAACGAGAATCCGGCAATTAAAACTTGACCGCCATCAAGAAACAAATTCTTTTTTGCGCGTATGATAATCATAGTTAGTTGCCACTCTGGTTGGGCCAGAATTAGCTGGAACGTGGTGGCCGCGTTTGGAAGTCAAAGCTCGGGCTTCCAAGCCGGGCTTTGACTAACCCGGAAAAACCACCGGCTAAGTCAAACGACACCACTGAGCCAATTCTGGCCCGCCCGTCGTTAATTAGTCGATATTTATAAAATATTCAATCAACAAATCTAGCCGAAAGGTTGGTTCCTAAAATGCTCAGCCGTGTCGTTGGCCTTAGTGCGAGTGGGCTACTCGGACTTAGGCCAAGGCCAGCTTTGAAGACCGCACTTCGGCTTCAAAATGGCCCATGGCGTTCCAGCATTTTAGGAACCAACCGGCAGGCGGAAAACTTAACCAGCATTAAAATCACTCGAAATATTAATTATTAATAATCTAGACATAAAAAGTCGATGTTGAAAAATATCTGTTATAGTTATGATGAAGGTTTATAAGGAGGTTTTTGCCATGTCAGCACACGCTACTCATGAATGTGTTCAACTCGTGCCCATCTTTCAAGAACTTGAAGCTTCACAATTAGATACCATCGAATCAATCGTTCAACACCATCATTACCAAACTGGTGAGACCCTGTTCAACGCTGAAGATTCCTTAGATACCTTATTGATTGTTGCTGGCGGCCAAGTCAAAGTTTATCAATTAGCTGCCAACGGTCGTGAACAGTTACTCTATTTGTTGCAGACGGGAGACATCGATGGTGAAGCCGCGCTGTTTGAAAACAAACAACGAACGTCTTACGCGGAAGCCCTAGTGCCAACTGATATTTGCAGTATTCGCCGGGACGATTTCCAACAGTTAATGCAACAATATCCAAGTATCAGTATTAATGTGCTGAACGTCTTCGGTAAACGTTTGACACAACTAGAAAAGCAAACCACTAGTACGGCCACCGAATCCGTGGAAGCGCGCCTGGCTAACTATCTAACCGAAACCGCGGCTTCACTTGACGTGCAAGCTTTTAAACTCCCACTAAAGAAAAAAGACCTAGCCACCTTCTTAGGGACCACGCCGGAAACGATTAGCCGGAAACTGACTAGGTTCGAAAAACAGGGCTTAATTACTCAGAAACCCGGCAAAGTGATTCAAATTAACGATGCTGATCAATTATTACTAGTCGAATAAAGATTTAAATGATCAAAATAGCGGTTCAGAAAGCAATGACACCTTTCTGAACCGCTATTTTTCGTCATCTCAACGGCCTGCTTGACAGTTCGTAACTGTCTGAAAACAACCACCGTCAATACGCCGGATTTTCGCCGACACAATCAGCGCAACGAAACAAAATCTACGTTATAATTAACGTTGAATTAGAAATTTTATCGAGGAGTGGATTTAATGGCTACAATCAGTCAAGCAGCAGTGAAAAATGATCTGTACGATGCCGTCAACGGTGATTGGCTCAAGACCGCCGAAATTCCGGACGACCATGCGTCGACTGGGGGCTTCATGGACCTTGTTGATGCTATCGAAAAAACGCTTATGCATGATTTTGACGCGATGGCCGCGGGCAATGTCGCCCCGACCGACCCGCAAGTCGCCGAATTCATTAAATTTTATCAATTAACGAAGGACTTCTCCAAGCGCAACTTGGAAGGTGCCCAACCGATTCAACCTTGTCTAAAGCAAATCGACAGTCTGAGTGACTTGACTGATTTGCAACACCGCATGCCTGACTGGATCTACGATGGCTTACCATTGCCATTCAGTCTCGATGTCGATGCCGATATGAAGAATACCAAGGTTAATGCCCTATTTGCGCAAGCACCTGGGACAATTTTACCCGATAAGACATACTACGATGAAGGTAATCAGCAGGGACCCAAGTTATTAGCTGTTTACGGACAGATGATGCTCAAGCTTTTGCAAATGACCGGTTACGAACAAGCCGAAGCCCAACAAATCGTTGATGACGCGTTGACGTTTGACCGCCTGATCGTGCCATGGGTCAAGAGCGCCGAAGAAGCGGCCGATTATAGCAAGATATATAATCCACGCAGCTTTAAAGACTTCACGAATACTAGTCGCTACCTCGATTTAGCGGCGATCACCTATTCAGTGATTGCGGGTAATCCTAAAACCGTTATTTTACCAGAACCAGCTTTCTTCGATCACTTCAACGACGTCATCAATCCAGAAAACTTCAACATGATGAAGAACTGGATGAAGGCGAAGTTAGTCCAACGCCTTAGCGGTTATCTTAGTGATGACATGCGGACAGTGGGAACCACTTATTCCCGGACGTTATCCGGTCAGAAACAACCGCGTAGTCAGGCCAAGAGTGCTTACTACCTAGCTGCTGGTACGTTTGACCAAGTTGTTGGCCTCTACTATGGTCACAAATACTTCGGTGAAACGGCCAAGGCCGATGTTCATCGGATGGTCGAAAAGATGATCGGCGTTTATAAGAACCGGTTACAGGCCAACACTTGGCTTAGTGCCGCCACTCGTAAAAAGGCGATCGTTAAGCTAGATAATCTAGGAATCCAAGTCGGTTATCCTGACAAGCTCGACCCACTCTTCACTAAGTTTAAGACCCACAGCGCGGCAGAAGGCGGCAGTGTCTTAAGCAATGTGTTGCATTTCGGCCGTGTCGCCCGCAAGGATATGTTCGCTAAGTGGAATCAGCCAACTGATCGGACCCGGTGGGAAATGAGTGCCGATACTGTGAATGCCTATTACCACCCATTCATGAACATCATTGTCTTCCCAGCTGCCATCTTACAAGCACCATTTTACAGTCTTGAACAAGCCCCTAGTGCTAACTATGGTGGGATTGGGGCCGTGATTGCCCATGAAATCTCCCATGCCTTCGATAACAACGGGGCCTTGTTCGATGAATTTGGGAACTTGCATAATTGGTGGACCGATGATGATTCTGCTCACTTTAAAGAACTAGCCAAATCGATGATTACCGAATTCGATGGCTTAGACTTTGCTGGTGCCAAAGTTAACGGGACCTTGACGGTTTCAGAAAATATCGCCGATGCTGGCGGTCTTAGTTGTGCTGAAGAAGCCGCGAAGAGCGAAGATCAAGTTGACTTGGCAGCTTTCTTTGAAAACTGGGCCATGGTTTGGCGGATGAAAGCCACTAAGCAGTATATGCAACTGTTGCTTTCCATTGACGTCCACGCCCCAGCTAAGTTACGGGCCAACGTACAAGTTAAAAATCTCGATGATTTCTTTACCACGTTCGATATTCAACCAGCTGATCCGATGTACCTCGCACCGGACCAACGCGTTAAAATCTGGTAATCATTATCTGCTTAATTACAAACGGAGCGCGGGAATAACTCTCGCGCTCTTCTTATTGACTGAAAGGACCCTCTGATGCCGAAATTTGAAAAGTACCATCCAATCTTAACGCCTCATTATACTTTCGATTGGCTAACCAAAGCCCGGGCCAAAGATGTCTTGGCCTTTTATCAACAAGCCACCCCGGCGACCGAGACTGTTCCTACCATGCTGACAACCGCCGACCGGATTAACCATACGATGCGCGACATCTTCCATGACCAAAAGTTGGTCTGGGGCATTAGTCGGCGCGCAGACGATCAATTCATCGGCCAAGCCGGCTTTGATCCAATTGATACTGACCAACAGACGGCAACACTTCAAGTGCACGTCATTCCGGCTGCCCATCAACCAGCCGCGTTAGCCGAATTATATACGCGGCTCACTGACTTTGGCACACAAGAATTGGGGCTCACCCAGCTAACGGTCACCCTGCCAGTCACCGATACCATTGCGGCACAGGTCTTAACTGCGCTGCAGTTCCGGCCAACCCCCGCAACTGCCACCGACAGTATCACCTATCAATTACCATAATCTCAACTTAATCAGTCCTGACAAGCATGCTGCTTGTGAGGGCTTTTTTTCGATTTAGTCGGTTAATTAACAAACTTTAATTTCCTTAGTCAAAACGCATCTGGTCATTGCCAGTCATCATGATAATTAAGCTTTCAAACATGACTAGTCCTGACCAAGTCAAGATTGTTTATCACACGATTGGTCAACGATGTGAACTTTTAACCACTTTATGGTTGCGTTTTCTTTTTAATCTAGTACAATATAATTGTTAACAAATTCACGTTATACAATCTTTCTTGTGAAGATTCGTACATTAACTAAGGAGTGTTTTAGAATGAAAGTTATCGTCATTGGTTGTACCCACGCAGGCACCGCCGCTGTTAATCAAATTTTAACGGCAAATCCCGATACCGAAGTAACCATTTATGAAAGAAATGACAACGTTTCCTTTTTATCTTGTGGCATCGCGCTATATTTAGGCGGCGAAGTTAAGGATCCACAAGGCTTATTCTATTCAAGCCCCGAAAAATTAGCCGAACTTGGCGCTAACGTTCAAATGGAACACGACGTGACCGACATCGATACCGACCAACACGTGGTCACGGTCAAGAACTTAGTTAGTGGTGAAATAACTACTGATCATTATGACAAGTTGGTTGTCACGACTGGCTCATGGCCAATCATTCCACCAATCGATGGCATCGACAACCCGAACGTCTATCTTTGCAAAAACTGGGGACATGCCCAAAAGTTATGGGCAGACGCCAAAGATGCCAAACGCATTATCGTTATTGGTGGTGGCTACATTGGGACTGAACTCGTTGAAGCTTATCAGCGACAAGGTAAAGAAGTCACCTTAATTGATGGCCTCCCTCGAATTTTAAACAAATATCTAGATACCGAATTTACAGACCGCGTGCAACAAGACTTCGTTGACCACGGCATCAAGCTGGCCTTGAATCAAATGGTGAAGGGCTTTAGCGGTGATGGCGATACCGTCACTGTTACCACGGACCAAGGTGAATATACCGCCGATATGGCGATTCTCTGTGTTGGGTTCCGCCCAAATACCGGCTTGCTGAAAGGCAAAGTCGATATGAACAAGAATGGCTCCATCATCACTAACGACTATATGCAGACTTCTGACCCTGATATTTACGGGGCTGGCGATTCGGTTGCGGTTCACTATAACCCAACCCACAAGGACGCTTATATTCCATTAGCAACTAACGCGGTCCGTCAAGGCACTTTAGTTGGCCTTAACCTCTTCAAGCCAACCCGCAAATACATGGGTACTCAATCAACCTCTGGTTTGATGTTATTCGATACGACGATCTGTGCTTCAGGGATGACGTTAGAACACGCCAAATTAGAAAACATCCCCGCTGCTGCCGTCACCGTTGAAGACAACTACCGGCCAGAATTTATGCCAACAACGACTCCCGTGTTGATGCAACTAGTTTATAATCCTGAGACTCGGGCAATTCTCGGTGCACAATTTATGAGTAAATATGATGTGTCACAATCTGCCAACACGATCTCCGTGATGATTCAAAATAACAACACGATTGATGATCTCGGCTTTGTCGACATGTTCTTCCAACCACAATTCGACCGGCCATTTAACTACTTGAACATCTTGGGTCAAGCAGCAATTGCTCAAGCTGATCAAGTCGTGACCGAATAAACTTGTCCTTGACCCTAAACCCCCGTTTAGGTTAATGAAACACCCCAGCAACTGCGCGGTTGCTGGGGTGTTTTTTATTCCCGGCTATAGTTATTCGAAACCACAGTAAAAGAGCCCGGGATAAAAATCCCAGACTCTTCAACCTTATGCCGACGCACTATGCTTGTCGACGCCATGCCCAGCGACCAAGACCGCTAAGAATGACTAGCAAGATGGTCCCAATTAAGGCCACAATCGGATGTGTCCCCGATTCATCAGTTTGTGGTAAACGGCCAGTCGTTGCATTGCTGCTGGTAGCGGCAGTGCTATGACCAGTTGTACCGTTGACCGGAATGCCACTAGTCGTTCCAGTCGTTGAACCGGCTGTTGTCGCATTAGTGGTTCCTGGATTAGCTTGGCTCGGCGTTACTGCTGGGGTCGTTGATCGACCAGTCGTCCCAGATTGACCTGGTGTTACTGGCTGATCAGACTGACCAGTTGTTCCTGGATGAGTCGGTTGTGCTGGCTCACTCGGTTTACCGGGTTCCGTCGATGTCCCTGGTTCGCCTGGCTTTTCCGGTTCACCTGGCTTACCGGGTTCCGTTGAGGTCCCTGGTTCGCCTGGCTTTTCCGGTTTACCTGGTTTACCGGGTTCCGTTGGCGTTCCTGGCTCGCCTGGCTTTTCCGGTTCACCTGGGGTGCTTGGCTCCGTTGGTGTTCCTGGTTCGCCTGGCTTTTCCGGTTCACTTGGGTTCTCAGGTTCCGTTGGCTTTTCTGGTTCCTCTGGATTCTCTGGGTTCTCTGGATTTTCAGGATTCTCCGGTTCACTTGGATTCGTTGGGGTCTTCGTATCAGTTGCAGCGACGTTAACGGTAGCCGTTGCCCCACTCACAATCGTAAATGAGACTGGTTCCGTTGCTAACTCATACCCGTCTGGTGCTTTGACTTCAACCAATTGATACTTACCCGGTGCTAAATTATCCAGATGCAACTGGCCTTCAGCATTGGTCATCAAGTTAGGAATTAAGACGTCACCATCGCTACCGCGTAATTCATAAACGGCACCTGCTAAGACTTGATGACTGGTGCTATCTGTTTTCGTGAGGGTGACTGCCCCAGTATGTGGCACTTCTTTATCCGCTAACTCAACGTTGGCCACCGCAGTCGAATCTTCAATAATCTCGAACGGAATTGGCTCAGGATTTAGCGCATAGCCATCTGGTGCCTTCGTTTCAACAAACGTATACTTGCCTGGTGCTAATTTATCTAAAGCTAATTGACCTTTGGCATCCGTAGTTAAATCGGTCTTAATCACTTCGCCTTTACTATCAACTAACTTAAAGACAGCACCCGCGAGCGCTTGTAACGTAGTCGCATCAGTCTTGGTTAATTTCACTGAACCGCCGGACGGATCACCTTGACCGGTCCCAGAACCGCCCCAGGTAACTTGACCGCTAACGGTACTCCCGTTCATAGTCGCCGTATTCACAACTTCGCCACTATCGGCGGGATTACCTAATTTAGCGTTATACACCATATTAACGGCGGTATTGACATTCTCAAATGTAAAGGTTAGCTCGTTGCCGTTTTGAACGACCGTTGGGGTAATTGTCCCAGTTGCGTTGAAATGACCATTTTGATCATAGG
Source organism: Lactiplantibacillus dongliensis (assembly GCF_005405105.1). GTDB lineage: Bacteria > Bacillota > Bacilli > Lactobacillales > Lactobacillaceae > Lactiplantibacillus > Lactiplantibacillus dongliensis. Next base: position 66,183 of record NZ_BJDK01000003.1, read on the forward strand.
TACCCGTATGTGCCACAACTGATCCTGAGATAAAGGTTTGTTTAGGTCCCAACGTATCGTGAACAACGACCGTTCCTAAATCTTTGCCAGTTGGGTTAAAGGCCACGTTCCACGTGACCTCCGTCGGAATGCCATTCTCATCGCGTCCGGCGACCCAACCAACTTTATTGACTGTCCAATTAAAATGCACATCCCCCGTCGTACTGCCTTTCGCATAGAAATTCAACGTCCCTTTACGATTAGTTGTATTATGAGTGAACGCATCGTTAAACGTGATCGTCCCAGTCGTTTCACCAGCTTTAATTGTAAATGTCCCAATCGTCTGACCAGTCGAATCAACTAACGGCATCGTCAAATCTGACGCCTTCATCCCACCTTCAGGCAACTGAACAATCGCGGTATCGCCAGCTTGAATCTTGACACCGTCTGGAATCGACCAATTATAACCAACATCATAATTACTCCACTTACTCATCGTCGTCGTATCGGTAATGACATTACCATACCGGTCTTTAACGGTGGCATCACTGCCGTTAAGTCCAGACGTCTCAATAACTTTTGCCTGGGCCGTACCACCAATGGTGAGCAGCAATGCTAAGCACGCAACTAGGCCGAGTAGCACTGCCATGAATTTGCTGCGCATCGCTTTTACCCCCAATTCTATTTAAACGTTTAGCTAACAACTTAAGTTTTCAAGTTTTCCTCACTCCCTATTTAGCTTTACCGGTGATGGTCATCCAGACCAAAACCGTTACTACCATTTGTACGATACTGCATCTTATGGGTCAGACCATATCTAGACGATTCATTAAGCAACCCGCCAAACGAAACTTTTGACGTGCAAAATAACTTCGACGCGCTAACCTTTCAGCAATCAGCTGGCTTAAGTCCTTAAAGTTATCGTTGGTGAAACAAAAAAACGAGTCTAGGGCAAAAACCCAGACTCATTTTGAGACGCTAGCTATTTATAGCCGCAACGTGCGACACGTTCAGCTTTAAAACTCAACTCGGCGCATTAGACAACGTCCAAGTCACCGTGCCGGCATAGGCTCCTGGAACAGCACCGGCATTAGTTTCGAAGAACATGCCCGCTTCGTCATTCCACTGCTTCGTTACATCATAATTATCCGTATCACTAGTACTCTTATGGCTGTCGATCACAGTCCCTTCACCATTGATTGTCGTCGTTGTGCCGCCTTGCTTATAGACCAGCTTTCCTGGCAAGCGCTGACCCTCTTCATTAGCAAAATCCGTCGCACTAGCTTGCAGCTGCCAGCTTGACCCGGTGCCACGTTCATCGGCAACCACTAAGTTCCAATCGTCATCACGATTAGCTAGTTGAGCCGTGCCATCTAGCGTAACAGTCTTAAAACGACTCGTTTCGGCGACTGTTTTAAAGCCAAGTGCGCCACTTTTAACCGTGATCGTAGCGGTGGCCGGTGCCGACTCATTTTCATCATCATCAATCACATAAAATTCTAGCGTGTTTTTTCCCACATTCAGTTCATCAGCTTTAGCTGTAAATGTAAAGAGGCCCGATTCATCAGCATTACTCATTTGAAATTTAGGCAAGGCCTTCCCATTTAGTGTGGGATAGACCGTCACTTTATCGTTATCTAATTGTTCGGAGTCTTCGGCCACCACTAACCCGGTGACTTTGGCATCTTCACCCTTCGCAATCGTTTGAATCCCACCTTTGATTAAGAAAACTTCAATTAACTGATCAACAGTGATCGTATAGTCAGGTGCGGTGGTCTTCGTCGCAAAGTTATTACTGGTAAACGTACTCGTCGTAGCGGTCGTGTTACCGTTAACGCTTACATTATCAGCCTTGCCTTTAAGCGTTATCTTGGCAGTTGGATTGTCCTTAGATAACGCCTGGGCAAGTTCAAAGCTGAGTGTCCTAGTCTCATCAGCCAGAATATCGACCGTTTGTTCACCACCATTGGCATAGGTCACTTTAGCACTAGTAAACGTGACATGTGCTGGTAAGTCCAGCTTCGCTTGAATATTTTCCCAATCCTGTTGACCAGCGTTGTAGGTCAAGTTGTAGTCATATTGCAACTCATCTTTAGCCTTAACTTTCGACCCCGTTGTAACGGGCTTTTCTTTCGTTAAGTTAGTCACCTTAACTGCAGCCTGTGCGTCGACTAAGTTGGGGATTGACTCGAATACCACTAAGCTATTACCCGCATTACTCCCATTCGTCCCAGTAATGCCCCAGCGCACCTTACCGTCTTCACTATGAAACGCATCGGTATTGACCACTTCTACATGGGTCACCGGGTTCGCGTTTTCGGTGCCATCTGGATTCACATCATTGTAAATGTAAGTCATTGTTTTGGCGCTAGCATCCCACTGCAACGTCAAATGGTGCCACTGCCCATCGGTCAAGTTCTGACTCGGTTTCGGATCAATATGGGTCTGCGTAAAGAATCGGCGTGTACCCCAAATACCGATCAAGGTAAACCCAGACGCCTTTTGGGCGATATATTGATTGGCTGAACCTGGATAACCAGTCGCAATATGCTGGCCCTTAATGCCCGCATCAAAGGACGTCCCGCTACCAGCATCACCAAAGGACATCGACGTATTGGCATAAGTATCAAACTCCAACGCCCAGCTATTTTGAATCCCGGTCGCAGCTAAAGCCGCCGCTTCGGTACGGTCGGTATCATTATCAACACCCCAAACCCCCATCGTTTCACCAATAATCGTCTTCTTAGTGTAACTTGAAGCAGCCTGCGTCCCATTTGGATCATTTTGCAGGACTAAAGCCAGACCGTCCCCGGCTTTACTGTTGGATGCACCAAAATGCGCCCATAACTTAATGGTCGCATTCTTGTTTAAGTCCAGCCGATTCGCATCGGTTGACCAGGCCCCACCGAGTTGTTTCTTCGCACTATTCACTTCAATGGCTTGCGTATGTGGTGCATTGGGATTGGTAACAGCTTGAATACTAGCCGCATTCGCGACGCCGTTAGCAAACGAACTTGGCAACACAAAAATCTTTTCGAGTTGATTCAGCCCAGCCGGTGCCGTCGTTAACGGCGCAGCTGCAGCTAACTCTTCTGCCGCTTGTGATTGCGCGGCACCCACCCACAGACTAACCAGCATAGTCAAACCGACTAATAACCTCTTCAGACTTTTGCGCATGTTGCCAACCCCTCTCGCTAATTAATCGTGGTTGCGCCGCCGATTCTTAACCAGTAGCCAAATGACCGCCCCTAATAAGGCAATGATCACGACACCTAAACCGACAAACCACCAGAAATAGTTTGGTTGTTGCTTTTGACCGACTGCTGAATCATTCAGCTGTTTGGCCTTTTGTTCACTAATCGTAAAGTTACGGGTGAAATTCCACTTATACTTACCATCACTGGCGCTGGCAGCTAAATGCAAGGTGTAATTCCCAGCTTTTAGCGGTTCTTTGCCATCACCGATGGCAAAATTAAAACTACTATTAGGCGCCATCGCTAGATGATCTTTAGTGGTCGCTAATACTTTCTTAGTCCCATCAACCGCCGTGACATAACTCTTGATCTTCAAGCCATGCATAATCACTGGTTGTGTATTTTGCAAAGTCGCAGTCACGTAGTTTTGATAATTAATTTGCTTAGCTTGGACTGACAATAACTTCATCACTGGTTTAATCTTGATGACTTCCGTCTCTTGTAGTTGCAAGCCAATGACATAGGCGTATTGGTTTTGGATCGTCATCCCACTAGACTTTTTAGCAGCGCCAACCGCCTGGGTGACACTGATCCCCCCTAATGCAATCCCTTTAAATTCCTGCTTAGGCACTGTCAACTTAATGGCCACTTTTTTAGTTGTTTTAGCGGGAACTTCAACGGTCTGCTTACCAGATAGGGCGGTATTCAAGTCAAATTTCGCTGATGAATCCGCTTTGGCATTCGCATGGCTATAATCAATGACCCCATTGTCATTGGTAATAGCGCGATTAGGGGATACCACGTATTGATGCGCCTGGCTATCACTGTTCTTAATCCGGATCGTCAACGTCTGTTTTTGGCCAGGCTTAACTTTCAGATCAAAATAGGACACTTCTTCTGTCATTTGATTTTTCGGGAGATCGGCGGTCACCGTATATTTAAGATTGTCCGCTTTAGCGACCATCGTCAGACTACCCAAAAAGACGCCCATTAATAACACTAATTGCCAGAGTTTAGTTTTCATATGATTTACCTTTCCTTTTTTCAACGGTAAGTGACTTGGCTATGTATGGAGACGCCTGAAACGTCTCCGTTGGTTAACTGGGGGCGTTGGTCAATGACCACGTCATCGTACCCACGTAATTCCCAGCATGTAACATTTGATTGTGAATGACTAATTGCGTTGGCGCATTGGTTTGATTCAAAACCAGTAACCACGTGCCAACCCCGGCTTGTCGATTAGCGACCAGCACGTTATTGACTAAGCCCGCCCGGAGTACCCGATTGACAAGTTGGGGGGCCGCGCTCACATTGGCCGTTACCGGTTTGATCTTAACGGCCCCCAGGTCAATCGTTGTCTGTAGCGAATATTGACGGCTCGTGGGAACACTGGGACGAACTTGTAACGTCCAGCCAGCACCAGTTGCCCGCCGATCCGAAATCTGGACCATTGCCAACTGATTCTTCGCAGTCGTTGTGACTGGCCCCCGTTCACCGCTCTCAACTTCAAACTTTAAGTTACTAATAAAGTCAATTGTTAAATGACCTTTAGAACCAGTCCCCGGATTACCCGGATCGACTGGATCACCTGGATAAGGTTTTGAAGGGTCATTCGGATCAACCGGCTTGACCGCATCATCACCATTACCCGGGGTAATCTCCACTTCGGCGTGCGATTGTTGCACCGCCGCACGACCATTCAGAGGTAACCATCCGCCGCTAAAGCCCGCGCAGCTTAAAACCAATAACCACCACGCCGGTTTGCTTAGCTTTGGCATCGTTGCACCTCAGTTCTGCCGGCGAAGCTCATATTTTTTAGTAAGGCTTATTTACTAGGTGTGGTTGGCGTCGTTGGCGTTGTCCCGGTTGGGGCATTGGCTAACGTCCAAGTTAACGTCGATTTGTATGTTCCGGCAACGTTCCCAGCTGGAATCGTTAAGGTCACGTCGGCATTATTATGCTTCAATGAAAAGGCCCCAACCCCTTCACCAGCACCAGCGGTTAATAGTGACTTCGTATCCTCATTTACCTCGATATTCGAGACTTTTGGTAATGTTGACGCATTTGTATGATCATCCGGCGTGACTTTCCCATTTTCAAAGGCTAACACGGCCGCTTTTAGCTCCCCTTTATCGGAAGTAAAGGCTGAACGTTTGACTTGTACGTCCCAACCTTCAGCATTACCAGGGTTATGAACCCGAACATCAGCTAAGGTGCCAGTTGAATCATACTTTTTGCTAACCGTCACGTTTGTATTAGCACCAAAATCTATTTCTGGTACTTGGGTTAACTTAATATTCTTATCCGTTTCATCTTGTTTCAATTCGATTTGGGCCGTAGTTGTCTTTTGGGTATCCGTACCGTTATCTGTATCTGTTTTACCATCCGCAGCATTAGCAGCTAAGGGTAGTGCGGTCAACAATGCGACACTGGCGATAAATGTTCCGACATATTTTTTCATTACGATTGCTCCTTTGTGTGTTGATGGCCGTTCCACCAAAATTTAATTAATAACCCGACTAGACTAATGATTAATAATGCGATGCCGCACAACACCCACTGTTGTAATTCATTCATCTGCGGCAACACCCCCGCCAATGGCCCCGGATTAATGGTGGCGCCATGGCTAGTGGCGGGCGTAACTGTAATATGATAAGTACTTTGTTGAATATCGCCTAGCTGAAGAGGGCTTAGCCAAGCGAGTCCATTAAACTGCCAATCCATCACAATCACGCCTTTCACTTGTTTCTACAATGACATAACATTAGCTACTGAACGGTGTTAACTCATTCTTTTAAAAACGTTTTCTCCCTTTCAGCACCAACAATATAGCACGTTTTTAGAAGCACCGTCAATTGATAATAGGGCTTAACTATCCACCCTGGAAGCCTTTCTAACAGTTTTGTTGGCAATTCCTCATATTCATAAAGTTATAAATTATCTTATAAAACCTGTTCCAATCAGTTTAATAACAACGGTTCTCATCGGTTTCGCCAACTTCTTTTTATAAATTTATTAAGCCACTTAATTAATATTGGCCTCAACATTATATTAAGATTAAATTTTAATGTGAGCATTCATTAGCTATTATTTGGTGTAAGCATAACAATCTGCCATGATTTACGTGCTAAAGATATCGGTTACATTGCTGATGCTATTAAATTAAGCAGCGATTCTACATCTGATAGGTGCGTCAATAAATGACATAACTTCAGCTAGTAACGACTAGCCCCAACTAATTTTCATTAAAATAGTCTTTAAAAATAAAAATATTAATATTAGCGGTCATCACCCGTCAAAACCGCTATGCTATACTAGAAAATAAACCATTTAACGAAAGCAGGGATCACATTTGCCAGCTAAAAAGACTTTTGATAATGATCAAGTGCTCGACCAAATCATGCGTCAGTTTTGGCAGCATGGTTATTACCACACCTCAATGGATGAAATCGTCACGCTCAGCGGCGTTAAAAAGCAAAGCTTATACAATGCCTTTGGTGACAAGCACACGATTTATCTCAAAACGCTCCAGCACTACCATCAATTGATGTTGGCAGCGACTACCCGTGCCATGCAGGAACTTGAACAGACCGGTGCCACGCCACTGACCGTCTTAATGATGCTCTTTACTCAAGGGCTAACTTCCGACAAGCCACAACCAACCGGCGATTTGATGGCTAATGCCGTGGCTGAATTCGCCAGTAGCGACGCCGACATTAAGCAGCTCACTGATCGTTACTACGATGATTACTTGACCTTAATGGCCTCAACTATCCTAAAAGGCCAGGCCAATCAGACAATCATCACGACTCAATCTAGCATGAGCTTAGCGCAAGGCCTGCTTGAAGCACGGATTGGCCTTCAAACCCGTTTACGGCAAGGTAGTCATCCCGATATTGACCAGCGTCAACAAAGCTGGACCGCCTTTCTTGGCATTTCAGCCTAATAAAAATTCCTACCCGTCACAAAACCGGTAGGAATTTTTGTTTACCTATAAATAAGGCTTAATTAACCACTGTTGGGCAGCGGCATTGAGTTGATTACCAAAATGCTGCCGGAGCTGTTGGACCCCCGCATAACTGGTAAAGTCGAACGTACTCTTCGCACTACCACTCGCCAACAGCGCTTTGGCAAATTGTAAATCAGCTACTGCAATCTGTTGCCGAAATGGCCGGTCCTCCTCCGCAATGATTGGCAGCCACTGGCCTTTTAACACGGCCAAGGCACGGTGATAACGCTGATCATGCGTTAACAAGGACTGCATATCGGCCGGTTTAAGTGGTTGTGTCATCACTATCGGCCCCTTTCTTTAAGGTCACGACTTGTCCGATCACTGGCTGAATGGAAAGTCGATCATGCGGATGCGCTAGTACCCAGATCACATTGGTAAAATGGTGTGCGTCAATCTCCCGTTCACCGCGACCATCCGTTAGGACCACCGCTAAGGTCGTTTGATTAGTCGCATGTTGGCGTCGTAAATCATCAAAGATACTTTGGTAGACAGTCCCGCCGCCACCTTGCCGAGTATATCGAATCTGTTGCGGCAAGTCAGCCTGATACGTTTGGCCTGGTCGTACGACTGCATCAAATGAACTAACCATAATCGTGGCCGTCATCGCCCGTGTCAACGATGCAACTTGACTCAATAAATACTGCAAGGTAGCATCACTAATTGACCCTGAGTGATCAACGTAAACTTGCAATTGCAATTGTGTATCACTGATTTGTCCAGGAAGTTCCATCCGTGCGGGTTGGCGTCGATTGAAGCGGGCATAAGACGCTTGCTTGCCAGTCGGTAATTGGCCCAGCCCTTTCACCAACAACCGGCGCCAATCAATCGCCACAGCATGGCGCTTAATTGCCAGCTGAGCGCGCACTTGACCAGCTACTAATCCTCGCCCAGCTTCACGGGTATGCGTCCAAGCATCACGAGCCAATTGTTGTAACCGGCTAGCGGCTAGATTTGGATTCGCCAGTTGACCAGTTGCCGCTTGCCAGCCGGCCACCGCATCAATCGGTGCCGACAGGGGTTGCGTCCCGGTACTTGTGCCTGCGTCTCCCGCTGTTTGCGGTGACTGGGATGCTGACTGACTGCTAGCTTGTCGTTGCGCTGATGATTGTAATAACTTTAAATAAACACTGGAGTCGGCTTTCACCGGTAAAGCTGCCGCTACTAACGGTTGAACCGTGGCCAAGCCGGTACTGTACTTAGGCAATCCGGTGACGTACTGGTTCACTGTTAAATCCGTTGCCAAGGTCACGAGTTCCGGCTGATGGGCTACTCGCTGACGATAGCGTAATGGATGTTGCCAAAGGACATGCAACGCCACGTGTTTTAAGCCCGCTTGTAATTCGTCAAACCGGGTAAATGTCTGGGCTAACGGTACCGCCGCCATTGTCAACTCCAGCCGATTCGCCCGCCAAGTTAGCGCAAAAGGTACCGTTAGCTGTCGTGACGGGTGGCGAGGCAAACGGGTCAATAGTTCGCCATAAAATTGGTCGCTAGCCAGTAGGTCAATAATGGCTCGTTCAACCATCACCAGTCCGGCAGCTAAAGTCGCATCTGTCGGCGTCGTCAGCAGTTGTTGGCGCCATTCAGCGTACGCCATGGCATTATTAATCACCCTAACCGCCTCCTATTGATTCGACCAACTGGCAACTTGTTGTAAATACTGATACAGTGCCGTGACGTACGGACTCTGCTGGGCAATATTGGCCGTGTACAGTTGCTTTAGTAAGTCCCGATTCTGCCCTAATTGTTGCACTAAACTAAACTGACCATCCTGACCGAGCGTCTGCAATAATTGCAAGAAACGACCCGCATGTGCATCGACCGTTAAGGGATAGGTGGTCGTTAACTGTAAGCAACTCCGTAAAACCGTACTCTTCTGTGGTTCACTCATCGCTTGGAATTGCGTCAAGAGCGCAGCCGGGACCACGGCCCCCTGCGGTTCACTAGTATACAATTGTTGCGGTGTAAGATGAATGGCTTGCTGTTCTAAGAATTGTTCAAATGCTAAGCCCAAATCAGTCCCCACATCGCCTTGAAAAACATCTAAGGCAATCATCGCTTGCGTCGCAGTCGGCAAATCCGCCAAGGCGGTTAAGTTCGTTGAGACTCGCTCCCATGCGCGCGGTGTCGCTACTAAATCATCAACCGCATCGGCTTGGTTTAGCCGAGTCACATCTTCACTAATAAATTGTTGAACTAATGGATGAATATTCGGCTGGCCGGTCGTGGGATTGGTTTGTGCTGCCCATTGTAGCCAATCATCGGCATCGCTGGTCAACACTAACCGGACCGTCCGATCTTTAATCGCCGCATCACTAGCCACGACACCATAAGTACTAGTCTCAAAGCCCCGCATACTGGCATCCGGATTTTCAGCTAACATTAATTGAACTTGATCGGGCAAGGTCAATGTATTGATTGTCCGTTGCAAGACCAAGTTCATCAATTCACTCTGAACCGCTTGGGTGCCACGATTAAACTCATCTAAAAACCAAATAATCGGCTGCTGCGGGTGAGTTTCAGCATAACGAATAATTTCAATCAACGTATGCGCATAGCCAAACTGCACGTCAGCCAAGCGACCGTAATCCGCCGTTTCAATGAACGACTCACTCGTTAATGGTGGAATTGGAATCGCTAGATCTCCTTTTTCGGCTAAACTCACTACCGTCGTAAATAATTTAGCATGCAACCGAGTCGCTACTTCTGCCACTAAAGCGGACTTACCAATACCGGCTTCACCAACGATATTGGGCACATTGCCAGCTTTTAAAACCACCGGAACAGCCGCCAGCATTGCTTGATAAGATAATGCCATATTTCTCTCCTCATTTGTTTCACGTGAAACATTGATTAGTCTGAACAGTCTTGTTATTCAGCCAACAAGAGCTGCTTCAGCCCGTCAAAATCATCAACTTCATACGTGGGCTGATACCCTTCCTGATTGGCGCGATGATGCGGATTAAACCACACATTATCGAGATCAGCATGGCGCGCCCCTAAAATATCCGACTGTAGCCGATCACCAATCATCAGTGTATTGGCCTTCGTCAGTGCTGGATGTTGCCTAAAAATCGGCGTAAAGAAACGTTCATCCGGCTTTGCATAGCCCACATCTTCAGAAATTACCACTTGTTCAAAGTACGGCGTCAGTCCCGCACCCGCTAGGCGGCTCAACTGTGTAGACTTAACCCCATTAGTCCCAACGATTAAATGAACCCCCGCTTGCTGCAACTGCCGTAATAACTGCGGAGCCCCTTGGAGCGTATAATAATTATGATCAAGCATTTGGCTATATTGCTGTTCCAACGCGGCACCATTCACGGTTACGCCCAGTTTATTAAATGCTTGGGTAAACCGCTGTTCCAGTAATGGTTCCCGCGCGGCTCCCTGTTCAATCTGCTGCCAAACTTGAAGATTAACTCGGGTATAAGTCTCTAACCCGTGCTGAATATCAGTAATACCGCACTGTTTTAACAACTTAGTGATACTTTCAGCTTCACCCCGCGTGAAATCTAAAAGGGTATCATCCAAGTCAAAAATGGCGTATTGCTTGGCCATTCTGTCACCTTCCTTGATTTAAACCTTAGTCGAATTCTAATTGATACTGCACATGACTCTCCCCATCGCCATTCGGAATCACTTGTAATTGAGCCGGTAATTGTTCCTCTAATTCACTGACATGGCTAATAATTCCAATCATCCGCGATTGGCCCTCCACCGTCTGTAAGGCTTCCATCGCCATCGCTAAAGCATCCTCATCCAGCGATCCAAACCCTTCATCGATAAACAAAGCATCAATCTTGATGCCGCCAGCTTGATTCTGGATCACTTCTGCTAACGCCAATGCCAAGGACAACGCTGCGATAAAGCTCTCACCACCAGACAACGTATGCACACTACGAACTTTCCCGGCATTGTCATCATAGATATTGATTTCAAGACCAGTACCGTTACGATACGTGCCGACTGCTTCATCTAGTTGGAATTGATAGCGGCCGCCAGTCAGTTGCCGCAACCGAGTATTGCCAGTTGCCAGAACCTTTTGCAAATAAGTTTGTAAGACAAAGCGTTCTAAGCTCAACTTCTGTTGGCCGCTCCCATTGGCAACCGCCGATAATTGGGCCAACTGAGCCAAGGCTGCCTGTTGGTCATGGACTTGTGTCAGAATCTGCTGCATCTGCTCGACTAGCTTCTGGTTCGCTTGCATCGTCTGCTGCAAGTGGTAATAAGCCGTTTCAGCTTGTTGCGCGACCGTTGTTGCCTCAGTGACAGCCGCCGTCAATGCCGCTACATCAGGTACTGGACGATCAGCAATCGTTTGTTTAACCGTTTCAATCCGCCCCGTTAGTTGTGACTGTTGCTGATCATACGTCTTAATGGCCGTCCGTAATGCTGGCAGTTGCTCAACAGCGGCTAGTCGGGCCGTTAAGCGGTCAAAATCAGCCGCCCCCCACCGCGTCACCATAGCCGCCGTTAAGTACTGTTGCTGGTCAATCACCATCGACTTGGCAGCCGCTAGATCTGTACCAGCAGTTTTTAACTGTGCCGTTGTGGCCGTTAATTGAGCTTCGACGGTACTTAACCGTTGTTGGGATTGCGTGTCGGCTTGTTCATAGCTATGCTGAGCCATCGTCAACTGTTGCAAATAGGCTTCTAGAGCTTGTAGGGTCGGGTAATCTGGTGATAATTGCTGTTGCTGATCCCCCAACTTGGTTTCTAATTGGACGACGGCTTGTTGCGCCGTCGTAACTGCCGTAGCTTGTTGCTGTTGTTGGCGCTGTAACTCCGTCATCGTGGCCGTCAATTCAGCTAACGCCGTCTTAGCAGACTGCGCCGCGGCTTGCGCTTTTTGATTAGCAGCCACGTCACTATCCAGTTGAACTTGACGTTCAGTCATCTTAGTTTGTAATTGCGCTAGCGTGGTATAAGTTAGGGTTAGTTTGCTAGTAACGACCTGCTGCAACGCTGCCTCCGCCTCTGTTAACGCTTGTTGCGCCGTGGCCTGCTGCGTCTGCAAGCTTTTAAGCTGACCTTGCAGATCAGCCAACTTAGCGGCCGCCTGATTATGCTTAGTTTGGGCCGCTTTAACAGCTGCTTCGGACACCGTTACCGTATCAGTCGGTGCCGGCGCCGGGTGTCCCAAGCTCCCACAGACTGGGCAGGGGGTGCCAGGTTGCAAATGTTGACTTAAAATCGCAATCTGTTCACTCGCCCAGTCGCTATCTACTTGTTGATACGTTGCCAAGGTTTGATCGGCTACCATTTGTTGCTGGGTCACAGCTTCTACCTGACTAGTAATCGTCGCCTGTTGTCGCTCAACTAAGCGTTGCTGCTTTTCTACTAACTTACTTTGCGTCGCCACAGCATCCAAATCGTGACGTTGCGTGGTTAGGTTGGCCTGTTGTTGCATTAATTCCGGCAACTGGTCACTAGTAGCGCTCAACCGTTGTTGCGTCGCATCAGCTTGTTGTAACTTAACCGCTACTGCCGATTGTGCAGCTTGCGCGTCAGTCACCTTCAGTCGGGCTTGTTTTAGTGCGGCTGCGGTTTGATCGACCTGCTCATAAACAGCTTTTTGGGCAGTTAACGTCGTCATGGTCGCTTGTCGCGCTTTAGCAGTCGCTGCCTGAGCAGCGACTTGTTGAACGGCTGTTTTGGCAGCTTGCTGTTCACTGGTTAAGTGCTGTTGCCGTATCGTTAACTTATCTTGACGTGTGGTCTGCGTTTGGACTTGTTGTTGCGCTGTTTGTAGCTGTTTAGCCACTGTTGCCAGCGTTTGCACCCATTCCAAGCCGTCAATCTGTTGGCGCTGTTGGTCAATGGCTGCCGCTTGCGTGGTTAACGCCTGTTGGTCAGCTAATAACTTGGTTAATTCTGCATGATTTTGTTGCAGTAGCTGACCACTTTGCTCAGCTGTCTGGGCTTGTTTTAAAGTGGCTTTAGCCGCTTTAAATTGACTAGCTAGTTCTTGATAGGCGGCTTGTTGGGCCTGCTGTTCAATTAACTGCTGATCGACAGCAGCTTGCGGTGCAAGCCCAGCCGCATCTTCGGCAGATAAGTCCTGCCAGGTTAGCTGCTGCTGATACGTCTGTAACTTTTGAGTGGCCACCTCATTAGCTTTTTGCTGTTGCTTTAATTGCTGTTTAAGCTGGCCGGCCCAACGACTATATAAGCTCGTCCCGAAAATATCGCGCAAAACTTTCTCTTTGTCATCACTATTCGCCATCAAGAATTGCCGAAATTGACCTTGGGGTAATAGGACAATCTGTGAAAACTGCTCACGCGTCAACTGTAGCAATTCCCGCACGTACCCCTGAACCGCATTAACCTTCGTATATTCATCGACTTCTTGATTGTCAGCGTCAAAAACGGTCAAGGTGACCGCCGCCGGTTGCTTATGAGTGCCCTCACCACGCTTCTTGGCAACAATCTGTTCAGGTTCCCGAACAATCCGATAAGTCCGCGCCTCATGGGCAAATGTAAAGGTGACGCTGGTCGTATCCGTCATCGTCGCAAAATCAGAGCGCATCTGCCGGACTTCACGGTCACCACCGGAAGTCCCGCCAAATAGCGCAAAGCACATTGCATCGAAGATCGTCGTCTTCCCGGCACCAGTCTTACCACTGATCAAAAAGACGGGGAAATCATTGAACTTGGTAAAATCAATCGTTTGATGCCGATATGGACCGAAAAAGTCTAATTTTAACGTTAATGGTCGCATCGTTACCCCTCCTCTTTCATCGCCGCCGTTAGCGCCGTCTGCGCCCACTGCTGCTGCTGATCAGTCAAGTCGTCATCGGTAGTCTGCTCAAAGAACTTTGCTAGCAACGTCATAGGATCAAGGTTTGGATCAATCTTAGTGGCGGGATTGTTCGTCAAGACGGGACCATTGACCCGTTCTAACTCAATAATATGTGGATAAACCGCCCTCAAAGCTTGCATCACATTAGGAATCACCCGTCGGTCAGTTAGCTGAACAGCCAGATAATCATCTTGGGCTTGCTGCTGATAAAAAGCCGGTGTCGTTAATTCCTCGAAACTCCCCGTTAAAACCCGTACATCCCGAATCGGGGTTAACGGTTTAAAGGTTAATTTGAATGGATCAGTATCCACAATCCAAACACCCTTTGTCTGCGTAGCCTCGGAAACCGAGAATTTAACTGGTGACCCACTATACCGGACTCGTTCTGCTTGCAAAGCATCTTTACCATGCAGATGGCCTAGTGCCACGTAATCAAACGGTGCTAACAAGTCAACCGGAATCGCATTCAGGCCACCAACTGTGACTTGCGTTTCCGAATCAACATGTTCACTCCCAGCTGCAAAAAAGTGCGCCACTAAAACGTGCTTTTTATCAGGATCAAAAGTCGCTTGCATCGCCGCCACAATCTTGACCATTGCCTGTTGAACGGTACGTAAGTCATCATCTTCAAAGTACTGCCGCGCTTCAAAAGGTTCAAAATAAGGCAGTAAATAAAATTGGGTATCCCCCATCACAATCGGTGTAAAAGCTTGACTCAACTTCGTATTGAGATAGAAGTTCGTCGCCTTAAACCACGCACTCCCAGTCCGCAACCGGGCCGCACTATCATGATTCCCACTAATGGCTAATAAGGGTAACTGGTGCGTTAAGTTCATATCCATTAACATGCTATTTAATTGTTTAACCGCCGTTTCGTTCGGAATCGCCCGGTCGTATAAGTCGCCAGCAATCACCACTGCATCCACTTGTTCATCAAGCGCCAACTTTAAAATCTGCTCATACGCGGCCTGCTGCTCCGCCTGCAGATCAAACCCATGTAACTTTTTACCCAAATGCCAATCGGCCGTATGTAAAAAACGCATCTGGTGATCCCCCTTTTAAGTTTTGTCTTCATTTCTGTAATCATTTATCTCATCAACTGCATAACTAATCTAATGACACTTGGTGCTCGTTAAAATTGTCGCCTACTAGGTTGATTATTAAAATGCTGGAACGGTTTCGGTCCAACCAAGCTTATCTAATTATAAAGCAGTTGCGAGTCAATTTTGGTTTAAAAAGTACCATCATTATATAATTCACGCGTAGTGCTCGTTGAAATTGCACCTGCCAGTTAGATGCTAAAATGCTGAAACGAAAAATAATCAATCGTTAATTTTTTATTTCCCGTTAGTTAACGACGGGCGGGCCAGAATTGGCTCAGTGGTGTCGTTTATCTTGGTCGGTGATTTTCCGACTTAGATAAAGCCCGGCTTTCGAGACCGCTCTGTGGCTCGAAAACGTGGCCACCACGTTCCAGCCGATTCTGGGCCAATCAGAGTGACAGTTATCAATCATCTACAATTCGTCTTTTCTATGTCTCTTGGTTAAGTTAACCAACTCAGCGGGCTACCGTCAACCAACATGGGCCTAACATCATTTTTATACTCGCCACCAGGGCTAGTCTCTGCTAATCATCAGTTTGCCGCCATTCCAAGGCTCAGGCCGCTGTCAGTCGACTAAAACAATTGTATTTAACTTATCTAAATCATTAATATCATAAGTATATTACAAGCGACCCAGCCAAAAGTATTGTAAAATAAGGCTGTATCAGCAATCTATTCTAAAAAAGGAGCGTGGCTTTTATGCGCAAATATTTCGCCGAATTTCTCGGCACCTTCATGCTGGTCTTTCTTGGGACTGGCGCCGTCGTCATCGGTAAGGGCGACGTTTTAACGATTGGGTTGGCCTTTGGGTTAGCCATCACCGTTTCCGCCTATGCTTTTGGCGGCATTTCAGGTGGGCACTTTAACCCTGCAGTCACCACCGCGATGCTTATTAATCGTCGGATGGAAATGCGAGATGCCCTTGGCTACATTGTGGGCCAGATTTTGGGCGCAATCGTAGCTTCCGCGGCTATCCGTAGTTTCGTGAGTGCGGCCGGTTTAGCAACCAACTCACTCGGTCAGACCGACTTTAGTAAGATCAACAGTGGTATGGCTTTCTTCGTTGAAGCTTTAGTAACGTTCATCTTCCTAATGGTCATCTTAAATGTCACGAGCGCGGCTCATGGCAATAGCGATTTCGCTGGTTTGATTATTGGGGTCACTTTGGCCTTCTTAATCATCGTTGCGTTGAACTTGACCGGTGGTTCCTTGAACCCCGCCCGTTCAATCGGCCCAGCCATCTTTGTTGGTGGCACTGCCGTTTCACACTTATGGGTCTACATCTTGGCCCCCGAAGTTGGCGCGGTTCTCGCCGCTTACTGCTCACGGCTATTGGGTAGTGAAGATTAATCTAGACGCATAAAACCACTAACGAGAATTTCGTTAGTGGTTTTATTTTGGCTTTTTTACGTTAATTAACGCTTAGCGCTAGTTGGCATAAATTGCCACTCTGGTTGGGCCAGAATCGGCTGGAACGTGGTGGCCACGTTTTCGAGCCACAGAGCGGTCTCGAAAGCCGGGCTTTATCTAAGTCGGAAAATCACCGACTAAGATAAACGACACCACTGAGCCAATGCTGGCCCGCCCGGCGTTAGTTGACGATGATTATCTATTGTCGACCACAAATTTAGCCGAGAGGTTGGTTCCTAAAATGCTCAGCCGTGTCGTTGGCCTTAGTGCGAGTGGTCTACTCGGACTTAGGCCAAGGTCAGCTTTGAAGACCGCACTTTGGCTTCAAAATGACCCATGGCGTTCCAGCATTTTAGGAACCAACCGGCAGGCGGCAATTCTAATTGCCACCAAGCGTATTAATTAGAACACAATTACACGACATACTTTCGAATCAAATACGTCGGCGTACAACTCCAAGCATGACAATAGCTATTTAGAATTGGACTGCCATAGGGTGAAAACTGGAGGTCTTCTGGTTCAAAGGCTTCAAAGAACGTATCCGCCCCTAACGAAACCATCTTTCCCCAGTAATCTTTAATCAGCTGAATCCCATCAGCTTGGTGGTGCGCTTCAAACAACGCCGCGGCAATATGATGATACATATACGGTGTCGCAATTCCAGTTACTGGGAAACATTTAGCGACTGCCGCCGTCATTAACGCCTCATTAGCTTGGTCATCTAACACGTGCGCCAAGACCATCCAAACTTGACTGGCAATATTAACCTCACGCTTAGGGCCGCTCACAAATAGCCCTTGATCAGCATCATAGTAAGTCTGAATGGCCGCGTCAGTATAAGTCTGAATTAACTCGTCATACTTAGCAGCTTCCGGGTCAGCCATAGCATGTGCGAGCACGACAAATTGTTTCAAGACGTAGATTAAAATAGCCTGCCCGGCAGCCGTCTTATCGATATCATTGGACCAATCAACAAAGACTGGCCAGTCTTCATTGGGCACCAATAACCCTTGAGCGTTAACTTGGGTCAGCGCCACCGTTAATTCTTTTTTCGCAATTGGGTAAAGGTCGGTCAAAACTTGTTGATCGTGATAGCGATCATTGAAGTCTTTCAACGTCGAGATAAAGAACAAGCCGTAGTCATACATAAACGTATCATCCGGGGTCAACTTGGGTGACGTAAAGACATTCGCTGGGATCTTCCCATCCGTCGCCGTCATCCCGCCAAATAAATACAAGCACCGCTTAACTAGGGTCGCATCATCAAAAGTGGCGTAATTAGCCAGCGCCTGCAAACGTAAATCACCTAACCACAAGCGCCGATCACGCTTAGGGCCATCTTCGAAGACGTCTTGCATACAATCATGCAACGTTTTGATGCTGACTTCATCGATCCGTTTTAATTCCGGGTCATCAATCTTAACGGCCGGAACCGCTGACATTTTAACCGCGCTACTGGTGGTGACCGTTGGATTACTGAAGCTGGCCTGCCACTTCGGTGAGGTATCTTTCACATCAATCTCAACATACCGGAACGCATAACGACGCGGTAAAGCGAGGTGTGTCGGTAGTACATCTAAGTGTAACGTTTCTTCCGCAATCCAAGAACTACTGAGCCAACCATCATAACTGGCTGCATCGACCCCAATTTCGGCTGGGGTCTCTGCAAAAGTTAAATGCAGCGTCAACGGCGCATCCATCGGCGACCCGACGGCATCAATGTCGATGGCAAAATGGCCCACTTGATGATCACCAAAATCCAAAACTAACTTATCATCTTTCTTCAACAAATAACTGGGTAACTGCTGAATATTCTGATCACTAGGCTCCGCTCGAAACCCATTAAAGGCCGTGTCGTCTGCCACAATTTTGACTAGCCGCTGCGGTTTTACGACCGCATGTTGCAACGTTGGTCGGTTGGCTTCGGCCTTTGCCAGTAAGTCGGCATCATGATTAAATTGAACA
Source organism: Lactiplantibacillus dongliensis (assembly GCF_005405105.1). Classification (GTDB taxonomy): domain Bacteria; phylum Bacillota; class Bacilli; order Lactobacillales; family Lactobacillaceae; genus Lactiplantibacillus; species Lactiplantibacillus dongliensis. The sequence goes on from NZ_BJDK01000003.1 coordinate 84,651, forward strand.
TCGTGATTAATTTGAAATGTAAATGCCATCTTAAAACGCTCCTTTAAGTCTAATTAATGACGTTTGGCGCTAGCCAGCGTTAATAACCAGTAAATGGCAAGTTTAACTAGCTTCAAACATCATTAATCATTTAATTGATATCGCTTTCATCATCAATTAAACAACGCCTCAGACTGGAATTCAATATGACAACCACACACAAATGATTGCGTAATCACAGGTCAGTATCATTTAACTGTTCAGCCACTACTTTATGCGTATAATAGATTTAAAAGCGATTACAAGGAGGATGTGACATGGATTTCAAAATATTAGATCAGTATTTACGGGCTGAAGATCCAGTCGAAACAGAACAACGGTTACACGGTGGTAACGTCCATGATGTCCAAACTACAGCCGTGCCTAACCAAGCCCCACAGATGCCCAAAGCCACCTTTTTCAAGCGTGGCAATATCTTCATTAACAAGCACCATCGCTACTCATACATGCCCGCCCATACCCATGACTTTATTGAACTTAACTATATGTATGCCGGCCACAGTACCCAATATATTAACGGCGAAAAAATCGAGCTTCGTGAACACGAGATTATCTTGATGGATAAAGACATCGTGCAAAAAATCGACTACATTGGCCAAGACGATATTCTGATTAATATTTTAGTCCGTGATGATTCTATCCTGACAAATATCCTAACCAATCTTGCCCAGTCTAAAAACCTAGCAACTGAATTTATGGTAAATGCGTCGCGCGTTGATGCCATTCATAATAATTTCGTCGTCTTTGATATCCGCCAAAATACCATGGCAACCACGCTCCTTAATGAACTGATTATTAAGGGCTTTGGCCATGACCGCTATCGCAGTCGCTCTATGAATCTACTCCTGTCACTCATTTTGACCGAACTCGCTAATGCTATCGAAGTGACCGCTCAAGATGCTGCCGACGCCGATAATAATTTGATGCAACTTTTGAGCTATATCGACAAACACTACACTCAGCTAACACTAGCCGACCTCGGCGAAAAGTTCGGCTATAACAAAAACTACCTTGGCAATAAATTAAAAGCCGAAACGGGCCGGACGTTTAAAGGCTTAATTGACAAAAAGCGCTTAGCCGAAGCCCAAGAACTATTGCTGGAGACCAACTATTCAGTCGCTGAAATCGCCGCCCGGGTTGGGTACCAGAGTGCCCCCTCGTTGTTTAAACTGTTTGCGAAATATTTAGGCTTGACCCCCGCCCAATACAAAGCACAACAGTCAACCGTGGCCTCACCTACTGGGATTAAATTCCAATCACTCCCCTAACTAAAAAAGCCGCATCGTCACTGCTAAAGCAGTGTCCTGCGGCTTTTACCAACTTTATTCAAATGACAACAATGCCGATGCCAGTCCTGCCGGGTTCAAAATCGTTAGGGCTTGCGGCGCCAATGCCGATACCAAGAATGCAGCGTCCCAATCGTCAGACCAATAATCACGACCACCGCTGTCACATAGCCAAATATCCCAATGTTGGTAATCCAACTATTGTCAGAATGGCTCTGAACCAGCAACGACGAACCTACGATCAAGGCAGCCAGAATAACGGCGAGCACGACTTTATTGACCATCGTATCAATCCGATCAATGAATTGTTGCCGATGTGAGAACACGATATTCACTCGAGTCTGTCCGTTTTCAAAGGTATCCAGCGCCGATAACAACCGCGATGGCAACTTAGGCATATCGCGGAGGCCTTGCAACGTCGCTAAAGCCGCGTCTTCCAATTCATTGCGTAAATTCAAATGTTCGCGCATATATTTACGCGCAAAGGGCCGCGCCACATCCATCATGGAAAGACTCGGATCCAGCATCTCAACAATGCCCTCAATCGTCCCAAACGCCTTACCGAGCATCGTCACCGCCGGATTAACTTGAATATTATTATTACGGCAGACTTTAACCATTTCAAAGAGTAATCCTTGGAAATCAATATCGCCTAATCCGGAATTATAATACTGACCTAAAAATGGGGCTAACGCGCTGAAAAACGCTTCTTCATCGACCGTACCGGTGCGATTAGAGATTGCAAGAATGGCCTTCCCCACTTGTCGCGTATTTTCAGTCGTAACCGCAATGACCACGTTCGCAATCCCGTCCATTAACGCCGGACTAATGGCCCCCATCATTCCAAAATCCAAATAAACTAGCCGATACGGTGGTAACGTCCGTTGACCTAAATGGCCGGGCTTGCGCGGTGCTTTATCCGTGTACCCAATATCACTCGACTTCAATTCCCGTAACAAAATATTACCTGGATGCGGATCAGCATGGAAAAAGCCATCTTCAAAAACTTGTTTTAAGAAATTAGTCACTAACGTATGGGCTAAATACCGCCGTTCGTCATCGTACTGATGATTCTCATCCGCATCGGCGGCCGTCACTTTCGCCAGAAAATGTTGAATACTCGTCCCCGCCATATATTGATTGACCAATACTTTTTGGGTGCTGTAATCCGCGTAAACTCGTGGAACTTGAATAATATCATCATGATTATTCAACCGGTAGAAACGGGTGCCGTTACGCACTTCAATGCTCGTATCTAATTCATTGAATAATGACCGTTTAATCTCAGCGACCATCTCACGTAAATCAACAACTGATGATTCCGGGATATACTTCAACAAAGGTAACGCCCGTTCAAACAATGAAATATCTAGCGCAACTTCTGCGTCAATCCCAGGGTGCTGGACCTTCACCACCACTTTTTGACCATTCAGTAAAGTTGCGTGATGTGTTTGTCCCATTGAGGCCGAAGCAAATGGCCGCTCATCAAAATCGGCAAACATGTCAGTCATCGGCTTACCGGTCTGCGTTTCAATAGTCTGCTTGACCACACTGAAATCATCGCTGCGAACATTATCCTGCAGTTTCTTAAATTCATTAGCAAATGCCGGCTTGACGATATCCGTCCGTGAAGACAAGATCTGGCCAATCTTAATAAACGTCGGGCCCAGCTCTTCAAAAGCCATCCGAACTTGACTCGGGTGTTTTTGCCGCGCTAAATTGCTCAATACATTATATTTACGTAAAACACTAACAATCGTTCGAAATCGGGTATGCCGATTTTGGTTACTCTGCCAAGTGGGAATACGTTTTGAATCGGTCGTCGCCATGCCGTCACCTGCTTTCTTAGCTTAAATTTAGTGCTACTGTGATTCTGCTTGAGACTGCTGTAAATAAATTCCATGAATCGAGCAGCCAGCCAACGAATTTTAAATCCATTTAACGCCGGGCGGGGTAAAATTGGCTCAGTGGTGTCGTTTGACTTAGTCGGTGATTTTCCGAGTTAGTCAAAGCCCGGCTGATAAGACCACACTTTGGCTCATAAACGTGGCCACCACGTTCCGGCCAATTCTAGCCCCAACCAGAGTCACAAATAATTATCTCCATTATCCATCATTCCCAACCAGTTCGCACTATCGATTTAAACTTTTTCAGAAAAAACGTTGACAATTTCTCAAACTGGTTGTAAATTAAAGACACATTAAAAAACGGTTAACAAACGCGTTGATAAACACAGTACGTTGCGACTTCTTTTTTAGAGAGTGCCGACTTGGTGAAAGGGCATAAAGAAGCCGTAACCGAAAATCAGTTTTGAGCGGCGATGACGAAGCGTAGGTGCTAGTTGTCGTTGGGTGCTCCCATTATCGAGCCAGGGTATCGTCAGTGACCGGTCACTGACCGTACCTTTAAGGCGATGACAGTAATGTGATCGTGAAGCTAAGGTGGTAACGCGTTTTAAACGTCCTTGTAATCTGAGTCAAAACTCAGCTTGCAAGGACGTTTTTTGTTTGACCGATTTAAAATTATGGAGGTTTACATATATGCTAAATAAAGTTCAAAAACGAAACTTAACCAAACGTGATTATGTCACGTTAAGCTCCATGATCTTCGCGCTCTTCTTCGGGGCTGGCAACTTGATTTTCCCCTTACATCTCGGCCAACTAGCCGGTAGTCACTGGGGCATGGCCGCCGTTGGATTCTTAGTCACCGCTGTTTTATTGCCATTATTATCTGTTTTAGCGGTCTGTGTCACAAAATCCAAAGGCGTTTATGATATTGGGAAGCCTTTAGGTGCAACCTTCGCCATCGTCTTCATGGTCTTGATTCACTTTACCATCGGCCCATTCTTCGGGACACCACGGACCGCCACAGTTTCCTTTACTGTTGGGCTGGCACCATTCTTCGCAGCTAAATATCAAACCGTTGCCTTACTCGTTTTCTCAGCCGTCTTCTTTGGCTTAGCTTACGTTTTATCACTAGAACAACATAAAATCATGAATCGGGTCGGGAAGCTACTTAATCCCCTATTCCTCTTACTCTTAGTCGTCGTGTTCTTCGTTGCTTTTAGCAGTCCACTCGCTCACGCTGGCAATACGACTGCGACCGCCGCTTACGTCAATGCTGGATTTACAAATGGTTTCTTACAAGGCTATAACACAATGGATGCCTTAGCCGGCTTAGCTTTAGGCGTTACCATCGTCACGGCCGTTAAATTCATGGGCCAAACTGACCCGAACAAAGCCGCTTGGGTCACTGCCCGCGCTGGGTTATTCTCCATGTCATTTGAAGGCTTGATCTATGTCTTATTAATCTTAGTCGGTGCCCAATCATTAGGCATGTTCAAACTTTCTGCTAATGGCGGGGTCGCCTTTAATCAAATCGTCAATCACTATATGGGCACTTTCGGCCAAGCCGTGTTAGCCGTCTTAATCATCACCACTTGCTTAACGACTGCCATTGGCTTAGTTGCGGCCTTTGCCCAAGATTTCCATAAGCATTTCAGTTTCTTAAGCTACAAAGCTTGGTTACGGATCACTTGCTTAGCGTCATTTTTGACTGCTAACATCGGCTTAAACCAAATCATCGCCTGGTCAACACCCGTGTTAATGTTCCTCTACCCACTCGCAATGGCATTGATCTTCTTATCAATCTTGTCACCTTTGTTCCATCAAGACGCGGTCGTTTACCGCTGGGTCGTTGTCTTCACTGTCGTCCCGGCCGTCTTCGACATGGTTGCGGCCTTTCCTGCCGTCGTTAGCCAAAGTGCCCTTGGACAAGCCATGGCGCACGTTCAAAGTTTCATGCCATTAGCTGCTAGTGGCATGGACTGGTTAGTACCAGCCTTAGTTGGCGCGGTCTTTGGCACTTTACATTACATGATGCGACAACGATCACGTAATCGGGCCACGACGACGGTTGGCAATCGCGATTAATTATTTTCAAACCTAAAACAACCGCTAATGACGAAACCAGCTCAGCTGAGTTTGCTCGTCGTTAGCGGTTGTTTTTGTGGCGCCAGTTTCAGATTACAATACTTCAATCCCCTGACGATAACGATTTAAATCAACACCGACTAACACCACCAGATCACCCGGATGTAGCGGTACCGGCAGATTGGTCGTCCCAGCTGGCAGGTCATCTGGGTCCCAGTCACAACTTACTAACTCAATATAATCACGCGCCATTCGCATACTGTCGGCGACCGACACCCCTTGCGTCACACCGTCAAACAGCGGAATCGTGACCAAGTATGGTACATCAGTATCATCAGGTTCATAACTAATATTCACTGGATAAACACGAAAACGGTCGTTCATCATAGCCACCTCTAGTGAATGTTTGCCTTGAGCTTACCACGACTACTCATCAAGTACTTACCAAATACGGCTACAACTCTGACTGATTTAAAGTCATTATCGCTAACTATGCTTGGCAACCCGATCAAAAAAAGCCTGACAATATCGTCAGACTTCACAGGCATGCTTAAGCAATCCAAGCTTGCAATCCCGCGGCCAAAATACCGCCTAATAAGGGGCCAAACATCGGTACCCAAGCATATGACCAGTTTGCACTAGATTTATTGGGTACAGGCAAAATCGTGTACGCCAACCGCGGGGCCCAATCCCGGGCCGGATTGATCGCAAAGCCGGTCGTTCCGCCAAGGGTTAACCCAACCACAACAATCAATAAGCCCACAATCAATGGTTTCAAGCCTTGCGTAAAGTTCCCTAAGTTCAATAATGGGAAGATAAAGAAGAACGTCGCAATCGTTTCACTTAAAAAGTTAAAGACGGGATTGGGAATCGCTGGCCCGGTAGCAAAGATACCGACCGTATTCCCATCTACTGGGCGCTTAGCAGCTTTAAAATGTGGATAATATTGCACAATCACAATGGCCGCGCCCACAAACGCACCTAAGAATTGTCCGAGTAGATAAGGCAAGACTTGTGCCCAAGAGAAGAACCCAAACAACGCGAACCCGATCGTCACGGCTGGATTCAAATGACCTTGCGACCCGAATTGACCTGCGACATAAACGCCAAATGTAACGGCTAATCCCCAAGCTAAGGAGATAAACGTCCAATTCTGCGCGTGTGCATACGTGCGTTTCAGATTAACCCCCGCACCACTACCAACCCCAAAAACGATTAAAACCATGGTTCCTAAAAATTCACCTAAAAATCCTTGCATCCCACTTCACCGACCCTTACTTGATTTTTAATGGCGCTAACTGCGCTTCAACCGCTGCTAACGGCACCCCAGCCTGCAGTAAAGAAGCCGCAGTGTACGCACTCTCGACTAACGCCGTGTCGTATAAATGCACCGTTTTATCACTCATCTCAATTGCCATTTCAAGATTCATCTTCGCACTGCCAAGGTCATAAAAGGCCAATAGTTCGTCAGCTGAATTATCTTCAAAAGCCGTACTAATCTTGGCCATACTGGTCCCAATCAGCTGGTCGTCAGTCCCGCCAGCGTAAGTTATCGGCACATTAGCGGCCACTTGTCTGATCAATGTAACCACACCAGCCGCCACTTCTGGCACATGTGAGACAACGACAATGCCTAAACTCATGATTGGACCACCGTTTCTAGTAACGCGGTAAATAAGTATCCGCTGGAGACGGCACCCGGATCGAGATGCCCGATTGACCGGTCACCCAAGTAGGATGCGCGGCCTTTTTTAGCTACCATTGGCTTGGTCCTTTCAACAGCCGTTTTAATCACGGTCGATGTTAACCGATCAGCATGAACAGCTGTTAAGACTGGCCTCCAGACATCAACCAATGTCTTGTCGCCAGTCGCGGCCCCGCCACGTTTTTTTAGCCCCGCCAACGCCGTTGCTAGCAAGATGCCTAAGTCGGTGACACCATCTTTGCTGGCCTTAGCCATTTCCAAAAAAGCCGTGCCATATAACGGTCCAGCCGCCCCGCCAACTTTACTAATTAACGCCAGCGCAGTGGCTTTGAAAACTGTTGTTAAATCGGCGTTGCTTTTATCAGCTAAAGTCGCCTTAACGGCTGTCAAGCCACGGACCATGTTACTCCCGTGATCACCATCACCAATCGGCGTATCCAAGTCATTCAAATAAGCCTTATTCGTCTCAATCTTATCCGCGAAGTTGTTTAACCACGCGATCGTTTGCGTTGTTGTTAACATGCCATCCGTCCTTTCTACCAAGCAATCGTTTCAACGGGATAGTTCAAATAATCCAGCCATTTAGCATCGGTTAAGTCAAATAGGGTCAATGAGATACCCGCCATTTCAATTGACGTCATATAATTACCAACTTTCATAAAAGCCGGTTTAATCCCTTTTTCAGCTAAAGCATCCAATAGGTCATGACTAAAGACGTATTGTTCCATTAACGGTGTCGCACCCATGCCGTTCACTAAAACGGCGTATTGATGCTGGCTGTCTAAATGGCCGGACTCATCTAATTTACCTAGTAATTCTGCCACTAAGGCTTTGGATGGCTTGATCTTTTCGCGGCGATATCCGGGTTCACTGTGAATTCCGACCCCATATTCAATCTCATCATCGGCCAACTCAAAACCAGGTTTGCCGACTTCAGGGACCGTGGCCGCGGATAAGGCAACCGCAATCGTTTTAATCTGCGGTAAGACCGCATGGGCCAACCGATCGAGTTCATCCAAGCTAGCACCTTGATCTGCGGCTGCCCCTAAGACTTTATGCATCAGTACCGTCCCCGCAACACCGCGCCGACCTTGGGTATACAGACTATCTTCGACCGCGATATCATCATCAACGACCACTGACTTCACATCAATATCATCCAGTTCTGCCATGTCTTTCGCCATATCAAAATTCATTACATCGCCTGAGTAATTTTTAATGATTAAAAACACGCCCTTACCTTGGTCAACCGCTTTAATGGCGGCATAGATCTGGTCTGGGGTTGGTGATGTAAAGACTTGACCAGCCACGGCCGCACTCAGCATCCCTTTGCCGACAAAGCCCGCATGACTCGGTTCATGACCACTGCCACCACCACTGACGAGACCAACTTTACCAACCATTGAGGCTTGGTCGCTGCGTACCATCGCCGTGGTATCCGGTAGTTGCGTTAAATATTGCGGATAAGCGCGCACTAGCCCATCGACCATTTCGGAGACAACGTCTTTAGGATCATTCAGAATTTTCTTCATTATGAGTCACAATCCTTTCTTGAATTCGCTTACAATTATAGCTACTACGCTTGGTGCTAATTGACTTAAATTGCCACTCTGGTTGACCCAGAATCGGCTGGAACGTGGTGGCCGCGTTTGGAAGCCAAAGGGCGGTCTTCCAAGCCGGGCTTTATCTAAGTCGGAAAATCACCGACTAAGATAAACGACACCACTGAGCCAATTCTGGCCCGCCCGGCGTTAACTAACGGGGATTGAAAAATCAACGATTGATTATTCATAATCCACTTATTTAGCCGAGAAGTTGGTTACTAAAATACTCAACCATGTCGTTGGCCTTAATGCGAGTGGTCTACTCGGACTTAGACCAAGGTCAGTTTTCAAGACCAAGCATCAACTCCTATCATTTAAAACCTAAGTAGCTCCACGTATAGTAATCTATTATCAGTCTAAAACAAAAGCCAAGCCAGTACCACCCAGAAATTTAACTTCTGTAATTGACCAACTTGGTCAATTTACAATTTATCTTATCAACCAATTTCATGTTTCCAACACTACTAATTAAATACCGCCACATCCACCTGTTTACCCAACTGATTCATCGCCGGCACCTGCTGTGATAACTGTCCCCCTTGTGACAAGGCCACAAGCACGACTGCCCGCTGACCTTGTACGAAAATAGCTGCATCATTTTCAACGCCATAAGTATCAAACTCACCGGTCTTATTGTAAACGGTCCGCGTCCCTGGCAGTAGCTTCGGTAGCTTCGTATGGTTCGTATTCGCCGCCATTAACTTTAACATCGCCGTATCAGCCGCTGTCGAGATTAACCGATGATGCCATAATTTCATCAACAATTGACCCAGATCACGCACCGACGTGACATTATCCCGACCCGCCGTCAACGCTTTTTGATCCATCATTTTGCGGCGCAACACCGTTTGTGACGCGCCGAGTCGCTTGATTTCCTGATTGACGGCACTAATTCCACCGACTTCATCAATCACAATATTGGTCGCCGTATTGTCACTAACCGTCATCATATAATGGAGTAATTCCTGAATTGTAAATGTCGAGCCAGTCGCCATCCCTTGCAAGCTCCCCGTACCGCCAACCTTATCCGTGGCTTTCAAAGTATAGGTCGTCGCCAAATTCAATTTTCCAGCGGCAACTTGTTGATAAACGGTCGCTAAGATGAATAATTTGATATCACTGGCAGCCTTTTGCGATTGATTATGCCACTGATACGTTTGCCCCGTGGTCGTCTGAATATAGACTGAATTCTGACCACCTAGCTTACCCATCGTCTGTTGAACAATACCTTTGAATGGTGAAGCTACTGCCGCTTTAGGCTTTGAACTTGCTCGTTTAGCAACGGCCGACTTCGCTTTAGATGTTGACTGAGATGCGCTGGTTTTAGCTGACTGCCGACTAGCTGAACTCGTTTTAGGTGCGACTTTAGTTGATTTTGACTGGCAACCACTCAACAGGACAACACCTAAGAGACTCCCTAAAAGTAAGATACCCCATTTTTTCATTTCTAATCTCCTCGTATCCAACTAAAAAAGCCATGCCAAACCGGCTAATTTCAAGCTGGTTTAGCACGGTTTCAGTTCATTATTGGACCCAGACTTCATTAACTAAGTCGCCGTCATATGATTTACCATCCGTTAAGACACTGTAATTATCATAAGAGGTATACCCATAGTAGGTTTCATGATCGCCGCCGCTCCAAGTGACGTCAATTTCAACATCAGCTTTGATGCTCTTTGTATCACTGGAATCTGAAGTCACATCGTAAGATAAGATGCCGGAAGCGCCGGATGCTTTAACCGTCGCGACCCCATGGAAAGCCGACCCGTCCGTATTATTCTGGACAACGGTCCCATCAGAACTGATCGTTAAGTCAGATTGCAGCCGGTCTTCATCATAATTATAGAATGAGTAATCGCCGACAAATTTGGAATAACTGTCAAAACTATTATTCGTGGCGGGCGTCGATTTGGCTGTCGTGGTGGTGGCCGTACTACCACTCTTAGTCGTTGTTGATTTATTGCTGCTGTCCTTGCTCTTCTTCAACAAGAACTTGTCATTACTCTTTTGCAACGTGAAGAACTCGGTCTTCAACGCACTGAATGACTTTTTATTTAAATCCGCTAAATCAATTGAGCTTAGCTTCTTGTTAGATTGTTTATACTTACCATCTGCATTCAAAGCTTGGGCATCTTTTAAGATGGCTTCCGCCTTTTTCAGCTTACTGTTATCCGTGTTGCTGGTTGATTTTGCAGTACTAGTCTGACTACTGCTGGCATGCTTACCCAACACCTTACCACTACCCGCATTGTTGGACCCGCAACCAGCCAAACTACCAACTGCTAGTAACGTGACTAATGCAGCTAACCACCGTTTTTTAAGTATCATAAAAACTCCTCCAAAGATTGTTGCTAAAATCATTTACAATTTTTAGTGTAAACTAACTCTGTCATAACTACAATAAGCGACGCCAAATATTAGTCATGGGATTAATGATTTCAGTCTAGCAAGCCACGTTAGCTGGTTAACTGACCGTACAAAAAAGACACTGATTTGATTATCAGCACCCATAAATTTTAATTTCAATTACTAGCAGAACTGCTGGCAGCGGCGGCTTCAACCCGTTTGACATAATCAATCGCAATGACCAGTCCAACGATCAACAATTCATCAGCTGAATCCTGAATCGTCATCTCATACTTATCGCCGATACTGAACCAGCGTTTCGCCACCCGACCGACTAACTGACCCTTTCGACTGACATCAAAATTCATGTCCCAAAAGTCTCCCGTCACCGTTAAACCGGCCGCGACTAAATCATAACGCGGCTTGAAAAAAGTAAACCGTTTTTGAATCGTCGCCACTTGCTGGTCTCCAATCTTTAAATAAAAGCGTGGTAACCAGGAAAACGGCTGCTTGATTACGGTGGCCACAATGTGATCATGTAAATCTAAGATATCAAAGTGTTTTGGTATCTTAAACAAGCTACCAACCGCCTGATAGACGGGATGATCTTGATGATCTAAAACCGCAAACTTTTCGCGCACAGACCAGACCTTTTGATTGAGATAAAGTTGTCGCATCATTACCCTCCGCTAGTTTTGCCAATTACCAGTCGCGGTGACCCGTGGCTGGTCGTTGCCTAGTTGTAATTCTTGCTCCACCGCCTGTTGACCGACCTGATTTAAATAATTAAACGGTTCATCGAAATTCGGCTGGAACAGCATATCGACATAAGCCAAGTCATCAATGGTATTACCATTTTGAATCATGACCGACATCGTATTTGCAGATTGCGACACATCATGTTTACTCCAGAATTGTGCCCCCAGCAACTGCCGATTTTCATAGTTATACACTAAATCGATCAATAACTCGGTCGGATTCGGCATGTAAGTTGGCCGATAGGGGCCGTCAAAGACGACATGGCGAATCGGCATCTTGTCGCGCTTGGCGGCAACGTACGTTAATCCCGTGGTCGCCAACGTGTAGTCAAATAACTTCATTGCCGAAGTCGCCTGGGTCCCCATATAGGGCTGAATATCACCGAAAACATTGATACCGGCCAACGCTCCTTGCCGTAATGCATTCGTCGCTAACGGCGTATAGGCCGGCGTCCCGGTCGGATTGAAGTTGACGACACATGCATCGCCAGCCGCATAGATATCAGGGTCAGAGGTCTGCACATAATCGTTAATAATAAGCGCGCCATGTCGGTCCATCTTGACTTGTTTGCGCAACAAGTCCGTATTCGGGACAAATCCAGTACAGACAATTGCCAAGTCTGCCCGATAATTACCACCCGATGATTCGATGATGACCTGACCATCATCCGCCGTATCAAAGCTCGTAACCCGCTCTTCCATGTGTAAATGCACACCATGGTCTTTCAATAACTGGGTGGCTTTGTTAGATAATTCTGGCCCAATATAGTTATTTAGGATCTGATCATGCGACTGAAATAACGACACTTCATGATTAGTTTCGGCATAACTTTCGGCTAATTCCGTCCCCATATAACCCGCACCAATCACCGCAATATGGTGATGCTCCTTGGCACTCGCATAGATGGCCTGGGCCTGTTTATAGTTTTTACATAACAGGACATTCGTCTGATCAATCCCAATAATTGGCGGCACGGCCACAGATGAACCGGTCGCCATAATCAACTTGTCGTAAGTATCATTAAAGACTTTCCCGGTCTGCATATCAGCGACTTGCAACGTTTTCGTCTTCGTATCGATCCGTAGCACATTATGCTTAAGCCGGACAGTTGCGCCCATCTTGACTAAGTCTTCTGGTGACGCATAGAACATATCCTCTAAGCGATCAATTTTCCCCGTTAAATACAAATAAATCCCACTTGAGACAAACGAAATATTATCGTTACGCTCATACACCGTGACGTCCGTTTCTGGATGGCGCTTCAAAATTTGTTTCGCGGCTGCAGTCCCCGCATGCGTACTCCCAACAATCACAATCTTCATGAGTCAACCCTCGTTTATTTTTAGTATGTATAGTTATCATTAAAAATTATTAATGACTAACACTTTTAACGACGCGTTCACTACGTCATAATTATCTTCCAGTGTAACACCAAACCTCGACATTCTAAAAGTATATCTTGCACGATTTACTTACTAATTATAACAGCTAGCCCATTTTGAACAATTAGTGTCACCAATCGCAACTCAAGCACTACCGCCCTCACTTTAGTAAGCTGAACTAACAATCTTTCAACTTCTAGTACCAGCCTAACTTGCCGCCTGCCGGTTGGTTCCTAAAACACTGGAACGCCATGGGCCATTTTGAAGCCAAAGTACGGTCTCCAAAATTGGCCTTGGCCTAAGTTCCAAGCAGACCACTCGCACTAAGGCCAACGACACGGCTGAGCATTTTAGGAACCAACGGCTCGGCTAGACTTGTTGATTGAACATTTTATAAATGTCGACTAATTAACGACGGGCGGGCCAGAATTGGCTCAGTGGTGTCGTTTGACTTAGCCGGTGATTTTTCCGGGTTAGTCAAAGCCCGGCTTGTGAGACCGCTCTTCGGCTCACAAACGTGGCCACCACGTTCCAGCCGATTCTGGCCCAACCAGAGTGGCAACTAATAAAAAAACTACCGTCAAATTTTGACAGTAGTTGTAATTAATCGAGTTATTTAGTGCTATCACGTTCCACTAGGCTAGTACCTAATTCCACGCGTTGGGGGGCTTTACGGCCTGTCTGTAGGCGATTGACGATCAGGTTGACCGCCGTTTCACCCATTAACTCCGTTTCGACATTCACCGAACTCAACTCCGGATAAACAAAAGTTGCTAACGAAGTATTATTAAAGCTAAACAATTTAACTTGTTCCGGCACCTTAATACCTGCGGACTGCAACGCTTTTAACGCTCCAGCGGCCATTGGATCATTGGCAATAAAGAACGCGCGTGGTAAATCTTTACCTAACGTTTCAATCGCGCGCTTCATCATTAAAAAGCCGGACTGACTCGTATAGTCGCCTTGAAAAACAGCTTTTGGATTATACGCATGGCGCTTATCCATTGCCAGCTTGAAACTAAGCAACCGTTGATCCGGTACTTGTAACGCATGGTCAGTCGTCGTTTCTATCCCGTGAATTAGGCCAATATCTTGAATACCCTGATGCCAGAAGTAGTCAACAACGTGTTCCGTCGCCAATTTAAAATCCGTCAAAACACTGTCAAAACCGGCTGCAAACTGATCGTTATCAACAAAGACCAACTTATCCGTCAACGCCGCCATAGCATCGACTTGTTGCGGGCTAAACTTACCGACCGCAATGATTGCATCGACATCGGCATCCAGCTGACCCGTATCACTCTGGAAAATCCGCGTTACTTCAAACTGTTTGGCTTGACCTTGACGTTCAATTCCCATTCGAATCGACATATAGTACAAGTCATCTTGTTCTTTGGATTCAGAATACCATTGCACAATCGCCAACTTTTTCTTGGCGACAGACGGGTTAGTATGCCGTTTATTCTTTGAATATTGTAAGTTATCCGCAACGGTGAAGATCCGTTGCCGGGTCTCATCGCCAACCGATAACGATTGATCATAATTTAAGACGCGCGAGACCGTCGCCAGCGAAACCCCGACTTCCTTTGCGATATCTTTTAAAGTTGTCGCCATTGATTTGGCCCCCTTGATTTAGTCTGCTTTAACCGCGGCCACAAACCGGTTGAATGCGGCTTCACCAGCGGCATCCCACTTGAAGACCCCGGCATCAGCTAAGACGCGCGCAAAGACTTGGCCAACTTCACGGTCGATCACCGCATCAACGTTGTCCGCGGTGATATTAGTCTTCGCTTTAATCGCGTCTGCCCATGGTTGGTGCATCGCTACCATTTGATTATGACGGCCTAAGAGATATTTTGCAACCTCTTGAAGTTCCGTCTTCAACCGCGCTGGTAAAATCGCGCGACCCATGACTTCAATCAAGCCGATATTTTCTTTCTTAATATGTTGGACGTCCTGATGTGGATGGAAGATGCCATCCGGATATTGCGTGGACGTTTGATTATCCCGCAAAACAAGGTCTAAGACATACTGATCGCCAACTTTCCGGGCAATCGGGGTCGTGGTGTGATGCCGGACATTATCAGTATAAGCTCTGACAGCCACGCTTTCATCAGAATAATCCATCCAAACGTTATGGATCTTAGTAGCCGCATCCAACAAGGCAACTTGGTCGGTACTCGTCAAGCGAATCGTCGACATCGGCCATTTGACAATTCCGGCTTCAACCCCAGCAATCCCTAAATCCAGCTGACGAGCAATCGGCGCTTTCATCATTGGAAAAACATGGCGGCCACCCTGGTAATGTTCATGTGACAACATCGAGCCACCTACAATCGGGAGATCGGCATTACTACCAACAAAGTAATGTGGGAACTGCTTCACGATTTCGAGCAAGTTACTAAACGTCTGACGATTGATCACCATTGGCCGATGAACTTGGTCCAAGAAGATCGAATGTTCATTGAAGTAAGCATACGGCGAATATTGGAACCCCCAAGTTTCACCACCAAGCGTCAAACGAATAATCCGATGATTACTGCGGGCAGGATAACCTAAGCGTCCTAAGTAACCTTCATTCTCCATGCAAAGCTGGCAAAGTGGATAGCCGTCTTGCGGTTGATTACGCGCCGCCGCAATGGCTTTCGGGTCCTTTTCTGGCTTCGATAAGTTGATGGTGATTTCTAAATCACCAAAGTCCGTCGTCGCTGGGAAGACCACGTTTTTAGCAATCGCCCGCGTCTTGATGTAGTCATTGGCCTTACTTAAGTGGTAGAAATAATCCGTCGCCGCTTGCGGACTTGTCTGATACTTGTTCCAAAACGTCTGATTTAACGCTGATGGCAATGGCGTGACTAAGTCCATCAACTGATCAGCTAAAATATCGCGATCAGATGGCGTGTCTTCAATCTTGCCATTAGTGAGCGCCGTTTGGACTAACGCATCCGTTAAGCTCGTCAGTTGGTCATCGACAGCAGTAACTGGATTATCGTCACCGACCAGCGCTAAAATGCGATTGTGGACATAGATTTGATCTAAGCCAGTGTAGGGCGATGGTGACGCCAACACAGCCTGCACAAATTGATCAACAGTTGTCATTAAGCTTGGCCTCCTCGATCGTTGTAGCCTTTAGGATGAGTCTGTTTCCAGTTCCAAGCAGTCTTGATAATTTCTTTAACATCATCGAACTGTGGGTCCCAACCTAACACGGTGCGGGCTTTATCACTAGCCGCCACTAACGTACTAGGGTCACCAGCCCGCCGTGGGGCCATTACCGCTGGAATCGGCTGACCGGTGACTTCACGGGCCGCATCTAGCATCTGTTTGTTTGAGAAACCAGTTGAAGAACCTAAGTTAAAGGCATCACTATCATGACCTTGTTTCAAGTAAGTCAACGCTAAGATATGGGCATCGGCTAAGTCAACCACATGGACATAGTCACGAACGTTGGTACCATCAGGAGTTGGATAGTCGTCACCAAAAATTTGCAATTGGTCGCGTTCACCAGCCGCCACTTGAAGGATAATTGGCACTAAGTGGGTCTCGGGATGGTGATCTTCACCAATACTGCCATCCGGCTTGGCACCAGCAACGTTAAAGTAACGTAAGGCCACGAATTTAATTCCGTAGGCGACATCCGACCAATGCATGATCTTTTCCATCGCTAATTTACTTTCACCGTAAGGATTGGTTGGCACTTGCGGATCAGTTTCCTTAATCGGAATTTGTTTAGGTTCGCCATACGTTGCGGCGGTTGATGAGAAGACAATCCGCTTAACGTCATGCGCATGCATCACTTCTAGCAAGTTAATCATCCCAGCCGTATTATTATCGAAATACTTTAACGGCTTCTTCATTGATTCCGGAACTACTGAGAAAGCAGCGAAATGAATTACCCCTTCAATGTCTTCTTGATCGAATACCGAATTCAAAAAGTCACTATCGCGCACATCACCTTCATAAAACCGCGCTTTAGCATTGACTGCGGCCCGATGACCGGTAACCAAATTATCAACGACGGCCACGTCATAACCCTTTGAAATTAATCGATCAACTGCATGTGACCCAATATAACCGGCGCCACCTAGTACTAAAACTGCCATTTTTTAGTTCCTCCTGATTTTTTGTTTGTTTTATGTTTATCTTTTAAAGTAGCTGGCTTCTACACTGCTACTTGCGCTACCTTTGCAAAATCTCTCTGTTTCAAAGGCGCAACCCATCTACAATGGTGTACCTGATGCTAGTTGAAATTGCCGCCTGCCGGTTGGTTCCTAAAACACTGGAACGCCATGGCTGAGCATTTTAGGACCCAACGGCTCGGCTAAATTTGTTGATTGAACATTTTATAAATATCGACTAACTAACGCCGGGCGGGCCAGAATTGGCTCAGTGGTGTCGTTTATCTTAGTCGTGGTTTTCCGACTTAGATAAAGCCCGGCTTTCGAGACCGCACTATGGCTCGAAAACGTGGCCACCACGTTCCAGCCGATTCTGGCCCAACCAGAGTGGCACCCTAATCCAACTAGTACCAAACATGTTTGTTTCTATTTAGTTTGCCGAAACGTGCTTGGCAAAGCTGGGGACTCCGCTTGCTACGCATCTAGAACGACTCGGAAAATCACCGAGTCATTCTAGATACTAGGCAATGCTCGACCCCAACCCGCTTCACCTCACACTCTAAGCGAGTTCCCGTGGGCCATCCGCAATTTCAGCGATATAAAAGCTAGCGTCATACCCAATCGCATTACGGTAAGCTTGCCCAACGTTTTCCTTAAAAGCGTCAACTTGGTCTTTTTGCACAATCGCAATCGCACAACCGCCAAAACCAGCACCGGTCATCCGGGCACCTAAGACCCCTGGTTGTTGCCAAGCGCTTTCGGCTAACGTATCAAGCTCTTTACCAGTTACTTCATAGTCAAAATGTAACGACACATGTGACGCCGTAACTAACGTGCCAAAAGTCGTCAAATCATCCGCGGCTAAAGCTTTCGTTGCGCGAATCGCACGTTGGTTCTCGAAAACAGCATGGCGGGCACGTTTGATTAAGGTTTCATCATTAATGAGGTAAGCTGCTTCATCAAATTGGTGTTCATCTAAATCACCTAATGATTTAATATCCAGTTTTGTCTGTAACCGACGTAAGGCTTCTTCACATTCGGAGCGCCGTTCGTTGTACTTTGAATCAGCTAATTCCCGTCGTTTATTCGTATTCATAATCACAATAACGTGGTTGCCGAGCTTAACTGGCGCATATGAATAATCCATCGTATTGGTATCTAGTAAAATTGCTTGGTCTTTTTTACCCATACCAACTGCAAATTGATCCATGATGCCTGAATTAACACCGACATAGTTGTTTTCACACTTTTGGCCAATTTTGACGAGATCCAATTGACTAACCTTCAAGTTAAAGGCGGTCTTTAGCACAATCCCCGTTAATAGTTCAATCGACGCTGACGATGATAACCCGGCACCATCAGGCATGTTCCCATGGACGTATAAGTCAAAGCCATGGTCGAAAGTCACACCCGTCTTAACTAGCTCGTCCATCATCCCTTTAGGATAATTAGTCCAACCAGCGGCCTTGTCATAACTTAAATCATTGATATCAAAGGTAACAATCCCTTGATCAGCGATATTAGCGGAATACATCCGAACCGTCGAATCTTGACGAGCTTTATAGACGCCGTAAGTCCCAATCGTAATCGCACATGGGAAAACGTGCCCACCATTATAATCCGTATGCTCACCAATTAAGTTGATCCGGCCGGGCGAGAAGAAGACCCGTTCTGGTTCGCTATCAAAGATTGCTTTAAATTCTTGTTTTAAGTCGCTGGTTTTCATAAATAGAGCCTCCGTTTGTTTTTTAGCTGTTTTACTAAAAGTTTTACTGACATAAATATAAGCCTTTTCATGGTTCGCGTCAATACGTTTTAATCGTTTTCATTTTATCAACTTATTTTTATCGGCCCAAATCCGTGTCAACTTAACATTTTCCATCATTAATGTCACTTGAGTCAGGTTAAATACGTAAAGAAAGCGCTTGACAATCCGTTACACCTTGAACTAAACTGCTTTAAGTAAACTTTAGTAAACAAACAACAAAAACAGTTACCTTATTTAGGAGGATTTAACTATGACATCAACGGAGAAAAATACCCGCCGTAAATTCTACGTCATCTTAATCTCACTCGCCGCCGGGATGGCGGGCTTACTATATGGTTACGATACTGCTTGTATCTCAGGGGCCATTGGCTTTTTAAAGACGCTCTATCATCTCTCACCGGCTGCACAAGGCTTCATTACCTCAAGTATTATGATTGGCGGGGTTATCGGGGTTGCCTTTTCAGGGTTCTTAAGTGATCGCTTTGGTCGGCGCATGATCTTAATGTGGGGCGCGGGCTTATTCTTTATCGCGGCCTTACTTTCAGCCATGACCCATACTCCAGCCGAATTAGTTGGCGCCCGGATCATTGGTGGGATTGGGATCGGGTTAGCCTCCTCATTAGCCACCACTTACATTTCCGAAGTGGCCCCCGCGGCGATTCGTGGCACGTTATCTTCCTTATATCAGCTTTTGACCACGATTGGGATTGCCTTAACTTACTTTGTGAATCTTCTAATCGTGAACCAGGGTGGCTATCACTGGGGCGAAGTTACTGGTTGGCGCTGGATGCTTGGCATTGGCGCGGTTCCGGCTTTACTCTTCTTCATTGCCTTAGTCGTTGCCCCTGAAAGTCCGCGTTGGCTGATTCAACATACGAAAGTTGAACAGGGATTTAACATCTTAGTCAAAATCAACGGTCAAACTGGCGCACAACATGAAATGACTGAAATCGCCACGGCGATTCGGCGTGACCGTAACTCAACTCTAGCTAAATTATTCCAACCAGGTTTACGACGCGCCTTACTTATTGGGATTTTCTTAGCTTTCTGTAATCAAGCAGCCGGAATGAACGTGATTATGTATTACGGTCCCCAGATTTTTCAAACAGCCGGCTTTGGTGGTAACTCTGAATTTATGGCTACCGCTGGGATTGGCGTTGTCAATATGGTTGCCACGATTGGCGCAACCTTAATGATTGATCGCGCTGGGCGTAAAAAGCTCTTAATGATTGGCGCGGTCTTATTAACCGCTTGGTCCGCCGCTATTGCGTATGCTTTTGCGACCGGTAATGGAACCTTGCTCCTAGTCAGTCTATTTGGATTCGTTATTTCATTTGCCATCTCCATGGGTCCGATTCCATGGATCATGATTCCCGAACTCTTCCCAACTTACTTGCGGGCCCGGGCTTCTGGAATTTGTACCGTCTTCTTATGGGGTGCTAACTGGGCTGTTGGTCAATTCACACCGGTCATGTTAAGTGCTTGGGGCGGTCGCAACACCTTCATCTTCTTTGCCATAATGAATATCATTATCTTTGTGGGGGTCCACTTCTTCGTCCCTGAGACTAAGGACAAGACCTTGGAAGAAATCGAAACCTTCTTCTGGCCAAAAGATCACGCTAAAGCAACTGAGACGACCGTCAACTTGACCCAAAGTCAAAACGAAACCCAAGCTCAGCTGCCCACGCATAAGAAATCGGAACAAAAGTAATGTCATGATTAGAAATTTGTGCTATTATAATAGTAATTATTAGGTACAGTTAGGGCCACAGCAATTGCTGTGGCCCTAACTTTTTGCCTTATTCGGTTACTTTAAAGCTTGATATTGATAACTAATCGTCTGCGTGACCGGCTGGCCAGGACGTAACACAATATCCCCAAAGCCAGTATGATTAATGGCATCGGGCAACGTTTGTGCTTCCGTTGCTAAGGCATTGTAATGATGTTGATTTTGTTGATCCTGATCAAATGGATTAGCCGTATAAATAATCAGACTATTCCGATCTGAATACAAATCAACTCGACGTTTACCGGCTAAATCACCAACACTCGCAATTGGTTGATCAGCGCTTGGTGTGACTTCATAAGCATCATCGAATTCGATCTTATCCGTTTCCACTTTTAATTGGTTAAGTGAATCTTGTACTGGTTGCGGATAATTGAAATCATACGCCGTGTCTTTAACAGAAAATCGTTTACCAGTCGGGATCTTCGTGTCATTAAATTCCAAATGAGTCGCACTATGAATCTGTAACCATTGTTGTGCTAAGCTCGTCCGGTCATCAGTCGTGTTCCAGTACACATGATTAGTCGGATTAAATAAAGTAGCCGCATCCGTATCACCCGTAAAGGCAATCGACACCCGATTATCATTCGTTAACGTGAACTTAATCTGCACGTCTAAATTTCCCGGGTAATTATCCTCAGTATGGTCAATATGACGACGCAACGTCACACTAGCACTATCAGCAGTTTGACTCAATTCACCCGCAAAATGTAACGTATTAAAACCATGCGCACCCCCGTGTAAGGAATGTGTCTTCTCATTCATATCCACATGATATGTCTGTCCATCGATATTGAATTGGGCGCCGCCGATTCGACCAGCGACCCGACCGATCGATTGGCACAAGCAAAAGCCGACACGCTGGTAATCGGCCATACTATCAAGACTCCAGATTAACGGCTTTTCAACGCCATCTTCATTGACAACAAATTCTTGCCAAGTCCCCCCATAACTAAGAACTGAAATACGAGTCTGTTGATCATTAATTAAGGTATAGCGTGTCACCGGTTGGCCGTCGACTGCGCCAAAATCACTTGTTTTTGTTTCCACTGTAGGACACCTCCGTGTTTAATAAACCGTTTTCATTATAGCAGATAAATTTATCTTATTTAGTAAATTTTTACTTTTGCATCCGTTTAAATTCAACAAAAAATCGACCGCTAAAAGGATCAGTTCCTTTTGAGCGGTCAACTACCAAGACTCTTGTGGTAAAAAGTTATATTTCTTATAGTCACGTTGATTGTACTTTTTTGATGGCAACAAGAGGTGATGATGATCAATAAACAATGGATAAAAATAATAGAGCTGTTCAGTCACAATGACACCAATAACCCGAATACCAGAACTACGCTTCGCGGCTAATTGCCAAATGTTTGACTCCTCATCTAACTTGACATTAGGATGTAATTTTCCTATCACTTTTAACGCCAGTTCACGCTCTACATCTGTCAAACGGTGGCAATGTCTTTGATTATTAGCTAAAATTGGCTTAATATTTGCTTCAATATCACCAAAAAATTCGTTGATCAAGAAGAAAAAATGTTGCGCAGCCTCATGTTCATTCGACAATGCATTAGTAAACTTGCGTCCAACATATGCATGGGTCCAATTAGGATAGTGATTAAAATCAATGAAAAGTTTTTCGACTAACCCACTACCCGTGTTATTTTTGACCATTCCATGCGGTTTTTTCCGATTCGCAACTTTTCTTGCCATTAAACCGCCGACTGAGCCATATAGTAATCAAAAATAGCCTGGTCACTAAGCTCTTTGGAGCTGGCATTTAAAGGTGATATTCCCTGACGTGCCATTTGCCAAGGCTTTTCTTGATGCGTAATACTTTCCAATTCATCAGCAGTATAACTACCATATTCTTCCCAGACTTGCTGCAAAATATCTTCAACTTCATCTGAAAATTGCGGTACATTAACTTGTTTGGGAATATTGTGATAACCATATTCGCGATACTTATGATAAATTTCTGGTAAAACTGGGCCATGTACCCAGGCTTCAAAATGATCATTAAATAACTGATTATCCAAATGATGATCATCTTCATTCGTCAGGGTCAAGACCCATGCATATGCATAGTAAAGCAACTTCTGCAGTTTCTTCGGTGACATACTATCCCGAGCTAAATACCAATCGGCAACCTGGTCAGCCGTATATTGCATCGTCATTATACCCCTCCTTTTAACGTTATAACTCTAAATTCAGAATACCATTAAATTGTAACGATTAGATATAATTTACGTAAATTTACAGTATCTTTTTTGGTATCAACAGGTATACTACTGGCTAAGTAAGTCTAAAGCAACCAATAACTCCTACACATACAAATCACCTAACAATAATCAAATCCCAACTAAGATAATTTGATAAAAACCATCTTAGTTGGGATTTTTACACACTATTTAACCTTAAACTGAACTTTCTCGATAGATAATCTTCGATGGTAACGTCACCATACGCGGTAAACGCTCCGGATCTTGCATGCGACGAATTAATTGGTCAATGGCTAATTTACCCATCTCTTCACTGTAGGCATGAACCGTACTTAACTGTGGATTCGTATAGGTTGCCACCAAGCTATCATTGAAACCAATAATGCTAACTCGTTGGGGCACTGCAAGCTTGGCTTCCTGCAAAGCTCGCAAAGCACCCACTCCCATCGCATCGTTGCCAACCAAAAAAGCATGCGGTAAACGATCGCCCAGTTTTTTTATAGCTTGTTGCATCAACGCATATCCAGATTCAGGAGTGAATTCACCTTGGAATAAGAAGTCAGCGTTGAATAAATCTAAATCCTTTAATTCGCGCATATACGTGCCCGTTCGCGCATCATGCAAGGGTTGTTTATTACCATTCGTCGTTTCACTACCAACTAATAACCCAATATCTTGAATTCCCTGATCAATAAAATGTTCAATGATCATTTTAGTTGGCGTCGCATAATCGCCGTTCACACAATCAATGGCTTCCGTCAATGAATTCGTGGCAACCACAACTAATGGCAACCTTAACGCTTTGAACTGGCGTAGTTCATCGCGATCAAAGCGGCCAATCGCAACGATCCCCTGAACAGAGCGGTCAAATTCTGGTAACGCACTATCCGTGGTCGCTACGATGGTTTCAAACTTTTGCGCCGTTGCTTCAACAACACTCCCATGTTGAACTTGCATATAGAACAAATCATTTAACTCAGCCTCAAGTGAATGCCATTGCAACAACGCAATTCGTTTAACCGCCTTTTTCTTCGGCTTCTTCTTACTTTTCTGATAGTGCAGATCCTCAGCAATCTCAAAGATACGTTGCCGAGTCTCAGTCGTCACCGCTAAACTCTTGTCATAGTTCAATACCCGTGACACCGTACTTGGTGACACCTGAGCCTTACTAGCAATATCCTGAATTGTGGCCATTTAAATCTCATCCCTTCACATTTTCTCATTAGCCATATGAAAGGATTGCTGTCACTATGCTTCCACTGGTACTGAAACTGGTTGGTTAGCAGGCAATACTAACTGTTGGCCAGCATAGTTCAACGTTCCTCCGGCTTGAGTAGCCTGAACCGTTAACGTGCCATCACTAATCGTTATGTTAATTGTACCGTCTGCAATTGGTAAGGTACAGTCTAAATCTGTAAACCAGTCCGTATGGGGCGCAACTTCAAAGGTGGCATAACCTGGCTTAGTCGGCTGGAGGCCCATCACATAGCGACCTAACAAGTACAACGGACTAGAACCCCAAGCATGGCAGAGACTCTTCCCGAACTTATCGCCATACATGGCGTATTCCGCTGGCTTGGTTTCGTTTGGATCGAAATATTCCCAGAAGGTCGTCGCACCGTGTTGAAGCATCCCACCCCAGTATGACTTAATCTGATCCTTCAAATTATCAAACATTCCCAGCTTAGCGAAAACTTCGAGTTCCCAGAATTTGAAGTAAGGCGTATTAATGGCCGTAATCTCATCATTTAATAAAACGTTATTAATAATTTGTTTAGTTTCGGCAGTCGTCGTGTAGTCAAACAAGACGGCAAAGATATTAGCATGCCGTGTCACATGGTGCTTACCAGATTCGTAGCTGTCAATAAACGCACCCTTTTCAGCATCCCAGAAATATTGCCAAATATTGCGTTTTAAGTCTGTAAATTTCGATTCAAACTCCGTACTTTCAATCCCTAGAATACTTTGAATATGACTCATCGCTTGGTAAGACCGGGCTAACAACATTTGTTCCGCAGAAACCGTACCATCATAATCGATATCAGCCCAATCAACATAGACCCAATCACCTTTACGCCCGTAGATAAAGCCTAAATCATTCGTTTGCGCCATGCAGTAGCGCATCAACGATTCTACTTTCGGATAGATCGCCTTTAAAAAGGTCTTGTCAGCAAACGTTTGATAATATTGTTCGACGCCAATAATCCAGTACATCGAATAATCAATGATGGTATCCAAATGTTGCTTAATATCCAGATTGCCACGTAAGGCCAGCATCGTTCGTTCAACTAAGCCTTTATCGAAGAAATCATACTGATTCATATAGTAGCTTTGATAAGCATCGCCCGCCCAAATCCAACGATCACGTTTGGCACCGTCAATAATAAATAGACCTGAACATAACCGTAATGTCCGATCTGAGATCTTCCAAATCTCATCTAGTTCCTGATCAGAAGACTTAAAGTGACTAATCGCTGGGAAATCAACATATTGATAATCGGCCGTAATCGTAGCAACTTGATCTAAGTTAGGTTCACCGGGGACAAAGAGATAGCGGAAAGCCCGCAACTTTGTCCGATAAGTGTCCGCCTGATAGCTACCAAAATCGGACTGACCTTGATCTAAAGTTTGCTTCATATAGGTCATCTCAACGTCCAACGCTTCAGTTTCGCTTTCACCATAACAAATTATTAATGGCTTGAAGCCCTGCTTGAAGGCCACCTGTGTCACTGCGGTATAGTCATGACCAAAGTCGAGCAGTGTCCCGCCATTAACGACTTTAATTGCCAATGGTTGTAACAGCCGATGACTATATTCAAAAGTCATTGGGTTTTGATCCGCGCGGGTAAAGTACTTGTTAGCGCCAACGGGTAGTGGGTCGCCCAAGTAATTAGTTGCTAGCCAGCTCGCGTCTGAGTGAATCACGTCGCCTTGAATAAAGGCGGATGGTAAACCAGAAAGATTCCCAACAATCACTTCAATCTTGACATTACCGACTGGACAAACAATATCGGTATTAAAGGGGTGCTTAATTTGTTGGGGGTCCGTCTGACCGGCAACTGGGAGATTAATCACCACGTTCCCTCGACCGTGACCTTGAACGGTAAAATGAGTCGGCGCCGTAATCTGATAAGTCTTACTGAAGACCACGTTATGATTCCAGCCTGGCGTATACCAATAAGCCGGCCAGAAAAAGCCGCGTTCTTCGCGATCAAAATTTTGTTTCATTCCTTGGTAGATTTCAAAATCACCAGGGTACCAAATCCATTGTGTTTGTGTCATGAGTTTTCCTCCTAATGTGGTATCGCTTTCAAAATCATTAAAACTCTTATTTAGTAAATTGTCAATATTTACTAAATAATCATAGACAAATCAAAAATTCCGGTTATTATTAGTACTGAGGGATTAATTGATAGCGCTTTAATAAATGAGTTAATCCCGCATCACAGGTTACTAGCTAACATTTGTTTGTAATTGATTAGTACCGCGCGGGTCATTTACTAAACATTAAAATGAAGGCGAATACATTTAGTGATTAACTGGATTAAAGCCTGTGTGCTTGGTGTTAGTAGTTAAAATTGCCGCCTGCCGGTTGGTTCCTAAAATGCTGGAACGCCATGGGTCATTTTGAAGCCAAAAAACGGTCTTCAAAAATGACCTTGGCCTAAGTCCGAGTAGCCCACTCGCACTAAGGCCAACGACACGGCTGAGTATTTTAGCAACCAACCTCTCGGCTAAAGTTACAACTTGAACACTGTTTATAAGTAATCAATCAGTTAACGCCGGGCGGGTCAGCATTGGCTCAGTGGTGTCGTTTGACTTAGTTGAGTGGTCTGCTCAGCTTAGTCAAAGCCCGGCTTATGAGACCGCACTTCGGCTCATAAACGTGGCCACCACGTTCCAGCCGATGCTGACCCAACCAGAGTGGCAACTTAATCCAACTAGTACCAAGCGTAACCCTGCTCACAATTAGAACTTGGCAAAATTAATCCGATCAACGACGACTCAAGAAGAGCTGTAGTTCTACAGTAGCCTAGGTCCGTTCTTAACCTGTATGGGTTGTCATTGATTCTGAACAATCTCTTGAATCATCAAGCTTGTCGCAGGATTCAGATTTAAAAACTAGCTTTTCTACAGCACCCCATAACCTGTATTTTAGCTACACAACTCATGTTTTTTTGACATTGTTAGCGCTATCAGGTCGTTGTTTAATAGAGTTGCATCATAAATTAAAGCGTTTTCTTATTTCATTTCATGGAGGGTCATTATTATGGCAAGTAATCAAGAATCAGATCGAGCACTGACCAAACAGTATATGCCGTTAGCAACAGCTGCTGGGATTGGGTCTATGCTTGGATCAGGTATTATCGTTGGTTTGTCAGCTACCATTACGGTCTGGCAAGCTGGCTTAGGCTTAACTACTGGACAAGTCGGCATCATCTCAGCCGGCCTAACCTTTGCAATTGCATTTGGGTCATTATTCGCCGGCACAATCACCAAAACTTTTGGCTTAATTCGGTCATTTAACTGGATTAATTTATTCTATGCTATTGGTGCCGCAATCTGTATTTTTGCAAATGGGTTTGGCATGCTACTCGCTGGGGTAATCATTACTGGATTAGCTTCCGGTGCTGATTTACCGATTTCCTTAACCGTTGTTTCTCACGATGCCCCAGACGAAACAACTTCTGCTAACTTAGTTTCTTCAACACAACTATTCTGGCAAGTTGGGGTCTTCGCCTCATACATTTGTTCATTTATCGTTTCGACCATGTCCGGTGCAGCTGGTGCGCGCGTGGTCTTCACCATCTTAGCCGTTTGTGCCGTGATCACTTGGATCTGGCGGACATTCTCCAAAAAGTTCGCTCGGTTCCATGTCGAGGGCGACAAGTTGCGGGCAGCTGAAAAAGCCGCTAACCCTAATAGCGATGCTGCTAAAGTTTCGCTTAAAGATGTCTTATTTGGTAGTGACAAGAAATTCTTGAAGTTTTTCGCTGCAATTCTAATTTTCTATGTTTGCTGGAACTTATTGGCTAACACTTGGGGTCAATTCCAAACCTTCACTTTAGTACAAGCACATGCCTCACAAAGCTTTGCCACTGGTGCTGGGATTGTCTTAAATGTGGTTTCCTTAGTCGCAACCATGATCTTTACATCAGTTGCCGGCGGGAAACATCGTAACCAAGCCTTCTTCTTTGGGATTGCGGTTCAATTCTTTGCCATGATTGGAATGGCAATTAGTGGGTCTTCGCTCTGGCCAATCGTTATCGCTATTGCCATTTACAACATGGGGAACCCAATCGCTGGGGAAGCCATTTACAAAGTGTGGACCCAAGAATCCTTCCCAGTTGAGACTCGTTCAGCTATTCAAGGCTTTATTAATGGCTTCTCACGTCTCTGCTGTGGGTTATTTGCCTTCGTTACCCCTTACTTAGTCTTACCAAGTCATATTCGGACTTCGATGTGGGGCTTCGCCGGGATCGTTGCTGTTGCCTGCATCTCAGGGATTATCATGATGCGCTTACAAAAACATTATCGGGTCGGTGCCGCTGAAAATGCACGTGAAGATGCGACTAATCGTCAATAATAGTGCTAAATTAAGCCCGGGTAACCGGGTTTAATTTGCACTATTTATGTAAGCGAATTCAAACAGTCATTGTTCGTTAGAAAGGACTGAATCACCATGGCAAAAATAGAAGGATTAAGTCACGATAGTAAAATTCTGATTGCGGTTGCTGGGATTGCCTCCTACTTAGATGCCGCCCTACTAGTCAGTACCGGGATTGCCTTAACCATCTGGTCAACCCAATTCGCCGTCAATACTTGGTGGACTGGCATTATTAGTACAATGCTCTCACTGGCCGTCGCGCTTGGTTCATTTTTAGGTGGTCGCTTATCCGATCGTTATGGACGGGTTCGCGTCTTCAACCTTGATATTTTATTCACCGTTTTAGGGGCTGGCATTATTACCTTAGCCAACAGTTTTCCGATGCTCCTACTAGGATTGCTTGTTGCCGGACTAGCTTCGGGGGCCGATCTACCAACCTCACTAGCCGTTATTTCAGAACGAGTTTCGCATAAAAATTATGGGAAAGCCATCTCATCAACTGAAGTTTTCTGGGTCTTTGGGATTATTCTCTCACAAGCGATCGGCTTTATTACCGCTGGAACCGGAACGATGAGTCCCCGATATATGTTCGGCTGGCTAGCCTTAGTTGCCTTGGTGAACTGGGGTATCCGGGTTTTCTCCGGTGCCTTTAAAAACATTGAAACTAACCTAGCCGCTGCTAATACTGATTCGGACGCAACCGTTGATAGTCAAGAATCAACTAAGAAAGTTTCTTTAAAGTCATTGTTCAAGATGCCTCAATATTTATTACCAATGCTGACGTTAACCGGATTCTACCTATTTTGGAATATTCCCGCCAACACTTGGGGTTCTTTTGTTAACTACTTCTTAGTCACAGTCGGTCATCAAACCCAAGCAGTTTCAACTGGCTTAGGCTTAATCGCCAACATCGCTAATGTCGTTATTTTATATTTGGTTTACGTTAAATTAGCTGATACCAAGTATCGCTACGTGATGATGTATGTTGGCTTGATCATCTCATTCTTAGCCTTTTCATTATCCGGTATCTTTAGCGAGTACTGGCTAGTCTTCGCGGTCGCTTACGTCTTATATTCATCCGTCAACCTCTTTTGTGGGGAATCGGTTTATAAGATTTGGAGTCAATCGTTCTTCCCAACTGATGCTCGGGCTAGTGTCACCGGTTTCTCTTATGGGGTCGTGCGGGCGATTACCGCGCTATTCTCACTAGTGACCCCAACAATCATGGCCAAATCACCACAAATGTTGATGTGGATTCTCGTTGTCTGCGTCTTGTTTAACGCCTTGTTTGGCTGGACCGCAACCAAGTTAATTCGGAAATATCACGTTAAGGATCCCGTTTATAACAGTAAAGATTAGCTTCATCTAAAAATGGTTCTGAATGTTTGTTAGCAAACATTCAGAACCATTTTTTATATGCTGATCAATCTAAATCTAACGTAATCGGTTTATCTTTAGAATCTTCCTTTGGCTTTTTCTTTTCCAAGCCATTGTTCTCAATCACATCTTTGTACCAGTAGAATGACTTCTTCCGATACCGCTTCAACGTCCCATGACCTTCATCATCGAGATCAACGTAAATAAAACCATAGCGTTTACTCATCTCACCGGTTGAGGCACTAACTAAGTCAATGCAGCCCCATGGCGTATACCCCATCAAGTCAACACCATCAGCGATAGCCCCAGCCATGGCTTGAATATGCTGCTTCAAGTAGTCAATTCGATAGTCATCTTCAACATAGAAATTCTCATCGGGCTTATCGATTGCACCGAGACCATTTTCAACCACGAATAATGGTTTTTGGTAACGGTCGTAGAGCTGGTTTAACGCAATCCGTAAACCAGTTGGGTCAATCTGCCAACCCCAGTCACTAGCTTCAAGGAATGGGTTCTTAACCCCACCCATCAAGTTACCTTTGACCGTGTCCTCAACCTGACCAGTCGTTTCAACGGCAGATGACATGTAATAACTGAAACCAATATAGTCAACTGGGTATTGCTTGAGTAGCGCCAGTTCACCATCATTAGTTTCCAGATCATCAAAGGTCAGCCCGTACTTGGCTAACAACCGTTTCGTATAAGCGGGATATTCACCCCGAACTTGCACGTCACTGCAGAAGAAATTCAATTCTTGATTCTCTTGTAAATTAGCTAATTGATTCTTCGGATTAGCATCGTAACTGTAGCTGGTGGCGTATAAGATCATGCAACCGACACGGAGACCCTTCTTCAAGTTATGGGCAATCTTGACTGCTTTAGCACTGGCAACAAATTGATTATGCCAAGCTTGAAAGACGTTGCGCTTGTCGTTGGCCCCGGTTGAGGGTACCAATCCTTGCCCCATCACTGGAAAATGCGCCGCACTATTGATTTCGTTAAAAGTCATCCAATACTTAACTTTATCAGCGTACCGAGTTAGGATTGTCCGCGCAAAGTTTTCATAGAATTCGATCAAGTAGCGGTTCTTCCAACCACCATACTTTGTCGCCAAGTTTAATGGTAATTCGTAATGCGAAATCGTGACAACTGGTTCAATGTTGTGTGCCAAACATTCATCGATCACGGCATCATAAAACTTCAATCCAGCTTCGTTTGGCTGCGTTTCGTCACCATTAGGGTAAACTCGTGACCAAGCAATCGAGAAACGGTAACATTTAAAGCCCATCTCAGCGAATAACGCGATATCTTCCTTATAGTGATGATAAAAATCAATCCCCATATGGTTAGGATACGTGTACTTATCTTCATCAATCGTCCAATCAAAATCTGGTTGGGCCACAATCTTAAACCGATCCTTGCCACCTGGTAAGGCATCGGCAATGGATAGCCCCCGACCACCTTCTTGGTAGCCGCCTTCTAGTTGGTTCGCCGCCGTAGCGCCGCCCCATAAGAATCCTTCTGGAAATGCTGACATTTTCTCTCTTCCTTTCACCATGGCACTTAGCTATCAGAAACTAAGTTCATATGTAATACTTTCATGCTAGCAACTGTTGCAAGCGCTGTCAATTGCAGTCGGAAGAATTTAGCAAAATCAAAACCAATAAATAGTAAAACAACCTATTCCAGAGTTGCTAAAAATCTTAATAAGGCTTGATTGAAAGCTTGCGACTGTTCTGCCATTACAATATGACCAGCTTCTGGAACCACAACCGATTGCCCTTTAATGGCAGTCCTAGCAGTCACTGCAGCAAACGCTGAATCAAAATAAGGCGAGTTCTCACCAGCAATGATTAGAAATGGGATTGTTAAACCTGCAACGACATCTCGCCAATCCTGAAAAGCATGATCAACTAGTAATGGTAAAGTTGCCTTTTCATCAAATGGCGATTGCTTCGCGACCCTTTTGACTAACTTGTAAGTTGTATCGTCAATGTGTTTATGAGTTGACGGACCTAATGGATTATAAAAGTAATCCGGAAAGTCCGACCAAGTAACATCTTTAAATCCATATGGCCAATCCGTAGTATTAATCATTTTTGGTGTTTGATCAACATCAATCACAGCTTTAATTGATTGATCACCGAATAATGAAACATATGCGAACCAAGTTGCTGCTCCCATTGAGTTACCTAATAGAATTGGTTGTTTTA
Organism: Lactiplantibacillus dongliensis; assembly: GCF_005405105.1. Classification (GTDB taxonomy): domain Bacteria; phylum Bacillota; class Bacilli; order Lactobacillales; family Lactobacillaceae; genus Lactiplantibacillus; species Lactiplantibacillus dongliensis. The sequence continues at coordinate 116,799 of NZ_BJDK01000003.1, forward strand.
GCTTTAATTGCTGTATCAGCTCATAAGCATCCATAGCTCGACGACTCATTCGCAATCCCTTGCCAGTACGTTCCGACAATCCATGGCATCGACTATCAATGTTCACAACCCGATAGCCTGCAGTAACAAGTACCGAGACCTGTCCATGCCAGATTTCTTTAGATCCACCAAAACCAGTTAGAATAACGATTGGCTGACCTATTCCTTCATCAGTATAATCCAGAGTAATTCGATCTGAAGTTACAAATTTCATTTTGTCGTTCTCCTTAACTTATATGCGTAACGACTCCGTCAACCTAAAATGAGCTTACTAAAGTTATAAACTTCAGCAAGCTCATTTTTACAATCTAGACAGCAAACTCTTCACGAATCTGCTTAATAAACGCTTGCTGTTCTGGATCTTGAACAGTGTACGCTGGTACCGGAATCGGTTTTAAATCTGCATTAACAGCGATAAAGATGAAGATACCATTACCAATTGCTACTGGGTCACTGTCATAAGTCTGACGTCGCACTTCCACATGAAACGTCATTGTATGCCTACTAGTTTTAAGTAATGTGACACTAAAGCTAATATGATCACCAACGTGGGCTGGTTTTGCAAAGTTAAACTCTTTAATAGCCACCGTTAAAACTCGTGAATGTGTATACCGATTAGCCAATAAACCAATCGTAGAATCACAATGCTTAACCAACACCCCGCCATGTAAGATATTTAAATGATTGAGCATATCAGCATCTACAAAAAAGTCACCTGATTCAACTTGATAAAACGTATTTTTCTCCATCTTTACCGACCTCTTTTAATGTGCATATTATTGGATATCGCAGCGCGACTTACCGACCCCAGCCGCTATCACCACTGACATGTCGCATTGGCTGTTCATACTCAAGATGACCATGCTCAACCATCTTGGCCAACAAATGCTTACGGACTTTCCCCGAACCAGTCTTCGGCAAGGTTGCAACAACAGTCAATTTTTCAGGCCAAAACTTCTTCGCTACATCAGTTTTTTCAAAGAATTGTTTAACTTGTGTTAACGTTAACGGTAAATAATCTGGTTGCATCACAACAAATGCCCCAATAATTTCACCTAAACGCGAATTCTTCAAACCAACTACTGCGGCTTCTTTGATCCCCGGATGATGCAACAACTTCTGCTCAATAATATAAGCTGAGATGTTTTCACCACCGCGAATAATCATGTCCTTACTCCGACCATCAACTTCCAAAGCATCATCATCATTCCAATGCCCCAAGTCACCCGTTTGAAACCAACCATCAAGACTCAATGCCTTTTTAGTTTCTGCTTCATCATGATAGTATCCACTAAAGACAACTGGTCCACGTACCGCAATTTGGCCAATTCGATTAGCCGCTGTAATCTGACGTTGACGTTCATCCATTAGCTTTACTTGTACCCCATCAATTGGAAATCCTGCGGTCGTCTCACCTTGCTTCATTTTAAAATAAGCTGGTGACGTACATAAGAAGGGTGCACTTTCGGTTAAGCCATAAATATTATAAACCGGTAAGCCAACTTCTTTAGCTTTCTGCATCATATCATCACCTAAGCGAGCACCACCCGAAATAACTCGAGTCAATGTGCTAGGTTGTTTAAACCAACCCAAGATATCATAAATCACTGTTGGTACCGTTACCAAATAGGTACAATAATAACGATTAATTAAACGTTGTAGCCCTTCTACCGAATACCGTTGCATTAAGACTAACGTACTTCCAGCTAAAATAGTTGAAACTAAGCCATGATGGAACCCAATCGCATGGTACAGACCAGAAGGTAAAATTTGAACGTCTCCTGATTCAATCCCATACATCCGATTAAACTGTAACTCACTATATAATACGTTTTGATTAGATAACATGACACCTTTAGAATAACTAGTCGTCCCTGAAGTACATAGGATAACTGCTGGTGCAGGTTTAACATGCTCTTCATTAGATTTATTAGTAGGCTCTAACAGGATTAATGGCACTTGATTAAGCTTAATTCGATTGGTCATATAATCAATCTGACTGATATTTTCAAAGCTCAATGAATTGCGACCATCGGCTTGGGTAACAATCAAATCTGGTTGAAATCTACCAATTAACACGACCGCTTCTTCTTGATCCAAATGCGGATTTAATGGGAGCACCGTAATCTTACGTTTCAGGCAAGCAATAATTAATTGCACTTCAGTCATGCAAGTTGCCATTTGTACTGCAACTACATCACCTGCTGTTAATTGCAATTTATCTAAAAACTTAGCAGCATGTTCACTTAATTCATCAAACTCACGGTAAGTAACTTGACGATCTGCTTGAGCCAAAAAGATTTTATCAGGTGTCTTTTCACAACGTTCCTGCCAGACTTCCGCAATGGTTAGAGGAAAGGTACTGGCTGTAGGTAATTTATATGAACCAATCATTATGCCGGACCTCCTTTTAACTTGGTACCGGTGCCGACAACTCGCTTAATAATTGCTTAACCACGGTTTCGCCGTCACCAATAATCCCGTAATCTGCTAACTTAAAGATTGGTGCTGCCGGATCAGTATTAATGGCAATAATACATTTTGACTGATCCATCCCAACAGTGTGTTGCAACGCACCCGAAATACCAACTGCGATATAGACGTCAGGCGCAACAACTTTGCCAGTCTGACCAACCATCGTCGACTTATCGACCCAGCCAGCATTAACTGCAACACGTGAAGCCCCTAAACTACCATGTAACTTATCAGCTAGTTGTTGCAACAATTCAAATCCTTCTGGACCTTGCATGCCACGACCACCGGATACAACAATTTTTGCAGTTTCCAAATCATTTTTCTTAAGTGGTAAAGCAGAATAATCGACTTGATCAGCTTGCGCTGGATTATCCACAGCTTTAACTGCCACTTTTGCTGCTGAACCAGTTACAACTTGCTCATTGACCCCAGTCATATCACAAGTCATAACGGCATTGGCATCACTAGCCAAGGTTACTTGCTGTAACATTGTTGCCTCTTCAGCTTTCTTTTGTGCAACGATGCTATCTGTCGTAACCGTCAACTGATTAACTTGCATAATGAAGTTTTCTTTTAATTCAGCTGCAACGCGTTTTGCAATACTTGTGGCACCCTTATCATTAGCAAATAAAATCAAAGAGTGGGCTTGTCCAGCAAAATATTCGCTTAACGCATTTGTGGTTTGTGCGAGATTAATTTTTGAAAATTGCGCATACGCCAGAATATCAATCTCTTTTAATCCGGCTGTTCCATACTTTTCTTCGATACCTTGATCAGATGGTGCTATCACCACCGCATTTAAATCATTGCCATCAAAATTATCTTGCGCGAAATGAATCAAATTCAAATTTTTATCTTCAAATTTCGGATCAGCTAATAATACTAAATAAATTGGTTGCTTTGTCATGGTAAACACCACCTTTTATAAAATTCCTTGTGTCTGTAATTGATCGACTAACTTGTTAACTGCTTGATCGTCATCAGCTAATTTATAAATAACTGCTTGTTTCTTCTGTTCTGGAATGAATGCCAACCGACTTGTTGGCGCTTCAGAGTTTAATTGATCCCAAACAGCCTGGTCAATCACAGTGATACTATCAACAGTAACTGCTTCTATTTCAGCACGTTTTGCAACCATCTTAGTTTTGAAGCTTGGTAGCCGAGGCTTGTTGATATCTTCTGTAACAGAGATCACAGCTGGTGTTTGCACTTTTCCGGTTAATTCACCCTTTTCCCATAAGGTTACATAGGACAATTGATCACCATCAACGTTTAAAGCATTAACATCATCAAAGTATGGTAATCCCAAACTATTGGCAATCGATGCACTAACGTAACCTTGCGGCATATCTAGTGCTTGATCACCTGTAAAGATAACATCAAAATCACCTAACTTTTTGGCTGCTTCAGCTAGAATAACCCCAACCGCACTATTATTGTCAGCACCGGCCTTTAATAAATCACTATTCACCGTTACGGCTTTGGTTGCACCTAATGCTAAGGCTGCTCTCAGTGCTTTTTCAGTTGCATCTGCACTACCATATGAAGCTACCGTAACCGTACCGTTTTGCCCATCAGCTAATTGTAAAGCTGCTTCAATCGCATTCTTATCAGCTGGGTTTAAAATTGCACCACTAGTTTCAGCTGTTAGTTGCCCTTGATCATCTAATTCTGGTTTTGTTGTGGGGACAATCACCCCTTTAATAAAGACTAGACTATTCATGAGATTCATCTCCTAATCGCTATATTCACGATTTAATTCATTCGCGATGGTGACGCGTTGGATTTGATTTGTACCTTCAAAGATTTGGAAGACTTTGCAATCTCGCATCAATTTTTCAACTGGGTAATCTTTCGAAACACCATAACCACCAAAAATTTGAACGGCATCTGATGTTGCTTTTTGAACGGCATCAGTAACAAATGTCTTGGTCATAGCGCCTTCCTTGCGAACCAGACTACCTTCATCCATCATTTTCATGGTGTTATTAACCATTAAACGTGAAGCTTCAGTTTGAGTTGCCATGTCGGCTAACATTTCTTGAACTGCTTCAAACTTAATAATTGGCCGATTAAATTGTTTACGTAACTTGGCATACTTAACTGATTCATCCAAGGCACGTTGCATAATTCCAACTGCCAAGGTTGCAACAAAGGCACGAGATAAGTTCAAGCTATTTAAAGCAACTTTTAATCCATGGCCTTCATCACCAATCCGGTTAGCTGCTGGTACTTTAACATGGTCAAAAGTAACATCAGTCGTGTTAGAGAGCCGCAAGCCCATCTTATCTTCATGCTTACCAGCTGCAATACCACCACGTGACTTTTCAACGATAAAGGCACTCAAGCCCTTATTGCCATCATCAGAGGTCCGGAAAATACCAACAAAAACATCTGCTAAACTACCATTAGTAATAAATGTTTTATCACCATTTAAGATATAATCGTCGCCTTCACGAGTCGCTGTTGCTTGAACAGAGCCCGCATCAGTACCTGCGTTAGATTCACTTAAAGCGAACGCAGCAAACTTACCTGGTGCAATAATATCAGCAAAATGTTGAACCTGTTCATCGGTCCCAGCAATCATTACTGAACGTAGTGCCACGAAAGTTGAAACTAATGTAATCGCGTACCCAGGATCATAACTAGCTAATTTTTCAAAAATCATTGCAGTGGTTGCATATGATAAGCCAGCCCCACCAAACTTTTCAGGGATTTCCAACATATGAAGTCCCATATCAAAAGCTGGTTTGAATAATTCTTCTGGACATTCACCTTTTTCATCACATTCTTTAACAACTTCTGGTGTTAAAGTTTCATCGGCAAATTCCTTTACCATTTTCAAAAAATCTTTTTGTTCATCCGTATATAACAATGCCATCGTTAATTCACACCCTTCTATTTAACAGGGTCGCCAATATGTCTAGTAGTGGCAGCTGCCCCATCATCCAATAGTTGATTAATCTTTTCATCAGAATAACCAATTTCACTCAAGACACTCTTAGTGTCAGCACCTTGTGGCCGTGAAACTTTCAAATCTGGATTTCCCATCGATGCAAAACGAACTGGGTTCGTAGGAATCATACGATCATTACCAGATGGGAATTTAATCTTCCGTAATTCATCGTTATCCAAAGCTTCATCATCTTTATAGATTTCAGTTGGTACATAGCAAGCTTCGAGTGGTAAATCATTTTCTTTAAAGATATCAACCCAATGCTGTAATGGTTGCTTCTTGAACTGCTCATCCAAAATACCAATAAATTCTTTATTCAAATTCTCAGCATTGATATGGTCAATATTGTTGTAACGCTTATTATCAACTAAATCTTTACGACCAATTAGCGTCATAACTTTGTTATAGTCGCGGTTAAAGACTGGAACACACATTACAAACCAACGATCATCACTAGTCTTAAAGCAATCATTGAATGGGTTAGCGACATTCAAACGACTCTTTGGATATTCGTTACCATATTGAGCCGAAACCATGGCAACATTTTGCATGAAGATTGCCGCGTGATGTAAGCTGACGGTCAATTTATCGCCTTTACCTTCGCGAGCTTGCTTTAATAAGGCGCCACAGATACCAGCAGCTAAACACATGGAGACTTGGAAGTCACCATAACCGTTAGCAGGGTTCATTGGGCTTTGACCAGCTTCCAAAGTTGTTCCTAAAACACCACCACGAGCCATATAAGACGTTGCATCAAAGCCAGCAGCATCCTTTTGTGGACCATGTTCGCCATAGCCTAGAACTTGTGCAAAAATCAATTTTGGAAATTTTTGTTTTAATGTTTCATAATCAATTCCTAAGTGTTCCAGTGACTTTGTCCGAACGTTAGTTACAAAGACATTGGCATCTTTCAATAAGTCGTAAAAGGCTTGCCGCCCATCATCTTTTTTCAGATTTAAAGTAACAAAACGTTTGTTTAGGTTTGAAATATCAAAGCCTAAGTTTTCGTCATCTGAATAGTGCATGTTGAAAACGGCACCTTGTGTCCGTTCAGCATCGCCCTTTGGAGGTTCAACCTTAATGACGTCAGCGCCCCATTCACCCAAAACTCGGGTAACGGTTGGTGCTGCCAAAAACGTTGTCATGTCAACAATACGTACTCCATCTAAAGTTTTACTCATGAAAACTTCCTCCTAAGTAAACATGCCGATAGCATGTGTTGGTTCTCACCTATACTATCGGCATGTTATGTGCGTTTTTATTATTCGATAATCCCGTCGTTAGCGATCAGCTTACGAGCTGCCGTTAAACGTTGTACTGAACGTGGACCTTCTTCAAGCCACATTGCACGGCAATCACGATACATCCGTTCAACAGGGCCGTAAGGGTTGTCTTCAAAGTAGCCAATCCCACCGAAGATTTCAAGGCAATAGTCAGAAACCAACTTGACAGTGTTAATACTGAATAGCTTGCACATTGCAGCCTTTTCTTCAATATCTTCGCCACGGTCATATTGTTCTGCTAAGTTGTGAAGCATAGTCCGTAAGGCAAAGATTTCAGTACCCATATCAGCAATTTCTTGTTGGATAGCTTGACGTTTTACAAGTGGTTTGCCAAAGGTTACACGATCTTTAGCCCGTGCAATTGACATTTCAAGCATCCGTTGGCTCATCCCTAAGTTACTTGAGGCAATGTGAGCACGTGAAATTGATAATGAAGCAATCGCAACGTGTAAACCGTCGCCTTCCTTACCAAGCAAGTACTTCTTGTTAACTCGCATGTTCGTAAACTTCAAGCCGGCATGACCAGCACCACGGCAACCCATCATATGAGGCATTGGTACAATTTCGTATCCTGGGGTGTCAACAGGTACATAGAAGGCACTCAAACGCTTGTCACCTTCAGCATCTGGATCTGTGACAGCGATTACATAAGCAGCGTCACTGCAGTCAGTATGTGAAATTAAAGTCTTTTCACCATTAAGAATGTAGTCATCACCGTCTTTAACAGCAGTCGTATGCAAGTCAGCACCAGTACCGCCACTTTCTTCAGTTAAAGCGAAACAAGTGAAGATGGTTTTATCTTGTAGCTTTGGCATGACTTCAGCCTTTAATTCTGGTTGGCCGAATTCATCCATAATCCGCCAGTTCAAATCAGCTGCATAGTGTAAATGCATCCGCATACCACCAGGGCCACGTGAGAACATTTCTTGTACTTGGAAGATTTGGTTGCAAGTTAAGCCAAAGCCACCATACTTCAATGGTAAAGCGAAACGATAAAGATCATTATCAATTGCTAATTCAAAGAATTTCTTTGGGAAACGGTTCGTAACTTCGACTTCTTTTTGTAAGTAATCGAATTCGTTTTCTGCTAAATGTTTAATTTGTTTCAAGTACAATGCGAATTCTTCATTCGTCATCTTTGTACCTGGTTTTGTGTGAACTAATTTTTTGGTTGGTTCGTAAGGTAATTTTTCTGTTGCTTCCATTATTTTGCACTCTCCTTAGTTTGTGATGCTCCGACGCCTTTAGCCATCAAGAACAAATCAATAATCAGACCAACTACAGCTACACCAATGGCAACCATGTAGGCAGGATAATAAGCTGCGGTCCCAGCACCTTTATTAATGAACAAAGCTGCAATTTGAGGACCAACTAATGAGCCAATTGCATAACCGAAAAACATTAAACCATAATTAATACCCGAATGAGTCGTCCCAAAGGCATTCCCAGTCAAGGTCGGATAGACCACTAGAACACCACCGAACGAAGCTCCTAAAAGGATTAAGAAGATCGTGAAGCTAACCAAACCGGTTGAGAATCTCAAACCAGCTAAGCCAATAATCGTTAACGCTAAGATACCTGCTAGTGTCTTAGTTTGACCCAACTTATCAGTAATCGTCCCAGTTAAGATCCGACCACCAAAATTAGCCAAAGTATTAACAACAACCATATTAGCAGCAACAATCGGCGTCATGCTAAGTTGCACTTGCGCAATCATTGATAACGATCCAATCAACATAATCCCAGCCGTACAAGCAATTGAGAACAATAATAACAATAACCAGAATTGCCACGTCTTAAGCATCGCTTGAGGAGTGTAATCATTGACAGGTGCGGCGGGATCCGTTGCACTTTTATCCTGATTTTGCTCCGTTGGCGTATCCATCATCCAACCAACTGCCCAGCAGATGACGAGATATGCTAATCCGATTGGAATGAACCCATTCATCCCATATTGGTCACATAGGATTGCGCCAGCTTTAGCCAAAACTAACGGTCCTAATGATGCGGCGGCTAACAAGAAACCTGAAACCGTACCCCGTTTTTCTGGGAACCATTTCAAGGCAGTTAGTAGGGCGGGATTATACATGATCCCATTCCCAGCGCCGGCCATCAAACCAACAGTGATGTAAAGGAAAAATAAATTATGAACGAAAGCGGTTAACAACCAGCCCAGCCCGAAGATTAATCCACCAAAATACATTAACTTCTTGGCACCGAACTTATCCATTATGTGCCCAGAGGCCACTCCGAAGCACGCCATGAAAAATTCATACAAGGTTAACGTCAATGCAACTTGAGACTCAGTGCCTCCTGTTGCATGTTGTAACGGAACTGAAAAGACTGAAAAAGCTGATGATGCTGCACAACAAAAGATAATCAGGAACGCGGCGGTAAACACATGCGATCGTCGAACTACTTTTGCATTAGTTGTTTCCATCACGAACCTCCTTCCTTTCGGGGTGAATTGGTATCGCTTTCTTACAAGTTCTAGTGTAGTGTGTTACCTCACAAATTAAAAATTCTTAAAAATGCGAAATCGATAACTTTTTTGAATAATCCTTTTATTTCGGCTTTAAAAAGCGTGATTGACCTATTTAACCATCAACTTTTTTTGTGATTTTTTTATCAAACGTGTTTTTAAAACCCGGGTTTCTCTAGGTGTCTTTGCTTGACATAGCAAAAGACTATATAATCATAGTCAAAGTCTATTTTCAATGGAAACCGTTTTCATTGTATTATATAGATAGATAATAATTGTTAAATAAATTAGTACGCTACCAGGAGGGATTTTTGTTGAACTTAAATCAGCTCTATTATTTCCGGACATTAGCAGAATATCAACATTATACAAAAGCTGCTGCGAAACTCTACATTAGTCAACCTAGTTTGAGTAACGCCATGAAGTCTTTGGAAAAAGAATTAGGTTGCGTGTTGTTTAAGAAATCAGGAAGAAATGTCCAATTAACCGAATATGGAAGAATGTTTTATAATACGACATGCTCAACGCTTAACATTTTGGATGAAGGTAAGCGGGAACTTCAGCAAAAGATCAAGAGTGATGCGGGAATTATTAATATTGCTTGTATTCCAACTTCAATTGGGACTCGGCTACCTAAGTTAATCAAACAATTCCAAACCAATAATACAAGTTCACCATATTTCATTTTGCATGATGAATTCTCATTACCAATTTTGGAAGGCCTTACCAATGGAAACTATGATGTCGGAATCTGTTCACGTGATGCCGACTACAAGGATCTTTCATTTATCCCATTCTTTTCCGAGAAAATTATGGTCATTGTTCAACCTGATCATCCTCTCGCTAAAGAAAAGTTGATTGATCCTAATATGCTCCGCCCCTATGACTTAGTCACCTATGACACCAATACGCCAATCGGTAACGCAGTTCATCAGGAATTAAATGCTAAATGTCCTAACTTATCATTTGCCGAAGCATTGGACAGTGAAATTACCATTGCCGGTCAAATTGCCGAAAATGGTTCTGTTGGAATTGTTGCTAATACGATGTTACTAGACACGTTTGATCTCAAAAAAATTCCACTTGATGTACCCAGTGATACTCGTATGGTCTATATCGCCTATAATCACACCCGCCAATTATCACCGGTCGTTCAACACTTTATTGATTACTTAAAAGGTGCTAAAGAATCTTATGAGGCATAAGTAGAAAGAAGGATTATTATGACAGTTACAACAACTACTGATTACCAGACTATTTATCAGCAATTAGAAAAAAGTTTCGATAATCAGTCACTTTTATTTGGTGACCAAATCAATCCTGATTTTGGTCATGATGAAATGGAATCATTCCAACATTTACCAGACATTGTTGTCCGGCCTAAGACAACGCAAGAAGTTGCATTAGTTATGAAGTTGGCTAATCAGCATCAAATACCCGTAACTGCTCGTGGGACTGGGACTGGATTAGTTGGTGGCTGTGTTCCAATGGAAGGCGGAATCCTAATTGATCTATCAGCAATGAATCAGATTTTAGAACTTGACGCTGATAACTTAACCTTAACTACTGAAGCTGGAGCAATGCTAAAAGATGTTGCCACCTATGCTTCAGATCAAGGCTTCTTGTATGCACCTGATCCTGGTGAAAAGACAGCTTCAATTGGTGGCAACATTGCTACCAATGCTGGTGGTATGCGCGCTGTTAAATACGGTGTCACCCGTGAGTCAGTACGTGCCTTGACCGTTGTAACGCCGCAAGGAGACATCCTAAAACTTGGTGGTAAGATTGTTAAGACCAGTTCTGGATTGGACCTGAAGGACCTATTTATCGGCTCTGAAGGCATCCTTGGGATTATCACTGAAGCAACTTTACGTATCCGGCCACTGCCAAAGGCCAATACTAGCTTAATGGTGCCATTTGATGACTTCAAAGCTGCCTTAGGGACCGTACCCAAGATTCTACAATCTGGTATTCAGCCCACTGCTGTGGAGTTCTTTGAAGCTGATTCTGTCAAATGTTGGGAAAACTTTGCGTCACAAGAATTTCCACAATCTGGTGCTGCAGCATACTTGCTCTTAACGTTTGATGAACAGAGTGACGAAATCATTGAAAGCGACTATGAAGCTATTGCAGAATTGTGCTTAGATAACGGTGCTTCTGATGCTTACGTGCTTGATACTGATGAACTAAAAAAAGCAGTATGGTCAGCACGTGATACCTTCCTGGAAGCTATCAAGGCCTCAACCCCTGATATGGACGAAGCGGATGCAGTCGTACCACGTAGCGCAACTGCAGAATTTGTGCAATATACGCATGATTTAGCTAAAAAGGAACAAATTCGTATTCCAGGTTTTGGTCACGTTGGCGACGGCAATTTACACCTCTATATTTGCCAAGATGACTATGACGATACGACCTGGAAAGCAAAATTATCCACGGTCTTCAATGCTTTGTATGCTAAGGCTAGTGCCCTAGATGGTAAAGTGTCTGGGGAACACGGAATTGGTTATGCCAAACGCAACTATTTAAAAAATACAACTTTAGATGCCGATTTAGTTGCTATGCGTGCGGTCAAGACCGCTCTGGATCCTAATCATATTTTGAATCCAGACAAAGTTATTTAAGTGAACCACTTTATAATAATTCCACAAAAGTGCCATTAGGTTACCAGTCTCACTCCTACTAGTAACCTAATGGCATTTTGCTTTGTTAATATAAAGAAGACATGTTTGACTATCTTTTCGATAATCAAACATGCCTCTATAATTAAACCAAATTAATTTCTTTAATCTTTGATTCCAACAGTCAACGGCTCATTTGACTTAATCGATAAACAGCACCAATCAGATTCGCACCATTTTGTAAACGGGCGTTCATAATTTCCGGCGTAACAATTGTTCGAGCAGCTAATGGCGTCACTTGCTTAAGTTGAACAAATTCATGCCGAATCTGTTGGGCTACCAGCGGTTGGGCACTGATACCACCACCAATAATGATTCGCTCTAGATCTAATATTGACTGCATATTAAAGATTACAACTGCCACTTCCTGACAAAACTGCCGAAATATTTTAATAGCAACTTCTTGACGTTCACTAATCGCTCTAAAAACAGCATATCCATCAGTTGGATCAATCAAATTTAATTTTTCACCAATTTGATTAACCATTCCTACTGCTGAAAGGTTTGCAGCCGTACTGGCTGGGGTTATCCCTTCAGTCCGATCAATAAACATAAAACTCGGTTCACCAGCCACAAAATGACTGCCCTGAAATAATCGACCATTAATGAACACTGCTGCACCAACGCCACTACCAAGCACTAAGATCGCACCATTATCAATGCCAGCTAGATTTCCCAGCCATCTTTCAGCCAATGCTGCAGCATCACCATCATTTTCAATCGTAATTGCTAGTCGCGGAAAAAAGGCTTGAATTAAATTAACAAAATTACTACCTTCTAAAAATGGCAATACAGCAGAACTAATAACTTTGCCCGCTTGAGCATCAACTACTCCAGGTAGACTAAAACCCACCCCACTAATTTGATCTTGATGGCGTTGTATCAAGTCTACAACCTGGGCAACAAAAGGCTCTTGACCATGTTTAGCAGTTGGATGACTCCCCTTAATGATGATCTGACCATCAGCTCGAATGAGCGCATATTTTAAAAACGTACCGCCGATATCTATGGCTAAATAGTTTTTGATTGCCAAAATGCAGCTCACTCCTTTATTCTTTCATCACTATTTGCTCATAGAAACAAATTTGTAATTATGGGCAGGGCCAGCTGAATTAGTAATCAATCCTTTAATCTTTTTACTGCGTAAGAAAGCATTTGACTTCTGATACAGAGGGATTGCTACCTGTTCAGTCATTAGAACCTTTTCTGCCTTAACCATATCTTGCCAACGCTTCGTAGGATTAGTTGAATCAATACCATTAATATTAGTAAGTAACTTGTCATATGTTGCATTATTCCAGTTACCGGCATTACCAGAATTGCCCTTATCATAGAGGTTCAAGAACGTTACTGGATCCGAGAAATCCGCACCCCAACCAGAAATAACAACTTGGAAATTACCCTTGCTAGAACGATCAATCCGGGTCTTAGCAGGCACGTTAGACAGTGTCACATTCATCCCATCCAGTTTTTTCCATTGTCCTTGGACATATTCAGCGACTTGCTTAGTCGTATCAGTATCATCTGACAATAGATTCATTGATAACTTCTTGACACCAATCTCAGCCAGACCTTTCTTCCAATACTTTCTAGCTTCAGTTAAATTATAACTAACACTCGTTTTAACAGTTGACTCTTTAGCAAAATCTTCACCGGTTGTTGGATTCTTAGACAGACCTTCAGTTACAAAACCTTTGGGTGCTAATGACCCATCTGCCAAGACCTTATTAACCAACTGCTTTCGATTTAATGCTAACGACAAAGCTTTTCGAATATTTATATTATTATAAGCCTTCCGCAAGGTTGCGTTTTGAGCTTTCATATTCATCTGTAAATAAAGCATAGAAGCATTCTTTTCAAGTACGAAGTCCGAGGCATGCTTCTTATTAGCAACTTGTTGATCAAATAGTTGGGTCTGATCCAACTTGCCCGTTTGATAGAGGTTAAATGAGGTCGTTGGACTCTTAACAACTTGGAAACCAACCGAACTGAGTTTAACATGCTTTTTATCCCAATAATTTTGATTCTTAACTAACTTCCAGGTATTGTTAGTCCCATTCCACCCTTTTAGAACAAAAGGTCCGTTAGAAGCAATATATTTAGAACTAGTACCATACTTTTTACCAAACTTATCTACCGCTGATTTCTGTTGCGGATAAAAGACCGGCATCGCCATTAACAACTTAAAGTAAGAAATAGGATGATCCAAAGTAACAACTACTTTATATTTGCCAACAGCTTTAATCCCTAATGATTGATAATTCTTTTTGTTGTTCATAATTGCATCCGCATTTTGAATACCCGAATACAAATAGGCATATTCAGAAGCAGTCTTAGGATTAATCGTCCGTTGCCAACCATAAACAAAGTCTCGTGCCGTTAATTTTGCCCCGTCGTTCCATTTACCATCGTGCCGCAATGTGAACGTGTAGGTTTTACCATCCTTTGATTCTTGAATCTTCGTTGCTAATTCATTTTCAATCTTACTATCTTTACCTAACTGCAAAAAGCCTTCGCCAGTATTTTCCAATTGTTGCATACTCGTTGTATCCGAAGCATGCGATGGATCCATCGTTGCAATTTCACTAACTACAGATAAATTCATCTTTTGTTGTGCATTACTGTTACTAGTTTTTGTATTATTACCACACGCCACTAGTAAAAACGATGTTGTAGCTAAAGCTGAACCAATTAACCACTGTTTCTTCATAGACCTTTCCTCCCCGAAATGAGCTTAGGTCTATTCTAAAGTTTTGGTTAGAAAATAACAATAACCTTTTAATTTAATTTTAATATTCATTAAAAATAATTAGATTATAACTCATTTGCTAATGAAATCATTGTTAAATAATCAATTTCCATCATCTTGCGCCAATCTGATAATTTTAACCATTCATTTTCTTTATGTGCAATTCCTCTTTGTCCTGGAAATGACGGTCCAAATGCAACAATATTCGGCAAACTACGCGCATAGGTGATACCAGTAGTGGTCACCGGTTTCCCATCAGTTTGCATAACTTGTTCATACGTCCGTTGCATGATTTGAATCATCGGCAAAGTGGGATCTTTATACATTGATGGAAAATCACGTGTAATTGTTAGTATTAACCCAGCTGGTAATTTTGCTTTAATTGCATCTACTAGCTGAGTACGTGTTTCGCTAACAGGATAGCGAACTCGCACATCTACCGCCAAAGTTGTTGCTGTCTTGGTCAAAATACTAAGTGAGAACTGAGTCATACCAGACGCTTGATCTTGATACTCAAAACCAAATGCTTTTCCAGTTGTATCTTGTAAAATCACATTAAGCCAATTAAAGAATTCTCCTGTTTGACCAGCTTGCTTTTTCAAATCAGCCGCAATCTGTTTAATGACATTAACTCCCAAATCAGGCGCATTGCTAGGTGCTTTTTTACCAACATAATTCTTGGTCATCCCATCAGACAAGTTCACCACAGCGGCATCGGGAATATAGCTGCCATTAAAATCGCCGGTAATTGATCGAATATTAGCTAATGATCCATCTGTGATTTCAGCCGTTACTCGGAATCCCAGCATGCCACGCTCTGCATAGACAACCGGATACTTACAATCAGGTGTAAAACCACCAATAGGAGCTTGTTCGGCTTGATTATAAAACGGAATATCAGCACTACCAGACTCTTCATTCGTTCCAAAAATCAGGCGAATGCTGTGCTTTAAATTTAGAGACTGCTCCTTAATTAATTTCAAAGCAAATAATGCACCCATAATCGGTCCTTTATTATCTAATGTACCACGACCATACATATAGTCGTCTTTAATTGTGAGTTTAAATGGATCAGTATCCCAGCCTGTTCCCGCTGCAACTACGTCTAAATGTCCTAATACTGCTATATATTCAGGTGCCTCGCCATATTGGACCCAACCAACACAATTATTAACGCTATGAGTTTCAAATCCCATCTTCTCAGCAATATTCAAAACCGTCGTTAAGACTCGTTTAGGCTCAACACCAAATGGTGCATCTGGTTTAGCTGATCCCTGTACACTAGGAACAGCAATCACCTGCGCTAATATCTTTAGAAAAGTTGGCTCTTGTTGTTTTAATGCTGTTTTAAAATTAAAAACTGACATCCTTTATTTCACCTCTGCTTGAACTCGTGCCAAATAAGCATCTAACCATGCCTGCGTAGCCGGTTTAATCTCCACCTTACCAAGTTCTCCTGGTATCGCAACATAGACTGTTGGTTTTAAATACTCATTCCCAACAGCAAACGAAAACTCAACATTGGTAGCAATTGCATAGTTTCCTTGATTATCCATAGCCACATATGAAAATTCACCAACTTGCCCATTACGTTGGCCCAATTTTTCAATAAACGGATAGACCGTCTGATCAACCGCTGTTTGAACATTAGCACCACGTTCCATAGCTTGAACAATCTCAAAACAAAGTGGACGTTTCATCATATCTTCACCTAACCCAGTCGCCGCTGCACCACCAACTTGGCTATCTACATAAAAACCATTGCCTGCTAGAGGTGAATCACCGACACGACCTGCGTGCTTCATGAACAGCCCTGATGTCGAAGTTCCCACTGCCATTGACCCAGATCGGTCCAATGCCAACATACCAACCGTATCATGGCCATCATACGGCGTTAATCTTCCACCCTGTTTAACCTGGTCAACTTTTTTATCCCAGCGTTTTTTTGCACGCGCTGACAACATACCTTTACGTGGCAATAAATGTTCATCCGCAAATTCTTCTGCACCCGCACCAACTAACACATTATTGACCCGTTGCTGGCTAAGCAAACGACTAAGCTTTATAGGATTGGCAATATTGCGAACACCACCAACGGCACCTAATTGAAAGTTATCGCCGTTCATAAAAGCTGAATCCATTTCAACAATTCCATGTTCGTTAGGTAACCCACCGTATCCAACTGATTTAAAATAAGGGTAATCTTCAATTGTCATAATTGCCTGTTCAACCGCATCGCCAGCGATTCCACCTTGGGCTAAACTTGGCAAAGCAGCTACCACACCGTCCTGTGCCATTCGCCAAGTACCAATCATTGCATATTTCATATCTCATCCTCTAATCTAAATTTAATTTAAAATAATTTTATCATTATTTTCTAATTTAATCCAAAAACATTTATACTTTCACGAAAAAATCATTATCGAATCTTTGAAAGATTCGATAATGATTTAAAAAAACTATTTAATACTATGGCGTTACTCATCATTAAATTAATTACTCCTATTCAATAGTAACGCCATTATCTTTATCAAAGAAATGAGCTTTATTCATTTCAAATGCCATTTCTACATTTTCACCTGGACGATGGAAATCACGCGCATTCACCTGTGCTACAAATTCAGTCGTACCCACTTTAGAGTACAAATTAGATTCAGTTCCTAAAAATTCTGAAACCACAACTTGGGAATTTACAATAGAATCAGTAAATGTATCTATGGCAATTTGTTCCGTGTGAATATCTTCTGGACGAACACCCATCACAACATCCTTGTCTAAATAACCCTGCTGCCGTAGCCCTTTTAACCGGCCTTCTGGTACAACGATATCTAAACCTTTACCATTAGAAACTCGATTATCATGTAGATGAACATCAAAGAAGTTCATGGCTGGGGACCCCATAAAACCAGCTACGAATTTATTAGTTGGCTTATTATACAATTCATCTGGAGTTCCGATTTGTTGCACTTTACCATCGTTCATAATCACAATTCGATCAGCCATCGTCATCGCTTCAACTTGATCATGCGTAACATAAATCATATTGGTCTCTAGCCGTTGATGTAATTGCGCAATTTGAGTACGCATCTCTACCCGTAATTTGGCATCCAAGTTAGATAATGGTTCGTCTAATAAAAACAAACTAGCATCTCTAACAATCGCTCGTCCTAAAGCGACACGTTGGCGCTGACCACCGGATAAAGCACCTGGCTTTCTAGTTAAGTAGTCACTCAATCCCAAAATTTCAGCTGCATCGTCAACGCGCTTTTTAATTTCAGTATGTGGTACTTTTCGAATTTTCAACCCAAATCCCATATTATCTGCGACTGTCATTTGTGGATACAACGCATAATTTTGAAAGACCATCGCAATATCGCGATCCTTAGGTTGAACTTCATTAACTTGTTGCCCGTTCATAAATAAATTACCCTTTGAAATAGTCTCCAAACCAGCGACCATTCTTAAGGTTGTAGACTTACCACAACCTGATGGGCCAACAAAAACAACAAATTCATTATCTTTCATTTCCATATCAAAATCAGTTACTGAATAATCATCATTACCAGCATATTTTTTATAAATATGGTCTAATTTAATTTTTACCATAATTTGCTCACCCTTTTAGTCAGCAAAAATCATTTTGATAGCAACCTAATCTGAAGATTCACGAGTAATCACTTTATACGGCACATGACGGATTAGAACATGGTCCAGCGTTGGCTTGTCAATTAGTTCCATAACCAATTTGCCTGCTTCCTGACCGAATTGATAAGGTTGTTGACTCACTGTTGATAAAGATGGGGTCACATATTCGCCAAGCTCAATGCCATCAAATCCCATTACAGCAATATCCTCAGGAATACGTTTATTAAGTTCTTGGGCAGCTTTAATGACACCTAAAGCCATTAAATCACTCGCACAGAAAAAAGCATCAATTGTTGAATCTTGTTCAATAACTTGCTTCGCCATTAGTCTAGCGATTTGTTCATCATAATTGGCGTACTGAATTAAACTAGAATTAGGGGGTAACTCTGCTGCTTCGAGCGCCTCATGATAACCTTGTTCCCGCCACACACTAACGGTAGCGTTATAACTACCATTCATCATATCGATATTTTTTCGTCCAGACTTAATTAAACTACTAACGGCGTCTTTAGCTGCCGCCACATTATCAGTTGATACTGAGCCTACATACGGATTATCAACGTACATATCAATTAGGACCGTTGGAATCTTTGTTGTTTTTAGTTGCTCGTAATACGGATCTGTCACGTGTAATCCTTGTAAAATTACACCACTAACATTCCGTTCACTACAAAACTGTTCAAATGATTTTTGCTTCTGTTTTTGTGTTGTCACTGCGTAAAAAGCAAATTCAATACCTTTCGATTGTGTATAATCATACACACCATTCAAAATTGACATTGGCATTGTCGTTTTCGGTGTATAGACCAAATCATTAAAAATTAAAGCAATGGTCTTTTGCCGTTTGGATGATAGTGTCCTTGCTGCTAAATTAGGTGAATAACCCACATCTTTGGCTATTTTAAATATCCTTTTCCTGGTACTTTCACTGATATCGGGATAGCCATTAAAAACTCGAGAAACTGTGCCAATTGAGACACCTGCCTGTTTAGCAACGTCCTTAATAGTAACCGCTTTCACAAAGACACCTTCTTATTATTTTTACCTTACTTCTCACCATCCATTCGTACACCTTGTAAGAAGTAACCATTGAATACAATATACAAGATAATAATTGGAATGATTGAAATAATACTTGCCGCCATGGAATGATCCCAGCGAACACCAGATTGTTGATTTGTAAATGTCTGTAAACCTAATGTTAAAGTATACTTCTTTGGTGTTGAGATATAAAGCATTGGTTGCATGAAGTTGTTCCAAAATCCCATGAAAACAAAGATAGCTTGCGTTGCAATTGATGGCCGAGCTAACGGCATTACAATTCGGAAAAACGTTGAAATTCTTCCCAAACCATCTATTTGGGCAGCTTCTTCAACATCGGCTGGGAATGAGAGGAAAAACTGTCTCATCATAAATATATTACCAATGTTAATTGCCGCTGGCAGAATCAAAGACTTAAAGCTATCCAGCATACCTAAATTCATTAAAATAAGATAATTAGGAATTAATAACACTTGGGCTGGTACCATCATTAAGGCTAAAAAGCCATAATAGATTCTTTGCCGCCCTGGGAAATTTAGTCGAGCAAGTGCATAACCAGCCATCGTATTCAAGAAAAGGTTCACAATCGTCCCAATCAAAGAAACAATGACCGAGTTCATAAACCAACTCGTAAATAGTGATGACGTCCCTGTAATATACTTGTAACTGTCAAGCGTAAAATGCTGTGGTAATAATCCAGGATTACCACTAACGATTTCTTTTAAAGGCTTGAAAGACGCTGCCAAGGCCCACAAGAACGGATAAAGCGTAATCACCGCGTATAGGATCAAAACGGCATATAGAATAACCTTTAAAATTTTAGACTTTTCTTTCATTTTGATAACCTCCTATCGCAAGCCTTCACTACCATTTAATCGTTCAGTTAACCTTGAAACAACGAAGATAATAATGGTCAAGACAACTGCCAAAGCACAAGCATATCCCATAGTATTCATCGATCCAAATGCATATTGATAAACCATTAAAGCGATTGTCAACGTTGAATTATCTGGACCACCCGATCCGTTTGAGAAGATATAAGCTTGATCAAACATCTGGAAAGTTCCGATAATACCAGTTAACAAGACATAGGTTGTAATTGGGCGCAAATATGGAATCGTAATGTAACGTAATTTTTGCCATGCCGAAGCACCATCAATTTCTGCGGCTTCATAGAACGACTCTGGCAGATCAACCAACGACGCGAGATAAACCGTCATGTAATTGGGCACCGTTGACCAAATATTCATGACCATAATGACCTTTAAAGAATATGCCGGATTTTGCAGAAAGTTAACTGGATGTTGGTAAAGCCCCATAGAAATCAAGAAATTGTTTAATGGTCCAGTAACATTAAAAATAAACATAAAGATTAAGGTTAACGCAGCACTAGAAGTTAGTGTTGGCAAGAAATAGACTAATCGGAATAGTTTCTTACCCTTAATCCCACGGGTACTAAGTGCATAGGCAATCAGTAATGCAATAATCGTTTGCATGGGCACGACGATTGCTGAAAAAATAGCTGTGTTTTTAAGTGCCGTCATCGCAACATCATCTTGAAAAACATCAATATAGTTTTTCAATCCTGAAAATTCAAACTGTTGCGAGATCATATTGACATGGTTAAACGACATAAATAGTGCAAATACAATGGCTGCAATAAAGAAAACAGCCGCAATAACAAAGGCAGGGGCTAAGAATATATAAGCTTGCCAAATTTGACCGTGCTTCCCATTGAGTCCACGAGCTGGCTTAGGTGACTTCTTTTGCATTTCCATATAATTCACCTTTCTTCGAAACAATAGGACTGCGTTAACAGTCCTATTGTTCTAACAATTATTAATGTGCTTTTTCAATTGCAGCATTTGCTTGCTTATCAGCTGATGTCATTGCTGCTTTCATTGATTCTTTACCTTCTAAAGCTTTAGCAACAAAGTTTTGATAAGATGTATTAACAGTAGTTAAAGTTGTCCCATCTTGCCAAACAGTTGAATAATTAGTTGCATTTAACCAAGTCTTCATATTTGAATCCTTAGTTAAATTAACGTCCTTAGCAACATCTGAGCGACTAGGCATTGTCCCAGTAGATTTAACCCACTTCGACATACCTTCCTTACTAGTTGCATAAGCAATCCAAGCACTTGCCAATGGTTTCACTTTACTTGCAGCATACTCGCCCCAGCCAACAGTGAAGATCATCCCACGACGCTTGCCCTCATAACTAGGCATTGGTAAAACTTCAAAATCAGTCTTATATTGTTTCTTTTGAACGTTGTAAGTCCAATTTCCTTCCTCGGTAAGCGCAACCTTACCAGTCCCGAAAGCCGTTCCGTTGTCTCCCGAGCCTAATTCTTTTGCAGTTGCAACAGCACCAGTTTTAACTAAGTTTTGATATAACTTCATGTTATCAAGCACTTTGGAACTAGCTAAGTTAGCCTTACCATCGTTCGTTAATGGTTGACCGCCATTAGTAGCCATAATTGTATAATTCCGAGCCATATCTTGATCATATGTCATTGCTTTAACTTTGTTTTTTCCATAGGCTTTATCCAGCTTAGCTTGGAACCCTGGCAACCATTTAATTAAACCATTATAACTTTGTGGAATACTTGAAACCTTAACACCAGTCTTCTTCATAATCTTTTTATTTACTAGTAGACCTAAAGTCGAGTTATCTTTTGGAACCCCATAAAGGCCACCTTTAGTTTCAAAAGCCTTAATTAAATTAGGATAGAATTTGGATGATTGCATTTGCTTTTTATCAAGCTTAGCTAGTACCCCTTGCTTCTTAAACCATGGATACATGGAAGAATCCATATAGAAGACATCTGGAGCTGTATGCCCAGATAAATCTGCTTGAATTTGCGTATTAAAGTTGGTATATACTTTGGTTTGTACCTTGGCACCGGTTTTCTTTTCAAAACCCTTAATAATTTTATTAATACCTTCACGTTCTTGGTCACTACCATACCAAATACCAACTTTAACTGTTTGCCCTTTAAAATTGGTGGTCTTAGTACTTGATGACGACTTACTGCTACCACAAGCGGCCAACAACCCTACTGAAAGTGCCAAAACTGACGTTACGCCTAAACCTTTAATCCATTTTTTCATAATAATGTCCCCTCCATATTAGCTAAAGAAATGGTTACGCTTTCATTTTGTGCTAATTGATAAGTTTGATTCTGACTATTAAAACTAATTGGTCTCGTTGCATCGATCGTTGAGACTGTAAATTCATTTGCTTGAATCTCGATATGAACCTTTTGTTGTTGCCAATAAATATCAAAACTCAATTGCGACCAATTAGCTGGCAAATGTGGTTCAATCCGTAATTGATCACCTAGTAACCGTACCCCACCAAATCCAAAAACAGTTGCATTCCAAATACCACCTAATGACGCTGAATGTGTGCCATCGTCTGATGACTGCATATCTGGTCCTAAATCAATCTGACAAGCACGTTGGAAAAATTCATAAGCTGTTTGTTGCATACCCAAATCTGCTGCTAAAATCGCATGTGTTGAAAGCGATAGCGATGAATCATGCGTGGTTTTAGGTTCGTAATAATCCCAGTTCAATCGTTTCTCTTGTGCGTCAAATTTTTGTTCAAACAAATATAATAGCAGTAGTACATCGGCTTGCTTCGTCACTTGTAATTGATTAACTTGGTCCAAATTATAATCATCGAAAATACCACCAACATGTTCCGCATTACGATACTTCGACAAATCAATAGTCTTCTTTGATAAATACGTATCATCTTGTGGAATAATACCTTGTGCGTTTGGCTTTAAAAGATAAACTTTATCAACACAGGCAATCCATTTATCATAAGTTGTTTTCAAATTCAACTTTTGATCTAGTTCGTGATACTTATCTGGATGATTAGCTTTTAAATCATCCGTAATTTGGATTGCCGTTTGAATTGTCCATTGTGCCGTATAATTCGTAAATGAGTTATTATTCGCATGTTCTTTGTACTCATCCGGACCAATGACATCATGAATTTCATACTGATCAGCGGTTGAATTGTATTCAAGTCGACTCTGCCAAAATTTAGCTGTATCCAAAATTATTTCATTAACTTTATCTAAGGCAAATTGTTGATCACCGGTAGCATGAATGTATTCCAACGCACCAAAAGCCACATCACTAGTTATATGCTGTTCAATAAATCCAGACCAAATCTTCATTGCTTTTCCAGTGACAATATCAGCAGCACCCCAAACCGGTGTTGACTCACCATCTGATGGCCAAGCCGCTTCCCATGGAAATTGGGCTCCCTCATACTGATTATCACTAGCTTTACGATGTGCCCCCGCGAGACCAAGGTAACGATATTCAATCAGTTTCTTGGCAACTATTGGTTTTGTGAAAATATAATAAGGAAGCATAAAGATTTCAGTGTCCCAAAATGCATGGCCTTTATAGCCTTCACCAGTTAGTCCTTTAGCCGCAATATTCATTCGATTGTCATGTTCAGGCGTTGAAATCGCTAGTTGATAGCGTGCAAAATTAATGGCAACTTGATCGTTTGAATCTGACGACTTAATAGCGACCTTGCCGTACTTCCAGACACGTTCCTGCCAAGCTGCTTCGGAATGACTTAAAAGTGTTTCAAAAGATTGCTCACTGCTAGTCTTCAACTCCCGCAACCCAAATTGTTGTAAGTCCTCAAGCTGTTGACCATCATAGTCACGATCACGGTCAGTCACAATCGTGTTATATTTGACCATTACTAACGACTCAGTTTGTTCTAATTCTGCTTGATATTTACAAAAGATTTGTCGCCGGCCTAGTTCCATTTGTTGTTTCATCTGAACAGGATTTGATAATTCATCAAAAAAGTTATGACAAGTCGAAAAAGCAAAATTAATATTTGATTCACCAGTTTTAGTCAATAACTGCATATAATGATCATCAAACAACCGCTTAGCGCCCTCAACCAGATGCTGAGTTCCGCTATTGGTTTGTTGCCCATCGATACCAGACTTTATTTTAACAATTATTTTAGTAGTGAGTGCTGTTACCGTTACTCTTGAAACAACCAAGTGTAAGTTATCCATCGAAACAAAGCGTTCAAATTTAAATTGATAACTCTGATCGTCGATCGTCCATTTGAATGTCCGAGTTAATAAGCCATTTTTCAAATTGATTTGTCGTTGATAGTCACTAACCTCGCCCTGATTTAGATTTAATTGATGACCATTAACTTCAATTTGCATCCCAACGACATCTGGTAAATTAGGTAACTCAGCAACCTCATCTGCAAAAGAATCAAAGCTGCCAGCGATAAACATATCCCGACGTTCACCCACATACCGTTCCTCAGTTGTGGCACGAATCCCCATATACCCATTTCCTGAACACATCAAGGCTTCTGCCTTACCAAGCTGTCGGGTATTTAATTTATTCTCAGTAAGTAACCATTGATTCTTCGGATCAGTTTTAACTCCAAGTTGCATACTAACGTGCTCCCCTCAGTTTCTATAAAAGTAGCGATTGGAACGGTGCAATACAATTCCAGCGCCAGCTAAATAAATTCCTATTTGTAACGTAATTTGTAATTTCAAAATAATTGCTAGCATTAAAAATGGCAATAAATACCATAAATACCA
The DNA here is from genome assembly GCF_005405105.1 of Lactiplantibacillus dongliensis. GTDB lineage: Bacteria > Bacillota > Bacilli > Lactobacillales > Lactobacillaceae > Lactiplantibacillus > Lactiplantibacillus dongliensis. The sequence continues at coordinate 141,771 of NZ_BJDK01000003.1, forward strand.
CTTATATATTTGACGAATATCATTGCGATCACGATGCTTGTAGACAATAACAACTGCATAGATGACTGTTATGAGTAGCATCGTGAGCAAGCCCCCGGTGTTAATTGAAGTTAATGGTAATTTCATTGCAACTCACTTCTCCATCCTTAGCATGTCCTTCTCTAGTACGACCTCACTATTACCAAAGTAATCATGCAACATCCGCCCTTTAAAGAAACATAGCGTGATACTGAGAATACCGAAAATCCAGCCAACAAATGGTAAGAAATAAATTGCTTTAGTCACTTCTCTGATTCCAGCAATCAGTGCTTTATCCGGTAGTTCATCATTCACTAACACATATTCACGGGCAATCTTCTTTCCAAGCGTTTGCCCATGATTGCTGGTAATTAAAACAATGTTATAAACCACAAACCCCAACTGACCAATAATATCGGCAGTTCGAAAATTAGCCTTTAAAAATAGAATTGCTAGAATAACCGTTGGGACATATACCACAATGACATCAATTAGGCCGGCTAAAATACGTAACTGCACGTATTTATTTCTCATGTAACTGCCCCCTTCTTAGCTTCTACAAAAACGTTTTTGTTAACAATGTGAATATACCGCTTATTGCAGAATTTTGCAAGCGCTTACAGTTATTTTAATTTTAAATTCTTTGCATTCTTAAAGTTCGCTTATTAAATGAATTACTAAAAAAGATAATTCTCTACGAATTATCCCTTACATGACCTTACTATTCTAACTAACCCATAGCTTTAGCAATATTACCCAAATTCAATTTAGTCGTATCAACAAAATTGATATCAGCTGACGCTAAGACCTTAGGATCACCGATACCAATCGACACTTCTCCAGCACTATTTATCGCCTGCACTCCGGCCGCCGCGTCTTCTACACCAATACATTGACTTGGATCTAGATCTAGCAGTTCTGCTCCTCTGCGAAAGATTTCAGGGTCGGGCTTACCCTTTTTCAGGGTTGCTGGGTCAACAGACTTGGAGAAGAAGTGCCCTAATCCTAAGTGCTTCAATACTAGTGGTGAATTTTTGGACGCTGACGCTAAAGATAACAAATAACCTTTATCACTCAAATCTATTAAGAAATCTTCTACTCCTGGCAAGATATTAGCCGGCGTCATCTGATTAACAAGTTTTAAATAATTATCATTCTTCTCAGTAGCAAGTTGGACTTTTTCGTCATCTGAAAAATCATTTTCTCTATTATCCCGTTTTAAAATTAAGTTCAATGAATCCATCCGACTAATTCCCTTTAGGGCATCTGCTAATTCAGCATCCCAATTAACACCTACCTTATCAGCCACCTGGTGCCAAGCCTGACTATGAAACGTTGATGTATCAGTAATCACACCATCTAAATCAAAAACAAATCCTTTAATATCTGAAAATTTAACCATTGTTTTTTCTCCTCTACATTAGTTAATATTTTTTGTTTTTCCATTAATGACAACTGTTAACGGCTGACCTTCAATTAAAACAACTTTGATCTCCCTAAAATGTAATTGTATTTCTAACAACCGTTTTTGAAATCTGATTCGATAAACCAACTCATCGATTTTTTCAGGTAGCTGATTGCTCAAATGTAATTTACCGTCACTAACATATAATCCAGAAAAACCATATGTTAACCCTAACCAGCTACCACCTAAATTAGCTTCATGCAAACCATCCTTAGCATTACCTTGTAAATCGACCAAATCCATCAACGCTGTATCCATATAGTAATCATATGCTTTATCAGTCAACCGAAGACGACTGGCCAAGATACTAAAAATTGAACGTGATAAAGATGAATCGTGCGTGGTGATTTTTTCATAATAGTCAAAATCACGTTGTAATTGAGCTTGCTCCTGATCATTTGGAAAGAGCATCTCGGCTAAAAGTGTATCGGCTTGTTTATTGACCCTATGCCGATAGATCATTAACGGATGATAATTCAATAGCAACGGATACTTAGTCGCTGGTGTCGTTTCGAATGGCCAAGTTGGCATCGCCGGCGACTCATCATCTTGCTCAGTAATCATTAGTTGCTGGTCATATGGAAGATACATATTATTTGCAGCCTCTTCAAATAAAGCGTTTTCTTTTTGGCTAGCTGTTAAATACCCATGCTTAATTAACCAAGCAGCAAAGGCTAGGTTCTCTTTAGCCAAGCGGTTCGTATAATAATTATTATCTACCAAGGCCGTATATTCATCTGGTCCAGTCACTTTATATAGACAAAACTTTTGATGACCATCACGAAGGCTCCAACTACCATAAGCTAACCAAAAACGCGCCGTCTCTAACACAACAAGGGCACCTTTTTGTTGTAAAAAGTCTTCATCACCCGTCACATCAAAATACAATTTTATAGCATGCGCAATATCAGCATTAATATGATATTGTGCGGTTCCGGCAGGATAGTAGGCACTGGCTTCTTCACCATTGATTGTTCGCCAAGCAAATAGTGCACCGGCAGTCACACCTAGTTCGCGAGCTCGTTTACGTGCTTGTGGTAAAACACGATAACGATAGCTTAGTAACTGCTTAGCAATTTGGGGTTGCGTATAGATAAAGAATGGTAGCATATACATCTCAGTATCCCAGAAATAATGACCTTCATAGCCTGGACCAGTAATACCCTTAGCAGCAATATTAGCCAAACCATTTTTACCGGCTGACTGGTATAGCTGGAACAAATTGTATTGGATGCCTTTTTGTAATTTAGTATCATCAATTTTAATTTGAGCTGTCTGCCAAAATTCCTTTAGAATGGCCGTATTAGTCAACACAAAGTCATATTGTTTTGAAATTTCATTAAGTCCATTATCAATTTCACTAATTTGTCTAACAAATTCAAACGTCACCGTCTGCCCAATTTCAATTTGGCCATGACCACTAAACCCATTCTTAGTTTCGGCTTCTTTAAAATTCTTAGGTAGCTCGACCACCGCATCACGCTCTGCAATAGTCTGATTAGTTGTACCTGTTGTTAAATTCCAACTTATTGTACCTTTATCCAAACTCATGTTAGTCGTTTTTAGTTGCGCTTTTCGTAGGGCAATCCGCGGATCATCATCACTATTTGCACCATCTTCAGTGGTTACAAATAATGGTCGATTAAACCGCAATTCCCCTTCATAGTTAAGCGAAGTTAGCTGATAACTTAGCTTAATCTGATGTAATCCATCAAGAGAGACTATTGAGACTACTGCTAACCGGAATTTTTCTTGCTCAACTGTTGTAATATCATAAAGTTCTCGCAACTCTCCTGTTTCAAAATCTAGCTCGGTTTGCGCTAACGTCACCGACCAGTCACCGTCTTTAGCCGAACTACTTTTACTAGTTGCTAGATCAAAATTACGTGGACTTGCTAAGGAAACAATTGTCTGATGTTCCTTAGCATAGCCATATGCCGATTCCCCATAAACGATAGGATTTGTTTCAAAAAAGCCATTGACTAGCATGACTGGTAGCTTATTAGCTCGACTACCTGTAAACGGAATTGAGTCTCGAACCCCAAAATGACCATCACCGATAGCAAAAATTGTTTCTAAATATTGCCGTTCTTTTGTTGCGACATCTGCTAACGTTAGGGTATGTTTTTCCATTATCTTCCCACCTCGCATGACACTGTTTTATAATTGAATAAACCAATTGCATGTGTAGTATAGCATTTTACGAAAACGTTTTCATTAACTTGACCATTATTTTATTAATTACCGCGTAGTGCTAGGTTTGTAATAATCCAAAAAATTAAATAGCGAACTCGGGTCTAAAGCATGCAAAAAGCCCGCATTTGCGGTAACTTCTAAGGCATCTAAACCAAGAAAGAAGAATCGTAAATGCTAGGCCTCCCTAAAGTTATCGCAAAATTCAATCCAATTCAAATTTCTGTCATGAAATCCGTGTCAATTATCAAACATTTCTATGAAAAGCTAACGAAAGAGTTCCGGTATCGTTGTAATTATCGTGAGCTTAAGGTTAGTGATCTTATCATTTTGGCTTGTATGTTGACTCGAATTGATTTGTACGAATCCAGTGAATCGCATTTCCATCAAATGTTAGTGGCTTCAGGAATCGTTATCCCAGAAAGAAGTCGCTACAATCGGCGCTGTTGTCAATTGAAGGGTGCAGAAAAGCTAATTCGACTTTGGATGTTGAATGAATTTGTACATTAGCCAGCTTATGAAATCATTGATAGTGCGCCAATTACTTTAGTTTCAGCGCGGCACAGCAATCAAGCAAAAGGCTTGCGAAATATTGTCAATAAAGGCTATAACGCCACCAAACAGACTTATTATTATGGATTCAAATTACACGCCGTCTTGACTAACGGTGGTTACTTTGTTAATTGGGAATTAACATCGACTTCCATAGACGACCATAAGGCAGCCGTTGAATTATTAAATAAGAGTCCCACCAAATATGTTCTAGCAGATGGCGGTTATTTAAGCCGACCATTGCAAAAATTTCTAAAACAGACCTATGGCATTCATCTTTGGTTTCCATTGTGTAAAATATGCGACCAAATGATCGAACTAACCCGGCATTCTTAAAGAGCCAACGACGACATATTGAAACAGCTTTTAACAATTTGAATACTGTTGGTCACTTTGAGCACCCAGGAACTGATACAATGAGTGACTTGGATAGCCGTCTATCAACGATCTTTCTTTGGAACACGATCAAAACTCATGAGCAATTACAGCAAGGAAACGGTGGACTTAGAATCAATGATTGAGTGAATTAACCTAGCACAACGCGTTACATTAATGAATAAATGGCAATTTATCCAACGTAAGATAAATCACCATTTACTTTTCACTATATTAATGTTAATAAATCAGCTGGACTTTTTAGCACATACTTAGCAAATTCAAATTTAGTCCCAGGTAAAGCTCCCCAGGAGGCAGCTGCAAAATCTATACCAGCTTCATATGCGGCTTGCATATCATACATACTATCACCAACATACAAAGTTGATTTTTTACGCAAATCATGATGATGAATAGTAAACAATAGAGGATCTCCACTCGGCTTAGGCTTCTCAGTATCATCTGAAGTAGTTATAATCTTTAAATCAGCAATTTCTGGGAACAATTTTGTCTCGTCAAAAAATTGTTTCTTGTTTTTTGACGTCACCACTCCAATTTTAATTTTTTCTTGTATTAATTTTTCTAATAATTCTTTAATTCCTGTAAAATAACTTAGCTTATACATATTCTTTGAAAAATCAACACTGTACCGTTCTAAGACTCTTTGCCAATTTTCGACTCCAAATCTCTTCAAAATCTCATCACCAGGCATACCAATTAAACTTCTAAATCTAGAGACCGGTATATCTATTCCTTCTTTTAGAGTACTTTTTTGCAAGGTTTCAGCAATCAGAAAAGCTGAATTAACTAACGTATTATCAATATCAAATAAAACATTTGTATATGCCATTAAATAATCTCCTCATTCTTCATACTAGTTTCCTAAAAAAGGTGCTAGAACCAATGGGCCCCAGCACCTTATTAAGGAGGTTTGTAATTCAATTATTTCTTAATATGTCATCGTAAAAGTTTAAATATTAACTAGTCGGCTAAATCTGGATCGTCTGGATTTGAAGCAATAACAACCTTTAATTCCTTACCAGCCATCATCGCATCAAAGGCATCACGCCAATGTTCGAGGTCAAAGACCTTAGTAATCATCGCGTCTTGGTTGATTGCACCTTTGCTTTCAAGGTGTAACGCAATTGGCCAGTCGTATGGGTTTTGTGAACGTGAACCACGATAAGTGATTTCATGCTGGATAATTGAACGTTCGTCCAATTCGTTCATTGGCTTTGCAAAGAGGCCGACTTGTTGGAAAGTCCCACCCTTACGGATTAATGGTAAGGCCGCGTTAACTGCTGGTGTCGCACCAGAACAGTCATAGACCTTAGTTACACCAACACCATCAGTAGCGTCCATGATAATCTTAGCCAAATCTTGAGTTTGGGTATCGATGATTAAGTCTGCACCTAATTCTTTAGCAATTTGGAGCCGATCAGCATCTTTAGTAATCCCAGAAACGAAGACTTTAGCCCCGATTTCCTTAGCGATTTGCAATGAGAGCAAGCCCATTGGTCCTGGTCCCATGATTAACAAAGTATCATGCAACGTAAATGGCGTCTTTTGATACATGGCATGGACACATGATGCTAATGGTTCAGACATGGCCGCCATCTTGTAAGAAACATTATCTGGCAAGACGTGAGCACTTTCTTCACGGGTCAAGACGTAGTTAGCCATTGAGCCGTTCGCTTTCGTCCCGATACCAACCCGGTTAGGGCATAAGTTGTATTCTTTATCTTGGCAATAAACACAGGTTTCATCGGTTGCAAAAGTTGTTTCACTAGTAACTCGATCACCGGGCTTCAAATTCTTAACATCAGGTCCAACTTTAACAACTTTACCAGAAAATTCGTGGCCTAAAACCAGCGGAGTCACAGCATTCGCATATTGACCCTTAAAAGTATGAATATCAGTCCCACAAATCCCAGTATATGCTACTTTCAGCAGAACCTTATCCCCAGTAACTTCAGGAATTGGAATTTGTTTCAGTTCCATATTATCGTAACCAGGTTCCGTTTTTACAACCGCTTCCATTGTTTTCGTTGCTACATCATCCATAATCTAATAGCGCCTCCGTTAATATTTATAACTTATTTTTCCCCGTCTTTAATGCCATTCGGGTAGAACATTACTTTGTTATATGATTCAGAACGAGTTGTAATCATATTAAATGCTTCTTGCATCTGATCTAATGTAAACTTATGAGTAATTAAATCATCAATCTTAACTTTGCCAGAATTTACAAAATCAATTGATGTTGTCCATTCTTTACCTGGGAAGGGTGCAGAATAGGAATTCCAAAAACCTTTAAGTGTCAATTCATGTCTAAAGATACTTTCAAATGCTTGTTGATGTAAAGTAACATCAGCATAAGCAATACCAACATATCCAATCTTTCCACGGCGTGCTGTGACAAGCATAGTTTGTTCTTCAGTAATCTTTGAGCCTGCACATTCCATCGAAATATTGACACCACGATTATTAGTAATTCGATTGATTTCTTCTACTAAGTTAACCTTGGCTGAATTAATTACATGGGTACAACCTTCTTCAGTTCCCTTTTTGAGTTTTTCATCATCAATATCAATTCCAATAATATCTTTGACACCGGCAACCTTTAAAAGCCGAACAACTAAGTCACCAACAGTTCCCAAACCGAAGACAGCAACACTATCACCAATTTCAGCATGAATGCCAAACACCGCATGAGCTGCCACAGCCATCGGTTCAATCAGAGCACCTTCTTCATAACTCATGCTACCGATATCGAGGACGTTTTCTGCTGGAACATTAACAAATTGCTCAAATCCACCATCTTCTTGCTGACCTAACATGGAATAATTTTCACACATTTGAAACATACCAACCTTGCAGTAATAACAATGATAACAAGGCATAAATGGTGCAACCGCAACTCGTTCATTTAACGATACATCGTCGACACCAGAACCAAGCTTTACAACTTTGCCAGCAAATTCATGCCCCATAATTGAAGGAAAGCCATACTTCCATCCCGACTTCATCTTATGACTATCAGAGCCACAGGTCCCAGCAGCCATAACTTGAACTTGAACTTGACCAGCTTTAGGATCTTTAATCTCAGTTTCACGAACTTCAAATTTATTTAGATCAGTTAACAATGACGCTTTCATTTAAAAAACCTCTTCTAAGACATATATTTAAATTTAAAAGACAGCATTCCATACATACGCTAATTTCAACAGAATCCAGTTCAAGAAGTTCCCACCCATATCAAGTGATGAAACTTGTGCAGAACCAGCTGGCAATTGAACAACCCCTTGTAACATTGCAGTGTGAACAGTAGCAAAGTCAGTAGCCATTAACAATGCCAAAGTAATTACAATAGCACCAGCAATAACAGAATGAATAATATTACCTTTACGTGAAGCAACAATCAACGATACATAGAATGGAATGGTTGCTAAGTCACCGAAAGGCAATACTCGGTTACCAGGTAAAATAACTGCAATGAATAGTGTAATTGGAACTAACAGCAAACCAGTTGCCAAGGTAGCAGGTGCACCAGTTGAAAGAGCAGCATCCATACCTAAATAGATTTCTCGCCCTTCACCATAGCGTTTAGTCAAGACATCACGAGCTGATTCTGAAATTGGAATTAAACCTTCCATTAGTAACTTAACCATCCGTGGCATTAACATCATTACGGCACCCATGTTAATTCCCATCTTCAAAATTCCGGCAACATCATAGCCACCTAAGGCTGCAATAGCAGCACCAATAATAATACCCATCATCATCGGTTCGCCAAAAATACCGAATTTTCTTTGAATAGTTTCTGAGTCAGCGTGCAAGTTTCTCAAACCAGGCGTCTTAGAAACAACCCATGCAATAGGAATACCAATTAAACCAAAGGCATCACTAGAACCCGTCGGGAAACTAATACCTTCCAAGCCATAGAAATCTTGAACACTATGAGCGGTACGATCGGCAATGATTAAACAGAATGTCATATATAAAATTGCTGAAATAATACTAAACACCCAACTCTTAGTTACGATGTACGCAACAGAACCAGCTGCCACCATGTGCCAATAGTTCCAAATATCGATATCCAAAGTCTTGGTAACTTTTAACATAATCAAAATAAGGTTAACAACTAACAAAATTGGAATCAAAATTGATGATATTGGTTGACCCCATGCACCAGCTGCTGCTGACGGCCAGCCAACATCGACAATTGTTAAATGAAAACCAAAACGCTTAACCATCGCTTTGGCAGCAGGGCCAATATTGGTGGTTAACAAGTTAATAACTAAGTTAATACCAACCATCCCGATACCAATTGTTAACGCTGAACGCAATGCTTTAGCAGGTTTTACTCTAAAAACAAGTGCAATAATAAAAATCATGATTGGGAGCATTACAGATGGTCCCATGTTCAAAATATATTGAACGACATTCCCGACTTGTTGCATCATTATCCCTCCATCAAGCTAATATACGTTAATTTGCTTCATCCTGAATTTTTTTAGCCGTATCAATTACTTCCTTATTAAGCTTATCAACGCCTAAACCAGTTAAGTACCCCATTGCTTTGATTGTTGGGATGCTATAAGTAGTTGGCAATACAGTAGTTGAAATCAGCATATCGGCATCATCTTGCTTTGACTTTGCTTCAGCAATTTTAATTTGCATTAAATTAACATCAATATTATTTTCTTTAAATAATTCTTCTACCTTACTCATTACAACTGTTGATGTTGCAATACCAGCGCCACATGCTACCAAAACATTTACTTTTTTATTCATAATAGAAAACTCCTCTTATTTTTTTATTTACTTAGCAAGTTATGAACTTGTTCCACAGTTGATACTTCTTCTAATTGTTGAACTAACGAATCATCTTGAATAATAGCCATCAATGCTTGCAACATCTCGAGCTGTGCATGTGGCTTATTTAAGCCTAATACGAATGCTAACTTGGCATCTACAGTCTGTTCTGGATCATCCATTCTATTGAACTTTACTGGTGCATCATTCACGACCACTGCTACAAATTCTTTTTTGATCGTATCCGCATCAGTATGTGGAATTGCAACACCACGATGTTCTAGTTGTAATCCAGTTGGAAAAGTTGCCTCACGTTTAATTATCTTCGGTAAAAATTCATCCGTTACAAATCCATTTTCTTTGGCGACTTCATTTACCGAAGTAAAAAGTTCCTCCGTCGTCTTAAATGATGTGTGTAGAAAGATTAGCTGATCTCTTAAATAATCACTTACTTCAACAGTGCTATCAGATGCCAAAATCTTTCACTCCTTTCATGTACGTGTTGTAATCGCTTTCATGACTAAATTGTATCATCTTGCATTTTGTTTGCAAGCGTTTTCTTAAATTTGTTCACAAGTGATTTTCTTCACTATCTAATTTTGCATTGCAATTTAATTTTGCCAATTCAGTCGTATCAATTAATTAGCTATAATATCCCCGCTGTTAAGCGTTATTTATTTATATATTTTTATATGTTAATTTTTTTATCTTCATAGTAACTTGTCAATAACACATACACACATGCTTTGCAAAATAACGCAAAGTGTTATAGTATTTCTTTAAAATCAATGTGTGGAGATGATACTGTATGGATGTTATGCAAAGGCAAAAGTATATTCTAGATTCACTTAACAAGCAGCAAATCATTAAAATTGCTGACATAAGTAAGGATTTGAATATATCTAGAGAAACTATTAGAAAGGATATATATACCCTAGACCAGCAAGGATTGGTCCAGGCTATCCGAGGTGGTGCCACCTTACCCGAAAGTGTTAGTGAAACAAGGTATGGCAAGCGACAGCATCAAGAAACAACCGAAAAACTACAAATTGCAAACGAAGCCATTAACTTAATTCATGATGGTGATTCTGTATTTATCGACTATGGTACTACTGCCTTCCAAGTGGCCGAAGCAATCAAAAGAAGTCAACTGCACAACCTGACTATCATTACCACATCATCTTTTGTCGTAAACACTTTACAATTCATTAAAAGCATTCAGATGGTCGTTTTAGGTGGAAGTATGAGAACCAGTGAAGGCTCTTTATCTGGTCCCGTTACCTTAGACAACATCCATAACATTTATGCTGATATTGGATTCTTTGGCTGTGGCGGAGTTAGTATACAAGCAGGAATTACTAACCATTATGTTGAAGAAGTTGAAGTATCAAAAAAAATGATGACACACTGTAGAACTAAAGTTGTTTTGGCAGATCACACAAAATTCAAAAAGAATGCTTTATATAAAACAACAAGCGTTGAAAATGTTGATGTCTTAATCTCAGATACGAAACTGGAACCCGAACTTATTTCCGAATTAAAAGCGGCTTCAGTATCTTTAATCACTACATGAAATATTATTCTTACACTCCATTTATAAAAATTATGCACTTAGCCTTGACTTTATTTTTGAAACCGCTATCATAATAACCGTAATGATAAATAAAACAAAGATTTGCAAAGGAGTTGCAAAACGATGAGTGAAACAATTACCAAAGACAATTCTGTTGATTATTCTTCAGATGAATACTTAAACCGCGTTGACGCGTACTGGCGGGCTGCCAACTATGTTTCTGTTGGTCAACTCTACCTATTAAATAATCCATTATTAAGAGAACCACTTAAGGCTACGGACGTTAAAGTCCATCCAATCGGCCACTGGGGGACGATTGCCGGCCAAAACTTTATTTATGCCCATTTAAACCGGGTCATTAATAAGTATGGCTTGAACATGTTCTACATTGAAGGACCAGGTCATGGTGGCCAAGTCATGGTTTCAAACTCCTACTTAGATGGGACTTATACTGAAACCTATCCAAAGATTACCCAAGATACTGCCGGGATGAAGCGTTTATTCAAGCAATTCTCATTCCCAGGCGGCGTGGCTTCCCATGCTGATCCTAAGACACCAGGTTCGATCCACGAAGGTGGTGAACTTGGCTACTCAATCTTGCATGGTGCCGGTGCTATTCTTGATAACCCTGGCTTAATTGCCGCTACCGTTGTTGGTGATGGGGAATCCGAAACTGGCCCATTGGCAACTTCTTGGCAAGTTAACAAGTTCATCAACCCAATCACCGATGGGACTGTCTTACCAATCTTGAACTTAAATGGTTTCAAGATTTCTAACCCAACTGTCCTTTCACGTGAATCACATGAAGAACTTGAAGACTACTTTAAGGGCTTAGGCTGGGATCCTCACTTTGTTGAAGGTACTGACCCTGCTAAGATGCACAAAGAAATGGCTGCTGAATTGGACAAAGTCATCGAAGAAATCCATGCTATTCGTAAGAATGCCAAGGATAACCATGATGAATCTCGTCCTAAATGGCCAATGATCGTCTTCCGCGCACCTAAAGGCTGGACTGGTCCTAAGACTTGGGACGGCGAACCAATCGAAGGGTCATTCCGGGCTCACCAAATTCCAATTCCTGTCGACCGTAACCATATGGAACATGCCGATAAGTTGGTCGCTTGGCTCAAATCATACAAGCCAGACGAATTATTCGATGAAAACGGGACTTTGAAACCTGAAATTGCTTCATTAGTACCTGCAGGCAATGCTCGGATGGCTGCTAACCCCGTTACTAACGGTGGTAAGTTAACCAAAGACTTAATTACACCAAATATCGATGACTATGCTTTAGATAACAAAGATCACGGTAAAGAAGACGGTTCAGATATGACTGAACTTGGTAAGTATATCCGTGATTTAATCGAATTAAACAAAGATAACAAGAACTTCCGTGGTTGGGGTCCTGATGAAACCTTATCTAACAAGTTAGGTGCGGCTTTTGAAGACACGAAGCGTCAATGGCTAGAACCAATCCACGAACCTAACGATGCTTTATTAGCACCTGAAGGCCGCATCATCGACTCCATGTTGTCAGAACACATGGACGAAGGGATGTTGGAAGCTTACAACTTAACTGGTCGTTACGGTTTCTTTGCAAGTTACGAATCATTCTTACGCGTTGTGGATTCAATGTTAACCCAACACTTCAAGTGGTTACGGAACTCGCATGAAGAAACCCCATGGCGGGCTGATGTCCCTTCACTTAACGTGATTGCCTCATCAACGGCCTTCCAGCAAGATCATAATGGGTACTCTCATCAAGATCCAGGTATCATCTCACACTTGGCTGAAAAGAAGACCAAATACGTTCGGGCTTACCTACCAGGCGATGCCAACACCTTGATTGCCACCTTCGACAAGGCGATCCAAAGCAAGCAATTGATTAACTTAATCATTGCCAGCAAGCACCCACGTCCACAATGGTTCACGATGACCGAAGCTAAACACTTAGTTCGCGATGGTCTTGGTGTTGTTGACTGGGCAAGTACTGACAATGGTGAAGAACCTGACGTTGTCTTTGCAACTGCTGGTTCCGAACCAACCACTGAAAGTTTAGCGGCGGTTTCAATCTTGCATGCAGCCTTCCCAGAAATGAAGATTCGTTTCGTGAACGTTGTCGATATCTTGAAGTTGAAGAAAGACGACCCACGTGGCTTGACTGATGCTGAATTTGATTCATTCTTTACTAAAGACAAACCAGTTATCTTCGCATACCATGCTTACGATGACTTAGTAAAGACGATCTTCTTCGATCGTCATAACCATAACTTACACGTTCATGGCTATCGTGAAGAAGGCGACATTACCACCCCATTCGATATGCGGGTCCGTAATGAACTCGACCGGTTCCACTTAGTTAAGGCTGCTATCTTAGCAACCCCAGCTTATGCTGAAAAGGGTGCTCATCTTGTTCAAGAGATGAACGACATGCTCGACAAGCATCATGACTTCATTCGTGCTGAAGGTACGGATTTACCAGAAGTTGAAAACTGGAAATGGGAACCATTAAACTAGCTCACGTTTTGCTAATTTCTTAAATATTTAACCAGAAACACCCGTACTTAGCGCTTAATCGCGTGGAATACGGGTGTTTTTGTGTACAGCTATTCAATTAGTATCGCCAAATAACCTGCATCGTCATTAGCTCATCATGATACCAACGCAAATCAACCTGGTCACCTGCTTTTAACTTGAACGCTGTCACGACCGCTGCTGGAATCACGTATGGATATGGCATTCCGCTGCCATCCGTTAACGTCGTCGTTTGATTATGACTAACGACCAAATGGCCTGGTAATCCAAGCTCATCACCAGCTTCGACGACGGCTTGCGCTAAGCCATCCAAGTCATTGTGCAGGTCAACTCGGCCCACTTTTTGCAGCTCAGCGACCTGACCATCGGCGCTCAACGTCACCGTAATCACGTCACCTGCATGTAAGTGGTAACGGTGCATGGTTGCTTCCGAGAGTTGGCTTTGCTTGGCATGGGCTTGGTCATCAGTTAGCAAGTCGGCCCCGCCGGCAACCGTTGGCGACACAATCAGCTTAGCCGTTGCTTTAGCCGCACGAGTCACTAACTGCGCCGTTTTACCCGGTTGCGTTAACCCAACACAATAAGTCAGCATGCTTTCGATCTTAGCCGTATCGAATTGCACTTGTTGATCCGTCGCACCACAACTAGCCGCATTAATCATCGTCATCACTTGTTGCCATTGCTGAAAAGTAGCTAGATCTACCTGAACAGTTCCGTTTGGTTTGGGGATAATTGATTCTTTCGACATCTTGGGCCTCGCTTTCTACCTGAACAAAAGCGTTAGCTTCAAATAAAGATTGAGACTAGCCACTTTTTAATCAATACTTTTATCAATAATCGACCGCAAAACTTTCTCTCGCAAAGCCACTGCATCCACTTGATTGCGATTTTCATACCCTTGCGTCAAGACGTCACAAATATACAATTGCGAGATGCGCCCCGCTACAGAGCCCCCGTTTAAGAACTCTTCAATCGCGGTCTGTAGAATGACATCCCCTAAGCTAGCCACCGGACTATTTAGATTATTCGTTATCGCAATAATCCGCGCACCATTATCCTTAGCAATCTTCAGCGAATCATACGTGTCCTTCGTGCGTCCCGTCAATGACAAGCCAATCACTAGGTCACTAGGTGCGAGTAATGACGCAATCTGAGCTTGAATATGCGGATCGCCAACCGGAGTTGCCTGAATACCCACACGCAATAGAATCGCGGCAAATGAGGCCCCGACCTGACCACTACCACCGACCCCAAAAATGTAGACCTTGTGTGCTTGACTCAACAAATCGATGGCCTGATTCAATCTGGCCGGTTCAATGAGCTTCGCCGTCGCAGTTAAAGCCTCCTGCAAGTGTTGGCTAATCTCATCGTAATAATCAGTCGGCCGCGTCTGCTCCTGCTGGGTAAAGTCTTCCTTGGCAATTTCAATTTTAAAATCCGAAAAGCCGCTATAACCTAACTTCTGGCAAAAGCGGATAATCGTGGCATCCCCAACTTTGGTGGCGGCTTTAATGTCACTCATCGTGGCGTACATCAACTGACTGCCGACCTTGAGGACGTAATCCGCAACCTTTTTTTCTGACCGCGTTAAGGTTGGATAATGTTCCTGAATCAAGTGATCATAACGCATCTCCGTCACCATCCTTCTGGGTCATATTATACGCTATTCTTGGATAATTGCTCCAAAATAACAAGAAAGCGCTTTACCAAGTAGCAATTACATGTTATGGTTGTTTTGGAGATAAAATCCATATATTTTTAAAAATGGAGGATTTTGGAATGATAACTAAACCACAACTTTTAAAACAACTAAGCCACGGCGTCATCGTCTCTTGCCAAGCACTGCCGAACGAACCGCTATATAGCCCAACCGGGGGCGTGATGCCGTTAATGGCTAAGGCCGCCCAGCAAGCAGGTGCCGTTGGGATCCGCGCTAATTCAATTCGCGATATCCAAGAAATTCAAGCCGCAGTGGATCTCCCAATTATTGGGATTATTAAAAAAGACTATCCGCCCGAAAAACCCTTTATCACCGCAACTATGGCGGAAGTCGATGCCTTAGCCGCAACTGGCGTGGCCGTTATTGCACTCGATTGTACCTTACGTCCACGCCATGATGGCTTAACCATTAATGACTTCATTGCCCAAGTTAAAGCGAAATACCCACACCAACTCTTCATGGCCGATACCGCGACGCTTGAAGAAGGTTTGAATGCTTGGCAGTGTGGCATTGACTTTGTTGGGACGACTTTAAGCGGCTATACAGCTGAAAGTCCGCAATTAGCCGGACCAGATATGCAACTGATTCAACAATTAATCGATCATCACATCGATGTCATCGCGGAAGGCCGAATCCACACACCGCAACAGGCCCAACAAGTTGCTAGCTTGCATCCAGCCGGGATGGTCATTGGGGGCGCGATTACACGGCCGCTTGAAATTGCTACCCGTTTTATTGATGCCGTTGGTGCAGTGAAATAAGACTATCAACCCATTTAACAGAATCGTCTTTTAATTGACTAGTGGTCCTAATCACGTATAATGTAGGAGTAGGGTCGTTTGTGTGACGACACAAAAGGACTAGCATGACTGTCATCACGCTAGTCCTTGGCTTCAATCAATACTTGCAACGTACGCTTATTGATTGTGACGCGACCTAAGAAGTTTTATAATATCTTGTTGCTTTTAAAACAACCTAAGCCCGTTGTCCCACAACGGACTTTTTTTGTGGTTGAATTTAATTAGTCGTGATTATAACCACGACGCTACTAATTATCGCAATGACAATAACCACTGCGATAATTAGCACAATCTGAACGTCGTGATCTAATCGATCGAACGGCTTCAACACTTTTGCCAAGTCACGCCAATCTTCAGCTAGTCACAAAAGAAGCCTCGATTCATTATGAATCAAGACTTCTAACCCTTAAACTTCCTTTTTAACCCATCGCCGCGACAATCTGCTGAGCAATCACGGTTGGGGTCATCTCAAAACTGCGCAACACCTCGTCCACTGATCCACTCGCACCAAATTGATCAATTCCAAAGACCAGTTCCGGCTGTTGAACATAGCGGTGCCAGTAATTGCCGACGCCGAATTCGATCGCCGCCCGCGGATGACCTGAATCACCAATCAGCGCTTGCTTATCAGCTTCACGCTGCTGGTTAAAGCGTTCATACGACGGTACCGAAACGACCTGACTATCAATCTGCTGGGCTGCAAGTTCAGCTTGAACTTGTAAGCCCAAACCGACTTCTGACCCAGTTGCCAGAATTGTCAACGCCGCTGACTGCTTGGCTGGCGCGGCAATATAACCGTCCAGCAATTGCAATGCCGCTGGTGCCTTAACCGTCAATTGTGGTAAGGCTTGCCGCGATAAGATCAAGGCGGTTGGTCCCGTCGTTTGGCTTAATGCAAATTGCCAAGCGGCTTTGGTTTCCCGCAAATCTGCTGGTCGAATGACCGTCAGACCTGGAATACTACGCAGATTTTCAACTTGCTCAATTGGTTCGTGCGTTGGCCCATCTTCACCAACCGCAATGCTATCATGCGTAAAGATATAAATCACGGGCAGCTTTTGCAACGCCGCTAAGCGAATTGCTGGCTTCATATAGTCTGCAAAAACCAAGAACGTACTGCCAAAAATCCGGGTACCCCCATGTAGCGCAATGCCATTCATCACCGTACCTTCCGCGAACTCCCGAATGCCAAACGCAATGTTACGTCCCAACGGCTGATTATTACTAAACCATTGTTCACCTTGGATGAATGTCTTATTAGATGATGATAAATCGGCCGAGCCGCCCCATAAGTTTGGTACTGTTTGCGCAGCAGCTTGCAAGACCCGTGAACTACTAGCTCTAGTAGCCTCATCCCCTTTAGCCGGCACTGCTTGCAAAGGCGTTTGCCAATTAGCTGGTAGCTGACTCATCAGTCCTGCTTGGAACTGTTGTGCTAAGACCGGATGTTGCTGCTGATAACGATCGAATAAGGCTTGCCAAGTTGCTTGGGCCGTTTCGCCGCGAGCCACAATTTCGTTAGTAAATCGATCCGCGACCACACTTGGGACCGTAAAAGCCGGTTGTTCCCAGCCTAATGCTGACTTAGTGGCGGTCGTTTGCTGACCTAATGGCGACCCATGAACTTTGTGCGTCCCAGCTTGTGGTGATCCATAGCCCAACGTACTCTTAACTTCAATTAAAGTTGGCCCATGTTGATTTGATTTAGCGGCTTGCAAGGCATCGCTAATCTCAGCCAAGTCGGTCCCATCAGCGACTTGCAAGACGTTCCAATGGTAAGCCTTGAAGCGTGCTGCCACATCCTCACTAAAACTCTTGCCGAGCGGACCATCCAGCACGACATCATTGGAATCATACAAAACAACTAACTTATTCAAATTCAAATGGCCAGCCAGACTAGCGGCCTCATGCGATACCCCTTCCATCAAGTCACCATCACCCGCGACCACATAGGTATAGTGATCAACAATCGGTAATCCTGGCCGATTATATTGCGCGGCCAAATGCTTTTCGGTCATCGCCATCCCAACTGCCATCCCGAAGCCTTGGCCCAATGGTCCGGTCGTTGCTTCTACCCCGGGCGTCACCCCATATTCCGGATGACCTGGTGTTTTCGACCCTAACTTCCGAAAATGTTTCAAATCGTCTAAACTGACCTCATAATGACTAAGATGCAACAGACTATAGAGCATCGCCGAACCATGACCAGCCGATAAGACGAAGCGGTCACGGTCAGCCCAATTCGGTTGGTTCGGATCAACTTTTAAGTAATAATTCCACAAGACATAACTCATCGGTGCAGCCCCCAAGACAATCCCCGGATGCCCCGACTTAGCCGCCTCAATACTATCAATACCTAACATTCGCACCGTATTCACGGCTAACTGATCAATTTCATCAAATCGCATGTTGTTGAGCCACCTTTACTTCATTTAAGTTGCGGGTGGCCCCTTCACTAACGAGCCACCCGTAGTTCACGAATCTTTTGCCGAACTTGTGCCCGGTCACTAGCACCCAAGATGGGACTAATCATGACCGTTGGCAAGTCGCTGTCAACCAATGTCGTCGCCAGTAATAACGCGACGGCTGGGACGGGATGTTGTTCAAAGTCTCGCTTGGATTGCACGCCCACAACTTGCAATTCCGGATATAAACGCGTGACTTTACTGCGCAATAACTCGGCTGTCCCAATCCGAGTATCCCCGATAATTAGCGTTTTCAGCTGATACGGATGCCGTTCCATTTCAGTGGCAAAGTACACCGTTGTCGCCGCAACTTCATCTAATGGCACCGGTGCTAACTGGTACTCCGCTGAGATTTTAAGCGAGGCTTTTTGCACGGCCGCAAACAGTTGCGGATATTCCATTTGAACAGCCGTTAACAGATTATTCTTCATCACAATTTGTTGTTGCAGTCGATTCAACATTGGCCCAATATGCGCGGTTAACGCCGGTCGAATCGGACTAAAATCAAGCGGATGCGTTAAAAATAACGGGACTAATTGGAGGTAGCGCGCGACCACTTGCGCCGTTAGCGGTAATTGCGTTTGCCCTTTGGGTAGCCGTTCATAGTAATGTGACGAAATTAAATACTCAAACACATAGAACGCTTCTACTGCCGACAAGCTAACGTTTAAAAACTGTTCAATATCTTGCTTGATCACTTTTGACACTTGATAAACAGTGTCATTGGCAGTAATCAACTGTTGTTCATTGGCGGTCAGTTGCACTTGTGAAAGCCGGGCGGTCCCGGTCGTACGCGTACGTTGGACCAAAATATGCAAATGCGTAAACAAATTGATATCGTAAGGATGCGGTAGTTTAATTTGGAGCAGCCGTTCAATCTTTTCAATCTCGTTCGTAATGAACAAGACGTCAATCTGATTAGCTGGTTCCATAACCCGGTTAGAACTACTGGCATCCATTAATTGCATTGCACGCATTTGATCAGTTTGTGCCAAGATTGCCTTACGTACCGCCGTTTCGTTACCCAGGATGGTCACATGATGCGCACTACGACTGACCTTCAATTGAAATGATTGTAATTGTTGCGCCAGCTTAACCAAATCCATGCTAATAACCGATTCACTGACGAAAAAGTGTGCCGCACAGTCCGCTAAACGCTGATGATTAGGTGACCGATAGAGCAGCTCCAAAGCTAACAATCGTCGCCGTTGCGCCGCTGGATACCCCGTTGCTTGCAATTGCGTGGTTAAAGCCGCCTGATCCAGATTAGGCGTCAGCTTGACCCCTTTCCCTTTGACCGTCATAACTACCGGTTGAGCCATTAACGTATTAAGATAACGAATAGCCCGATAAATCGTTTTGGCAGAAACCCCAAAATAATCCGCGACAGTCTGGGCTTTAACGTACTGTGACTGACTCGCTAAATAAGTTAAAATCATTTGATAAGTCGTTGCGCGCATGCTGGCTGACCTCCTTGCTTTCAAATATATCAGTTAATATTGTTAGCGCTTTCTTTTAAATGTCCACTGATTAATGGACACTATTTTATCACGCGATCCCATTAAACTCCAAAAGCCATTTCTCAACCGTCAATACTGCTTTGCTTTAGTTGACTGGAAAACGTAATCAAGTATAATAAAGCTGTAAGATCGTTTGTGTGACGACACAAAAAGACCAGCATGATTTGGACTCATGCTAGCCTTTGGTTTCAATCAATGCTTGCTTCGTGCTCGTATTGGTTGTGACGCGACCTAAGAAGCTTCTGATAATTATTACATTTTAAAGCCACTTAAGCCCGTTGGTACAAACAACGGACTTTTTTTGTGGCTGAATCTTTAATTAGTTGCGCTTAGCACGATGACAGTACCGATAATTGCAATGGCAATAACCATAGCAACAATCAATACTAACTGAACGTCATGTGCTAATTTTCGAAATTCTCTCAACGCTTTTGCGACGTTCAGCTTGATAAAGAACAAACTGAAGACCCGTCTCCTAACTAAATTGCCAAGCAAATACTCATCCACTGGCAACACCTCCTATATTTAGGACGCGCCACCAGCAATCGCACACAGAAATTGCCACCAATTTAATTGTACTACACTGGTTATCTTTAACCTAACGTTTCCAGTTTTAAACTTAGCCAAGTACCGTATGACTTTAATTGACTAAACGCTACATTCACGTATACTATATGTATAGGGTCGTTTGTGTAATGACACAAAAAGACTAGCATGACGGGAATCACGCTAGTCCTTGGTTTCAATCAATGCTTGCTTCGTGCTCGTATTGGTTGTGACGCGACCTAAGAAGTTTCTTGCTAAATGAAGCTAAAAACCACTTAAGCCCGTTGGTACAAACAACGGACTTTTTTTGTGGCTGGATCTCTAATTAGTCGCGCTTAGCACGATGACAGTACCGATAATTGCAATGGCAATAACCATAGCAACGATCAATACTAACTGAACGTCGTGTACTAATTTTCGAAATTCTCTCAACGCTTTTGCGACGTTCAGCTTGATAAAGAACAAACTGAAGACCCGTCTCCTAACTAAATTGCCAAGCAAATACTCATCCACTGGCAACACCTCCTATATTTAGGACGCGCCACCAGCAATCGCACACAGAAATTGTTGCCAATTTAATTGTACTACACTGGTTATTTTTAACCTAACGTTTCCAGTTTTAAACTTAGCCAAGTGCCGTATGACTTTAATTGACTAAACGCTACATTTACGTATACTATATGTATAGGGTCGTTTGTGTGACGACACAAAAGGACTAGCATGACTGTCATCACGCTAGTCCTTGGCTTCAATCAATACTTGCAACGTGCGCTTATTGATTATGACGCGACCTAAGAAGTTTCATTGTTGATTGGTACTTTTAAAACAACCTAAGCCCGTTGCCTCACAACGGACTTTTTTTTGTGGTTGAATTTAATTAGTCGTGATTATAACCACGACGCTACTAACTATCGCGATGGCAATTATTAATAACCTAGTATTTCCGATTTTAAACGCAACCGCCAAGAGTTTATTCATTTACGGTCAACTTTACCATTTAGTCTAGTCTACTTAATCAAAAGGCAACCACTACGTTGGATAATCATTAAAATCGGCGCCTACCTTTTACAACGTATTAACATGATAGCTAGTAATTAACGCCGGGCGGCCCAGAATTGGCTCAGCGGTGTTATTTACCTTCGTCGTGATTTGGCAACTTAGATAAAGCCGCTTGTGAGACCGTACTTTGACTGACAGCCGCAGCCACCACGTTCCAGGCAATTATATCCAACTTGTACCAAGCGCAACTAATCCCGATCTTTTTGTCGTTATATTAATAGCTAAAATGGGCGACAAAAAACAGTTTGCTCCGCTTAACCCAAAAGCCATGACTATTCCATACCTGAAGTGAACCCACAAGTTTGGACAACTAAATTAAGCTGCTAACTGATTGGCAAGTTCTCGGTATTGTACCGGTGACTTGCCTTTTAGTTTGGTCCTGATTCTACGGTTATTATAAAATTCAATCCATTCAGTCATCGCTTGCGCGAGACTTTCTGAATTTTCGAAGTGTTCATACATCATCTCTGCTTTCATGAGATGAAAAAATGATTCCATGGCGGCGTTATCTAAGCAAGTCGCCTTACGGGACATACTCTGAAAGGTATGATGAGTTTTAAGCGTTTTTTGCCACTGTTTATGTTGATACTGAAATCCTTGATCTGTGTGTACCGTTGTTCTATAAGGAAGCTCAGGTAATCCATCTAATGCTTCTTTTAGTGGTTTCAACGCAAATTCAAGAGTTGGGTGTGCGCTAATGTTAAATGCCAAAATTTCACCCGAAAATAAATCCATGATGGGTTCTAAATAGATTCGCTCGCTTTGACTCATCTGACCGTATCGAAATTCACTAACGTCGGCGACGAGTTTTTGATATGGTCGATCTGTCTTGAATCGACGGTGTAACTTATTTTTGGCGATTCTACCAACAGTTCCTTTGTATGAGTTATATTTGCGAGTTTGCTTATTAAAGGCCTGACATGTCCAGCCTTGCTCCTTCATAATTCGGAGGACGCGTTTATGATTAACTTTAAATCCCTGTTCATGCATAACTAACGTTATGCGACGGTAACCGTATTTTTGAGTATACTTGGCATCTGTTTGCCGAATTTCATCAATGGCTTGGATAACCTGGTCATCCTCATATTTTCGTCCCTGACTGTGCTTAGTGTAATAGTACGTGCTACGTGGTACCTTAACGGCTTTAAGGATAAAACTAATCGACGTTTTGAAGACCCGCCTCAGATCATCAATTAAGGTCACGGTTTCTCGTGAGCTGATTTTTCGTGATCTAAGGCATCGAGTTTTTTTAAAAATTCGTTCTCGATTCTTAACATCTTATTTTCTTGCTTGAGTTGCTTTAACTCATCTTTATCGTGGCGTGCTTGGATTTGTGCCGTTGTGGGTTTGGTCACTTTTTTATGTTTAGACATAGTCTTTGGATTTCCTCTCACTCTATTTAGTCTACTGAGCCCCTCTAAATCAAACTTTCTTTGCCATTGCCAGATAGTACTTGGTGAAGAGAGGTTGAAATGTAGTGCTGTTTCTGGAAGCGAAGCTTTGTGCTGTTGTTTCCAGTTTAATACTTCTATCTTGAACTCACTAGAGTATTCCAAATTCATAGGTTTCGGTTTTAATCCTGCAATGCCAAAACGATTAAAGCGATGAACCCATAGGAGAATCGTTTCATTGTTGGCAACATGGTATTTTCTGGCCAATTGAATGGAACTAATACCCGTTAAATATTGTGTCACAATAGAAATCCGTAACTCTAAATTAAATTTAGTCATAGTAAAACCCCCGAGATTGTTGTCCAATCTCGGGGGTTCACTTCAACCCAGGAATAGTCATGGCTTTTGGGTTAATGCTCACAACCTAGTCACCTCGTATTATATAAATAATCAATCAATTAACAGCTTAGACGTTGCGTGATATTCTCTAATAGTTCATTGGATTTAG
>NZ_BJDK01000004.1 GCF_005405105.1 Lactiplantibacillus dongliensis
CCGAATAGCTACTCGTTACGATAAGCTAGCGCACGTCTTTCTGTCAGCAGTATACGTTGCCTCAATTTGTATTTTACCTAGGGTCTGTTTGAAAACATCTTTTTTAGGTATAATCTTTGTAAAAACGAATTGAGGTTTTACCATGACAGTGCCTAAACGTTATGAACTTGAAGATGACCAGTGGGAACGCATTGCTTCACTATTTCCACCATATCGAACTGGACGACCATCCAAAATTGATGACCGAACTGCCTTTAACGCCATTCTCTGGGTTATGCGCAGTGGTGCGGCATGGCGTGACTTACCAGAACGTTATGGTGCTTGGCAGACAGTCTATAGTCGTTTCCGCCTCTGGGTTGAGTCTGGGCTCTTCGAACGTATCTTTGAAGAACTCATTGATGATCCAGATATGGAAAATCTTAGCTTAGATTCGACGATTGTTCGAGCTCATCAAAAAGCAACGGGAGCAAAAAAAACGCCAAGTGTCTGGTCGAAAATCAAGCCATTGGACTAAGCCGTGGTGGTCGTACGACGAAGATTCATGCGGTCGTGGATGGCTTAGGCAATCCGGTCCGCTTTTTACTAACAGGCGGTCAGGTACACGATAGTCGTGCGGCTAAAACCTTGTTGGAATCACTGGACCTGTCCGACTCTAATGTCATTGCGGACAAAGCCTATGGGACCACTGAGTTGCGACAATATATCACAGCGGAATCGGGGACCTACACCATCCCGCCAAAAGAGAATGCCAAAAACAAATGGGACTGTGATTATTACGTTTACTGTGAGCGCCATTTGATTGAGAACTTCTTCAATCTGTTAAAGAATTATCGCCGAATAGCTACTCGTTACGATAAGTTAGCGCATGTCTTTCTGTCAGCGGTATACGTTGCCTCAATTTGTATTTTACTTAAGTAGTTTTCAAACGGGCCCTAATATATTAAATTTAGAAAAGGGAACGAAGCAATATGCATTTTAGCTTTTAAAACAAGCCCTAGCCACTTACCCACCGATAATCTACAAAATGTCCTGGGTCTTGAAAATTTATCACACAGGCATAATTACCTACAGCCGTGGCATTTTTGGGTATATCTTTAGTAACAACGCTTCCCGCCCCAATGGTGACATTATCTTCTATTGTCACATGTTCTACAATGCAAACGTTAGGCCCTATATATACATTATTCCCTATTTTTGCTGGTGTTTCTGAATTTGAACCGATAGTTGTAAACTGACTTAAATTTACATTATTTCCGATAACAGTTCTACTATTCACAACTATTGGCCCTCCATGACCTATATATAATCCAAAACCGATATTCGTAGAGTAGTGTATTCGAACTATGTTATGTGTATAATCTAAATGCCATAATATTTTACCGAGTAAACCTTTCAAACCACTTGTGTGTCCCCAACGAATGGAACATTGAAATCTGAATGTTCCGTTAAAAATATAAGCAAATATAAAAGTACTTAATTTAGAATTACCATAACATCTGAATAAATCACTCTTAATATATTCATTCAAAACTTCTCCTCCTAACCCATTATTCTACACGTACGTTATACAAATTGGTGTTTCCACTTAGAAATTTGACTAAACGGAATCCTAATATCCATTTCTTGATCACTATTGATAAACTCTTGCACTTTGTCAATTTGCCGATAACTTATAGTTGGTAAATTAGTATCCTTAGCAATTTCTCGTGCTCGATTATCCATTTCTATAATCAATGTTCTTCTGCCATGCTGTAACGCTCTAATGCCTGCATGTAGTCTAGTTCCAATATAATCAACTGAGTCATCCAGTGCATCATCATATGACTGTAAATTTGGGGCAATAAACTCAACCTTACTACTATTTCCTAAATTTAATTTTTGAAATATTTCAATATCTCCAGGAGATTGAATCCATAGTTTTACTCTTGAATAATTTTTTATTAAATCTGTCATCAGACGTTCATACACTTTCATATACTCCGGAGTCTGGCAATATTCCGTCACAGTTGTAACTACGGTATCAGCCTTTCCTTTAGGTATTCTATTTAAATGATCCGGAGTTAATTCCCACATGGTTACACATGCAGTATTGATGGACTCAATACCCATGTCTTGCAGTCTCTTTTGAGTATACGAGTCACGAACCGAATGTAGAAACCGTGAACTAAGCGCATGCTTATAAATTTCCTTTTGTGCAACCTTTAAAGGTAAATCAATTAGTCTGTTTTTTCTCCCATATGACTGCCATCCTAAACCAATCCCAACTGAGCCTTCAACAGAGTAGTCTCTCACCCCGATATGCCATTGCGCATGATTTCTTCCCAGAAATCTATCTGTTAACAAATTCGTTCCTCCAATAAAGCTATATTCAGCTTTTTTCTGGATTGCTTTTGAATTTTTACCGATTGTATCATGTGTGCTCGTACTTACAAAGAAGCTATTTGGAAACATTTGCCTTAACTGCTTTTTTACTGCATCCATGATAATAAAATCACCTAAATTTCCAGTTGTCACACTAGTATCAAACAAGAAAACTGTATTATACATCTTTTCCTCCCAAAATTACTTTCTCTATTTACTCGTCAACCTTGCGTCAAATATTGGTCTAAGATTCACAAAAACAAGAATGATTTCCAATACTACCAACAGGCTATACATAACCAGTGAGTTTGTCCGACAAAAGAACTGTAATACCGACATTAAGAACAAAATAAATAGTGAACTAAATAATAATTGCCAATTTACATGTATGAAAATGTATTTTCTTATATCTCTCAATCTAATGAATGCCACAAAAGCGAAACCAAGTGCAGCACCAATTCCTGCACCTTGTAATCCTAACGTTGGTATTAATAAAAAGTTTAAAAATACATTGGCAATCATTCCATAGATTGTGGTTTTCATAATTCCCGCTGTTTTCTTAGTTGCCAAGTAAATTGTTCCCAAAAAACTAGATAGGTTTGAAAAAAAAGTAGCAAATAATAACGATGGAACTACCTTCCATGCAACAAAGTATGTGTTTGCTACATATACTGACATAATTGGTTTTAGAATTATCAGGATTCCTCCAATTATAACTACTGATAATCCAATATTAGCGTTAAATACATTTGAAAAGAATCTTTCATCACGATCGCTCTCATACTCTTCCACCGCTGATATCTGCCAAGCTTGTGAAAACACTGTATATAAAACGTTAATCATAGTAGGTAACTTGGTTGCAACTGCGTACAATCCGTTAGCTGCCAATCCTACAAATCCAACAATAAAATATCTACTTGCATCATTCGTAAAAAACCAGAAAAAAGCATTAGGAATCAGGGGAATACTATATCTAAACATACTTTTCAGCATATGCAAACTAAAGTTATTGAATCGGAAGTAGTGCCAAATTTTTGTTGTAAACACCATGAACGCAACAGAAATAGCAGCAGATATAATCAGGGCAACCAAATATCCTTGCACAGCGGTGTGCTTATAAACAATTAACCATGTACCTACGAACGCCATCACGACTGAGCTAACAAGCCCATTTATTGCAAAAACACGTACAAAACCAATACCACGAACAAAGTTTTGCAATAGGTTCTGAATTAAGCCTATGCTCAAATATAAAATAATATAAACAACATACGACACTTTAAAAAACAACAAAATAGGATACATTGCAAAAGTTATCAAAATCATAAACATAGTAAACAAAAATCCAGTAGATAACACTTCGGCCTGATTGATTCGTTTTTCCATTGCAAATCTAAATACTGCATCTGCAATACTCAGGGCTACCACAGGTAACAACATATTGACAGTGGTCGTAATCAAATCTACATGTCCAAAATCTGTCGTCGACATGTACCTAGTAAAAATTGGTATTAGAATAAAACTAATAAGTTTACTTCCTAAATTTCCAATTGCAAAAATTCCAATATTGTTTACCAACCGCTTAACCTTATTATTTAACATATTTAATATTTACCACTTTACTTTTCTACTAAAGTATTACTTCATTAACTGATCAATTGTGCTTTCCACTTGTCTGGTTGAATGTTCAACGTCAAAGCCAGCTTTAGCAACCTTTCCCTTCTCACTTTGACGACAAATTTTGCTCTCAGCTATAATTGTACTAGCCCACTTCTCTATTCCTTCATTTAACCCTAAAAATTGAACATTTCCAGTAATATCAGCTTCTTGTGAAATGTTACTGGAATACACACAGTGCAATCCTGACGCTTGCGCTTCAACTCCAGAAATCGGTAGTCCTTCAAATATAGAGGGTAAAATAAAAACATCCATCGCCTGTAAATACTCATTAACATTCACCACTTCACCCATAAACTTCACATTCGAAGTAATCTTCAATAATTCCGCTTTTTTTATCATATCTTTCTTGAGCGGACCTACACCAATAAGCACTAGTATTGCATTCGGTTGAGTTTTTAAAATTTCTTTGAATACATCCAATATAAACGTGTGATTCTTGGTCGTTGCAAAACGACCCACATGTCCGACAACTATCTGATTAGGCTCTATTCCTAATGCAAGCCTCATTCGTCCCCGTACGTTCCTATTGAAGTCATAGTCATCGATTTCCAGGCCATTTGTAATTAACTTATAGTCATGTTTTTGAGCATGCTTTTTCCCAAACATCCACACAGCTGCCTTATCCGAACATGCGAATTTTGCGCTTGCAATCAAATTAATTGCAACTCTCCCAAGGGCATTCATTACTTTTAAGAAATAGGTTTCATCATCTTGAAAGGAGCTGTGCGAATGTATAATAATCTTTTTTTGTCCAGCTAGTCTACAGATCAACGGGTATGTGAATATATCTGCAGGCTTATTTAGATTAAAATAGGCAATATCATAATTTTTTCTCACATTTTTGAAAACTCTTAATGCGAAAATCAATGTATTAATTTTTGCTGGCAATTTAGTATTAACTTTCATCAATGCTATCTTATGCCCACCAGCAGCCTTATATCGATCATCAAAAAAATCATGACTCATATATTTAACAATAAATTGCAAATTATACCTACTCTTATCTATATGTTCATACAGGTTCAAAGAATACTTTTCTTTACCACCACTACTCAATCCAAAAACTAGATAAAAAATATTTACCATTACTTACTCCTATTGTCATTATGCACTTAGCTATTAACGAATAATATATCAGCTCATCTATCACTGATACACTTTTTGATATTCCTCTGCCATAACTAAATCAGAAAAATATACATTCCAGTATTCTTCACTTCCCGGACACCATTCGATTACACCAGCATCAACTGCAAGCATGATTTCCTGAAGTTTAATTTCATCATCTATTCTAAAAAGACGATATAATTTTGAATCCAACAAACTTGCTATTTCTCTATGTGGACCGATGTCACTCAATATCAGATTACAATCAGCCGATAATCCTTCAATAATCGACATAGGCAACCCTTCAGACAAAGAAGCCGAAATCATCCAATGTGCCTTCTTAATATATTTTTCAGGATTAGCAACTTGTCCCGTAAAGTGAATCTTACTCGATTGAAACTTCTCACTAAGCTTCTCATATAGTGGTCCGTCACCTACCACGGTCAGTTTAAGACGACTTAATTTACTTTCCACTTTTGAAAAATTTTGAACAACATATTCAGTGTTTTTCCTGGTACTCAACGTTCCTAGACACAAAAGCTCAATCTTTTGATTTTTTTCTGGAACATCTTTCACACAATTGATCTTTCCAGTTCCATTATGGACTGTCAGTAGACATTCTTTACTTATCCTTAATGAAATTTGAGATTTTATGTAGCTAGAACAACAAGCTATTTTGTCCATCTTTCTCCAATAGCTAAATTGCCTTTTTGCCATACTTTTCCCAATGATGCGCCCATATGTAGAAACATAATCCACTTCAGGATTATTATGTGCAGTACTTACTTTTAAACAATTGGAGTCACATCCTGCAACCAACTTATCTGCCCTAATACCATGACTGTGAAGAACGTCAAATGAATTTGATTCAAGGTACCTTTGAAAATTCTCTTTTCCTTTATAAATAAACTCAATCCTAGAGAGGTTCAAACTTTCCACCACAATGGGTAGTGTAGAGAATTTTTTCCATTCGTTCCCATCAGTCTCTGGAGAGAGCGTGAGTACCCTAATGTTATTTACCTTACTCAATCTTTTACACAACGAATATAATACATTTACTGGGCCAGTATTCTTCAAGGTCGATATGACATACAAAATTTTCAAATGTTTTTCTCCTATATGTTCTCAATTTAACTCACTCTAAACCGATTTTTCATTACAAGATAAACAAAGCTACTTGGAAGTAAAAGCAGTATTGCGAACAACTTATTGGGCACTTTCCTAATTATAGTAAAAATGCTAACCTTATTTCTAAACGAGAAAATCATATATACCATGATAAATTTCAACTTCCAATACATGGGTGTTTCAATTGACAGCCTTTTTTCAGCCAGCTTCATGACCCCAATGGGATTATCCCACATTATTCGTTTTGAATTAAGCGTCAATCCATCCTCATCGTACTTAGTTGTATATATACCTTGTTGGACAAAAATTGCATCATATACCCTGCCGATATCAATCCATACATAGTCTTCTGAAAGAAACCTTTCATTTTTAAATTTTGGAAAGGCATGCTTTCTTAAAACACTCGTTTTGAATGTTTCCGCATAATCTCCCATCAATCCATTACCGTATCTATATGCGACCAAATTTGCGCGAACATTATCATGCGGAACTTTTCGTAAAGGAGTTCCATCACTGGAGAAACGTTCAAACACGATTATACCTAATTTTCGATCACTAGCTCGACCTTCAACTTTCCATTGTTGAATTATTCTACTGATCATTTTCGGATCAGCAACATCATCTGAATCAACAATAATTGTAATCTCACCAGCTGCCATTTGAACCCCATAATTCAATGCAATATGTTTTCCCGAATTTTGATGCAAATATTTAATTTTCCTTTTAAAGCCACAATTTGATGCCTCTATAAGCTCTAACCCTTCATAAGTATTATCATTGCTACTATCATCCACAATAATCCATTCGAAGCTTTCATTCGTTTGCTTTTCTAAACTTTGAAATAACCGAAGTATTTTATCTTTTCTGTTATAGACAGTAGTAATAATAGAAACAAGCATACTATTCACACCTTTCAACCTAAGATTGAATGATACGGAATAAAGACTTGTAATCCCGCATGTACAAAAAACAAATACCAAACTGCCATAGAGAATACACTGAAAGTGATTATTTGCATCATACCTTTAAACATTCTCTGAAAGATCAATGGGACAAGTATTATTTCAAACGTGTTTAAAACAGTGGATACACGCCCAGCAGCTGCTGGAAGCGTATTAAATAGTATTAATATAAGTGTACCAGTCAGGTAAACAACTATAACTTTTTGTACATTCTCGACAGAAGCTGTAATTCCCATAGTCTTTTGCTCTCCACTTTGAATGTTATGCTGGAAGAAAAAGTACAGACAAAGCATTCCAATAGCTAGTTGAAACCAAATCACTGGGTTTGCGAGTCCAGACCCACTTCCTGTAAACACTGTATTTGTCAAGTAATCTGAGTATGAATTAAATATATTCGCATGGCTTTGTAAGAAACCGCCTGCAAGTTTGGATAAAATAACAGCAAATATGGTAACAATTGGGAAACTAACTATATTTACTTTCTTTTTAAATACTTTCACTATTACGTAAGCCACAAAAAAGACCAACGCAACTTTTTGAAATAGGCTCGCAATTAAAGTTACAATTGCAAAATACACGAAGTGGTGCTTCAGAAGCAAATAAAACGCTAGTAAACATATCACAGCAGCGAGTGATGCACGTATCTGACCAAGATCTCGAGTAAAATAAAATCTCGAAAAATAATATAAGAGCGCCATTGATCCCAACTGTGGCTGCTTCAAAAGCACCAAAAATAATGTGAACAGGCTAAAAGTAATCAGACTAAAAAAAATCAGAAATCCATTAAAGCTCAATGAAAGCTGTACTGCTATCCAATTTAAAATTAAATACCCAATTTCAAAGTGTCCAATTGAAGATAAAGCAATACCATTTTGTATTTCCGCATACACATCCTGATAACTAGAAAAATCGAAGCCAACCTGTACGCGCATTCCCGCAAATAACGCTAATACAACTCCAGCTAGAATCATAGGAATATAGGACTTAAAACTCCAACTAAGAATGGTCAAAATTACAACAACCGCAAAAATTGAAAGATATACTGGCATCTAAACTCTTCCCTTTCTTAGCAAATTATTATAAATAAATTGCCGCAGCCAAGTTGGACTAATACCTACAACAACTGCAGATAAAACTCCAATACAAAAACTCTGCCTATCAATTAAACCTCCCTTAAGAAAATGTACCCGTGCGTGGTAATTCTGTTTAATATATTTCAATCCCCCACGTCGTTTTTGTAAAGAAACAACTCTTGCAGCAACCAATGGGATAGAAATATTTGCAATAGATTTCTCATCTGCCTGTAGCGCTCTTAACCATAAATCATAATCTTCAAAACCTATCACTTCACGGTAACAACCAATTTTCTGCACAAAACTTTTTTTAAACATTACGGTCATATGATTTAGAGGATTTCTTTTCTTGGCAAACTTTTTTATTTGGTTTGGATCAGTCGGAACTACACGGTAATCAATTACATTTTCCCAGTTAGTGTTAAATTCTTGTATAACACTACCAACTATTTTCACATCATGATGTGTAGAAAAGAACGCTGTTTGTAACTCTAATCTATTTGGAAGTGCATGGTCATCACTATCCATCCGAGCTACTAACGGCGCCTTACAATACTGTATACCTTTATTTAGAGCATACCCAAGACTTCTCAATGTCTTAACTAGAACAATAGTTATCTCAAAATCATCACTATGCCTATCAACAAAATTTCTAAGTGTTGTTTCTAAAGATTCTGTAAGTGGACCATCTTTTACCACCACTACCTGTCGCGGTAATTGTGTTTGAGTAGCAATACTTTCCAAAGCTTCCTGAAAAAAAAGGGGCTTTTCTTTATGGTACACAGAAATTAATACTGACACGTCCAATTCATTCATCTTGCACCATCTCCAGTGCAAACTACTTTTATAGTTCCACACAGCATTTTTATATCAAACCATAGAGAGTAGTGTTCAATATAGTAGTTATCTAACTGACACTTTATGTCAGGTGTAATATCATACCCACCATTAATTTGAGCATAACCCGTTATGCCAGGAATAATTCGTAATCGTTTGGGGAAATCTTTAAACTCTTTGCTGAACTCTTCTGTTAACATTGGCCGTTCAGGTCTAGGACCAACTAGACTCATATCACCCTTAAGCACATTCCAAAACTGCGGTAATTCATCAATCCGGGTTTTCCGCATGAAACGACCAACCGATGTAATCCGACTATCATGCTTCTGAGCCCAAACTGCACCAGTCTTAGCTTCTGCATCTTGATACATTGAGCGTAACTTAATAACCATAAACGACTGACCCATCAGGCCGACACGTTCCTGCTTATAAAAAGCCGGGCCAGCCGAAGTAGCTTTCACCAGAACTGCAAAAACCAGTACTAGTGGGCTACTAATAATTGTCCCTAGTAATCCCACTAACAAGTCAAAAATACGTTTAACAATGAGCCCTCTACCCGAAACCGGCGTTCCAATCTGATTGACAAAACTATATGTCGGCTTAACTGGTACTGCTTTTATCATCATTTGCTCATCTTCTGCTTCAATTTGTCGCATGTCGCGCCCCTTTCCAGTATTGACCCAGTCCTTTTTTCAAAGACCAATGTGTTGAATATCCTAAGTTAATTAACTTACCTATATTAGCAACAGAATGTTTCACTTCGCCTTCGCGACCAGCAGCCATTTGAACATCTAGCTGGTGACCAGCGACTTTTTCATAAATTTCAATAATACTATTCAGACTTAATTCATGACCGTTAGCGATGTTAAAGACTTGATGATTGGCTTGTTTAGTCGTAATCAACCACAAAGCTTGAATCACATCCTCAACGTAAATAAAATCACGGGTCTGTGAACCATCACCGTACAATGTGAATGGCTTATTATCTTCCAAACAACTTGTTAAAATAGACAGCACTCCGGAATATGGCGAACTGGGATTCTGACCAGGTCCATAGACATTAAAGAAGCGTACACATACGGTTGGTAAATCATATAGTTTCCCATAGGCGAGCACATACCGCTCCGTCGCATACTTATCAATTGCATACGGTGATAGCGGATCAACTCGCGAATCTTCTCTTTTAGGCAACTCAGGTAAATTCCCATATACTGCTGCTGAGGAGGTAAATAAGAATTGTTTAATTGGTAACTTAGCTGCTCGAATAAATTCAAGGGTACTTAACACTGCATTGTGATTGATGGCATGCGTCTCTCCAGGACGCTCAATCGAATCTGCAACGCTCGCAACTGCCGCTAAGAAGTAAATATAATCAAAATTCTCTTGCTGCAACAGTTGTTGCATAAAGCGCTCATTGCGAACATCTTCAATATAAATCGTCACTAAATCACGATTCTTAATATTCTCAACATCACCCATTGATAAATCATCCACAACGACCACATCAATCCCTTGCCGGACCAAATGATCGACCAAGTGCGAGCCAATAAACCCCGCACCACCAGTTACCAAAGCTTTCAATTATATGACACTCCTTTTTAAAGCAACCAAAACTTTCGTTTTTTTCGTGGTACTTCGATAGTCTGCACACTAACGTTGCCACCATTCAACAAATCCCGCGCATTGGTTGCAAATTGCTCGGAAAGTATTGGATCAATTTTTGTTAACTCATGATAAGCAGCCGTCATTGCAAATTGACGTTTCGGAAGATGATGCGCATCCGAAGCGACCACTTGTACGAGACCGCATTTAACCAACTCTTTTGCCGTTCGTTGGACTTGCCGACCAAAAGTACCGACTAAGCTTGTCGCTGTTACTTGCGCTAGTGCGCCTTGCTTTATAAGCTCATATAGGCGCTGAGGCTCAGCGATAATCTGAGCATTTCGCTCAGGGTGAGCAATCACTGGCGTAATCCCTTCACATGATAATTGAAAGATGACTTCGTCAACATAACTAGGTACCATTTCATGTGGTAGTTCTAGTAATAAATAACGACGTCCAGTATCAATACCTAATAAATCGTCCAAATGATCCATTAAATGACCATTCAAATGAACTTCCTGGCCAGGAAAAATTTTTAAAGCAATCTGTGCACGATCAAGTTCGGCTTGAAACGTTGAAACAGCTTGTCGAACTGTTTCAGCCGAATTAACATAGTGCCGGTCAAGATGATGCGGTGTCGCCAAAATATAGCCAATTCCATCCAAAACCGCTTGGCGTGCTAAATCCAATGACACCGCTAGTGATGCCGAACCATCATCTAATGTCGGTAAGATGTGACAATGCAGATCTACATAATTAGCTTTCATCACTGTAGTACCCATTACTATATCCGTAATAACCATTTTGATGATGCTTACTTTGTACATCATTCAATACAGTTCCCAATATCGTGGCATGCGCCTGCTTTAACGCTGCCACAGCATCACGAACTGCCACTTTTTGCGCAACATTTTGTCGGACTACCAACACCGTGCCATCAATCTTGTTAGCCAATAACTGTGAATCGGTTACTGGCAAGATTGGTGGGGCATCAACAATCACAACTCCAAACTGTTCACCGGCAGCTTTCAAAAAAGCACCCATCAACTTACTTCCTAGTAACTCGGCCGGATTCGGTGGCTTAGGGCCGCTTGGCATCACAAACAAATTACCTACAGCAGGATGAATCGCTTTATTCACATCTTGAATCTGATGACCCAGCCAAGAACTCAAGCCACGCTGATTTGAAATGCCAAACGTTTTATGAACAGTTGGTCGACGTAGATCGGCATCGACTAACAGCACCTTCAACCCTTCGTTAGCATATTCAACGGCTAAATTTGCACTAACCGTTGATTTTCCTTCACCTAATGTTGCTGACGTCACCATTAAAGTTTTTAACTCTTGGTCAGTCGCCGCAAAATTAATATTGGTTCGTAACGTCTTAATCTGTTCTGTTATGACAGAACTTGGATCATTAATTGTTGTTAAATTAATTGGTGCCGTTAATGTTGTTTTTTTTCGTTTAAACATCTGAAATCACACCCGCCTTTCAGCTGACTCACGATGATGTTCACGTTTTTTTCGTGAATTTTGGCTAGTCTGTATATTTTCAATCTGATCATGGTGCCGATGATGATGCTGATGATTGACTTGACCAAGATTTGTCAAACCAAGTTCATCCGTCAAAAAGTCGCTATCATGAACCCGCCGGTCAGTTAACATCCTGATACTGGCGTAGAGAAAGCCTAGTAATAAGCCAACAACTAGCCCTGCTGCTAAATAAATTGGTTTCCGTGGCGAAACGGCATTAGTAGCCGGAACCGCCGCAGATACAATCGTCACATTATTAACTTTAATAATTTCTTTTACTCGCTTTTTAAACGTCTGGGCTATTTGATTAGCAATCATCGCAGCCTGTCGTGGATGGGAATCTGACACATCAATAGAAAAGACTTGCGAATTCTGTGTACTAGAAACACTGACTTCGTTTTTTAGCATTCCTAACGTACCGTCATAACCCTTATATTTAGCTAAAGCTCGCTGGGTAGGCTTTAAAATCACCTGATTCGTAATCAGTTCTTTATAAGTGGTGATCATCTGAACATCCGCCTGTTGAGTCGCATACTGGATTGCCGCATTTTCGCTATGGCGACTGACTAATATCTGAACACTCGCTTTATACTTCGGCGTTACTACAAAGAAAGCTAAACTACCGGCAACTAATACTCCTGCGATGGTCCACAGTATGATGCCGCGCCAATACTTTCGAACTAATCGAACAAAAAAAGTAAAACTCACTGCCTGATCCATCATTCACGCTCCACTCAGTTTCTTTAAACGACACTTAACAGATTCAACTGATACATATATAAAGTATTAATGTCACCTTTTTGAAAAGAATCGTTCCATAATAAGTGTTTTGCTGTTAGTTAAAGACTTACTCCAAATAAAATGGGACGAAATATGACAGTTATATAACAATTTTATGATTCTATATTGACAAACATCACATTCATGGTAGGTTTGAATATAGATTTATTTATAAAACGGCATTATTTTTTTCAAAAAAGTGCCGTTTTATTTTATTGAGATCGACGTTAAAATCAAATTAAAGAAATTTAGTTTCGCTTGATAAACTTTTCATATCATATAAAATTTAAGTGTTGGCATTACTTTATTAGCATTAAATTTGAAAGCAGGCATTTTACATGCAATACAATGTAGAACCACTACGTACAAGCCAAGATATAGACACTTTTTTACATCTGGCTATGACTGGTACTCATGGCGCAAGAAACCAGTTATTGATCTTAATTGGGTTAAATACAGGGCTACGTATGAGTGATATTTTAGGTTTGACGGTCGGTCAAGTTAAAAATGATGACCTGATCGTTATTATTGAGAAGAAAACAAAGAAACGACGATTAGTTCTCCTAGCTAAACTACGGTCTCAAATTAACAACTACATTGTCGATTTAGATGAATCGGACTACTTATTCACCGGGAAAGATACAACACGTCCACTTAGCGTCAATGCGATTTATAAAGTATTTCAAACAATTGCACGTAAAATGCATCGCACGGATATTGGAACCCATACACTTCGAAAAACATTTGGTTATCACTACTATCAAGAGACCCATGATATCGCCACATTAATGATGATCTTCAACCATTCTAGTGAAGCCGTCACCAAACGTTATATAGGACTCAATCAAGATGTCATCCTTAAAAGTCTAGCTAACTTCTCTTTAGGATTAAGTCCGGATTAAATTAATAAACAATCAACCACTACTTGACTAATGCCAATCAATTCATTCCAACCAAATCATTTTATTACAATTAATTACTGCGTTATGTATCATACTGTAGCTAATATAAGCTACATTCAGTTAAAAACTGATACTCCCCAATTCTACTAATCTGACTTAAATCCATAACCACTACTATACCGATAATATTTATTAGACAACTCTTTACTTTGAACATCATTTAAAACCGCGCCTAAAATGACCGCATGCGACCGTTCCAACGCCGCAACAGCTTCACGGGCAACGGCTTTTTGCGTCATATTTTGACGAACAACTAAGACCGTCCCATCCATTTTATTCGCTAACAATTGTGAATCCGTAACCGGCAAAATCGGAGGTGCATCAACAATGACAATGCCAAATTTTTCACCAGCTGCGGCTAAGAACGACGTCATCAGTTCACTGCCCAGTAGCTCGGCGGGATTCGGTGGTTTCGGGCCGCTAGGCAATACATAGAGATTGCCAACTGCCGGCTGAATAGCCTGATTAATATCCTTAATTTGATGACCTAACCAAGAGCTAAGCCCTCTCTGATTAGTAATCCCAAAAGTTTTATGCACCGTTGGCCGCCGTAAATCAGCATCAACCAGTAGTACTTTCAACCCTTCATTGGCGTACTCAATGGCTAGATTGGCACTAATAGTCGATTTACCCTCACCCAAAGTTGCTGATGTCACCATAACAGTGTTCAAATCACGGTCAGTGGAAGCAAAATTAATATTCGTTCGCAAGGTCTTGATTTGCTCAGTAATCACCGAACTGGGTTCATTAATCGTCGTTAAATCAATGGCAGTCGTCGCATTTTTCGTCTTTCGTTTAAACATAAGGCCCTCCTAAATACGTTTGGGAGTTCGATGAACGTCCAGATTGCTAGTTTGCTTAGATTGTAAGTGTCTGAGCTGCTTATCAACGTGTAAATGTTTTGTTTGATGATTAACTTGCCCTAGATTGTTCAATTTCAATTCATTGGTTAAGTCATAACTACTATGAATGCATCGGTCAGTTAACGCCCGCATACCCGCATAAAACAACCCCAATAATCCACCAATTAACAGACCAGCAGCTAAGTACACTAATCGACGCGGTGAAACGGCACTTTGGGCTGGGGTCGCCGTCGAAACAATCGTGACATTATTAACCTTGATAATATCCTTAACACGATCTTTAAAAGTTTGCGCAATCTGATTAGCAATCTTAGCTCCGCGTTGTGGATTCGTATCCAAGACATCAATTGAAAAGACCTGAGAATTTTGATTACTCGTGACACTGACCTCATTCTTTAACAACCCTAAAGTACCGTCATAATCAGACCCAGCCGCCAAAACTTCTTGGGCTGGCTTTAAAATAACCTGATTCGTAATTAATTCTTTATAAGTCGTAATCATCTGGACATCCGCTTGTTGCGTCGCGTATTGCGTCGCTGCATCCTGCGCATGGCGACTAACTAAAATCTGAACACTAGCTTTATACTTAGGCGTAACGACATAAAAAGCCAATGCACCAGCAACCAAGAGTCCCCCGATAGTCCACAATAGAATACCCCGCCAATATTTACGGACAAACCTGATAAAGAAAGTGAAATTTACTGCTTGATCCATTACACACGCTCCACTCAGTTACTGTAAGTTCCAACCGACCAAATTATTTGACTTAAAAGTGACTACATACTAATCAAAAACGATTTTCAGAAAACGTTTTAGTAGTTTCTTTCCAGATATGTACATTTCCAATAATAAATAAGCAATTTGCTTGCACCTATAATCACCATTAATTTCTAGTCTGCCTTTTTATTTCAAGTTATACTAAACCAAATTCTCAAAGCCATGTCAATCAGCGAGTTTCAAGCCTTTTAGCAGTTTTTTTATATTTAAAAATTGATTTGTGCAAGCTCTAAATTAGTCCAAATTGATTAAATATAAACTTTTTTTGTGCCTCAAGTACCCCTGGTTAGTTGACATAAATAATCAACATGAATATTTTTGTATCAAATCTTTTAACTGATTTTGAAACTGAGTCCGCCTGTTTTCATAGTTCAATCTATTAACTCGCTATAACAATACAATCAATAAAAGGGACAACTTCAAAATTTATTTAACATTTAAAAATAGATTTTTTATAGCAAAATTCACTATTACTTTATAATCCAAAACTATTTTTGCATTCAGTTCTTATAACTAATCAGGCTTGAAACCACAAAAAAGCAGGTTAAAATAAATTTCAATCTGCTACTATCCTTCACTATTAAATTGTCTATCAGATCAATCAAATTAAGTCAGATCACGTAAAAAAGCCAGCTAGGAAAATAGCTACTTTCCAAGCTGACTTTTTTACTAACAGCGTCCATAAACCCGCCGCTATTAATTACCGAATCCCTTTAATACTAACTTTCTTAGTGTAAACCCGTTTAGCCTTCTGATGCATCGCCATATTAAACTTAACTTTTTTCGGCGCATAACCAACCCCAATACTACCAGTATACAAGGCCGCCTGTGATTTGCCTTTTACCTTATAAGTACCACGTTTATAGCTCATTGCCATGTTACTTTGCGTCCAGTCCATCGTATACCAACCATGCTGATGCCGTTCAAGGATCACGGCATTAGCTTTATTAAAATTAGTCGTTAACGCATACCGCGTCGTGCCTTGCGACTTGCCCCGATACCAAGTCGTTAGCTTAATCGTCTTTTTAGTAATGACCGTTTTATGTTGATAATGATCATGATCACGATAGTACCAAGTCCCCCGTAAAGCTTTCGGCATACTTGTTATCTTGTGACTGGCTGCTTGTGCGCTTGTTGTCGTCATTGGTATTCCAACTAATAACACTAACGCCACCATCAATCCAACCCGTAAAATTAGCTTGTTCTTCATTATAAAATTCCTCCAAAAATAAATCATGCCACCACATCATTCCCTATTTACCCAATTCAACATTCGTGGCCTGCGCAATCCGATTAACTAACCGAATCCCACTAACTTCATCTACGTCATCATTCGTATAAATCGCCAGCAAGTAACCTTGGCGATTGCCCGTAGCTTCAACCACATGCCCGACACTATTCACGGCCCAATGACCGGCATCGTCAGCATCCAACCAGCCATTCTTCAACTCAAAATGCTGCGCCCCTTTTGAGACACCCCAAGCTTGATCACTCGCCACCGTTCCCATCAAGCGCTGGGCATATTGACGTGACGCTGAAGAGAGATAATGATTCGGATAGAAGATTACTTTCAATAATTGCAATTGATCCGCTGCCGTTGTCGTCGACAAACCCCAATTAACCGGCGCAGCGTGGCTATGGGTCATGCCCAGATTTTGATATAAGCTGACCAAGGCTGCACTACCACCTAACCGGTCAAACAACAAATAATCGGCCGAATCATTATCGCTTTGTTGAATCATCTGTGCAGCCTGTTGCTGGTCATTGCCCGACAACGTCACGACACCTTGGTCACGCTGATGTAATAATTGCACTAAGATACCCACTTTAATCGTACTAGCCGCACAATACGTCGTGACGTGGCTTTGATTCGTATAGTGATACGTCTGCTTAGTTGCCGGCGCATACACCGCAACATCAACTTTAGGCTGCTTAGCTGGGACGGCGGTTTGCCAGCGATGCGTTAAGCGTTTTTGTAAACTCACTGGGCGCACTTTCTTAGCCACCTTAGTGACTTTAGCATGGCTTGCCCTAATCGTCTGCTTGGCCGTTTTTTGACTCGCCTGGCTTTGGGGATTTTGCCACAACCAGACCGCCCCGCCACCAACAATGACTGCAATCACCACACCAATCGCCCACACTTGCCACTTTAATTGTCGTTTTACCTTCAAGACCTGCACCTCTTGACACCTGACCCCAACGCATCCCCCAATCCGTCACTTAGGCATTTTCATTTTTTATCTATCAATAAGCTTAGCATAAATGTTCATTTATTTGTTAACTTTATTTTCACTAAAATCAACCAACAAAAAAACACGACCTGACCATTTGGCCAGACCGTGCTTTCAGCAAGTCCGTGAATTACTGCATCCCGCCATCATCGGCTAAGAAGGTATTCAAGACTTGTTCAACCATATCCCATTCATCATCGGATTCGATCAACTTCAATTCACCGTTGTCACCATCATCGGGATCGAAAATGTAGGCTTGAATGTCCACTTCTTCATCCGCAGCGGCGTCAGCTGGGTAAATTAAAATATATGAATGACCGAAGTCTTCAGAATCGAACGTAAATAAAATGTTAAATAAGGTTTCATTGCCGTCATCATCAACTAAGGTGATCACGTCATCTTTTTTATTTGGTTTTTGACTCATTGATTAGTTCCTCGCTATCCTTGTGTGAGTTTGCCGTGGCGATCCAAGTAGTTTTGCAAGATTAGACTTGCGGCTAACTTATCGATCACCTTTTTGCGTTTCTTTCGGGACGTATTCGCTTCTTCCACGAGCATTCGTTCAGCTTCAACCGTTGTCAAACGTTCGTCTTCAAAGTCAATCGGTAAATGGAACCGTTCCGTCAGTAAGTCGCCATAATGCTTAGACGCCTCTGCCCGCGGACCTAAGCTATTGTTCATATTCTTAGGCAATCCGAGGACAAAGCCACCGGCATCATGTTCTTTAACCAGCTCGGCAACGCGGTCTAACCCGAATTCTTCTTCATCTTCATTGATGCGAATAATTTCCACGCCTTGCGCTGTCCAGCCGAATACGTCACTAATCGCTACGCCGACTGTTCTGGAACCAACATCCAACCCCATTAACTTCATGCATTAACATCCTTATCTGCCTTCAAATAGGACTTGACAAGTTCTTCAATAATTTCGTCACGCTGGTGCTTACGAATTAAATTCCGAGCATCCTTTAAACGCGGGATATACGCCGGGTCTCCAGATAGTAAGTAACCGACAATCTGGTTAATCGGGTTGTACCCCTTTTCTTGTAGCGCTTCGTAGACCGTCGTTAACGTGTCATGGACATCTTTAACATTGTCATTATCGAAGTTAAAATACATTGTTTTGTCTAACGTACTCATAAAAAAGCACCTCCCGCTAGTTTCCGCTTCTAGTCCATTCTACTAAATGCTTATATGAAGTACAATCAATCCACTTTGATGTAACACATTCGTAATAAAGGGACGCAACTGATAACCTACTTTTCAGCTAACCAAGTATGCGCAGCTTTTAACGCGGCTGGCAACCCAGCGGGCTTCTTCCCACCAGCTTGGGCTAAGGTTGGTCGACCGCCACCGCCGCCACCAACTTGCGGAGCAATTGCTTTGATCAAGTCACCAGCTTTAATGCCGGCCTTAACTTTAGCATCGCTGACCGCAACTAATAAGTTAACCTTATCGCCGACGACAGCGCCAAGTACTAGCACATCTGAATATTGCTTGGTCTTCCAAGTATCCGCCAGTTGCCGTAATTGATCCATCCCCGAAACTTGGACCGCAGCCGCAATTAAGGTTGTCCCATTAATATCAGCCACATTTTCGAAAACGGCGCCCGCTTGTTGACTCGCTAACTTGCTTTCTAAGCTAGCCGCTTTTTGTTGGGCCGCTTTCAAGTCTGCTTGGAGTTGGCTAACCCGATCAGTAGTTTCAGCTAATTTTGGTGCTTTAACTTGGGCCGCAATCGTCTTTAACCAATTTTCTTCATGTGATAATAATTCGAAGGCTTCCTTAGAGGTAACGGCTTCAATCCGCCGAACACCCGCGCCGACCCCGGCTTCAGAAACAATCTTAAAGAGCCCGAGTTCGCTACTGTTCTTAACGTGGGTCCCACCATCGAATTCGATTGAGTAGTCCCCAATTGAAACGACCCGGACAATCTTCCCGTATTTCTGCGTGAAGACCGCAATCGCGCCCATCTTATGACCCGTTTCTTGGTCGGTTTGAATGGCACTAACTGGCAAGGCCGCCCAGATCTTATCGTTCACGATCTGTTCAACTTTTGCCAATTCTTCGTCAGTCACTTGACCAAAGTGCGTAAAGTCAAACCGCAAGTAGTCGGGTTCAACTAATGAGCCAGCTTGTTGCGTATGGGGTCCTAATACATCGCGTAAGGCTTGATCCAACAAGTGGGTCGCCGTATGGTTCTTTTCGACCTTCGCATGGAAGGCTAAGTCAACGTTTAAGGTGTAAGTGGCGTCTTTATGCATTGGCTTTAAGACTTCAACCGTATGCAAATGCTGCTTATTTGGTGCATTTTGCACATCCGTCACCTTAGCGACCGTTTGACCATCGGCATCTAAGATCACCCCACGGTCAGCCACTTGGCCACCCATTTCGGCATAAAATGGCGTCTTGCTGAAGATCATTTCAGCCGTTCCACTCGCTACATCATCAACCAGCTTTTCATCAACAATGATGTCGTTTAAAACCCCTTGTACATCAGTTAACTCATCGTAGCCCACATAGTCACTCGGGGTCTTCAAGTTGATCAACAAGCTTCGTTGTACGCCCATTGATTTGGCATTACTCCGAGCATTCCGGGCCCGGTCACGTTGAGCTTTCATCTCAACTTCAAAGCCAGGTTCATCGACTTTTAAGCCTTCATCGCCCGCATATTCCTTCGTCAATTCGAATGGGAAGCCGTACGTATCGTATAACTTGAACGCATCCACGCCTGGTAAGGTATCTTGGCCGGCTTGCTTCGTATCCGCAATTAATTGGTTCAATAGGCTCAGCCCATCGTTCAAGGTTTCGTTAAAACGACTTTCCTCAGAACTGACAATTTTGGCCACGTAATCGGCATTTTTCAAGACGTCCGGATAA
This sequence comes from Lactiplantibacillus dongliensis, assembly GCF_005405105.1. Lineage (GTDB taxonomy): Bacteria > Bacillota > Bacilli > Lactobacillales > Lactobacillaceae > Lactiplantibacillus > Lactiplantibacillus dongliensis. The sequence goes on from NZ_BJDK01000004.1 coordinate 20,776, forward strand.
TGGGACTTCATGATTTCCCCAACGATTGGGACTAATTGGTCCAAGAACGCATCCTTTAAGCCCAACTTTTGTCCGTGTAAAATAGCCCGCCGAATCAAACGGCGAATCACATAGCCGCGGCCTTCATTTGATGGTAAGGCACCATCACTAATAGCAAAGGTAATCGTCCGGGCATGGTCAGCAATGACTTTGAATGACACGTCGTCTTGTGCGTTATCGCCATAATGCTTACCAGCACTTAATGCTTCCGTCTTATGGATAATTGGTAAGAATAAGTCGGTTTCAAAGTTAGTTGGCGCATTTTGGAAAATGGAAACGACCCGTTCGAGCCCCATCCCCGTATCAATGTTTTTCCGTGGTAGGGGTTCGTAAGTTCCTTCCGGCGTATGGTTAAATTGTGAGAACACGATGTTCCAAACTTCCAAGTAGCGTTCGTTTTCCCCGCCAGGATAATTTTCAGGATCGTCGTCAGCTAAGTTATTGAAGCTTTCGCCCCGATCGTAGAAGATTTCGGAATCAGGCCCAGAAGGTCCTTGACCGATATCCCAGAAGTTATCTTCAACCTTGATAATATGGTCCGGTTTAACCCCAGTGGCTTCCCATTCTTTGATGGCATCGGTATCTTTAGGGTAGACCGTCATATAAAGCTTTTCTGGATCCCAGCCAAACCATTTTGGTGAGGTCAATAATTCCCACGCCCAAGCAATGGCTTCTTTCTTGAAGTAATCGCCCACTGAGAAGTTCCCGAGCATTTCAAATAACGTATGATGCCGCGCTGTCCGTCCAACATTTTCAATATCGTTGGTCCGAATACTCTTTTGCGAGCTGGTCATCCGCGGATTATCAGGCACAACGGAGCCATCAAAATACTTCTTCATCGTGGCAACTCCAGAGTTAATCCACAATAACGTGGGATCATCGACTGGGACTAATGACGCACTGGGCACGATGGTATGGCCTTTTTCATGGAAAAAGTCCAAGTACATCTGCCGAATTTCACTACTGCTTAATTTTTTCATGTCACCTATGGCACCCTTTCTAAACTGTCGTTTTAAGGCAAAAAAACACCGTTGCTAGTAAAGACGCTGTTAACGCGGTACCACTTTACTTGCAACGATGTGTTCGTTTACCTCTTAAGCTCATTAACGCTGAGACACGGACTGGTTAGCCAGTCATTGAGTCATTCGGTAGCATTTTATCGACACCGCACTTTTCACAGCGACCAAAGTGTTTCTGAACTGATATGGCGATAAAATATATCCTTACTCTGCAAAGTATAGAAAAATTAAGGCGCCTTGTCAACTGCTAACGCGCGTTAACTTAACCTTTCCGATCTTTACGGGCTTTGCGGGCTGAGGCTCGTTGTTCAATCCGTCTATCCATCCGCGCCTTATCCGAAATCTTCGTCCGAATCCGGCGTTTGTAACCTGGTTTGACTTTCTTCTTGGCATTCTTCACGTAACTAATCAGACTAGGATCTAGCTTGTCTTGATGTTGTTTCCGTTTGTCACGCCGATTCCGGTCATAACTATCCACGATTTCACCATCACGAATGGCTTTCGGTTTGAACTTAATCCCTAAGGCTTCAACGGCACTGACCTTGTCTTCTTCACCGGGACTATAAAGCGTGATCGCCGTCCCCGGCATCCCGTTCCGACCAGTCCGGCCAACCCGATGAATAAAGAATTCCAAATCAGTTGGAATATCATCATTGATGACGTGTGAGACCCCTTCAATGTCAATCCCCCGTGAGGCCAAATCAGTCGCCACCACGAATTGATACTTCAAGTTCTGGACGTCACGCATGACCCGTTTTCGTTCCCGGGGCTTAATATCACCATGAATCATTGCAACGGTCAAGCCTTGACCCTTCAAGTAATGGGCAATTTGTTGGACCCGTTCCTTAGTATTGGCAAAGATCAAGACCAAATAAGGCTCCCCAATCGTCAATAAGCGATAAATAATACTATTCTTATCATGACTCTTGGTCGAAATCAGCCAGTTGTCAATCGTTGGACTAATCACCGACTCAACTGGAATTTCTTCCATCACCGGATTATTCATATACTTCTTCAAAAATGGCGTCAGCTTTTGCGGCATTGTTGCTGAGAAGACTAACATTTGTAAGTCTGCTGGCATCCGGCCGGCAATCTGATCAACAACATTTAAGAAGCCTAAATCTAACGTCATATCGGCTTCATCGACAACTAATTGCGTAGCCGTATGAATATTCAACGCTTGAGCGCGGATCAAGTCTAAAATCCGACCTGGTGTCCCAATCACTAATTGTGGTTGATGCCGATGTAATTTCGTCACTTGTTCTTGCTTGTCGGTCCCACCAACATATAATCCAATATGAATGGCTTTCGGACTATGCTGAATCAACTGCTTAGCCGCCGCTTGAATTTGGTAAGCTAATTCACGACTAGGCGTCGTAATCACTGCTTGTACGCGACGTTCATCCGCATTCAATTGATTAATCATTGGTAATAGGAACGTATGCGTCTTTCCACTCCCAGTAGCGGATTGGCCAATCACACTTCGGCCAGCCGCAATCACTGGAATTAATTTCTCTTGCACCGCGGTTGGTTTGCGGAAGTTGATCTCCTGCAACGCCTGCATGATAAATGGTTGTAACTTAAAATCGTTAAAACTTGCGGTCATTATTAAACCTCTTTCTCGTAATCCCGGGCAACTTGGTCGAGTTCACGCACGACCGTTTCAATTTCGGCCTGGTCTTTAGCTTTGGCCCCGCTTGCCATTGGGTGGCCGCCACCGTCATGCAACTTAGCAACCCCGTTGATTGACGGCCCTTTGGAACGTAGCCGAATCCGGAAATCGCCTTCCTTTTGTTGCACAAAAATTGCCCAGGCTTTGACCGTATCAATCCGGCCAGGCAATGGCACGACCCCTGCCGTGCTGGCATCCCCAATTTCAAAGGAGTCCATGATATCGTTCGTTAAGATGACATACGCCGCCCCTGAATCTAATTGCGTCAGGTGCTCATAGACGTAGGCAGATAACCGGGCAACTGGCAACGTAATCGTATCTTCAATCCGGTTAACGGCCGTGGCATCCGCGCCAGCTTCCATTAACGCCGCCGCTGCTCGCAACGTACTAGGCTTAGTCGCATCGTATAAGAAACGGCCGGTATCGCCAACAATCCCCGCATACAGCAACTTCGCAGCATCGGCCGTTAAAGTCAATTCGGACTTAAAGGCTGCATAGAACTGATAGATCAGTTCACTCGTACTAGACGCCTCAACGTCGACCCATTGCGGATCGCCAAATGCATCATCATTCGGATGATGGTCAATCTTAACCAAGGCACTACCCGCCTGATAAAATTCACCGTCAATCCGTGGTTGGTTAGCCGTGTCTAAAACCATCACTAACGCATCCTGATAATCTGCTTCAGTCACAACATCCATTTGGCCGAGCCAGTCAAAGCCATGATACTGCTTTCCGGGTGCCAAGACTTTTTTATCTGGAAAACTAGCTTGAATAATTTCAGCTAAGCCCAATTGACTCCCAATGGCATCGGGATCAGGGCGTTGATGCCGTTGAATGATAATCGTTTTTGCTTGTTTGATTAAATTTAAAATTTCTGTTTGGACGGTCATAATAGTCCTTCCTGTTTGTTCAAAATTTGCTGATGGCTCAAAACTGCCATAGTACCCTAGTATACCGAAGTTTCTGCCGAACGCCAAATGAATTAGTGCTCGTGCGGATATAAAGGTAAGGTTAAGTTTTCAAAAGCCAGCGGGGCTAAGCCCGTTAAGGTAATTCCTAATAACCGAATCCCCGTCTCAAAATGGCTGTCGACGACCTCGTCAAAAATTTCTTCGGCATACTGATCAAGAATCACCGGGTCGTTAGGTAGAAATTCACTAAACGTCCGCCGTTTGGTAATCGTCACAAAGTCCCCATAACGCAACTTTAAGACTAACGTTTTACCATGCCGTTGATGAGCTTGCATCGTGGTACTGACTAATTTCGCAATTGTCTTTAAATGCGTGTTAACTTCCGTTTGGGTTTGTAGAAATGGCCCAAAAGTACGCTCTTTACCAATCGACTTACGTTCCCGCAAATATTCGACCGGCCGATCATCACTCCCCCGCACTCGGCGGTATAGGATATAGCCCAGCTTACCGAAGTGCTGAATCAAATCCATTTCGGTTTGCTGATAAAGATCCGCGCCCGTTAAGATGCCCAGATCATGCATCTTCGGCACCGTCTTCTTCCCAACGCCACGAAACTTTTCAATCGGTTCACGTAATAAAAAGGGCTCCGCGTCTTGTGGCAACACAATCGTCACGCCCGCTGGCTTCCGATAGTCTGAGGCCAACTTAGCAATAAATTTGTTGTATGAGATTCCCGTCGAGCAAGTCAAGTTGGTCTTATACCAAATCTCGCGCTGCAACTGGTGCGCCAATTGTACGGCACTGCGGATCTGCGGCTTATTCTCAGTCACGTCTAAATACGCTTCGTCAAACGCAATCGGTTCAATCTTATCGGTATACTCATGGAAAATCTCATGAATTTGCGCCGAAACTTGTTTATACAACGGAAAGTCTGGCGTCTTAAACACCGCCTTCGGACAAAGTTCCAATGCTTTTTGGGCGGGCATCGCTGAATGAACACCGTATTGACGCGCCACATAATTGGCCGTGGTCACGACCCCGCGGCCCCCAGTCTGGCGTGGATCATGCGCAATCACTAGTGGCTGGGTCTTATAGGCCGGGTGCTCGCGTTCTTCAATCGACGCATAAAAGGCATCCATATCCACATGAATAATTTTTCGACTAGTATCAATTTGAATCGGCGCTTCAATGATCGATTGAGCCATCGCGCAGCACTCCCTTCATTCGTTTCATTAAACTTAATTATAACTGAACATACGTTCATTAAGCAACTCTAACGCCGTTGATAGCTATTATCGATTGATGTTCTTTGCCACTCTGGTTGGTCCATAATCGGCTGGCGTTAACTGACCGCCAACTCACCAATTTAACCAACCAACTTAACTGAAAATGACCCCCTCATCAGCGCAATTAACTTTCCAATCCTAGTATTGGGGTTCATGAGTAATAGCTAACACGCTGCAGTGCTTCCTTTAGTTGCTAGACACCACCGTAAATCAACAAAGACGACCTCAGTTAATGACAACTTAAGCCTAAAAAATAAGCTCAAGTCCACATTGGACTCAAGCTTATGATTAAGGCATTATTTTGCTTCAGAATCAGCACTATCAGCTTCGCTAGTGACTTCCGCATCAGCACTCGTGGCACTTTCAGCATCAGTACTAGTGGCAGCAGCGGATTCAGCCGCAGCCCCACTAGCAGGTGCGACCGTTTGGCCAGCATCGGCCGGCGTTACTTTAGCTAAAGCGGTCATATCAAAGACCAAGTAAATCCCGTCACAGTCTAAGGTAACAGTCTTTTCAGCTTCGTTGACTTCATCAACGACCCCATGCAAACGGCCAATCGTGGTGACCTTGTCGCCGCGCTTAACTTTGCTTAACATGTTTTGGTGTTGTTGTTGTTGTTTCCGTTGTGGCCGGATCATGAAGAAGTATAAGAATGCAAACATCACAACGATGAATACAATCGACATGGTTTGACCGCCAAAAACGCCGGCCCCTAATAAAATGTTCATTTAAGAATCGCTCCTAATCTATGTTTGACTATCTTTAACTTTAACAAATTACACTAAAAATTACTAGTATTGCTAGAAGTTTTTGGCATTTTTCTCGTTAAAGCCGTACATTTCGAAAAAGTTTTCGCGGAACTCTAGCAGGTTATCGTCCATAATGGCTTGTCGAACTTGCTTCATCAGGTGCAACAAGAAATATAAGTTATGATAACTAGTTAACCGTAATCCGAACGTTTCATCCGCTTTGATCAAATGCCGAATATAAGCTCGGGTGTAATTGCGACAGGTATAACAATCACAATTTTCATCTAGCGGGGTAAAGTCATGCGCGTATTTGGCATTCTTCACCACTAAGCGACCATGCGACGTCATACAAGTACCGTTCCGAGCAATCCGGGTCGGCAAGACACAGTCAAACATATCCACCCCACGAATAGCCCCGTCAATCAAGGCGTCAGCTGATCCAACGCCCATCAAGTAACGCGGTTTCGTCTCAGGCAATAACGGCGTCGTAAAGTCAAGCACGTGGTTCATCTCAGCTTTAGATTCACCAACCGATAAGCCCCCAATGGAATACCCGGGAAAGTCCATGCTGACTAAGTCCTTAGCGCTTTGTTCCCGCAAATCTTTAAACCCAGCGCCTTGGACGATTCCAAACAAACCTTGATAATCCGGATGCTGATGGACTTTCAAGCCCCGTTCGGCCCAGCGACTTGTCCGGGCCACTGATTTCTGCACGTAATCGTAACTTTCAAAGAATGGCGGGCATTCATCCAAACTCATCATGATATCGGGACCCAGATCATTTTCAATCTGGATGGCCTTTTCTGGTGATAAGAAGCGACGGTCACCACTCAAATGATCCTTAAAGTGAACGCCTTCTTCAGTGATATCGCGATTCTTAGCCAATGAAAAGACTTGGAAGCCCCCTGAATCGGTTAGAATACCCTTTTTCCAATTCATAAATTGGTGTAACCCGCCAGCTTCTTTAACGATCTGTTCGCCAGGTCGTAACCAGAGGTGATACGTATTCGATAAGATCACGCCAGCGCCCATTGCATCCAGTTCTTCGGGTGCTAATGATTTGACACTCGCCTGCGTGCCGACTGGCATAAACATCGGTGTTGGAAAAGTGCCGTGCGGTGTGATCAGTTCACCCAACCGCGCACCAGTGTGTTTTTCTTTTTTAATCAAGCGGTATTTAATTGCCGGTTCCATATAATTCCTCCGTTGTGTCCGTTTTGCTTTGAATATGATAGCACGAAATCTACCCATGAGCTAGCGTTGACCCTAGGCTAGTCCGCAGGTTGGATAATAAAAGAAGACCAGCACTAAGTCTGATCTTCCCACGTACTGGTCTAATTAATGGATAAACATCGCATCGCCAAAACTAAAGAAACGATACTTTTCGTCAATGGCATGTTGATAAGCCTTTAAGATCATATCACGTCCGGTAAAGGCCGCCACCAACATCACTAACGTTGATTTTGGTAAATGGAAGTTGGTAATAAACGCATCGACCACTTTCCATTGATAGCCCGGCTTAATAAAGATATCCGTCCAGCCAGAATCCGGCTTGATCTCACCATTAAACTTCGAGCCAATCGTTTCCAGCGTCCGAATCGAGGTCGTCCCAGTTGCGATAATCCGACCACCGTTAGCGCGAACCTCATTGAGTGTCTTCGCCGCGTCTGCATCTAACCGATAAAATTCACTGTGCATTTTGTGGTCTTCGATGTTATCTTCTTCCACTGGACGGAAAGTCCCTAAACCAACGTGTAAGGTCAAGTAGACTAACTTAACACCCTTATCTTGGACTTTCTGCAATAAATCCTTCGTCCAGTGTAAGCCCGCAGTTGGCGCAGCGGCCGAACCATTTTCCTTCGCATAGACGGTTTGATAACGGTCAGGGTCATCCAACTTAGCCTTAATATAAGGTGGCAATGGTGTTTCGCCAAGGCTCTCCAAAATTTCCATAAAAATACCGTCATAGTGGAATTCAATCAAGCGAATCCCGTCTTCTTTTTCAGCCGTCACGGTCGCTGTCAATTTGCCGTCACCAAATGAAATCACGGTACCAACATGGGCCCGTTTGGCTGGCTTCATCAAGGTCTCCCATTCGTCGCCTTCGGTATTATGCAGTAATAAAACCTCCGCGTGGCCGCCAGTTTCGGGTTTAACCCCGTATAACCGGGCCGGCATCACCCGCGAATTATTCATGACAACCGCATCGCCGGGGTTCAATTGGTCGATAATATCGTAAAAATGCTTATCTTGCATCTCACCGGTGTGGCGGTCTAGTTCTAATAACCGCGATGTATCCCGTTCCTTGATTGGGGTTTGGGCAATTAATTCATGGGGCAAATCATAGTCAAAATCTTCAAGTGTTAAACTCATTTCTGTGACCTCTAATCTAGTTTATTTCTGCTCTGGGTAAGGCACGCCCAGATGTTGATACCCTTTAATCGTGACGACTCGACCGCGTTGCGTACGCTTTAGATAGCCAATCTGTAACAGATACGGCTCAACGACTTCCGCAATCGTATCGGTTTCTTCACCAATATTAGCCGCAATCGTCGCTAAGCCCACGGGACCGCCGTCGTAATAGTCCAGCATGGTCCGTAAAAGCTTGTTATCCGTTTCATCCAAACCAGCCTCATCCACTCGTAAGTAAGTCAACGAGCGACTAACAATCGCTTCATCAATCGCATTTTGATCCGCAACTTCGGCAAAATCTCGAATCCGTTTGAACAAGCGGTTCGCAATCCGCGGCGTTCCACGGGACCGCCGCGCAATCTCATGCGCCCCGGATGGCTTAATCGATGTTTGGAAAATATCGGCAGTTCGCTTAACAATGGCTTCCAAATCATCAACGTCGTAATAAGCCATGTGTTCAACGATGCCAAACCGATCCCGTAATGGCGCCGACAGCATCCCCGCGCGCGTGGTGGCCCCAATTAAGGTAAATGGTGGCAACGGAAAATGCACGGGATGTGCAGTCGGCCCTTGACCAACCACGATATCGACATAGAAGTCTTCCATTGCGGAATACAACATTTCTTCAACGATTTTAGGCAGTCGATGAATCTCATCAATAAATAAGATATCACCTGGTTGCAATTCATTCAAGAGTGCCACCAAATCGCCGGGCTTTTCAATGGCCGGACCACTAGTCGTCCGAATCTGAACCTGCATCTCGTTAGCAATCACCATCGCCAACGTCGTCTTCCCTAAACCCGGTGGGCCATATAGTAAGACGTGATCGAGGGATTCTTCACGTTTACGGGCCGCTTCAATATAGACCCCTAATTCATGCTTAACCCGATCCTGACCGATATATTGTGCCAGTCGTTGTGGACGCAGCGACTGTTCAAGTGACGCTTCCGCATCATCGGTCTTGTCACCGGATAATATGTTGTCATCGGCCAATTAAATCCCTCCTACTTCGTTAATAATCGTAACCCTTCACTCAATAATTGGTTCGTATCTGCGGCATTGGCAGTCGCAAACGTCGTTAACTTCGGCGTGATGCGTTTGACATCCCGCGCAGCATAGCCCAACGCGGTTAACGCTGCTAGTGCATCAGCTAAGGCCCCATCAGCGACTGGCGCCTCAACACTCAAGGCAGTCTGACCAGTCACATCAACATTCAAATCTTTTAATTTATCTTTCAAGTCTAACACGATTTGTTGCGCAGTCTTCTTACCGACCCCTGGAAAACTCGTCAAATACGTGGCGTTACCTTGATTAATAGCTTGGATCAAGCCGGAATGATCGTTATTGGCTAAAATAGCCAAAGCTGATTTCGGACCAATCCCGGAAACGTTTAGCAACTTTTCAAATAACGCTTTTTCATCGGCATCGTAAAAGCCAAATAACGACATCCCGTTATCACTAACCGCCTGATGAATAAACATCTTAACGGCAGCTTGGCCGACTTCATACCGATACGGATTAGCGGTTAACACCTTGTAACCAATCCCAGCCACTTCAATCACCACAAATGCTGGCGTAACATCCGTAATCTGGCCTAAGAAATATTCATACACAGTCATAAACTCCTTTAATAAAACGTATGTTTGCTCGCTAAATTGTACCATAAAACCCGGGTCACTTAATAGATTAGGGTAACAAAATCCCTTTGATTTTTAATAAAAAGTCATCGTCATCGCTTGCTGATTCAGTCATAGGCATGCTATGCTCATCTTCTGAGGAGTTGAACAATCATGCAATTAAAGCCTTTTACCGCGATCTTACCCACGACTAGCGGCCTTAAAAAAATTACCAGCGGGACGACGACTGACTGGACAGCCGCCGATGAACAGCTACAAACTACCCCTGCCTACTATTGGTATGAACTAACAAGCCACGGGATTCATCAGTGGCGCTTACTTGCCAACTGGACTGCGCCAGCGACGGTCACGACCATGGCGCCAGCAGCCATCAATACCGTCTTATATCCCCAACAGCCCGTCATCGAAATGTTGATCGATGATTGGGTCGGCCATTTTCCCAAAGCTTGTGACGTCACCGATCCAGCGGGAACGACCCACCGGCTGTGGCAGATCACCGATGCGGATGTGCTAGCCGATATCACGGAAACAATGGCCGCCATAACACCGCGGAAAACATGGTTAACGACTACGCCCACCCCGTTAGTCATGCTAGTTGCGGAACCCGAATGGACTAAATTCGATCAGCCGTTGACGATGCCAGCACATTTGATTCGCCTGGGCTAACTTTAGTCAGTTCAAAAATCTAAAATGGTCGGGATGACTTGGTGAAAGACCAAATCATCCCGACCATTTTTTAATTGACTAAAACTTAGTGCGATCGCCGTTTCAGCGGTCGGCGCCACCAAGCTAAACCAGCCGTCACAACTAAGCTTAAGACTGTTAAACTCCCGCCTAAATCTAAACCAGGCGTGCGATACCGCAACTTAATCGTGTGCTGACCGGCTGCTAACCGGGCCCCCACGAAGCCATCATTGACTTGCTGCGTTTTAACCCGGTGCCCATCAACTTGTAATTGCCAGCCCGTCGAATACGGAATCGACGTTGTCAAAACGGTTGGCCGCTGACTCGTCGTAGTCTGACCAGTCACTTGGTTATTAGTAACCTTTAAGTTGGTCAATCCCTGCTGCTGTAAACGTGCAGTTTCAGCTTGATAAATTGACCCAAATGGCACCGCAACCAGCTTGGCATGTTTAAAATGCAGGCCTTGCATATTGGTAAAGTCCAACGTAATCGTCTTACGTAACCGATTACTATAGCCCAAATTAAAGACCGCCGCGTGGCGCTGCTCATAATCAGACATATTGGTCGTCCCTAATTGATCGAAATCGACCGAGTTATCAACCGTTTTAGCCGTTAACGTATACCCGCTAGCGCTCAAGCTATCCTTAAGACCATCCCGCAATTGATTAACTTGATCTAATTTCGTATTCGGCCGTGCATTAAAGACCGTACTAGCAGCACTTGTCTGCAGGCTTTGCCCAATCGACGACCGATCATAAGTGATCCCAGTCAATGATAAATACAATTCTGACTGACGATACTTTTCAGGCTGTTTTATTTTTAGCTGATAAGACAGTTGGTTGCCCTGCACATCACTTGTCAGACTCGTTAGCCGGCGCTGATTCGCCGTCGTCGTGCGATCAACGATTATTTGATTGGTTTTAATTAATCGCTGAACTGCTGCTGATGGCCGCGTCATCTTGGTCGCCGGCGCTAAGGCCTGACGTTGCTTGGCCGTTAAAGTCGTGGCATCGGCTGCAAGCCCCGAGACGCCATTCGACATTCCCGTCGCATGCTGCATTCGATAAATCATGACTTTATCAGTCGTATCCAAGACACTGCTGTCGTCAACTTGCACTTGGTAGGCCACTGGCTGACTACGCTTGACCGGCGTGATTGTTGGCACGCCAGCCAGCTTAGTCGTCGTTAAAGCCCCTTGTAACAAAGCTTGTTCCCGATCAATCGGTGATAATTGCTGATAATCAGCCGTAGAAAACTGCTGCGCTTGGGTATAAGCAAGCGGTAACGTTTGATTCGACTTCAAAATTACCGTCCCCGTATGATTGCTCAAGCCGTACACAAATTTATCTGGATAAACCTTAACGTGACCGTTAGCAGATTTAACAGGGGTATACCCCGCTGGCATCGCTTGATTAGTTAGTTGATCCGCCCGGGCAAATAAATACTTGACGCCTAACAGACTGTTTAAGGTTGTCCGTTCATTTAAACTGCCTAACGGGGCGTTCATGGCATACTCGACGTTACCAACCGACTGACTCAACCGACCAAGGGCTGCATTTTGAACCGAGAAATAAGAGCCAACGGTGTGCGTGCCTAAAACCATCGGAATATTATTGCCGGCTGAACGAATCGTATAGTAATTGGGCATTAAATTTGTCCGATAAAACCCAGTTTTCGGTAACCCAGTCTCGGCATCGTCCAAATAGTGCTTAACCCAAGTTAAAGCTGTGCCGCGGCGAATCTGTTCACTAGCACCGGAAGTCGTATTAATACTGAGCCAACCGAGCCCATTAGTTAGCAGATTAAGCATCACTAGTCCCATCAGCAGCCCATGATACTGGCGCGGCGACAAGATAAAGATGCGTTGCAATAACACAAAGATCACCAATGCCAATACCACTAAAAAGGTCGCAATATCATGTTTACGAATATTTAAGTAAAAGCCATTGACGATCCAGATGATCGCGATCAAGCCCAAACTAATCCCCGCTAGCCACTTCAAATCATCACGCGTTAAAGTCGGCAACTGATCCACCAAGACCATTGTGACATAGGCGAACACAAGCGTCGCCATCAATAACCAGCGATTAGACGGTGAGGAAAAGACGTTGAAGACTGCTGCAAAAGCCGGGAGCAAGATGCCAATTGCCATGCCGACGATGATCACATTGACATAGAAATACCGTTTAAAATGCCGCAAGCTGTAAATCAGTCCGAGCCAACTAATCCCGCTTAACCCTAAAGTAACCCAATACTGCACCCCACCGCCATTCGTCAGCAAGCGGTTCGGCAGATTAACGTAATAATTAATCGGATACGTCCACAGACCATTGGCAAAATCAAAGCTGGTCCGGGTTGCGTGTAACATCGCCAATAGCGTCGGTACCAAAATCACCCCCGCCATTGCAACTCCTAGTCCCACCGCCAGCAAGAACCGGCTGAGTAAGACTTTAAACGCCGGTAATGGCTGCTTTTCAGCAGTTAATTGCCAATAACGGATGCCGGCGTAGATTAAACTACCTAACGCTAGTAAATACGCAAAATAAAAGTTGCTCATAATGACAATGCCGGTTAGCAACGTCAACGGCCACCAAGCCCGACCATGCAAAACCCGTTCAATCGTCCAACATAACAGTGGGAACCAAATCATTGGTAACAAGAAAAAGGGATGGTGCATACTGACATAGAACGTGTAGGCCGTAAACGTATACGTTAAGGTCCCAATCAAGCGACTGAAGCGGCTAAACTTAAACTGACCACTAAAGCCTAAGAATGCTAAACCAATCGTATAAAAGCGCAACAAAATCAAGCCTTGATAGCCGGCTTCTAGTTGCGCATGCGGAATCAAAGCGACGAGATAATTAAACGGGTCACCGACCACATAATACGCAAAGGTCGTCAGTTGATCCGCACCCAAGCCGAGGTTCCAAGACCAGCTAAATAAGCCTTGTTGGCTCGGATGCTGTAAAATCTTTTGAAATTCAACCAAAATTGGAAAGTGTTGGGCAATCCCGTCAACTTCCCAAATCAAAGTCCGTCCCGCCAAGAATAAACTGCCAAAGGTGATCGTCACAATCATGACAAACCCCAGCGAGTACCAGCCCCATAGCGGTAGTTTGCGTAATTTAGTCAACTGAACCCCCCTCTTTTTTGGTGGTTACCCACCAGTCCCCATTAATTTCTGAAAATAAGTATAAAAGTATTTTACCATGAATCCACCCGTTAACTGGGCTTCATCACTAACCTTTAACCTAACTTTGTCAATTTGTTACTTAATATTTACACAAAGCTAAAAAGTCTGCTAACAGTTACACACCGTTAACAGACTTTTTACAATAAAATGATTTTTAGTTAATTAACTCGCCCAACGCAACGCTAATTGTGACTTTGCGCCGTATGGCTATCTTGAATCCGCTTGAACATCTTTTCCATATCGGAGTTCGTGAAATGGACCGTCACCGGGCGACCATGTGGGCAATTAAACGGATTTTCACAGGTGGGTAACTTTTTAAGTAACGCCCGAGCTTGCTGATCATCTAAATGGTGGTTCGCTTTGATAGCACGTTTACACGACATCATAATCGCCGTTTTTTCTCGAAATTGCGCCACGGTTAATTTATCGTCATTCAAGACCCAATCAATCATCTCTTTAATCGTGTCTTCTTCTTGGCCGGCCTTAAACCAGGTCGGATGCGCATGGACAATAAAACTATTGCCGCCAAATGGTTCTAAGTGTAAGCCTAATTCAGCTAACAACGGCAATTGCTCTTTGATCTTCAAAACATCACTTGTCGGATAATCCAGCACAATTGGCACTAACAAGTTCTGTTGATCCGCACTGACCTCACCAATGGCTTGGCGATAATACTCATAGTTAATCCGTTCCTGTGCCGCATGCTGATCCAAGATATACATCCCATCATCAGCTTCCGCCAACAAGTAGGTCCCATGCATTTGACCCAAATAACGCAAAGTTGGAAAGCGCTCGGCCGATTCAGCCGGGGCCGCCGCTGGTTCGGCTTGAATGGCAACTCTAGTCGGCTTAGCGGCGGGTTTGCCAAACGGTAACGCCGACACTTCATGTTGATACTTTGCATCAAATTCAGCAATCATCGGCGTCTTTAACTCGTTACGAGCTGCAATCATAATCGGTTCAGTAGGTGCCGTACTGGGCTGTTGATCAGCTAAATGAGTCGCCGGCTTAGTAGTTGGCTTAGCGGTTGAATCAGGCTTCCCTGCAGTAACTGGCGTTGCCATCGAGGCCGGGGTCGCTTTGGTCACCGTTGGATCAGTTGACAACGGTTGATGCTGTACTGACGCGGCATTTAAATCCATCGCCAGCTGATCAGTATTCAACCGTTCCCGTCGATGACTACCGAGATTAGTCAAAGCCGATGGAATCAAGTTAACATTGGCTAGCCGTTCCGTAATGGTCGTACTGATCAGCTTGGCCAACTCAGGTTCCTTGCTTAACCGAACCTCTTGCTTCGTTGGATGCACGTTGACATCAACTAATAACGGATCCATGTGAATCGCCACGACCGCAATCGGATACCGACCGACCATTAACTTTGAGCCATAGCCTTTAATCACGGCTTTGGTCAATTGTTGATTTTTAATAAACCGACCATTGATCAAAAGTGAGATGTACTGGCGACTCGCGCGCGTTAACTCAGGCAACGCCACGTAACCCGTCACTTGATAATCAGCTGATTCACCAGTAATGGCCACCATCTTGCGGGCATTTTGCACCCCGTAGATACCAGCAATGACTTGCTGCAGATCACCACGACCGGCCGTTTTCAGTAATTCCTTATGGTTATGGACTAACCGAAACGCGACGCCCGGGTAACTTAAGGCTAGCCGATTGACGATATCCAAAATATTAGCTAGTTCCGTTTGCGCTGACTTTAAATACTTGAGACGAGCCGGCGTATTGAAGAATAAGTCGGTCACACTAATATCGGTCCCTTTCCGTAAGGGCGCCGGTGCTTGCTTCAATAATTTACCGCCACGGTAATGAATACTCGTGCCGGTCGTCCCGTTACTGGTATTCAAGACGACATCGGCTACTGAGGCAATACTGGGCAACGCTTCACCACGAAAGCCCAACGATTGGACCCGAAACAGATCGGCTCGTGAGGTGATTTTACTAGTAGCATGCCGCTTAAAGGCGATCAAAACGTCATCGTCGGCAATGCCATCACCGTCATCAATCACGCGAATCGACTGAATACCGGCTTCCGCGACCATCACATCAATCTGGGTGGCGTGCGCATCGAGCGCATTTTCAACCAGTTCTTTGACGACGGACGCTGGCCGTTCAATCACTTCACCTGCTGCAATTTGATCCGCTAATACGGATGATAATTCATGGATTTTACTCATCACGTTCAGCCTTTCTCACTTAAACCTTACTTCGTTAACTTTTGTTGCCATTTGTAGAGTTGGTTCATGACATCCATCGGGGTCATTGCCATCAAGTTCAATTGTTTCAACTGTTGGATAACCTTTTCACCTTTAGGATCGGTCACAGTCGGTTCTGCAAATAACGACAGTTGTTCCTCCGGCGCGGGAGCCGCGGCAACGGTTGCTGGCGTGCTGGCAACGTTATCCGGTGTTTCAGCGGGTTCCGTTGCTTCAACCGGTTCAACCGGTGTACTTGCTGATGAACTAGCTGGCGCCACCTGCGTCGAAACGGTACTCCCCTGTGCTTCTAAACTTGCTAAAATTTTATTAGCCCGGGCTAACAAGTCCGCCGGCATCCCAGCTAACTTCGCCACATGCACCCCGTAGGACTTATCGGCGGCACCCGCTTCAACTTTATGCAAGAAGACAAGCTCACCATTTTGTTCTGTCGCCCCCACATGCACGTTTTGTAGACCAACTAATTCTTGATCTAACGCGGTTAATTCATGATAGTGGGTTGAGAACAACGTTTTGGCATGGATATTATTATGCACAAACTCAATAATCGCTTGTGCTAACGCCATCCCATCGTAAGTTGCGGTCCCGCGACCGATTTCGTCAAACAAAATTAGACTGTTAGCCGTCGCGTGCTTCAACGCATTATTGGCTTCTTGCATTTCGACCATGAAAGTACTTTGACCCGAAATCAAGTCATCTGTAGCCCCAATACGGGTAAAGATCTGGTCAAAGATGGGTAACTGCGCTTTTTTCGCGGGCACAAAACAACCGATCTGCGCCATAATCACCGTTAATGCCAATTGCCGCATATAGGTACTTTTCCCAGACATGTTCGGTCCCGTAATCAGCATGACCGTCTCATCCGGTGCCATCTTCACATCGTTGGGCACATAGCTCTGATTACCCATCACCTTTTCAACAACCGGATGCCGGCCATCAATCAGCTCTAAATCATGAGACTTCGTTAAAGTCGGCCGCACAAACCGGTAATCTTCACTCACAACCGCAAAGCTTTGGAGCACATCAATCGCAGCGACCGCCTTAGCTAGCGTTTGAAGCCGCTTAATAGCCGCTTTAACCGTTTCTCGCACCTTGGTAAATAAGGTATACTCCAATTGGGTAGAATGGCTCTCTGCTTCTAATATCAAGCTTTCATGCTCTTTTAGCTCAGGCGTACTGAAACGTTCGGCGTTCGTTAACGTTTGCTTCCGTTCGTACCGCTCCGCTGGTAATTGGGCCAGATTGGTTTTGGTCACTTCAATATAATAGCCAAAGACGCGGTTGAAACCGATCTTCAAGTTCTTAATCCCCGTCACTTGGCGCTCCTGCGCTTCTAAAGCAGCAATCCACTTTTTCCCATTGTTCATGGCGTCGCGATACTTATCAAGCTGCTCATCATAGCCATCCTTGATGACCCCGCCATCCGTTACCGATAACGGTGCTTCGTCAACAATCGCCCGGTCGATCAGGTCCGCGACATCTTCCACGGGATCCAACCGGCTGACTTCGTCTTTAAACACTTCGGGATCCAGCTCCGCTAAGATATACCGCAACTTTGGCACTTGGCGCAAGGACGTCTTTAATTGAATCAAGTCCCGGCCGTTCACGCTGCCAAACGCCACTCGGCCGGCTAAACGTTCCAAGTCATAAACTTTAGTCAGTTCTTCTTGCAAGTTACTACGTTCAAAATAATGGGCTAATAACGCGGCCACTTTATTCTGCCGAGTTTCAATATCAGCTTTTACAATCAATGGCCGATCTAGCCATTGTTTTAAGAGGCGCCCACCCATGGCAGTTTTGGTTTCATCCAACAGCCATAATAACGTGCCTTGCTTCTTTCCCGTCCGAATCGAACGCATTAATTCCAAATTATACTTAGAATTATGATCCAACTTTAAAAAGTATGATGGTTCATACGCAATCGCCTTTTGTAAATGCGCCAGGCTCCGCTTTTGGGTCACGTTGACATACATCAACAAATGTTCAACCACTTGCTGCTCCAAAGCAACCGTCAAATCTTGTGTTAAATAACTGAGTTCGGCTTGCGGTTCAACGTTATTTTGTTCCGAAATTAAGATACCGAGTGCTTTGATTTGAGCCCGCAACTCGGCGGATACCGTCGCATCGACCACGATTTCTTTAGTTTGCAAACTCGTTAATTCATTAATCAGCGCATCGTTAGTCGTCAACAAACTCGTTTTCAGTTCACCAGTCGATAAGTCGGCATAAGCAAACCCATACTGACCAGCGTCCTGAACTAACGCCGTCAAGTAGTTATTGGACTTAGCTTGTTCGGCCCCACGTTCTAAAGTCGTCCCGGGTGTCACCAACTGGATAACCTCGCGTTTGACCATGCCTTTAGCTAACTTCGGGTCTTCCATCTGCTCACAAATCGCGACCTTATAGCCTTTATCCACTAAAATATCAATATAATTTTGAACCGCTCGATGCGGCACCCCACACATGGGAATCGGATTAACAGCGGAATGATTCCGCGTCGTTAACGTTAGTTCTAAAAGTTGCGCGCCTTTAATGGCATCGTCAAAAAACATCTCATAGAAATCCCCGAGCCGATAAAACAAGAACGCATCGGGGTATTGATTTTTGACCGCAAAATACTGCTTCATCATTGGCGTTTCTTTTGCTTTTGTTGACACTTTGGTTCCTACTTTCTATGACCTAAATTAATCGTCAAAATAAGGGTGGTCCGGGTTAATTAAGACCCGTTGAATCTTCTTGGCATGCCCAGTCTTACCGTCTAAGTCAATGACACAACCGGATAAAACAGCCGGGCTATCTTCTTGCACATTGAACCGCGTTGGCATTTGGTCTAAGAAGCGACTAATGACATTTTCACGTGTCATCCCTAAAATACCGTTATACGGCCCCGTGAAGCCCACATCCGTTAAGAAAGCAGTTCCACCAGGCAAGACCCGGTTATCACTCGTTTGCACATGTGTGTGGGTTCCTACGACCGCACTGACCTGCCCATCTAAATACCACGCGAGGGCTTCTTTTTCACTAGTCGTTTCGGCATGCATATCAATAAAGATATTCGACGTTTGGGCGCGTAAGGCCTTGACAACTGGCTTGACCGTCGTAAACGGATTCGCTAAGTTTTGACCCATAAAGACGTTCCCCTGCAAGTTAATTACGGCTAACTTTTCCGCATTAACATTTAAAATCGTATAGCCGACACCTGGAGTCGTTTCAGCTGGAAAGTTCAGTGGGCGGACTAACTTCTTCGCGTCCCCAATAAAATCAAAAATTTCATTGTTATCCCAAGTATGGTTGCCCATCGTAATCACATCGGCCCCAGCCGTTAAGAAATTCTTATAAACCTCTTGATTAATCCCGCGGCCCCGGGTGGCGTTTTCACCATTCACAATCGTGACCTGTGGCTTATAGCGCCGTTTCAGCTTAGGTAAGTACGTCGCAATGGCATCTTGGCCAACGTTACCCATGACATCACCAACAAATAAAATTCGCATATGTTCTCCCTTGTTTGACTGTTATAACAGTTATTTTAGCATTAATCGTCTGAAAATGCGGTGTCCGGCTTGGCATTATTTTACTTAACGAATCCAACCAGAGCCCCAATCGTAAAAAAATAAGCCTAAGACTTTTCAGTCCTAAACTTATCTTCTGTTTATTTAGCGTAGTCAACTGCTCGAACTTCCCGAATGACGGTAACTTTAATGTGTCCAGGATATTCAAGTTCATTTTCAATTTGCTTTTTAATATCGTGGGCCAAGACGGTAGCCTGTAAATCAGACACGTCTTTTGGCTTAACGATAACCCGAATCTCACGACCCGCTTGGATAGCATAACTCTTCTTAACGCCATCTTCCGCATTCGCAATCGTTTCAAGTTTTTCAAGTCGATGAATATAATTCTCCAACGACTCGCTCCGAGCACCTGGCCGAGCTGCGGATATTGCATCTGCAGTTGCAACCAAGACGGCAATAATGGATTTCGCTTCAACATCACCATGATGTGACGCAATCGTATTGATTACCACTGGGTTTTCTTTGTACTTCGTTGTTAATTCCACGCCAATTTCAACGTGGGAACCTTCGATCTCGTGATCAACGGCTTTACCAATATCGTGTAATAATCCTGCGCGTTTCGCGACAGTAACATCTTCACCAAGTTCAGCGGCCAAAACACCCGCCAACTTCGCAACTTCAATTGAATGATTTAAGACATTTTGCCCATAACTAGTCCGATAATTTAAGCGACCGACTAACTTGATCAAGTCAGGATGCATCCCGTGCAATCCTAAATCAAAGACCGTTTGTTCACCGGTTTCGCGAATCTTTTCGTCCATCTCTTTACGAGCTTTTTCAACCATTTCTTCAATCCGAGCCGGATGAATCCGACCGTCTTGAATCAACTTCTCTAACGCAATTTTAGCGATTTCACGCCGAATTGGGTCAAAGCCACTCAAAACGACCGCTTCCGGGGTATCATCAATAATTAAATCAATCCCAGTCAGCGTTTCTAAGGTCCGAATATTTCGACCTTCACGACCGATAATCCGGCCCTTCATGTCGTCATTCGGTAAAGAAACCACTGAAACGGTGGTTTCGGATACCATATCCGCGGCACTTTGTTGGATGGCTTGAACGATTAAGTTCTTCGCTTCTTTTTCAGATTGCGACTTAACCTCGTCCGTACTTTCTTTGATCATCACGGCTCGCTCATGCGTTAATTGATCCCGCGTTTGCGTTAAAATCCGTTCCCGCGCTTGATCTTGCGATAAGGCGGCGACCTTTTCTAATTCAGCTTGACGTTGCGTGATTAGTGAAGCTGCACTTTGTTGCTGTTGTTCCACACGTTTTTGCTCGTTGGCAATTTTGTCTTCCTTTTTGCCTAAAGCATCTTCGCGTTTTTCAAAAGTATTTTCCTTATGATCCAAAGTCTCTTCGCGTTGTAACAACCGGTCTTCTTGCTTTTGCACTTCATTCCGGCGTTGCTTTAACTCGTTTTCAACCTCAGTTCGGTAACGGTGACTCTCTTCTTTTGATTCAAGAACCTTTTCTTTCTTGTGAGTCTCCGCTTGCTTCTTGGCTGAAGCAATAATACCCTCAGCTGTGTGCTTGGCCGCGTCCAATTCCTTTTCATGGACATTCTTACGAACGACATAACCAATCCCATAGCCGACAACAATTGCGATGACTGCGAGGATTATACCGAAAACATTCATGTTTCCACCTCCGCATCACCTAAATCCAGTTAACATAAAATCAACTACAAATTTTCAGATGTTATATTTTGATTACTTACACACTTGTTATTCTAATGTTTGAAACTAGTAGTGTCAACTTAAAGTCTTATGTGAAGCCCATCGTTAGCCATCAAACGTCCCTTAAATTATGCAAAAAATATGTATAAAAACGCCCAAAACCACCGTTTTGGACGTTAACGATCATTTATTTATCTTTTTCAGTATCACCTAAATCTAATTCACTAGGATCAGTTGTTGGGGCCGCTGAATCGGCTTCAGTATTAGCTTCATCATCATCGGCGCCGTCCATGCCATAAGCATCCCGAACCTTTTGTCGAATATCCGCCATGACATCCGGATGATCTGCCAAGTATTTCTTCGCATTCTCACGGCCTTGACCAATTCGATCTTCGCCGTATGAGTACCAAGACCCACTCTTCTTAACGATATCCTTGTCCGCTGCCATATCAACTAATTCACCAGTTTGAGAAATCCCATAACCGTACATGATATCAACTTCGGCCCGCTTGAATGGCGGCGCAACCTTGTTCTTGACCACTTTGATACGAACTCGGTTCCCGATAATATCGGTGCCGTCTTTGATTTGTTCCGCCCGCCGGACTTCCAACCGGATCGTCGCGTAGAACTTCAAAGCCCGACCACCAGGCGTCGTTTCAGGGTTACCAAACATAACCCCAACCTTTTCACGAATTTGGTTAATAAATAACGCAATCGTCTTCGTTTTATTTAACGTCCCGGAGAGTTTCCGTAGCGCTTGTGACATCAGTCGTGCTTGGAGCCCAACGTGCGCGTCACCCATTTCGCCTTCGATTTCAGCCCGCGGTACTAACGCCGCCACGGAATCGACAACTAAAATGTCGACCGCCCCACTGGAAACCAAAGCATCGGCAATTTCCAAGCCTTGTTCACCAGTATCTGGTTGTGAGAGCAATAAGTCGTCAATATTAACACCTAAATGTTCAGCATAAACGGGGTCCAAAGCATTTTCAGCATCGATATAAGCAGCCGTTCCGCCTTGCTTTTGCACTTCAGCGACAGCGTGCAACGCAACGGTTGTTTTACCGGAACTTTCAGGACCGTAGATTTCCACGATTCGGCCGCGGGGATACCCGCCAACACCAAGCGCGTCATCTAAGGCTAAGGAACCACTTGAAATGGTCGAGATCGCCGTATTAGCGGCATCCCCCATTCGCATAATGGAGCCTTTACCGAAGTTCTTTTCAATCTTTTTTAAGGCAGCATCTAGTGCTGCTTGCCGTGCATCAGCCAAATTATTTCCTCCTTTGGGTCTCGCTCTTAATATCATAGCTGTTCACCTTCAGAAATGCAAGCAAAAAGCGAACAAAAGTTCGTGCTATTTTTTGATGGCAGTATCTGCCACTAATTTACGGCGTAACCAATCGAGCCCCGCCATCACGCTACGCTCCCGAATCCGTTGCCGATCACCAGCAAAGTGATACAAGCGGCCTTCAGTTGGCTGATCGCGATACGCCAGCCCAATCCAAACGGTCCCCGCTGGTTGCCCTTCAAGTGCGTCCGGACCGGCAACCCCCGTGAAGCTTAAGGCCGTATCGGTTGCTAGCTGTTGGCGCGCCCCGTCAGCCATGGCAATTGCCGTTGCTTCCGAAACGACCCCGTCATGATCAATTGTCGCTTGCGGCACGTTGACCAATTGATGCTTAGCAGCATTGGCATAGGTCACAAAGCCGCCAGGGAAAATGGCAGAAACACCGGGGACTCCACCAATCGTACTTTGAAACAACCCTGCCGTTAAACTTTCAGCGCCCGTGATGCTAAGTTGCCGTTTGATCATTGTGTTAATGACCACCGCTACTAATGAATTATCATCACCATAGCCATACAGATAGTCCCCAACCTGGGCTTTAATCTGAGCTTCCACGGTATCTAAAGCCACGGTTGCTTCAGCTTGGGTTGCGGCCTGAGCGCTTAAGCGTAACGTCACTTCATTGGTCTTGGCATAGGGCGCAATCGTCACCGCCTGTTGATCGTCAATCAAGGTTTTAAGTTCCGTCACCAATTGCGACTCGCCGATACCAAAGAACCGCAAGACCCGTGAATAAATCTGGGCTTGCTGGCCATACGCCGCTTGTAATTGCGGCTTAGCTTCAGTATCAAACATCATGGTCATTTCCCGGGGTGGGCCTGGCAATAATAAGAAGTCAGCTGAATCTGGTGACTGGTAAAAGGCCCCGACCGCTAAGCCATTATGATTCGTCAACGGGGTAGCCCCCGCCGGATATAAGGCCTGTAACCGATTATTGGCCGTCATCGTTTGCTGCGTCTGCGTAAAGCGGTCAGTGATCACCTGCATCGCAGCCGGATCTTCAACCAAGGGAACATTGAGATAGGCCGCGAGTGTTTGCTTCGTCAAATCATCTTTAGTCGGCCCTAAGCCCCCTGATAAAATGACCAAATCGTTACGTTGCGCTGCAATCTCAATCACAGTTGCTAACCGTGCGGGATTATCCCCGACAACGGTCTGATAGTAACTATCAATCCCTAATTCGGCTAAACCTTGTGCAATGTGGGTACTATTCGTGTTCGTAATCTGACCGAGTAAAATCTCGGTCCCAACGGCAATAATTTCTGCTTGCATGCTGAATGACATCTCCTTGTAACTTGCTGCGCGTTACGTTAAGTATATACGAAAACAAATTGTTCAAGCACTAAAAAAGTTCCGCCAATTGGCAGAACTTTTTTAAGTTATTTAAATCCATCTGAAAAGACGTTGCGATTTTGCACGAAGTAATCAACCCCCGAGTAAATCACGAAGAAGAGACAGATGTACAACATGATGCTGGCAAATGGTACGTTAATCGCCGCAAACAACACATTGTTCAATAGTAAAAAGATAATCGCAATCATTTGCGTGGTCGTCTTAATCTTACCTGGCATGGCCGCCGCCATCACTTCACCGTTATTTTCAACGATTAAAAGTCGTAACCCAGTGACCGCTAGTTCCCGGCACATGATAATTGCCACGACCCAGTCTGGCGCCATATTCAGGCGCACCAAGATAATGAACGCCGTCATGACTAACATCTTATCAGCTAACGGATCAGCAAACTTGCCGAAATTCGTTACTAGATGTTGGCGCCGAGCAATCTTCCCATCGGCTAAGTCGGTCAGTGACGCAACCGCAAAGATCAGTGTCGCCACGAGCTGGGTTACGGGAATCGTTGTGCCAGCCCAAACCACTTGGCCCCAACTCAAAGGTAAGACCATAATCAGTAGAAAGACCGGAATCAAGATAATCCGAAACACCGTTAATTTATTAGGTAAATTCACAGCTATAACTCCTTTACAACGTTATTTAATGGTCAACGTAATCGTCCGAACTTGGCTGGTGCTGTTCTTCGGATTGAAGTCAAACTTCTTGCCATTAATGGTTGCACTGGTTGCTTTAGCGTTCCCAAACTGGAATTTGACCGTAGTGGCATTGCTTGGCAAAGTGACGGTATGTGACCCGTTCGCCGTCAACGTTCCTTGCCAAGTCTGCGTGCCATTAGTTGTCACGGACGTCCAAGCAGCACCAGTTGCCTTTAAGACAACCTTGTTCTTCTTAGCCCCGTTCGTTAGCGTATAAGCCGTATCGCTAGTGCCATCTGCTTTAATCGTTTGGTTCGTTTTCTTCTTATCAGCAGCTTTTTTCGAACTAGCTTTGGCAGCACTGCTGCTAGCGGCTTTCTTGGAGCTAGCGGCACTACTGGTTTGCTTAGAACTCGAGACTTGCGTACTTGAGCTGCTGGCGCTAGTGGCCGAACTTGACCCAGTATGGGTCCGGACAGCCATGAACCAAATAAATAACAGAATTAAGACCACAATCGCCGTAATAATAATCGTTGGCAAATAGTTGCGAACCCGACTCGTGGGACTGCTAGGCCGTTCCCGGGTTGCGGCCCGGGTTGGCTGGGTGTCATCGACATTTTGAACATAGGTCTCTGCATGGGTTGCAGGTAATTGGTCACTGTATTCTTTCAGTAACGCATCCCCATCGAGATCAACCGTGTCAGCATATTGCTTCACAAACGCCCGCACATAAAAATCACCAGGCAGCTTATCGAATTGCTCATCTTCAATCGCGATCAAATACCGCTTTTGAATCTTGGTGATCTGTTGTAAATCATCAATGGTTAATCCTTTGGCGGTTCGCGCAGCTTTTAGACGCGCGCCAATGGTACTTTTTTCTTCATTTTCACTCATTTGACTTTTTCTCCACCCTAAGTCTATTTTCAAAATCTTTCGATTCATAGTATATCACAGCCGACCTAGTGTCGGTACTGGTGATATGAACTTAAAACTTCCTTAATGCTTACTAGTTGGTCGAATCTGATACTCACTAATCGCTTGTGAGGTTAACAGTTGTTGCGCGATGGCTTTAATATCATCCAAGGTCAAACTTGCAATCGTCGCTGGTTCATCAAACAGCGTCGTATTGCCAAATAACCGTTGATCATAACGATTGGCGATGGCTTCTAGTGAGTTCGCCATAAAGACACAACGCCCAATCATTTCTTTTTTCACCATCGCTAATAAGTCAGCTTGACCTTCGACCGCTTGTGACCAGTTCTCTAGAACCGCAATAATCGCCGCATCAAATTTTTCAGGTTGGTTAGTTTCCCCACTAAACGTGACAAAATTAAATCCATTTTGTAATTCAAAATCATAACCAAAGGTATCGTCAATAATACCCTCGTCATATAACCGTAAATAATTCTTAGACGTATCGCCAAATAAAAGTTCTAATAAGACATTCACACCTGCACGATATTTTAAGGCGGCCGGACCAGCTTCAATCGGCGCTAATCCTTTGACCCCAATAATCGACTTTGCCCGGCTGACCGGCATATCAATCATCCGATACGGCATAATATCATGACCGTCCGTCACTGTGGCTGGAATCTTGCGTTCAATCGGTTGAAACGCATCAAAATGTTTGGCTGCTTGATTGGCGGTCACCCAGTCCAAGACCTCATCTGGATCTAACTTACCGACCACAAACAGCGTCATATTCTCTGGATGATAAAAGGTCCGATAAGCCGCATACAAATCATCGGCCGTGATCTTCGCAATCGACTCCGTGGTCCCGGCAATATCATACTGTAACGGATGATTTGGGTATAAATTGCCAATCATGCCAAAGTATAAGCGCCAACTCGGATCGTCGTTATACATCTCGATTTCTTGCCCAATAATGCCCTTTTCTTTTTCGACCGTGGCCGGCGTAAAGTATGGGTCTTGGACAAAATCAAGTAAGGTCTCCAAATTCTCACGTAAATGCTGCGTCGCTGAGAAAAGGTAGCTCGTCCGCGTAAAGCTGGTAAAGGCATTGGCACTCGCCCCGTACTTACCGAACGTTTGGAACGCATCGTGGTCAGCCTTTTCAAACATCTTATGTTCTAAAAAATGGGCAATACCATCAGGAAACCGCCGCATCTCCGTCTCACCAGCAGGGACAAAAGTATTGTCAATGGAGCCATAATTAGTTGTAAAGACCGCATACGTTTTATGGAAGCCTGCTTTAGGCAAGAGGGTGACCGTTAGCCCATTATCAAGCTTCGTCTGGTAACTAGTTTCATTAAATTGTTCATATTGTTTCACTTGCATGTTAAGCCGCGCCTCCGTTCAAAAAGAAGCCATCATTCAAGGTGACCAGCTGAGCCACTGCTTGAATCTGTTCCCGCGTGACTGCTTGAATCTGCTGTAACCACTCATCATCACTCACTTGACGTTGAGTCAGATCATCGATCAAAGCCTGAATGGCAAACGTCCGTTGGCTATCCAAACTGGATTCAAAATCATTGATTAACCCTAATTTCAGTTGGTCAACCAGTTCATCGGTAAACTCACCGTTTTTAATCGCGGTCAACTGGTCATCAATAATTTGTAAGACTTGATCGTGATTCTTACCGTCAATCCCGGCTTGCACTTTCAAAACGCCGCGGAATGTATCCAATGAGCTGCTGGCATAATAAGCCAAACTGGCCTTTTCACGCACATTCATGAATAACTTTGATAAGGGCGAGCCGCCAAATAATTCATTAAACACTAAGGCCGCATAATAATGATTATCCCGATAGAAGACGGGTAGATCATAGCCCAAGTTCAACTTGGCTTGACTCAAAGCTTGTTGTTCACTGGTTTCAACGTAATGACCAGTATTTTGATGCTGATAAAAAGCCGTTAACCGATCAGTCGGCCGGTCTTTGAACCCGACTTGTCGCCATTGCGTGGTCACCGCTTCTACATCAACATCACCCATGACAATAATATCAATCTGATTAGTTGCTAAGACCGTCTGGTAGTACGCATATAAGTCGGTTGCTGACAGCGTGCCTAAGTCAGCGACGGTCCCAAAGCTTGGCACTTGTTGTGCCGCATCGGCCACAAATAAAGCTTCATTTAACTTTTGCGCCGCATAGTACTGCTTATCATCCGCCAATGATTCAATCGAGGCTTGTAAGTTGGTGACTTGCCGATCAAAAGTAGCTTGATCGAATTGCTGATCTTTAACCAATGGGCGATAGATAATCTTTTGTAAGAAATCAATTGCACTCGCAGTTAAAGCCTGATCAGTGGCCAAATAACGCTCATTGGGTACTGTAATGGCTAATTGTAGACTATGCGTTGGTCCCTTGCGACTAACGCCGGCACCAAAGGCCGCCCCGAACATGGCTGCTAACGCATGCGCTAACGCCCGTTGATCAGGATAATCGGCTGAACTTGTTTCTAATAAATTCGATAATAACGCTCGTTTCGTAATTTCGTCCCGCTTCAGCGGTGCCCGAAAATTAACGATAATTTGGTTGGTTTTGAATTGATGACTCGTAACGGTCGTCAATCGAACCCCTTTTGCTAACTGAACTTGCAAATTACATCCTCCTTGCACTATGTATAAATAATAAGCGAAAGACTATGTTGACGCAACTTTACACGTCGCATCAACCTATAAACCATTTTCCGGTCAGTCACAGTTTGACGAAAACGTTATAAAATGAGATTCCGCTGAGGTCACATTAACATTGCAAACTCGCGGTTTGTCTGCTATTCTTTTCAGTATTGATAAATTGAGGAGCGATTTAATGTGAAAGTAATTAAATTTGGTGGCAGTTCGCTTGCCAGCAGTACCCAACTACAAAAAGTACTGTCGATCGTCAAAGCTGACGACCAACGGAGAGTTGTGATTGTTTCCGCGCCAGGTAAACGGTTCGCTGGTGACACCAAAGTGACCGATTTGCTCATCCAGTATGCTCGTCAAACGATTCACCGTCAAGACACGACGGCCATCGTGGACACGATCATCGACCGTTATGCCGAAATTGGCCACGGTTTTGGGGTGCCTGATGATCAACTTGAACCCATTTTTGACATTATTCGGAACTTACCGAAACAACCTTATGCGGATAACACCTATTTAATGGCCGCCTTTAAAGCTCATGGTGAACGGCTCAACGCCCAATTAGTGGCCGCTGTCTTCCAAAAGTCAGGCTTAAATGCCCGCTACTTGGACCCCAAAGAGGCCGGTATGGTCGTTACCGATGTCCCCGACGACGCCCAGATTATCGATAGTAGTTATCAAAATCTGGCTAAATGGGCTAACAGCGATAAAATCTTAGTCATTCCAGGGTTCTTTGCTTATAACCGCAATGGCCAGATTTGTACGTTCTCCCGTGGTGGTTCCGATATTACCGGCGCCATTCTCGCACGCGGCGTCAATGCCGACCGTTATGAAAACTTTACTGACGTTGACGCGATCTATGCCGTCAACCCATCATTAGTCGCACAACCAGCCGCGATCGCCGAGATGACTTTCCGGGAAATGCGGGAACTTTCTTACGCTGGCTTCTCCGTATTTCACGACGAAGCCTTGATCCCTGCTATCCAAGGTAACATCACGGTGAATGTTAAGAACACGAACCATCCAGAAGCTCCTGGGACCTTAATTCAGTCAACTAAGGCCACCAGTACAAAATATCCCGTTACTGGGATTGCGAGCTCCTCAAGCTTTTGTTCCTTATACTTACGAAAATATCTCTTAAACAAAGAAGTTGGTTTTGGCCGCAAAATCTTAACGATTTTAGAAGACCATCATGTCAGTTATGAACACATGCCATCTGGGATCGATGACTTGACGATTATCTTTGATGAACATCAACTGACCCCCGAACTGGAAAAGGAACTGACGGCTGAAATTTCTGCCGCCGTTCATCCTGACGAGCTCTACTTCACCCACGATTATTCCATCTTAATGATTGTTGGTGAAAATATGCGTAACCGGGTCGGAATCATGTCCCGTGCCGCCACGGCTTTAGCTGATAATAACATTAAGTTGATTATGGTCAACCAAGGGGCCTCCGAAATTTCCATTATGTTCGGAGTACACGACCGCGATGCTGATCAAGCAGTCATTGCCTTGTATAATGAATTTTTTAAATAACTAAACAAAACCACGCTAACAACTGACATCATCGTCAATTGTTAGCGTGGTTTTTTATTGTCGTCTCTAGCGTAAGCCAATTGTCTTGTTTAACTTACCACTCTGGTTGGCCCAGAATCGGCTGGAACGTGGTGGCCGCGTTTGTGAGCCGAAGTACGGTCTCACAAGCCGGGCTTTATCTAAGTCGCAGAACCACGACTAAGATAAACGACACCACTGAGCCAATTCTGGTCCGCCCGTCGTTAATGACCGGATGATTGTAAATGATTCATGATTTACATTTAACCAATTACCTTAATTGAGACGTTGCTTTCAAAATGACTCATAGTGTCCAACGTTTTAAAAACTAACCGGTAGATGGTAATCTCTACTAACAACAAACGTGCTAAATATTACTACCCTATCTGGGCCATAAAATTAGCTAGTCAACTGTCGTCCCTAAGGCTATTGCATAGTTTTGTAACATCGCAGTTGTTGGCACAGTATCTAACCGTTCAAAAGCTAAAAATTCAGTTGTTGTCATCTGCATCCGCTGTGCCATTGTTCCTACTGGAAGCTGGTGTGTAATTCGAAATGCATTTAACTGTGCTAGCTGTCTAATTCGTTTCAACTCATCCGGACTGATGGTTGTTAATGTTGCTTCAAAGTCATCCCAAGTTGTCATTTTTAAACACCAGCCAATTACGAGCCGACGAGAGTGGCAAATTCCATCTAACTAGAATGACAATCAAAAAGGCGATGCCACCACAATTAAGCAGCGTCACCGTCTTGGTTAGCTATTCTGATATTGAGTCGCTTAGTTTTCAACCTGCTGATTACCAAACCACTTCTTATTAATCTTCGCTAACGTTCCATTTGCCTTTAACGTCTTCAAACCAGCGTTAATCTTGGCTTTCATCGTCGTATCACCTTTACGCAAACCAACCGCAAAGTCTTCGGAGTCGAAAGTCCCTTGCGATTCTGTATAAGCGGCGGAATTGGCTTCATGCTTGATGTAATAGTTCGCATAGACGCTATCAATCAATAACCCCTTAATCCGACCAGCATTCAAGTCTAAGAAAGCATTCGTGAAGGTGTCATATTGAATCGGCGTTTTCCTGGCAATCTTGTCCTTAAGTAACTTCGGATTATTCTCTAATGATTCGTAACCAGAAGACCCGGATTGCGCCCCTAAAGTCTTGCCGGTCATATCATTAAATGAATTAATGTGATTCTTCTTTAACGAAACCAAGACTTGCTTGTTCTTCAGATACGTATTACTGAACGCCACCACTTTTTCCCGTTGCGGGTTCTTCGTATACCCATTCCAAATCAAATCGATGGTGCCGTTACGCAGTTCGGTCGCATTCATCGACCAGTCAATGGTTTGGAAGCTAACCTTGACGCCATACAGCTTAAACACCGCGCGCGCCAGGTCAATATCATAGCCGACTAATTTACCGGACTTTTCACGAAATCCCATGGGAACGAAGCTATCATCCAGCCCCACAACGACGGTGCCGTGCTTCTTGATTTTCGTCCATGTATCTTGAGTATCGGCGCGGGTCGTGACATTCTCACAGCCACTAAGCGTTGTCGTCAAGCCGACTAAAACTAAGCTGAGTAGCAATAATGATATTAAGCGTTTCTTCATCCTGCCACCCCCTATTTGGTCTGGTTCGGTTCAACGTGTAGCATCTCATCAGCAATATTCTTCGCAAAGGTCAAATCATGGCTAACCACAATTTGCGTCATTCCATCCGCCTTTAACCCAAGGATCAGCTTTTCAACTTCTTGCCGTAAATTTGGATCCAACGCCGAGGTTGGTTCGTCATAACATAAAACGTTAGGCTTCATCGCTAAGGCCCGCGCAATCGCGACCCGTTGTTGTTGCCCACCGGAGAGTTGGTAAGGGTACTGGTCCCCGTGGTCACCGAGATTCAAGCGGTCCAATAATTGTTGGGCAGCAGCTTTAGCATCATCGGCACTTTCTTTTAAGACCATCGTGGGCGCCAACGTGATGTTTTGTAACACTGTTAAGTGTGGGAATAATTCAAAGTTCTGGAACACGACCCCAATCACACTGTCATTCGTCCGGTTCGTATAGGGATCAAAAGCTTGGCCGTCCACTAAGAATTGACCGCTATCCACTTTTTC
The DNA here is from genome assembly GCF_005405105.1 of Lactiplantibacillus dongliensis. GTDB lineage: Bacteria > Bacillota > Bacilli > Lactobacillales > Lactobacillaceae > Lactiplantibacillus > Lactiplantibacillus dongliensis. The sequence goes on from NZ_BJDK01000004.1 coordinate 52,460, forward strand.
TAAACCAGTAATGCAACGTAATAAGGTCGTCTTCCCAGCCCCAGAAGGACCGACGATACTTAGAATCTCACCGTCTTTAACCGTTAAGTTTAAATCTTTAATGATGGTCCGGTTACCAAAACTTTTGGTCATATTTTTAAGTTCTAACATCGGCGTTCCTCCTTATTTCCAGTAACTATAACGTTTTTCAATCTGTCGTAATACGAACGTTGTGACGGCGGTCAACAATAAGTAGAGCACCGCAACTAAGACTAATGGGACTAACGTGACATCCCGCGCCGTAGCTACGTTGCCGGCTCGTAGTAAGTCGCCTAGGCCGATAACATAAACTAACGACGAGTCTTTAATCAGGTTAATCACTTCGTTACCAACCGATGGCAATACGATCTTGACCACTTGTGGAATCACAATCTTACGAATGGTTTGCGCGTAACTCAACCGCAATACCCGGGCACTTTCATACTGGCCATTATCAATCGATTGTAAGCCACCACGGAAGATTTCAGCGAAGTAAGCCGCGTAGTTTAAGATAAAGGCGAATAACGCCGCTTCATACCGCGGAAAGACCAGCCCAATCAGTGGCAAGCCATAAAAGACGAAAATCAATTGTAGTAGTAACGGCGTCCCCCGCATCAACCAAACGTAAAAATTAATTAACCATTGCAAGGGTTTGATATTCGAAATTAAGCCTAAACTTAAAATCAACCCTAACGGTAACGACCCCACGAGCGTCCATAAGAAAATCTGTAGCGTCATGCCGGCGCCGGATAATAATGATGGCAAAATCTCAGTAATATAATGCATAAGCGTTCCCTCCCAAATTCGTTAACAGCAACAAAAAAGTCCCCTTGAGACATAATCTCAAGAGGACGATTCGACGCGGTGCCACCTCAGTTCGCAGCAGCTTCACAGCTACTGCCTCAGGGAGTTTAGTGATAATAAAAAAATCGTCCCTAGGTCTAAAACCTAAGAGGACGATTAATATCGCGGTGCCACCTCATCTTCATCAATTACTCACGTAACTGAACTCAGCGAGTTTATCACTAAACTCCGCCGCTAACGAGGCCAACCGGAACAGCTTACTTCATTCAGCCATTCAACTCACAGATGTGGTTCGTCATTTAAACGTGATTGGCTTTCCAGCACCGCCAATTCTCTGTCCAACGTCTAATCAACTACTCTTCTGTTCCCTGTCTTTTTTAATGTTGCTCTCATAATAACCAAAAACCGGTTACTCGTCAAGCGCTTTTTACTTATTTCGGTGAAAAATACTAGTAATTCGCGACCAAACGCCGACCTTTTGATGCTCAATGTTCATCAATGGCACGGTTTCGCCTTCGATTCGCCGGGCAATATTTCGATAACCCTGGGCCGCTGGATTCTTAGGATCTAAGACAACCGGTTCCCCGTTATTGGATGTCCGAATAACGGCATCGTCATCGACCACGATTCCTAATAGATCAATGGATAAGTGATGGGTAATTTCATCAATGTCCATAGTTTCGCCATCTTGCATCATCCGTTGCCGGATCCGATTAATAACTAATTTAGGGGCTTCAGCTAATGGGTATTGTTCCAATAAACCGACAACCCGATCCGCATCGCGAATTGCTGAAATTTCAGGTGTTGAAACGATAATGGCCGCATCGGCACCCGCAATCGCATTCATAAAGCCTTGTTCAATCCCAGCTGGGCAATCTAATAAGACATAGTCAAAGTCCGGCTTAAGTTCATCGACCACGGCCCGAACTTGATCCGGATTCAATGAATTCTTATCCGCGTTTTGAGCAGCTGGCAATAAGTAAAGTAAGTCATCAAAGCGCTTATCTTTAACTAAAGCTTGCCGTAATTGCGCGCGATTTTCAACGACATCCACAATATCATAGAGGATGCGGTTATCGAGGCCTAAAATGACATCTAAGTTGCGTAAGCCGATATCAAGGTCAACTAAGCAGACTTTTTTGCCCATTAAGGCCAAAGCCGTCCCTAAGTTGGCGGTCGTCGTTGTTTTACCGACACCCCCTTTACCAGAGGTGACGACAATTGCTTTTCCCATCAAATATGTCCTCCATTCTGAATAAATAATTTAGGTCGTACTCGTTTTAATTGATTTAAAGGTTGGTAATCTAAAGCTTGAATGTCATTGATATACACGACATTCGACCCGGTTGCCGTTTTGGCTGGATCTACTAACTCTAACAGTTCACCGACTCGTACCCGGGGAACCGTCGTCAAATCACTGACAATGACGGCCTCATTATGATCAGGATACCCTGCTTCTAAGGCGCCGGCAACGTCACCCATCACAAAGATACTGCCAGTTGCCCGTAGCACCCCGCCTTCATGAATCTTACCAAAGAACAGCACATCTCCAGTAATCGTCACGACTTGACCATTACGAATAATCTGATTAATTAGATGGACGGTATCGCGTTCAATCATCGTCATGGCATCCGCCGTCAAAATCACGTCCGCGGCTAACTTATGAATGCTAAACAACGCATAACGCTGAATCAACTGCGTCACTTGTTGCGTTTGTTCGGCCGTCAATAGCCGGCCCTCCGTACTAATATCAAATGCAATCTGTTTGTCAGTCGTATTGTCAACTTGCAACCGATCGAGCAAGGTCTTTAAATCGACCATAATTGTCTCGAAACTGGCGGCTTGCCGAAAGATTAATTCATAGCCATCATTACTGGCCTTTAAAACCACACTTTGCTGCATGTCTGAATTCCTTTCCACCGACTAACTCACTTTAAGATATAACTGCCGTACCGGATAATACAAAATCACAAACAACGCCAAGTTGACGGCAATCGTTGGGCCTAACGTATAGACCGCAAAGTCGGCTAAATTACTCGTCATTACTTTACCAATCAAATACCAAATATACACAAATGCTTCGACGATCGTTAAATTAATAATATAGACCATTAGCATCGTCAAGAAGTTCAAATCAAGCCACGGCTTAACCTGACGACTCAAGTAAACCACTAACGGTAGGGCCACCATATAGACACCCAAAATTCCCGTATAGTACCAATCAAACACTAGCCCCGCAAAAGCTGACCAGATACCGATTGATAAATCATTACGGTCATCCAAAAAGACGGCAAAAATGATCCATAGTAAGACTAAATGTAAGACACTGGAATAAGGATACTTAAATAAATGCGCTGCAAACACATTTGACAAGGACCCATCTAAAAACAAGGCTAAAAATAACCCGACTGGGAAGATAATTCTTAAACGTGATACTCTCACAATCATTAGCCTCCCTTATTGTACCGCTACCGTAACCACGGTTAAGTCAGTTAGGTTAGCTGCTGGTGTAATTTCAATTTCGGAAGCCAGCCCGTAATCATCTTGTTTGACCTTGGCAACAGTCCCGACGTATAAGCCTTTAGGCGTCACACCGCCCAAGCCACTCGTCACCACTTTGTCACCTTTTTTGATCTTCGTCTTAGACGTTACGGAACCCATTTCGATCAAATTAGTGCTCTTGTCATAGCCCGTCACAATCCCATTAACGGTACTACCGGCCTTGTTCGTCACTTGAATCGCAAATTTATCGGCTGACGAACTCGTGCTCGAAATCAATTCAACCTTAGAATTAGTCTGATTAACTTCAACCACCCGACCAATCAACCCTGATTGTGACATGACTGGCATATTCTTCTTAATCCCAGCCGTGGCCCCTTTAGAAATCACCAACTGGTTCATCCATGAAGAAGGTGTCCGCGTTAAAACATTGGCGGTCACTGCCGTGTAAGCCGTCAAAGAATTGTTTAACTTTAATTCTTTACGTAACTGTTTGTTTTCAGCAGTCGCGGTTTGCGCGTTGACCTTAGCTTGTGCTAATTGGTCAACTTGCTTTTTGAGTTTTTGGTTTTCTTGATACGTATTCAGGAGATCCGAAACCGAATTAGACGCCCCTTGCAAGCCATTCACCGGCCAAGCAATCACCCGGTCAACCGCACCAGCGACATCGTTCCCAAACTGCTGAAGCAATGGCGGGGTCGACTTTTTATTACGGACCGCAACTGAAACGCTCATCAAGCCGAAACTGATTATTAACACAATGATCACGATAACCAATTTACGGTTGAAAAAAAACTTTTGCATACTGAACCCCCGGTCGAAAATTCAATTATTTAACAATAAATAAGCGGGAAGTCATCTTCCCGCTCACCTGTTATCGCTTTTTCATAACATCGATGCTCTTGAGTGATTCCCCAGTCCCAACGGCCACACAATCAAGGGGTTCGTTAGCAATAAATACGGGTACTTTCGTCGCATCAGCAATGACTTCGGAAAGATTCTTTAATAAGGCGCCACCACCGGTCAAGACAATCCCATGGTCAATCACGTCAGACGCGATTTCAGGGGAAGTTTCTTCCAAGGTTTCCTTAATTGCCGAAATGATTTCTGAGACGATTTCTTGAATCGCTTCAGCGACATCGACTGCTGAAATTTCAACTGTTTTTGGTAAACCGGATAATAAGTCCCGGCCACGAATGGTTGAGCTTTCAATGTCTTTAGCAGCTTCAAGCGAAGCTGAGCCAACATCGATCTTTAATTGTTCGGCCGTCCGTTCACCAATTAGTAAGTTAAACTTTTGCCGAACATGATAGATGATCGAGTCATCGATCTTATCACCAGCCATCCGGATTGACCGACTCGACACAATCCCACCTAAGGAAATTGTAGCCACATCAGTCGTCCCGCCACCAATATCAACAACCATGCTACCAGTTGGATCCATGACCGGCAAACCGGCCCCAATCGCTGCGGCAAATGGTTCTTCAATGACATAAGCATCCCGGGCGCCGGCAACTCGAGTCGCATCAATCACGGCTCGTTTTTCGACTTCGGTAACGCCGCTTGGTACACAAACCATGACATAAGGCTTACCATTAGAACGGCCTAATGTCTTTTGAATAAAGTATTTCATCATAGCAACGGTGGTATCGTAATCCGCAATGACCCCATCTTTCATTGGTCGAATCGCCACGATACTTGCTGGCGTTCTCCCAATCATATCCCGTGCATCTGAACCAACGGATACGATTTCACCAGTCTTCGTGTTCTTCGCAACTACAGATGGTTCTCGTAGCACGATTCCCTTGCCGTCAACGTACACAATTGTGTTGGCAGTACCGAGATCGATCCCGATATTCTTTGTCCCAAATCCGAACACTACATTCATCCCTTCATCATAAACATTTTAATTTTTTATATTAGTCATAATAGTTAGTATTATAGCATAATAGCCCGGCATAAAAAATCTGCCTGAATCCTAGCATACCGTAATATATTAAAAAATACAGTTCCACTATTTAACTTAGATAAAATTTAACAAAAAACGCGATTAAGCGGATTATTAATCCGTCCTAACCCCGTTATTTTACCACATTCTTTTACGATTCGATATTACAATTCAACAACCCTTGCTCCGCAAAACTAAAGTAATCGGTTTCACCAACCACAAAACTATCCAAAAGTGGTATACCCAATAACTCACCACAGTCTTGTAGCCGCTTGGTAAAGGCCGCATCCCGTTTCGACGGGGTCGCGTCCCCGCTCGGATGATTATGGGCAATCACCACGCGAGCCGTATTGGTTAGTAAGGCCGCCTGAAAAAGCTCCCGCGGATGAACCGGGCAGGCATTCAGCGTCCCCTGAAAGATCACTTGGCGTTTCACAATCTGATTCTTCGTATCTAAGCATAACAATAAGAGTTGTTCTTGCCCCAGACCAGCAAAATCATGTTGGAGTTGTGCGCCAGTCTGCTCACTACCATAAATTTGGCCTAATCGGACCCGCGGTTGTTGCTGCAAAAGTTGCCCGCAACGAATCGCCATTAACAAACTATTCCAAAGCGGATTAGGATTAACCTGTTCCGACCACTCATGCATCTGTGCTAACGGATAGCTCTGCTCAAAAGCCTGCGCCGCTTCATCCGCCGCACTGGGCGTCATAAAATCACCGAAAAAACGTTGGATCAAGTGCTGAATCTGATCCAGCTGATTATCACTCGTGCTCGTTACTAATAAACTCATCGAAATTTCCTCCCTACTCAAGAGGCAACTCCGTAAAGCTAATCCGTTTCCGTTTTAAAATATGCCCGCACATCCGAAATAAAGTACAGTGACCCCGTCAATAAGATGATATCGTCACTCGACATTTCGCTAGTGACCTGCACTAACGCTGACTGCCAATCATCAAAGACGGGCGCTGACATTCCGGCTGGCAATTCAGCTTCCAGCGTATCTGGAGCGGTCACCTGCCGCGTATTTGGCCCGGCAAAGCGTGTTAGTAACAAGCGCACATTTGGCAATTTAGCCAGCGTTTGAATCATTTGGGCATGTTGCTTGTCCGCTAAGACTGCCAAGATCAGGTACACCGTTTGTTGACCGAAACGCTGCTTTAAAGTCGCCGCTAATTCAGTCATTGCCGGTTCATTGTGCGCGCCATCGATCACAATCAGCGGTTCGTCATTCAACCGTTCCAACCGACCGGGCCACTGTGTCTGCGCCAAGCCTTGTCGGACATCCCGTGCTTGAATCGGGGTGGCCTGCAATTGATGATAAGTCAAATAAGCCGCAATCGCCACCGCCGCGTTGTCCACTTGATAGTCGCCTAGTAACGGCGTTGTTAAGTCCTTAAAATGCTGACTAATCCCATCAAAGTTAAATCGCTCCTGCCAACCTTTAGGCGGTAAGAGCTTCGTTGTGAAATCCGCTCCTAGTGTCAGTAACGGTGCTTGTTGGTCTTTAGCCGTGGCCACCATGACGGCTTGCGCTTCAGCTGGTAATTTACCGACAACCACCGGGACGTTTGGCTTAATAATCCCCGCTTTTTGGGTCGCAATCGCCGTTAACGTCCGACCAAGAATCTGCATATGATCGTAACCAATCGTTGTAATCACACTGACTTGCGGCGTAAAAACATTCGTCGAATCGTATAAGCCGCCTAAACCAACTTCAATCACGGCCACATCGATTGGCTGCGTGGCAAAGTATGTGAACATCATCGCGGTGATGATTTCAAATTCAGTGGGTCCGCCTGTCGGCAATTCAGCGTCTAACTTAGCAACAACTGGTTCAATCTGTTGGACTAACGCCACTAAATCAACGTCACTAATCGGGATGCCATCGACGCTAATACGTTCATTGAACCGGGTAATAAACGGTGAGGTAAAGGTCCCCACCGTCAACCCATCGGCCATCAACAAATCCCGCAAATCCGCGACCGTTGAGCCTTTGCCATTCGTACCGGCAACATGAATCCCATGGACTTTTAATTGTGGATCACCTAATTCTTTTAAGAAACGCCGCATCCGATCAAGGGTCGGAATCTTTTTAAACTTTGTTCGGCCATGGATAAACGCCAAAGCCTGATCATAATCTTGAATCACGTTGGTGGTACTCCTCTCTTATGAGCTGGAAATTTGCCGCTCCGGGTCGACTGGATTTGATGCTGGAACGTGGTGGCCGCGTTTATGAGCCAAAAAGCGGTCTCATAAGCCGGGCTTTGACTAGGCCGGGGATAATTCACCCCAACCAAGTCAAACGACACCACTGAGCATCATCCAGGCGCCCCTGCGCTAATGACTGTCTGTTCTTTAAAACTAGCATGTGAGTTAAAAAATAATCTAACTACTTAACAACGATTTTTCCAATAATAAGTCTGTTTCCTATTTTAGCCATTTCAAACCAACTACGCTACTCTCAATCACAACATTTTGATAGACACTACTTTTGGTGCTAGTTAAAATGGTCGCCTGCCAGTTGGTTGCTAAAACGCTCAGCTAAACTAACAATTTGAACTGTTTATAAATAATCACCCAATTAACGTCGGGCGGGCCAGCATTGGCTAAGTGGTGTCGTTTGACTTAGTTGAGTGACCTCTACTCAGCTTAGTCAAAGCCCGGCTTATGAGACCGCCCTTCGGCTCATAAACGCGGCCACCACGTTCCAGCCGATGCTGGCCCAACCAGAGTGACAACTCAATCCAACCTTAAGCGTAGCCAGACTGACTGACATCACAGATGCTTTAAAAACGTGGACTACTGGCTTCAATGTACACAAAAAAGCCTACCCCACAAATGTGTCAGGTAGACTTTTTAAAAAATTAAGCTTGGGCTTTAATGTCCGCTAAACGTTGCTTAGTAGCGGCAAGTTTCGTTTGGTTATCAGCGAGTTTTTCTTTTTCACTGTTAACGACAGCTTCCGGCGCATTGCCGACAAAGCGTTCGTTACCGAGCTTCTTAGTGGCCCGCGTCACTTCACTTTCAAACTTCGCTTGTTCTTTTTCAAGCTTTTTAATTTCTTCGTTCAAATCAACCAGTTCAGCTAACGGAATATAAACTTCCGCATCGCTAATTACCTGCGTCATCGATAACTTCGGTGCCGTCACATCCGCGCCAATGGATAACGTCTTCGGATGTGCAAACCGTTGAATATAATCTTCGTTGGCTTTGAAGACCGTTTGTAACCGGCTGCTGTCGGTCTTAATCAATAGATCAACGGCAGAGGACATCTTAGCGTTAGCTTCAGCCCGGATGCTCCGAACAGCCGTGATTAAGTCGATTAATGACGCCATATCAGCTTCAGCAGCGGCATCGTCGAATTCAGGATGATCGACTGGATAATCCGCAACGACTAAGGATTTCCCAACGTGTGGCATCGATAACCAAATCTTTTCCGTGACGAATGGCATGATTGGATGGAGTAACCGTAACGTTTGATCCAAGACATAAGCCAAGACATTTTGGGTATTGGCTTTAGCTTGGGCATCGTCACCGGTTAAGACTTCCTTACTCATTTCGATATACCAGTCACAGAAATCATTCCAGATAAAGTTATACAAGGCCCGACCGGCTTCACCGAAATCGAACTTATCAAAGAGTGCGGTCACTTGTTTAACGGTATCGTTCAAGCGACTTAAGATCCATTTGTCAGCTAAAGTCCAGTCAGCCTGCGCTGGTAAGGTTGGCTTGTCCATCTCGCCTAAGTTCATGATGACATAGCGGCTGGCGTTCCAAATCTTGTTAATAAAGTTCCAAGAAGAATCCATCTTCGTATAACTGAAGCGGACGTCTTGCCCAGCGGTAGAGCCATTGGATAAGAACCAACGTAAGGAGTCAGCCCCATACTTCTTGATAACATCCATAGGGTCAATCCCGTTACCTAAGGACTTACTCATCTTGCGGCCCTGTTCATCACGAATCAAGCCGTGTAATAAGACATTCTTAAATGGCCGTTCGCCAGTAAATTCAAGACTTTGGAACATCATCCGTGACACCCAGAAGAAGATGATATCGTAACCCGTGACTAAGGTGTTGGTTGGGAAATACCGCTTAAAGTCAGCCGCATTTTCATCTGGCCAGCCCATCGTTGAGAATGGCCATAGCGCACTTGAGAACCACGTATCCAACACATCGGGATCTTGTTCCCAGTTTTCAATATCCTTAGGTGGTTCGACATCAACGTAAGTTTCGCCGGTCTTTTTGTTATACCAGGCTGGAATCTGATGTCCCCACCAGAGTTGCCGTGAGATCACCCAATCATGGACATTCTCCATCCATTGATTAAACGTATCTTCAAACCGATCCGGCACAAAGTTAACTTTGTTGTCCGTCTTTTGATTCTTCAACGCTTGTTCTGCTAATGGTTGCATCTTGACGAACCATTGCGTGGATAACCGAGCTTCAACTTGAACCCCAGTCCGTTCAGAATGACCGACACTATGCACGATTGGGTCGATTTTGATCATCAAGTCTTGAGCTTGTAAATCTTTGACCATCGCTTTACGGGCTTCAAAACGATCTAAGCCTTCATACTTACCAGCATTAGCGTTCATTGAGGCATCTTCATTCATCGTGTTGATGCGCTTCAAATCATGACGATTACCCACTTTAAAGTCATTCGGGTCATGCGCGGGAGTAATCTTAACCATCCCAGTCCCAAATTCAGGATCAACATAGGCATCGGCAATAATTGGAATTTCCCGGTCAGCTAATGGCAAGATGACATTTTTGCCAACCAAATCCTTATAGCGATCATCACTCGGGTTAACCGCCACCGCCGTATCACCCATCAACGTTTCAGGACGCGTCGTCGCAATTTCGATGTAGTGTTTACCGTTGAACGTATAATCCTTATCAGCAAATGGGTATTTAACATGGTAGAATGCGCCTTGGTCATCTTTATGAATAACTTCAATATCAGATAACGCAGTCCGGGCTTGCGGATCCCAGTTAATAATGTATTCGCCACGGTAAATCAAGCCTTTTTTGTAGAGGGTGACAAAGACTTTTTTAACTGCGTCAGACAACCCATCATCCATCGTAAAGCGTTCACGTGAATAGTCGAGGGATAAGCCTAACTTAGCCCATTGTTGTTTAATAATTGAGGCATATTCGTCTTTCCAATCCCAAACTTGTTGGACAAACTTTTCACGGCCGAGGTCGTAACGACTAATGCCTTGTTCGCGCAACTTGGCTTCAACCTTCGCTTGGGTCGCAATTCCGGCATGATCCATCCCTGGTAACCAGAGCGTGTCATAACCTTGCATCCGCTTTTGACGAATAATAATATCTTGTAACGTGGTATCCCAAGCATGGCCTAAATGCAACTTACCAGTAACATTAGGCGGTGGAATCACGATGGAATAAGGTTTAGCTTTTTGGTCGCCCGAGGGCTTAAATAGTTCTTCATCCAACCAAGTCTGATACCGACCTTTTTCAACGGCGGTCGGATCATATTTAGTTGGCATATCAGTCGTTAATTCTTCTGACATGAAGGGCACATCCTTTCTTTGACTGGGTACTAAAAAATCCATTCGTGCTAGTAATTGGATTACTAGGACGAATGGATTCGCGGTACCACCTAATTTTAAAGAGTGGTCTGAAAGCCGGGAGCTACCGAGCACCGCCTAGCTAACTGGTGATGCGGCGGTTTTTCCGCATTAGCAGTTGGCGTAGCGCGCACAGGTTGCTGGCTTTCAGAGCACGTTTCGGCAAATTTGCCAAAACCTCTCTACACTTAAACATTATTGTTAACGAACGGCGCATCCGTCCGGTCAGCCCTACTGCTTTCAGGCTAACAGCTCACAAGGTACCTTCACCTAACCACCGGCAAAAACTTCCAGCACCGTTTTCTCTCTAAAACCGGTCAGTTAAGTTACTCACTTGCTCATCGCTTGAATGTTCCTATTGTAATGAATTTTTAATTAAACGTCAATTACTTATTCGAATTGTTTTAACGCATCTAAAGCAGCCACGTAGTTTGGTTCGTGGGTCATTTCAGGGACAATTTCATGATAAACAACCTTGCCATCCGCATCCAATACATAGATTGCCCGGGCTAAAGTCCCGTTATTCGGCAAATATAAATTCGTCGCGTAACCAAATGAGAGTTCTTCATCGGAAGCAACCGTTAAATTCTTGACGCCTTCTTTAGCACACCAACCAGCTTGATCGGCAATCGAGTTATTGGAGATGGCTAAGAACCGAACATGTGGATATTGGTCCGCTTGTTGATTGAACTTGCGCGTTTGAATGGAGCAGACCCGCGTATCGATATCGGGCATCACACTAATTAAGACTGGTTTGCCTAATAAATCCTTCGTTTTGAGCTTTTCGTTATGCGTCGTGAAGACTTTGAACTTTGGCAATTGGTCGCCGTCAGCGAGTGGTTCGCCAACCAAATCTAATTCTTGATCATGAAATAATACTTGCACGTCAAACACCCCTTCAAAGAATTAATATCGATTATCAGGCTAGCGCTTGCTAGCTTGTGTCAAATTTACCGCAAACTGGGGCCTACCGCAACTGATAAACTTTCAAATTGCCAGTTGCTGCGCTTGATAACGTCGCGCCGCTTGTAGGGCGGCGGCCGTTTGACCAGCGGATTGAATTAATTGCCACCATTGGGCCGCTAAAGTTTGTTCAGGGTGTCTTAACCGCGATTGCGCATGCTGCACACTGGATTGAAAGCTCGTGAGCTGTAGCCGATCGACTAATTGCGCCAACATCGCTAACAAGTCCGTTCCTTCGGCCAGTCGTAAAGGTGCCGACCACGGCGGTGTTAACGCTGTCGCTTGATTACGAGCCGTGCCGCTAGCAACCCACTGATCAGCCGCGGCCGTTTCAGGTAACATCAGCATCAAGATTAAAAAAAGCTGGACAAATCTCACCTGCTCAACCGTAATCCCGACCGGGGCCAAAGGATTCAAATCTAAATGCCGTAACTCTAAATACTGTACACCCGTTTTGGCTAAGTCGGTCATCTGATGACCACCACGCAAGCGAATGTGCCCATAAAATTCCTTAACCGCGCTCAACTGGCCAGTAGCGACCGCCGTCTGTAAATCAGCTAAATAGCGCGTTAACGAACCATATGAAACTTGGACCTGTGTCGCGTTCGTATAACCATAACGACTATTACGCAGACTACGCACCGGTTCTTGCGGACGATCCGTCGTGGTGAAAAAGCGTGCTTCGCTGACCGGCGTCGCACCAAATAAATACGTGATTAACCAGCGATAATGTAAATAATTACGCGCAATCTTAAAATACGCGGCATTTTTAAAATCCTGCCAAACCGCAAATTCAGTCTGATGCTGAAAGAGTTCCACCAACAATTGCGGGGCTAGTTCAATGTTTAGATGCACGCCACTCAGCATTTGCCGGCGTCGCCCATAAACTTTAGCTAGCTGTTGGCGATAACGAACGGCCAACGGATCGGCTAAGCGAGCAATCGGAATCTGATTAGTAGCAACTGGCAACGCAGGCGGCATGCTCAGTGGCCAGATCAATTCAGTTGGGGCCAACGTACGCTGGACAGTTGTTTGCAACTTTTGTAACGCCCCGATAGCCGCTGCAGCGCTAGTGGTGATTGGGGTTACCAGTTCCAGTTGTGTTTCGGCAAAGTCGCGTTGAATGGGACTCCCCGGATAATTAAACACTGCTGGAAACGCTGTGGATGCTAGCTGGCCCATCGACATCACCCGCTGGCCTTCCCGTTCCAAGCCAATGTTAGCGGCCACTAAATTCGTGGGTGTCGCATATTGATCTAATAAGGCTTTAAAGTCGATAGTCACCACTCCCCTACCGGAAAAAGATAAATGATTGGCATTATCTTAGCATAATTTTCCAGGACCATCACGCATTCCTCCCTGTTATGGGCCCAGCAGCTACCCTTGGCAAGCTGTCGCCGTAACGCCTGTCGTCATGGCTAGCCTGCAAAATACGTTTCCGGCACCCTCCTCAACCTAAATTCGCCGCCTTGAAAAGATCACTGCACCTACCCCGACAAAGAACAACGCCCATACAAGATTTCCGACACCCAACTGTTGAATCGTCAAATGGGTCACATTCTGCTGGTAGCTGGGATTGCCATACTCCTCCTGTAGGAAGAACATATTAAACGGATTCCATTTCATCACTGGCAGTAACGACTTAAACGACTGCAATAATAGACTGGACACACCCTCCCCAACGAAACAAACACCAACACCAATCGCAATCGCCGCTGCACTGTTATGACTGCAACTTGCCAGTAAGAAGACTAGCCCAACAATCATCACGCCGCCATACATATCCAATGCTGCATTTGTTACTAAATTAGTCAATAAGGATTGATGGTAAAGATAGATGTTCTGCCACGAGCAGTTTCGTCCACTGCTCCCTTTGAGTAATAGTGTCATGAGGATGACTACCCCATGGAGTAAGACGCTATAGCCAAGGACTAAGACATACTTCCCCACAAAGATCGTCCAGCGATGATTCACTTGAATCGCCAACTGCTTGATGGTCCCGTACTCAAACTCCATTGTCACACAGCTGGCGCCAATCACAATAATGAGTATTGTCAGCCATTGGAACCCGCCATACGCCGATGAAACATAAAATTTCTGATCACTGACCGATACCCCATGTGCCGTCATTGCCAATCCTGCCTGTAAAAGGACCAAGATGACTGGTGCGAGCCATGCCAATCGCTGATGTCTGAATTTAAAAATCTCCTGTTGCAATAATTGTCCCATGCACTATGCCTTCCTTTCTGCCAACAAGCGTAACAAGACTGTCTCTAAATCCTCCTGATACTGGTTCACCTTTAAAATCTGAATATGGGCATCGAGAAGGATGTGCAGTAAGGGCGTCAGCGCAACCGGCTTGCTCACAATTAAGTCGCTGCCCCGCTGTATCACTGGATAGTCCGCCTGTAAAAGCACCCGTAAAGCCCGCGCATTCTCCATCGTTCGTATCATCAGAGATTGCCGCGCCGATTCCTGAAACTGAGCCATCGTCCGTTGCAATAATACTTGTCCTTGATCAATTAGAATCACTGTATCAATGATCTTTTCCAACTCACTCAAAATATGACTGGAAATTAGAAAAGTAGTCCCTTCCCGTGCTAATTGAACGATCAAATGGCGTAATCGCTTAACTGACTGTGGGTCCAACCCATTCATTGGCTCATCCAATATGACTAACCGTGGTCGGTTCACTAATGCCATGGCAATCCCCAGTTTTTGCTTCATGCCTAACGAATACCGTTTGGCCGGCCGGTAGATATAATGTTCCATCTGAAAGACCTGCACGACCCACTTCATTTGTGCCACAGAGTTCGTTATCAATTGCAAATGTTGCCAGCCACTCAGAAAAGGATAAATCGCCGGACGTTCGATGAGCGCACCTACCTGTTGCGTCACAACTGTATGGGTAGTAACCGACACTGGCTGACTCAAAATCCGAATGTTCCCGGCATCCGTCGCCAGCAGTCCCAGTAATGCTTTCATAATGGTCGTCTTCCCCGCACCATTGGGACCGACTAAACCGACAATTTTGCCGGCTGAAAATTCAAAGTTCACATCATGTAAGACGGTTCGGCGGCCGAAAGTTTTCCGTAACCCGACTACTCGAACCATGCTCTCTTGTATGCGTTGCATTAGACATCGTCTCCTCTACTCCCTTTCAGCGTACCCGTTCAAACCGCCGGATGATACGGATGCTAGCGAGAATAGCTTGCTATTTTCTGCTGATTCTCTATGCTAGAGTTAACAGCAATTATTAAGGAAGTGAGGTGCCCCCATGGCATCGACAGAACTAGGCCCGCGTTTGAAACAGTTCCGGCAAACGCGACAATTAACCCAAACAGCATTGGCGGATCAGCTTCACGTCTCGCGCCAAACCGTTTCCAGCTGGGAGACCGGACGAAACCAACCGGACATCGCCACCATTACCCAATTAGCCACTCTATACGCTGTCCCAATAGATGACCTCTTACAGGGCACAGCAGCAATACCCGTAACAAAAACAGTTGCCGATCCAAGTCCCGTCCTATTAGTGGTCCTGTTCGGCATTCTCCTGGTGGAACGCATCACCCAGTTTTCAACCTTCCCCGGCCTCTACTGGATTGACTTTCTCATCCTCTTGCTGATTGGCCTGATGATTAATTTAGGCATTGCTCGTCACCACCCGAACATTTGGACAAATCGAGTACATTGGATCGGCTTGTCAGTGTTTGCCATACTTAGCCTCATTAGTGGGAGTATCAATGCTTTTAACATGGGTTTTGGCCTCATGACGACCTGCCAATTCAGCGGCCTAGTGGTTGTCATCGCACTAGTCAGAAAGTGCTGGCAATCTCGAGCAGTTAAGGTTAGACAACCCTAAGGTCATTCGGACATAAAGTTTAATTTTTTCGGCTCTCGGCGATATTTTGCCTGGAAAATCTGGGGATCATTCGGTGGGTGTTTAAATAGGCGTGATGACTAAAAAACAGCGGCGGCTAGTCAACCGAAAATGGTTGGCTAGCCGCCGCTGCTTTATTTTGTTTTGCTGAAACGTGTTCGGCAAAGCTGGGGACTCCGCTTGCTACGCCAAGTCAACAACTCGGAAAGATCACCGAGTCATTGACTTAGCTAGGCAATGCTCGACCCCAACCCGCTGTGCCTCACACTCTTATAATAGTTCCGCGAAAACATCTTCCTGAGCATTCATATAATTCTCGCCCGGTTTAATTTCGCTAATCTTGATTCCATCTAAGGCCCGTTGCATCAAGCCTTCAACGTCGATCCGTTCTTCATATGACCGTGACCGATCAAGCTTTGGATGCGTCTTCGGTGCAGGTGGGGCAAAGATTGTACAGCAGTCTTCGAATGGCATGATCGATAAGTTATACGTATCAATCTCTTCCGCAATCTTAATAATTTCGGTTTTGTCCATCGAAATAACTGGCCGTAAGACTGGTAATGTCGTGACATCATTGATGGCAATCATACTGTCCATCGTTTGTGATGCTACTTGGCCTAAGGATTCACCATTAAAGATGGCCTTACCATGCCGTTGCCGCGTAATCGCATCCATCAAGCGCATCATCAACCGGCGTTGGACCGTCATTAGATACCCTTCTGGCACCTTTTCCTTGATTTCTTCTTGGATTTCGGTGAATGGAATCTGAATAAACTTCACGCTACCCGAGTAACTAGCTAAAGTTGACGCCAATTGCTTGGCCTTCGCTAAGGCTTGTTCACTCGTGTATGGCGGACTGAAGAAATGGACCATTTCCATATCAACGCCACGCTTCATACCAAGGTAGCCGGCAACCGGTGAGTCAATCCCACCTGATAGCATCAACATTCCTTTACCAGCTGTGCCAACCGGTAACCCGCCGGCACCTTGGATGGTTTCAGAAGATAAGAAAATCCCATTAGTACGGACTTCAACCCGTAAAACGATGTCGGGATGTTTCATCTTAACTTGAATGCCATCAACGTGGTCTAAGATTTGACCACCGAGCATATCGTTGATTTCATTTGTATCATATTCATATTGATGATCTGAGCGCCGAGTATAAACTTTAAATGTCATCCCGGGCTTGAATTGCGCTTTCATCATGGCAATCGCCGTTTCATAAACGGCATCCATGTCTTGCGGGACCCGAATACTTGGTGAGAAGTTTTGAATCCCAAAGACTAATTTCAAACGATCCATGACTTTTTGGGCATCGTCGCCATTTAGTGCGATGTGCATCCGGTCACGATCAGCATGAACTTTGAGTTCAGTAAAATCGTGCAAAGCTTTGCGGACGTTACGGCCTAAACTATCAATAAAGTTCCGTTTGTTCTTCCCTTTAGTTGAGAGTTCGCCGTAACGCACCATAATTTCAGTGTATTGCATGAACAGGTTTCCTTTCAGTTAGACGTCAGCGTTGATTTTTGAGAATTTTTGATACAACTTATCAAAAACTCGGTTAAATTCATCCGCTTCAGCTAAGGTGTTGTTTTCATCGAGACTAATCCGAATGGCACTCGTCGCAATCGCTTCCGGCGTATGCATCGCCGTTAACGTGCTAGAGGCGGCATGTTTTTTAGACGAACAGGCACTGGTCGTTGAGATATAGATGCCTTGATCTTCAAACGCATGCACAATGGTCTCGCCCCGCACGCCATTAATCGTAAAACAGAGAATGTGCGGTGCAAAGCCATCAGTCGGTTGACTAAAAATCGTGACCTTATTGAAGGTCTTAATGTGATCATAGACCCGTTGCTTAATGGCCCGTTCACGTGCGACTTTTTCATCTTCATCAGTTAATAATAATCGTAAGGCCTTGGCCATCCCAGCAATTGCGGGCACATTTTCAGTCCCAGAACGCAAGTTGCTTTCTTGCCCACCACCAGACATCAGTGGCGCTAACTTCCGACCGGTCCGAGAATAAATAAACCCAATCCCGCGGGGCGCATGGAACTTATGCCCCGAGAAGGTCACAAAGTCCACCCGATCGTTCATAATCATCGATTGAATGCCCTTACCAATCCCTTGGACCGCATCAATATGAAAATGAATCTTCGGATATTGCTTCAAAACTTCGGCCACTTCAGTCAGTGGTTGAATCGTGCCGATTTCATTATTAACGGCCATCACGGATACTAAAATCGTATCTGGACGAATTGCTGCCTTTAAATCATCAACCGAAATTCGGCCCTCTTTGTCAACTGGCAAATAAGTAATGTCGAAGCCTAAATCTCTGAGTTGTTCCATTGAATTATGAATTGCCGGATGTTCAACGGCAGTCGTAATCAAATGCTTGCCAAAAGACCGCTTTTCAATCGCAGTGCCTTTCACGACCCAGTTATCACCTTCCGTCCCACCAGACGTGAAGAAAATTTCCCGGGACTTCACACCCAATAACGTGGCAATCTGATGACGGGACTGTTCCAATAAATGGAAGGCCGTTTCACCAAAGTTGTGCAAACTAGACGGATTTCCCCACACTTGTTGAGAAACCTTCGTATACGTCTCTAATACTGATGGTGCAGCTTGCGTGGTTGCACTATTATCAAAATAAATCATCTTGAGCCTTCACTTTCCTAAAAAGCAGCACAGCATGCTTACTTTCGATAAGAATTCTTTGCAATTATACCAAATATTAAGGTTGAAACAAGTTTTTTTGTTTTCAAGCTGGCGTTTTCAGCCTATTTTGACCGTGACACAGCAACTTTATTTAAACTAGCTGCTAATTGGCCGTCTCCGTTGACCAGCAAGTTCGCGGTGGGGCAGACCTGCAGCCAAAAAACGGTCTGCAGGGCACTTGTTAGCCGAAAAAACACGTCTAACAAGCTGGCCCAATCACTAAGACCGGCAAGTCACCGGTCAAGTGATTCGACACGGCGAACTTACTGGTCACTACGACTAAAACTAGCCATGACCATACCATCAATTAACGAAATATTCTGAACGTGATCAACTACAAAATCAACTAGTTATTTAGCGCAGGGCGGGCTGGATGATGCTCAGCGGTGTCGTTTGACTTAGGTTGGATGATTTTTCCAGCCTTAGTCAAAGCCCGGCTTGGAAGACCGCTCCTTGGCTTCCAAACGTGGCCACCACGTTCCAGCATCAATCCAGCCCAACCGAAGCGAAAAGTATCGCCTATCAAAAAAACGATACCCTCATTGGCATCGTCTTTCATTGATACTATTCAGCATCGTCTTTCTTCTGACTATAATAACTGTCTTCAATCCGCTTGTAAGACCCCGGATTGACTTTATCGACCGCCGACGCAATCACTTCTAAGCTGCGTGCATAATCGAAATCCTCATTGAACAAGCGTTGTGCTTCTTCGCTGGCTGCCTGTACGTCATCATGACTGTTCTTATAACGGTTAGCATACTGCAACAGTTGTTCCGACAAGACCGCCGCATCTGTCAAATCAGTCGTCTTTTCCTTTAACGTGGCCATATCAGCTTGAATCACAATAAGCTGCTTGGTGATATCTTCCATATTAATCACTAGCTTATTAATATCATGATCCAACTTTTCGATTTCTTTACCGACCACCATAAAGTAATCCAAATAGTCTTTCGGCAACCCTGGTAAGTTCATATTCTCAACTTGCCGCTTAATCGCATGGATCTCAAAGTCAAAACGTTGCAACGTATCATGGGCTTTGGATTCTTCCGCTGCCAAGCCGGCCACACCGTCATTAATTCCGACCTGTTCTTCTTCGATCCCTTTTAATTGCTTATCTTGGTCTTCATAATGGGCCGCAATCTGACTGTAAACGGCTTGTTTGCTCGTCAAGGCGGTCATATCGGCTTGATAGATATCTTGAATATTCTTTAATTGCTCATTGAGTTCACGAGTCCGCTCAATCTCGTGGTTATTCAAAGTATAACTCTGGGCCAACCGATCTAGTTCCACTTGTAACCGGTGATTTTGGTTCATCGCATGCGTTAAGAACTTGCTGATTTCGTCTTGGCGCGCATCCACAACTTCTTTAGCATCGATTTCTGCTTGCATCACGTCATATAAGTGGTCAATCCGCTTTTCAATCGCGTGATTGCCATTTTGGGCTGCTTCAACTTTTAAGTTACCTAACAAGTCTTTATTATCGTCGATGGCTTTGTTCAATGACTGAATCTCCGGTTCAATCGTAGCCACTTCAAAGTGAAAATGCCGGTCAATCAACTGATGATACCCAGATTGTAGTTCGGTTAATTGGTCTGGAAAACCACTCACCAAATCTTTATAAATTGGTGGAATCTGATCAATATCGGTCTCTAAAGCACTCGTATCATGCCGGAGCTGATCCAAAACTTTTTCCGCCGCATCATGGTCACCAGACTTCGCTAATTGGGAGAAGTTATCAAAGTCACTCTCTAAGTTAGCTAAGCGGTCTTCCAACTTATCGATACTGGGGCCAAATGAAAAGTTTTGTGATAACAAGACTTTGCGTAAATCTTGATATTTCTTTTCCAAACTAGCCACGGCCGCGCGATGGGCTTGGTCCGCATCGTCTAAAGCATCTAATCCCGCTTGGACATCCCCAAGTTGGGCTTTGATTGCCGCTAACTTGGTATCCACTTTTTTTAAGTTCTGCCGCGCATCGACAAACTTAACACCATGCGCCTGTTGTTTGATCTGCGTCAGTTGTTCACTAACCGCGGGTAATTGCTCGTTTTGAATGGCCTTGGCCGTCGCCTGCAAGTCTTCGAACTTGGCTAACGAACCACCGGTCAAACTTAATTGTTCAATTTTTTCAAAATCAGTCGCCTGAGCTTGATCGACAATGGCTTGTTGGCGGTCCGCTAATTGCTGAACCTGCTTATCTATGTATTTTTGGAAGCCAATAATCGCAATGTAAATCACGACTGCGACGATCACAATACCGATTGCTACTTGCATACGAATACCCCTTACTTATTAAATTGCTTATTTTTTTGCTAGTGACAGCGATACCTTGCCGAACCGCTGCCTTGCTTTTTCTTGAATTTCCAATTAAAATCTAACCTAAATTATAGCATAGTCGCAATTATCAGACAGTATCAATTTGCTAACTTTCTAGGAGGAATTTCAGATGTCAGAGACCCAAACTTCACTGATGAACCAGCAACTCGACGCCCTACTCTATCAAGAAACTAATTTGGTAGCTAACTTAGCAAACGCTAGTGCGCTGATCAACGATACATATACCGACCTTAACTGGGCTGGTTTTTATTTATATAATTCAGACACCCAAGAACTCGACTTGGGCCCCTTCCAAGGCAAAGTCGCCTGCATGCACATTAAGGTCGGCGCCGGCGTTGTCGGGACCGCCTTTAAAGATCAACAAGCGCATCGTGTGGCTAATGTTCATGAATTTCCTGGACACATCGCTTGTGACAGTGCCAGCAATTCCGAAATCGTTGTGCCTTTAACTAAGGGCGACCGTCAAATCGGGGTACTGGATATTGATTCCCCATCATTAGATCGCTTTACAGCTGAAAATGAAGCCGAATTAGTCGAATTTGCGAAAATTCTCGTGCAACACATTGACTAAACTAGGTTTTCCATGCTATGCTACTCTTTGTGTAAAATAATGCAGCAGTGAGTGGGTAAGCTCGTCAACAGATTGGTGCCACTTATTGGTCAGTTAGTAACCTGCGGCTGCAATGGCGAACCCTGCAGTTCAATCTGAACGAATATCGAACTCACATCGGATTATTTTACTCCAACTAAAATTATTGGAGGATACAACATATGTCTCGTTATACAGGTCCAAGTTGGAAGATCTCCCGTCGTTTGGGAATGTCTCTTTCAGGTACTGGTAAAGAATTAGCTCGTCGTCCTTATGCACCTGGTGATCATGGTCAAGGTCGTCACAGTAAGCTTTCAGAATACGGTACACAATTACGCGAAAAGCAAAAGTTACGGATGATGTACGGTTTAACTGAACGTCAATTCTCTAACTTATTTATCAAAGCTGGTAAAATCCGCGAAGGTAAGCATGGTGTTAACTTCATGATCTTACTCGAACGTCGTTTAGACAACATGGTTTACCGTTTAGGTTTAGCGACTACTCGTCGTCAAGCTCGTCAATTGGTAAACCATGGCCACATCACTGTTGATGGCAAACGTGTTGACATTCCTTCATACGAAGTTAAAGTCGGCCAAGTTATCTCAGTTCGTGACAAGTCTAAGAAGTTAGTCGTTATCACCGGCGCTGTTGAAGCCGTTGTTTCACGTCCTAACTTCGTTCAATTCGATGCCGACAAACTTGAAGGCTCATTGATTCGCTTACCAGAACGTGAAGAACTTGAAGCAGATATCGACGAATCACTTATCGTTGAATACTACAACAAACTTTAATTTCCGGTTTATTAAAAAGTCGCTTGCATTTGCAGGCGGCTTTTTTTGTACGCTCAATTTGATTAATCAATCTGGAATCGGCTCAGCTTACCAGCCGATTCCAGCTTTCTTATTTTAATCCCAACCCCACTACTAATCTTCATTCAACCAGGCGGCCATAATTGGTTGGTAAATTGGCATTAGCTTTTCAAACGTCGCAAAAATATACGCATTTAATGCCTTGGGGTTCGCAAATAACTCATCATCTGCCATAACCGCGCGCCCCGCCACCAGCTCGCTATGCTTGTACTTGTCAAACTTTGTCATCGCCGCCTCAATATTGGCCAGCGTCGCAGGTTCAGTCTGTGGTACCCCATGATTGTTGCTGATCACAAAATCTGCTGGTAACTGCTGATACAGCCGCTTCAATTCAACTGGTGACACCGCAGCTTGTACCGCGGCTTTACTTTCATCCAAAATATCGAAATAAATAAACAAGCGATCCGGCCAAAAGCCGAGTTCAAAGTGTGGTAAGGCTTTGTAACTACGGGCGTTCTCACTAAACGCCACCCAGGTATCTACCGGTGGATTCTTAAAACGCCGCAAATGTTTCGCCACATGCGCATAGAATTGATGGGCCGGTGGTGTACTCAATTGATCAATGATGGTCGGCGCAATGGCGTCAAACTTCGGATCAATCACCGTTTTGATCAAGTGCATCCGCCCAGCTAACGTTGGCTCATTAAAAATCTCAAAATCACTTTGCGTAAACATCCCGTCACGTCCTTATCCTAAATTATCGTTTGAAAATCTTAGCGCCATAGTTCACCTGCGCATAATAGACCTTAGCACTACTCTTCTTCACTTTACTGAAACGCCATGTATATGTTCCCACACCACGCATATGCAGCCGCAAGATATTCTTCTTAAACGTCGTGCGTTCATGGAAGCCCCCTTCCGTTCCAGAAGCCGTGTAGTACCAAGTATGCCGCCGAATCGTCTTTGGTAGATACGTCGTCTTGGCATTAGCGGTAGCCGTTGACCAGCCTAGGCCCACCACCTAAACTCAATAAAGCCAGTAGCACCCAAATTTGCTTTTTCATTTTACCACGTCCCTCTCCGTTCAATTAACATGCCTCAAGTATAGATGATTCCTCACTTACTGACCAGTTGTTAAACAAAATTATCAGGGTGGGATTGCGCAGGACTTTCATCGCCTTTCCACTGAGAACATGCTACAATTAAGTGATTACCTGAGAAAGGATGTTTTCAATGGCTGACACAGAAAAGCAACCCGTTGATCGCCTACAAACTGCCATGCATGGGACGCCTAAGTTGCATCCCGACGAGCAGCGCAAGTATCTCGGCACCTTTCGTGAACGGGTCGAAGTTGCCGTGACCGTCTATCAGATCAAACGCCACCACTACGTCGATGAGCTGAATCGCGCGTTTGCAGCGCATCCAGATTACCGCTTACTCATCAACGGCAATTTGGACGAAGATATTCTCGGCCCGTACATGGCGGCGGTCGCTAAAGCGGGCGTCCAATTCACTTTAAAGACCGATAACATGTATCACACTGGTGATGACGACTATGCGCTGGTCTTTGCGACCAACACGGCGATTAATCAAGACGTGATTGATATCGAAAAGCGGTACCAACCAACTGTTGACGCTACCGCCAAGCCTAAGAAGTCAGGCGGTTTGTTTGATAAATTAAAAAAATTATTCTAACTACACTTGGTGCTAGCTGGTTTGAATTGCCACTCTGGTTGGGCCAGAATCGGCTGGAACGTGGTGGCCACGTTTTCGAGCCATAGTGCGGTCTCGAAAGCCAGGCTTTATCTAAGTCGGAAAATCACCGACCAAGATAAACGACACCACTGAGCCAATTCTGGCCCGCCCGCCGTTAACTAACGGCTATTAAAAAATTAACGATTGATTATTTCCAGTTCAGTCATTTAGCCAAAAGGTTAGTTCCTAAAATGGCCCATGGCATTCCAGCGTTTTAGGAACTAACCGGCAGGCCGCAATTTCAACTAACACTAAGCATACGCTAACTAAAAAAGTTCTCTTAACCTTAAAACGGTCAAGCGAACTTTTTTAGATTACCTTATTTCACTGGAAATAATTGATCCAATAACTGTTGGGCAACCGGTTGAGCATCACCAAACATTGGGAATTGATGCGGGTACAAGAACGGTGCCGCGTGAACCCCAAGATAAATCACCATTTCTGGATGTTCTGGCGTCAGTTCGGCATAAAGATTCGGAATCATCACGTCAAAGCCAGCAACTGATAACTGTAGCTTGGCCGCCAAATCCTCCACCGCGTCGATGTAAGACTGATGCATGTCACTCGTCGCATCTAAGACATCCGCCCCATTGCCAAATGTCGCATCTTCTCGTAATAAGATCTGCGTGCCACGTCCCACCACAGAATCCAAATCCAAATGATAAGACTGGAGCCGGTAGCGTTCAATCGTGCCTAATTTTAATTCCGATTGAGGATAGGCAAACGCCGTGCCCCGCAATGTCCGGCCATTTTTACGGTCAAGTAACGTTTGAACCGTTGAACGACCGTCACCCACAATATTAGCTGGCAAGCGTTCCACGATTGCTTGCACCTTGCCACCAATCACTAAGAACCGATAACTGGAAGCCACAATCAGCTCCTCAGCCATCACACTGTTCGTTTGTTCAAAGAGCTGGCGCACCACTTGTTCAAACAACACGCGCTTGGGCATGATTCGAAATGCGACAACCGCTTGATTACGGTCAGTCGCTTTGAGGACAATGCCACCAGCCGCATACCGATCGTAATCATCAATCAGCTGGTTCGCTGAACGATACGTTTGTGAGGCGGGGACTTGCACGCCATGCTCAGCCAATACTTGTTTGGCCGCTACCTTATGCGTTAGCACACTCGTCAAGGCTTGAGGATTCAAGTCCGTTCCGCTCCCATGAACCACTAATTGGGCCTGCTGCTGGCGGGTTAAGCGTAAAATACTAGCATTTTCGTCAACAATATCGACCTTAAGCCCTCGTCTTAATGCTTGTTCAGCCAACAATTGACTGGATAAATCAACACCCGTAAAGCCCGGCAACTCGAACGGCTTAGCTAAAGCTGCGGTCTGATAGGCTTGGGCTTGTTGGTTCGCCCAAGCTAACGGTTCCGCTTGCTGAGCAACTTGGGCACTTAAAATCTGCTTGGGATCACTGACCCGCGTCTTCAAATGCGTCAACAATACCCCATCACTCGCCGGCAAGCCTTGCTTAGTGACGAAATCACGCAATGCATCCAAGACTTGTAAGGCCGGTTGGGCTTGGGCACTAGCCGTTGTTGGATTCTCCGTCGTCACCTGAGCGGTCAAGGCGGCTGCTTGGGCACTAACTTGGGCAACCATCGCAGCTGGCAAGGCTGGCATCATCACAAAGTAACTCGCTAACAACCGTAGGAACGCCACTGCATTTTGATCGACCCCCGTGGCGCTAGTCGGATCTAAATCAAGGCCGCGGAACTCTAAGTAATACACGCCTTGCTTGGCAAGATTAGTGAGTTCGCCTTGGCTCCGAAACCGGACCGGCCCATCAAAATCACTGATCGACAGCAGTTGATGTTTACGCACGGCCGCTTGTAACGCCGCCACATAAGCGTCAATCGACGTATAGTCACCAGTCACGGCACTATAGCGACCGGCCGGACTGTGTACACTACTGCGTTGCCGTTTTGCCTTAGTAGCTTGAATCGTTAACGTTGGCGTGGCCCCAAACAAATATTGAATCAACCAATTCATCCGGACAAAACCTTGAGCCACTTTCAAATAGATGGCGTTCCGGAACTCAACGTAACTTGAATATTGTTGATGGAACGTTTCCGTATATAAACGCGTAAATAATTGCTCATTAAAACTTAAATTAACGTGAGTTCCGGTGGTCATCAGCTTCGTTATATCATACTGCTTAGCCTGCTGCTGACGCCGCTTATTCCCAATTGCATCGGTATTGGTTAACGGAATCTGGGTCAAGTCGGCTGGTAACACCGGCGTACTAGCTAAGGGCCACAAATAATCACCGGTTGCCAATGCTCGGCGTGCCGTCGTCGTTAATCCGGTTAGATAAGCCATCAAAGCGGCCAAATCTGGCATGGCTGGCGTACTAATCTTTAGTTGTGTCTGGGCAAACCCATGATGAATTTGGGCATTTTTTCGTTGATCGCTGAAAGCTTGCGGCACTGGTTGGGTCGACAATGCGCCCTGGGCATCAACGCGCTGCATGGTGACCTCCAACCCTAAATTCGAGTGACTCACTAGTGGGACTAAGTGGTACTGCTGAATTGCTTTCCCAACTGCATCTAATTCCATGACTATCCATCCTTATCGTGACTTTAATTTGATACCGTTGCATGCTAATTAAACTCGCTACTGATTGCGTACAAGTCCGACTAACTAGCATCAACGGGTGACCTGCTTGCGTACTTAAACCGATTACTCGGTCCAACTCCTTCTAAATGCTATAATAGTTGGGACTAGTTTTGCAAGGGAGGAATTCAAAAACATGCAACAGCCATTAGCTTATCGCATGCGACCACAGACGATTGAAGAAGTCGTCGGCCAGACGCAATTAGTTGGTCCTGGCAAGATCATTGCGCGGATGGTCAAGGCTAAACGCCTGTCGTCCATGATTCTTTACGGGCCGCCGGGTACGGGTAAGACCAGTATTGCCAGCGCCATTGCCGGTTCAACCAAGTATGCCTTTCGCATGCTGAACGCGGCTACCGATAGTAAAAAGCAGCTGCAAATCGTCGCTGAAGAAGCCAAGATGAGCGGCACAGTCATTTTACTCTTAGATGAAATCCATCGACTCGATAAAACCAAGCAAGATTTCTTACTGCCACATCTAGAAAGCGGCCGGATTATTTTGATCGGCGCAACTACTGAAAATCCATATATTAGCATCAATCCGGCAATTCGTAGTCGGACGCAGATCTTCCAAGTTTATCCGTTACAACCAGCCGACATCGAGATTGCCGTTAAACGCGCCTTAGCCGACGAACAGCGTGGCTTGGGTTCCTATCAGGTTGACCTGGAGCCAGCCGCCTTACACCACTTATGTACGGCAACTGACGGTGATTTACGGAGCGCGCTCAACGGTTTGGAGTTGGCAGTCTTATCGACCGCGACGTCACCGACTGATCACGTTAAGATTACGCAAGCCATTATTGAAGAATGCCTGCAGAAAAAAGCCTTATCCGCTGACAAAGACGGCGATGCGCATTATGATGTCATCTCGGCATTCCAAAAGTCGATTCGAGGCTCGGATGCTAATGCCGCCTTACATTATATGGCTCGTCTAATCGAAGCCGGCGACTTAAAGAGTCTTATGCGGCGACTATTGGTCATTGCCTATGAAGACATCGGCCTCGCCAACCCGCCTGCTTGTACCCACGCCGTCGCCGCCGTCCAAGCAGCGGATCAATTAGGCTTGCCCGAAGCTCGGATTCCACTGGCGAATGCCGTGATTGAACTAGCGCTATCACCGAAATCCAATTCAGCGATGGCTGCCGTTGACAGTGCGTTAACGAAAGTTCAGGCCGGACATTTCGGTGATATCCCTGCTGATCTCAAAGACGCCCACTATGCCGGCGCAGCTAAGTTAGGACACGGCGTTGGCTACGACTTTCCCCATGACCATCCTGGCGATTGGGTCGCCCAACAATACTTGCCAGACGCCATCAAGGGGGCCGAATATTATCAACCTAAGGCTAACGGTCGCTTCGAAACGGCGTTAGGTGAACAATATAAAAAATTATTAAAAGCCAATTCACGAAACCGTTAACATAGTGATAACCGCGTGAATCATTGCAACTTTTATTTTAATATGCTAGACTAATAGTCGAAATTACTAAGGTGTGCGCATTGCTCTAAACAAAGTGTTGCCGAACAATTAATACTACTTTGGGACTGACTACAGGTAGTCATCATAACATGCCTTATCATTTGGTAGTTAGGAGGCTATACAGTCGGTCCCACCTGCCTTGAAGCGGGTCAATACTGAAGGGCGATTAACGGCACTACTAGTTTTTCCGGAAGCTTGCTTCCGTGAGTCAGGATTCTTCCTGGCTCTTTTTTTGTAGAGTGTGAGGCAAAGCGGGTTGGGGTCGAGCATTGCCTAGCTAAGTCAACGACTCGGTGGGCTTTCCGAGTGGGTGACTTAGCGTAGCAAGCGGAGTCCCCAGCTTTGCCGAACACGTTTCAGCCACAAAAATCACCCCACCAAAACAAACGGAGGTCCACATAAAAAATGATCACAGTCCTACTAATCCTATACACCCTAATCGCCGCTTTACTCGGCTATTATTTAGTTAGTCATCAGTCAAAACCATTTCTAACTTTCGACCCAACTAAGACCCCCGCCGTCCGCACCATTGCCCGCTATGGCGGCAGCTTAATGTTAGTTGTTGCGGTCGCCAGTGCCATCACAATTTTTGTGCAAAGTACGGCTTTTATCGCGCTAACTTTAGCGAGTGGGTGTATCATCATGATGGGCGTTGGCCTATTTTTAATGAGTTTTATGGGGGAATCGTAGAAAACGCTTTTTATTTTTTACGAAAACCTTTACAATATAGTTATAAAGTATTGAGGGGTGAGAATGATGTTACAACAATACCAACACATCTTAGTTCCCGTTGATGGTTCTTATGAAGCGGAATTAGCATTTAAAAAAGCGGTCGCCGTTGCCAAACGGAATGGCCCCAACGCAGCAGTTCATATGGTGCACGTTGTCGATACCCGGGCCTTCCAAAACATTTCAAGTTTTGATACGACCATGGTTGAACAAGTTACCGATACGGCCCAAAAGACTTTAGACAAGTACGTTGCCGAAGCCAAGAAAGACGGTCTCGCTAACGTCGATTACTCAATCGAATATGGCGCACCTAAGACGATCATCGCCCGCGATGTTCCTAAGGACTTGGGCATTGACTTGATCATGATTGGCGCTACTGGGTTGAACGCCGTAGAACGATTACTCATTGGTTCAGTAACCGAATACGTCACTCGAATGGCGGTCTGCGATGTTCTCGTTGTTCGGACTGATTTGGAAAACAAGCCAGCACCGAAACCTAAGAAAAAGTAAATAAGTGTAAACTAAAAACGCCACCTGCAATTTTTGCAAGTGGCGTTTTTAGTTTATCGAATTTTAGTTATTACCAGGTTCGTATGGGTTTTTGACCGTTGCTGTCTTATCCCATTGGTTTAAGGTCAAATTATATTGATATTGTGTATAGTTGTTATCCTTAATATTATACTGGAACCAATTTGCGCCTGATACATAGTCTTCGTGTTGGGATGTAATTCCAGGCTTAAAACTTGCTGCTGGCGCATAAATACTGAAATAATTGTTTTCGTCATCCTGCATCGTATCACCATCTGCAGGAACTTTGACATTAGCTACCTTCCAAGAAGGCGAGGGCACATCTTTTTCTTGTCCATTAACCGTTCCAACTAATTTTTGCTGATAAACATATGGATTAGATGTGTCATACTTGTAATGCATGTTAGTATATAGTTCACCACCATAATAAACACCTAATGAGTAAGTATTGCCTTGCCGCAAAAACGTATTAAAATCCTCTTCATAAATGATAATAGGACTACGCTTACCGTCATAACTTGTCCAAGCTGGGGTACTGTCACTAGTTGACGCATTGGTTGATGAATCAGCATTGTTGTTTGGTTCAGTAGTCGCAACATTATTAGTATTTGTTGTCGAACTTGCATTATCAGTAGCCTTCAAATAGCCATGCCAAGTCCAACCACTAACCTTCTTATCAGCACTTGTCACAAAGTAGTACAAGTATTTCTTACCAGCCTTATAAACATAACGTTGCTGCGTTTGCGTATAGTTTTCACCAGTCTTCAAAGCTTGGCCGTTACTGAATTTAATATACGTATTGTCGCCACTTAATGTGTAAACTTTACCTGCTTTAGATGGCGTATAAGTTGTAGCGGTCGCTGTAGTCGCAGTCGTTGCTTGGAAGTTTTTTCCAGCCTTTAGATACTTGCTGTAAACCCAACCAGTTGCACCATTGCGACTATTTCTAACGTAATAATATAAGTATTGCTTACCATTCTTAGTAACCGCCGTCTTCTTAGAAGCTTGCCAAGTTGTTTTCGTATAATTCTTTAAAGCATGGTTTGCTTTAAAAGTTAGCTTCTTAGCTGTGCCTTTGAATTGGTAAGTCTTCCCTGTTTGACGTTGCGAATAATAAGCTTTTGATGAAACTTTAGTGATTTTACCCCGTTTGTACGTCGTTGCGGCATTTGCAGTCAAAGTGGTTGCGCCCATTGCTAACGTTGCTAAGACAGTTGCTGATAAAATTAAGCCTTGATTGTGTTTCATAATTTTTCCTCCAAATTAAACCTAATTGAGTCATATATAGTTACCATATGTCTGTTATCATGTTTTTATATAAACGTTTTTCGCTTTATGAAACAGTTGTTTCATAGTTTAACTAAATTACATCAATAATCAATACTATCAACTTGATCCCACTGATTAGTTCTTAAATTATATTTCCAGAATGTTTTTGAACCATCCATACTGTATTGAACCCAACTAGGACCAAAATCTTTATATGCATCAACATTATTAGTCTGGTATTCTGTTTGTTTTTCTGGTGCATTAAAGCTCATAAAAAATGCTTCATCTTCAACGTATAGTGCGTCCCCGTCTGCTGGGACTCGATCACCCACCAATACACTTAGTTTACCGTCAACGATACCTTCTGGAACAGCATAATTTGAATAAGGGTTATTGGGATTAGGGCCATAAGTTACATCAGTTGCTAGAACTAGCTTCGCATCTCCAACAACTGAACTATATAAACCCAAAGTATATTTATGTCCTGATTTAATATACGCATCAAAATCGCTCATCGGAATGCCGACACGTGCCCGCTGTCCATCATCAGTTGCCCAAACTGGCGTACTGTCATTTACTGAGGAATCAGTCGCTGTAGAATCCGTATTGTTAGTACCAGTTGTGGTTGTATTATTAGTATTAGCCGTCGTTGATGATGCTGAACCAGTACTACTATCTGCCTTCAAATAACCGTGCCAAGTCCAGCCACTAACCTTCTTATCAGCACTCGTCACAAAGTAGTACAGATACTTTTTACCAGCTTTATAAACATAACGTTGTTGTGTTTGCGTATAGTTTCCACCAGTCTTCAAAGCTTGGCCGTTACTAAATTTAACGTATGTGTTGTCACCATTTAACGTGTAAACCTCACCCGCTTTAGCTGGCGTATAAGTTGTAGCGGTTGTCGCAGTTGGAGTCGTAGCTTGGAAGTTCTTCCCAGCCTTTAGATATTTACTGTAAACCCAACCAGTTGCGCCGTTGCGACTATTCTTAACGTAATAATATAAGTATTGCTTACCATGTTTAGTAACCGTCGTCTTCTTAGAAGCTTGCCAAGTTGTTTTTGTGTAGTTCTTCAGCGCATGGTTAGCTTTAAAGGTTAACTTTTTAGCTGTACCTTTAAATTGATATGTCTTCCCCGTTTGCCGTTGTGAATAATAAGCTTTTGATGAAACTTTAGTAACTTTACTCCGTTTGTACGTCGTTGCAGCGTTTGCGGTTAGTGTGGTTGCGCCCATTGCTAGCGTTGCTAAGACAGTTGCTGATAAAATTAAACCTTGATTGTATTTCATGATCATAATCCCTCCAAAATAAATTTAGTTAACCTCTACTTAAAGCTTTCCCATTGACCTTTATCCAAGTTGTATACCCAATCAGTATACGAACCATCTAAATTATATTGAAACCATCTTGGACCATACATTTTGTATGCATCTTTATCACCGGTAGCATACTGCGTAGTTACTTCTGGTTTACTCAAACTGGCAAATACTTTTGTATTGCCCATCTTTTGAAACAATGCATCTCCATTTTTGGGTATCAACTGCACAACGTCGTCTGAAGCTTCTACGACAAAATCACTCCCATTAGCTGTCCCTTGTAATACATCGTAACGTGAATACGCATTGTTTTTTTCTGGCCCATAGGAAATATCGCTAACCAATACTAATGGATCTGGCAATGATGGCTCATCTGACTCTTCGGCATACAAGCCACCATTATATTGATGACCAGCCTTCAAATAAGCTTTTAGATCATTCATTGGAATGCCGACACGTGCCCGCTGTCCATCATCGGTTGCCCAAACTGGCGTACTGTCATTTACTGAGGAATCAGTCGCTGTAGAATCCGTATTGTTAGTGCCAGTTGTGGTTGTATTATTAGTATTGGTCGTAGTCGTTGTTGAGGCCGATGTACTACTATCTGCCTTCAAGTAACCATGCCAAGTCCAGCCACTAACCTTTTTATCAGCGCTCGTCACAAAGTAGTACAAGTATTTCTTCCCAGCTTTATAAACATAACGTTGTTGTGTCTGCGTATAATTTTCACCGGTCTTCAAAGCTTGACCGTTACTAAATTTAACGTATGTGTTGTCACCATTTAAGATGTAAACCTTACCCGCTTTAGCTGGCGTATAAGTTGTAGTGGTTGTCGTAGTTGGAGTCGTAGCTTGGAAGTTCTTCCCAGCCTTTAGATACTTACTGTAAACCCAACCAGTTGCGCCGTTGCGACTATTCTTAACGTAATAATATAAGTATTGCTTACCATGTTTAGTAACTGTCGTTTTCTTAGATGCTTGCCAAGTTGTTTTTGTGTAGTTCTTCAGCGCATGATTAGCTTTGAAGGTTAACTTCTTCGCCGTGCCTTTAAACTGGTAAGTCTTCCCCTTTTGCCGTTTTGAATAATAAGCTTTTGATGAAACTTTAGAAATTTTACTCCGTTTATACGTCGTCGCAGCATTTGCGGTTAGTGTGGTTACACCCATCGCTAACGTTGCTAAAACTGTCGCTGATAAAATTAATCCTTGATTGTGTTTCATAGTCTTTCCTCCAAATTTAACTTAGTTTGAACGATAATAGGTACCACCGTTAACTTTAATCGAACGGTGATTACTGCTTAACTTCCAAGTAGTTGTGTAATGTCGATCATCATGTGGACAATACGCATGTGTCTTATACTTATTTTTACCTAACTTCTGATACTTAACATTAATCCAAGGATGAGAAGTTGCAACCCAGCCAACAGTCCGATCCCAGACAACTACATGGTTCCTATAAAAATGCCAACCATACATTTTATTAACCCATTTATGTCGCAATACTTTTGGCGTCCCAGTATGCCAAGCAGGCGCTTTGGCCAGTACAGTCTTGTGAGTTGGCAGTCCCGTATTATTATATTTAGTAAAATGACCACCATCTAACGTTCCAAACAACGCACTAATTTTCACGTATTTACCGTGTCGCACCAAAGTGAATGTGTCCTTACTTCTAGCACCCGGTAACGTTGTAATCACCGTGCGTTTAGCAGACTCAGATTTCAAATGTGGCAATTGTAACTCATAGCCATAGCCACCCCGCTTTAAAATCGACTTAGCTTGTTTAAACGAAATAGCTTTAGTTGCGGCTTGAGCGTTCATACTAGTTCCAATTGAACTAACAGCCGGTACTAATAAAACCACCGCAGCTGGTAAAACTAATCCCCGTCGCAGTCCTTTTAACCTTTGCATCTTGCTTCAAATCCCCCTTTATTCATTAATAATCACTATCAGTCGTAAAGTCGTACTTCACCTCCCCATCTTGGGTAGTGTAAAGAGAACGATCCGTATTTTCCGGATTCATAAATCGAACGCGAACGTCACGCAAATCAGTCGGCATCTTTTTAGACATTTCAGTTGAAATATCTTCAAAGTCGCTAACATATGATTTTAATCTACCCGCACTAGCATAACCATTAACGACATCATCAGCCCGGTCGTAAAGCGTTGTCCCTGAATTAGCAACTAGATCCAGTTCATTGTTTTCTTTACTATAATAGACCGTGACTTCATCCGCCCCTAAAATATCATCGGCAACATCACCACCGATATTCGCTAATTGTTGCTCCGTTAAATGATTTCGTTTATATGTTTGATAACCTTTTACTCCGAAGAAACCCACTAGCAACAAAATGATGAACCCAATCACAATCACAGTCATGCCACAACCGTCATTATCTTCAGCATCACCATCAGCCGTTTTCTCAGTTGATACTCGTTGTGCCTGGTTCACATCATCAGTTGCCGTTGTTTCATCAGTTGGCGCTTGACTGTCCATAGTCGCCGTAGCTTCATCATCAGTTTGTTCGGCGCCGCACCGCGTACAAAATTTTGTTCCTGGCGACAGTTGCTGACCACATTTGATACAGTATTTCATTCTCAACACCCCTAAAAGTTTTCTAACTTACGCTCCCGTGCGCAACGTTCGAATTTCACGTAGCCCCGCATTAATCAAGACCAATACCGTCACCCAGGCCACAATGATCAACAAACCGATTCGCACCCATTCAAATGGCAAGGGCATGTCCCAGAGTGCATGCAACACGATCGTTAACCCGAAGAACCGTAAAAATCGGCCATCACGAAACATCGGCCCTGCTAACGGTCGATCCCCTTTAACCATCACCAAGGCAGCGCCATTAATCGTGCCCCATAGTGTATGGGTTCCAAGTGAACTAATACTGCGCACTAACAACACTGACAGGCCCAAGTCTTGGGCATATCCAGCCGTTTCAAATGCTGCAAAGCCAGCCCCGATGGCCGCGCCAATCAGTAACCCATTTAAAATAAACCGGGCTTGAATTCGCTTAACATAGTACGCAATCATCACTAACTTACCGGTCTCTTCAATAAACGCCACTAGAATCGCCGTCAATACCGTTAAATTTTGAATACTCACTAATTGGTAAAGGACCATCGTCGTCAACACCGAGGCCACCCCGCCAACCATGAAGATCTTCGTCACTTTAAAAATACTGATATTTCGAAAGGTATTAATTTCAAAAAACATCATTAATAATGAAAACGGTACGGCTAAAGCACTCATAAAGATCAAACTGATATACATCTTTTCGCCATCGAACAGAAAATAGCTCCCTGCTAAAATGGCAATCGTTAAGGCAAAAATTAATAGCACCCGAGCGAATAGCCAAGGCTTGACCGGTGAATCGCTCACGGTTGCCAAAGACGGCGTTGTCGTTTGCGTCCCACCAATAAATAACTGCTCAGCTGCCGCTTCACTATGTGTCTTGAACACTTCACTAAACATACTACCTAACTTAAGCGGCACCTTCCGCCGCTGCCCCGTCCAACTATTTAACTGGGTCGTCGCTGAATCCAATAGATTCGGATTCACCGGTGCGGTTGATTTTGGACTGGGCTCGGCTGGTGTAACAGTCGGTTGCAACTGGCTCACATCAAACCCGCAGTGCGTACAAAAATGAACGCCCGGCGTTAAAGGTAAGCCACAATTTGGACAAAATAGAGTTGTTGGCATCGGTCTGTCCTAACCGAAACGATTGGCTTGAGTATCACCAGGTTTGCAGATTAAAATAATGAGATAAATCCAACCGATGACTGGTAATAAAACCCAAAAATAATTGGTGAATGAATAATTGCTATCATGCAATCGCCGACTAAAACTCGTTAAGCTTGGGACGGCAAAAACAAGCGTGACCAGTCCCATTAACACATTGCTATTGATTGACAAGTCGATGATTAGCACAGCCACATAAACAATCATATAGCCTAGATAAGCCCACCAGAAGTTGGCCCGGCTCATCCGGCCATTGAAACTAACATAGTTTTGAAAATATTGCTTCATGGCACCAATCAAGCCCAAATTACTCTGATAATCAATTGGCGCATCCGGAGCAACACTAGCTGTGGCAGCTTGACTACGCGTGGCAGTTGGCGTCACCGGCGTTGTGTTAGTTACTGTCTCATTGCTAACCGGTACCGTTTGGCTAGGTTGTGCCGTTGGCTGAGTAGTATCAGTCGTGGCCGATTCCCCCGCAGTACTGAGATCAAACCCACAACTAGGACAAAAATGGGCTGGCGCCTTAACCGCCGTGCCGCATTTAGGACAAAAATTCATATAAAAGCCTCCAAAATTTGTTTTACTTTTGTGAACAGTGCAAGATAAATAACCGGCATTAGTCATTAACATCGTCCAACGCCCCACTGTCACGCCTAAACGCGTCAGCGATTAATCAGAACCTTTGTTACCGATATGACAGTCTTATTCCAGCCTAAATTCACTAAACTTACTTAGCCATAAGTATAAGTCACCTGTTTTACTTTTGCAATCACTTTTAACACCGTTTAAACCCTGAATCCTAGGTGACACCGGGGTTTCGTTGCTATACTAGTTAGATACAAGCGGGGTGAAATCGATGCAAGAGGCAACATTTGGTGATAGTTTAAAAAAGATCCGACTTAGCAAGGGCGATTCTGTTCGTAAAGTTGCCCTCTACGCCGGTATCTCCGCTTCGTACTATTCCCAGATTGAAAACAACAAACGTCAGATTCCTAAACCAGCAACGCTACGTAAAATTGCGACCGGCTTACATATCTCAGAAACTGAAATCTTCAAATTAGCCAACTTAATTCCAGCCGAGTCATCAGCCGCCAAACCAGTTATTCACGTCAGTGGGCTAAGGATGCCAGCTGACGTCGATTTACCAGGACGCAAGCCGACTCAATCAGCCCAAGCTAATAAAATCGGCTTAACGAATTCACATCAACAGTTGCACTACCCACTCAGCACCCACGTTAACACGCAACTACCACCTTGGCAGGCTCAAGCTGAAACGATCCAGTGGCTTAAAATCACGGATACCAATCTCGTGATGCTCGGGATTTTAAAAAGTGACCTGGCCGTTATTAGTACCGCCGCGAAAGCTTGCCAACTCATCCCCGAGTCGCCTAAACTAATGGCATTCAACTTAACAACCGCCAAAACGACCGTCCGTCAAACCTTGATAACGACCGATCAGCAGGTGATGCTGACCACCGGCTTACCAACCGAAAAGCCATTATTCTTGACCTTGACCGAATTTAAACACCAATTGGCCGGTGCGGTAATCAATCTCTACCGCGACCTTCACTAAAAAACGCCCGTAGTCCTAGTCCTTAAGGAGACTAGTACTACGAGCGTTTTCATTTCATTTAGCTAAGCTTCCTTCGCCACTTGCAATGGCGCAATATGATAAGCCGCCATTTCTTTAATAATTGTTTGCGTTAATTTCGCGTTATGCGTCACCAGGCTCAGCGCATAAGCCACATAATAATGGTCATGGGCTGACTGTACATCGTTTAAGACGACTTCATTGGCTGCCTTTTGCGCATATAAGCGATCCAGCAAGTACAATGACTGACTATCCTGGGCCTTTTGTAACGCCAAGTCAATCAACTCTAAGGCTTCTTGGGGGAAGTTGATTTTTGCGTACAATTGAGCCGCGGACGCATAAATCAAAATCTCGTTTTGTAGGTAATCATCGTCACCCATCGGCAAGGCCTGGGCGTCCATCGCATGTAGCGTGCCGACCGCTTGCTTCACGAAGATCTCCGCTTTATCATACGATTGCTTGCGCTCATATGCTAACCCAGTGCCTAGCGTTGCTAGAATGGCATACATATCATGGCTCGACTTAACGAATTGGTTGAGCAGCATGCCAAAGTTGAAGATGGCTTCATCAGGATTATTGTTGAGTTCCAATTGAATGTAGCCTTCATAATAGAAGTACTGCTTTTTATCATTCGTACTCCGTAACTGCTTAGGCCGAATCTTCTCAAACACGGCCGCCGCCGCTTCTAATTGTTCATGTCGAATTAAGCTATCAATTTTTTTGAACGTCCGATATAACTGATCGTCATTTTCAATGATAACCTCTGATAATCGGATCCCCAAACGATTACAAATTTTCATCATAATCTTCATACTAGGAATTTTGCTTTTCTTTTCAATTAAGCTAATCGTGGCTTGCGTACAAATCCCCTCAGCGAGTTCTTTTTGTGACATGCCTTTGCGCTTCCGGAACTGCCGTACTTTTTCTCCCAATATTCTCATGTTAAACCCCTCTTTTTTATTGCCTGTTAAACCTAACCGCTAACTTAATCACCGGTCGACCCGACCCCACTCGCAAGCCGACCGTCGCTTGTCACCTAATCAATCCTCTCAAAGATCAAAATAATCAGTTGTCAACTATCAAATTGGACAATACCAATTACGCATATTATTATATTCAGATAAAACATAATACGCAAGAAATAAGATTAATTCTTATTTAATATTAAGTTATATCATGGTTTATAGTTCAGGTCACTCATTAATTATCAAGTACCCCGATTAGTTATGCAAACTAATTTAAGACCTGTAAGCTAAACCACTAGGGTCACTGAAATCAACCAAACCAAGGGTTCAAGCCAGTTGGTTCCCGTCAAGTAAAGCCACTTACGAATCTAATTGCCGCCGCTTGCTCACGCAAAAAGGCACAACCAATAATTAGTTGTGCCCCTCATAAAATTATAATAAATTAAACAACCAGTTAATAAGTTGAACAGTATAAACCTGACGTGTACGGGTCATTAATCGCCGCAATTGTCCCGGCTGATTAGTAATAATCCCGTCAACGCCCAGCACCGCTAACCGTTGCTGGGCCAACTTGCCATCTGGGGTCCAGACATAGACTGGCTTACGCTGGCGCGTCGCCGCTGCCAACTGTTCCCGCGTCAACGTTAAGGCTTGCAAGGAGTAAAAGTCGGCCGCATTGGCACTGAAGCTAGTTAGATTAAACGGTGTGATATAACCCACGCGTAATTGCGGATCATGCTGCTTTAAACGTGTCACCACTGCATAGTCTAAGGAGTGAACCTGACTTCCGGCTCGACGCAACGGTTGCGCATAAGCTTGACCAAACGGCGCCATTAAGTCTGCTGCCGGGCCGACCGCTTTAATTTCAACTAGTAATGGCTGGTGCAACTGGCGAGCGGCTCGCAGATACTGTTTAAACGTGCTTAATTGCCCGCGCTCGCCATTCTCCCATAGCGGCAGTCCAATTAACTGCTGTATCCGATAATCGCGAACGGGCCCTCGACGTTGGCTCAGATGACTTAGCGTTGGATCATGCATCACGACCCAATGCTTATCTAAGGTCGGTTGAATATCCATTTCGACCGCCGCCGGATGGGTGGCCTTAACCGTCCGTCTTAAAGCGCTCGTCGTGTTTTGGACGCCATTGTGGCCATCAACCCCACGATGCGCAATAATCGCTGGTGCGGTCGTTACCGTCCCACTGAGCCACCAACCTGCAAAGACTAGGCTAACTAACAATAATAGCCCGCTAACTAACCAAGCTGGCCGCTTACTGTTAGTTGGTCGCTGGATTGCCGTAGCCAGACCAGCTAATAGTAAAACGAGCAACTCCCACAACAATCCGGCTAAGACTAGCCAACTCGTTAGTTGACCAATCATCGGGTTTAACCGCTCAATACCAAATGTTAGGCCAACCCCGATTAACGCTGAGATCACCCAGCATCCTAGCCAGCGCAATAATTTAATCAACTGCCAGACGACCTGCCAAAAGGACTGGTGCCAGCCAGCTAACCACCACCGGCGCCAACTCGTCGGCTGTTTGAACTGCTGCCAAGTACTCGGTAACCATTTAAAGCTGCTTAACCAGAGTAACCCCCAGATGACCCCAACAGTCGGCCCCCATTGATAACGGGTCGTAAAGATGGCGTTCTGCAGTGGCGCCGATAACGTTAGTCCAGCTTGCAAGGTCGCCGTATAGCCACCCCAGCCGAATGGTAACCAAATGAGTCCTAACACTAGTTGTAGGCTCCAAATCAACCAGAACGAGCGATTGAATCGCCAACGGGTTACACTTAACGGCAAGCAGAGACTCAGCAGACCCAAGCCGACTAATGCCGACCAACCACCGAAAGCCACCCCGACAACTTTGACCAACAATGCTAGGCATACTAAAGCTAGCCACGGTCCTGTCAGTTGCCATTGTCCCCGCATTAAAATCTGCCAATACCGTTGCATCAATCTGCCTCCTCAAAATACGTTTCAATAGCTATTATATCGGAAATACCCACCGACTTAAAATCGACAAAAAAGCGGTGCAGATAGCTAACTATCCACACCACTACTAAACAATGCCTAACTATTCAGCGTCCAACGCCACAAAATCATAATGAATGGCGGTTTGCCGCTTATATTCATCAAAGCCTAATTCGATCAACTTATCAATCAAATCAGAATAGCCAATCCCTGAAACTTCCCAGAGTTTTGGATAAAGACTGATATTGGTAAACCCAGGCAACGTATTAATTTCACCCAAATAAGGTTCGCCATCTTCCGAAACTAAGAAGTCGACCCGTGCCATGCCTTTTAAGCCGAGTGCTTTAAAAGCACCCAGTGACATGTTTTGAATCCGTTTCGTTAAGTCCGCTGGTAATTCCACTGGCAATTCAAATGAAACGCCACTAGCATCAACGAACTTGTTGTTGTAGTCATAAAAGGTATCTGACTTCGGTACATCGATGGCCCCTAGCTTCGAAGCTTTAGCGTCTTCGTTCCCTAAGATCGAACATTCGACTTCCCGCGGATTGTCGATGGATTCTTCAACTAAGATCTTAAAATCATACTTGAAAGCATCGGCTAACCCATCTAAATAGTCCTGTTCGTTTTCAGCCTTGTGAATCCC
The DNA here is from genome assembly GCF_005405105.1 of Lactiplantibacillus dongliensis. GTDB lineage: Bacteria > Bacillota > Bacilli > Lactobacillales > Lactobacillaceae > Lactiplantibacillus > Lactiplantibacillus dongliensis. The sequence continues at coordinate 93,254 of NZ_BJDK01000004.1, forward strand.
GACTGATGAGCCTTGGTTCGCCGGCTTGATGAATAAGTGCGGCCCAACTTGTTCACTAACAGACGCATAGGTCATCTGATCACGGTTTTCTGGTGTGACAACGACGTACTTCGTGTTTTGAATATGATGATGCGTCAAAATTTGTTTGGTTATATCCTTATCAAAACTAGCAGCGGAGGCTAAAACCCCACTCCCAACGTAAGGCTTCTTAAGTAGCTTAAACAAGCCTTGTAACGTCCCATCTTCACCTAAATTCCCATGCACGACTGGATAGAAAATATCAATATCCTTAGCGTGGGCTAAGTTCTTGATTGGCGCCAATGGATCACGCATATCGATGGTCGGCATGACTTCGGCGACGACTTGATCTTCAGGTTCCCCCGCAAAAATGCGTTGGGTCGTAGCGTTATCTAATACTACCCCGTCTTTAGTCAACAAGAATAAGTCAACGTCATATTTACTTTTGTCCATGGCATCATAAATGTTGTGTGCTGAACGCTTTGAAACATCATGTTCCGAAGAATTCCCGCCAAACAACAAGCCAACGTGGATCTTTTTTTGTGTCTCCATTATTAAGTTCATCCTATCAAGATTTATTTCATATTACGGCTTATCTAATTCTACAATATCTCATCACAATTGGAAACATTTTTGCAATCTTGGTAACGCTTTTATCCATTAAATGGCGCGGTTAAGACTAATTTTCCAAGCATTTGGCCAGTTTCCACAATCTCATGAGCTTGTTTTAAGGTCTGCGCACTAATTCCGGTTAACACCCGTTGTGTGGTTGGTTTGATAATCCCGGCATCCGCTAACGCCGCGACCCGGGCCAACATCATTCCTTGAGTCGCCATCTCTGAGAGTTGATAATTAGCTTTAGTGAACATGAATTCCCAAGCAAAGTTCAAACTCTTCGGCTTTAACAAGTCCATCGGCAAGGGCTTGGCATTAGTCACCACCGCTGCAATCGTACTTAACGGCCGCATCAATGGTACAACTAACGGTAGATACAAATCAGTCGAATGTAGCAGTAACGCACTATCGACTTGCTTTATTCCCGCATCGGCCAGTTGGGTTCCTAAATCATCATGATAATCCAAGACAATATCGGCACCCAGATTCTTGACCCACGTCGTTGTTTCCGGACGGCCAGCCGTGGTCACGACCGTTAACCCCGCCCACTTAGCCAGCTGAATCGCAATCGAGCCGACGCCACCAGCACCATTGACAATTAACACGCTATGGCCACAGTTCGCATCTTTTTCAGGCGTCCAGCCTAACTTTTCGAACAACCCTTCCCAAGCCGTCAAAGCAGTTAGTGGCAGTCCAGCTGATTCAGTGGCCGCCCACTTTTTCGGTGCTAAGGCGACTAAGCGTTCATCGACCAACTGGTACTGCGCATCACTACCGGGCCGATCCACTGCGCCAGCATAATAGACGATATCATCCGTCATCACACTCGTCACCCGTTCACCAACCGCCAACACTTGCCCGACTGCATCAAAGCCCAGAATCCGCGGTGTCGCTGTTTTCGCTTGAACCTGGCGCTGCTTGGTATCAATGGGATTGACTGAAACCGCTTGAACAGCGACTAAGATATCGCGTCCCGTTGGTTGGGGCACCTTAACGGTTAAGTCTTGCAACGCCTGTGGCTCGCTAAGTGGTAAGCCTTGATATAATCCGACTGCTTTTGCTTCCATCCTAAAAAACTTCCCTTCGCCTAACCTAAAAATTCTAATTCTTCATCCAAGTAATCTGAAACAACGGTTGGAAAATCATCATGTAACGCCATCGCTTCTAATAACCGATTCCGATTAAAGATCCGGGTCCACATCAGGGAAGAATCGGGCGCTGGCTGCATGACGAGATCCTGATGCCAGTTTTTAAAGGCCATCAACAAGTAATCCGTATACAGCTCATCTTTACTCGTAATCATCGCTAAATAACTGGATAAGCGTTCCGGTTCTCCAAAGATCAGCGGCGTAGACAGACGTTCGTAACACTCAATCAAGGTTGCTAACATCATCAGTTTATCGGCCCGCGCCAACCGTGGCTCTTCACCAAGCTCGTCTAATAAATTGCTGACATGGGTATAGGCATGCGCCCAGCCATGGTCAGCGACGTAACCGCGGGTATCTTTTTCCATCACTAAATAAGCACACACTTGCTGTACCAATTGTTCCAAGCGCGCCGTCGTCATAAAGTGAAAGCCCGCGTGATCCGCATAAACTAACACCGATAAGATTAAGATTGAAAATGACCGTTTAAAGACAGCATCGTTCTCCGGTTCATCAATGTGGTCAAATAATTGGTCATCTTGAATCAAAGTATCAAAAATCAGACCAAGTTGATCTTCACTTAATAATTGTTGTTGTAACGCTTCATTTAATAAATAATAAACGCCATGGTCCCGAATATCGGGATCAAGCGACCCAATGTGGGCTAATAATTGCTTAATCTGTTCGTCAGTTACCGTGGTTACTGAACCGGCTTGAAAGCCATCCCGTAACCCTTTCACTAACGCTTGGACCTCCCCATCCGGCACATCGATGACCGTACTGGCGGGTACCCGGGCTTGCTGATCAATCAAATAGCCAATCCGCTGTGGCAATGATTGGTAGAGGTCACCGGCTCGCAAATGCTGGCGTAACGTCAACACGTCTGCTTTTAAAGTTGTTAATTTTTGTTTATCCATACGTGACTCCTATTGCTCAATTTAATCTCTATTTTAGCATGCTTAGCCTGACTTTCACATTGCTTACACACTCAACCAACGCAAAAAAACGGCGCCTGGCAAGCATTGGTCGCTCCCCAAGCGTCGATCTAGATTATTATTTAATTTTTAACTGGTTGTGGTAAGACATCCACATTCTTCTTAATAAACTTAGCTGAAGCCGTCAACGCGGTCTTTTCTGCCGCCGTTAAATCCAAATGAATCAACTGTTCAATCCCGTTTTTACCAATCACCGCTGGCATCCCAACGTACGTGCCATATTCAGGATCAAACGCCGAGACTGGGCAAGCGAGTTGTGCATCGGCACTAACCGCTTCGGCTAACCGGACCCCACAGGTGGCAATTGCAAAGTTGGTATAGCCCTTCCCGGCCATAACCGCAAATGCGCCTTGGCGAGCGTCTTCTTCTAATTGATCGAGATCCAAGTTTTGCTTAGCTTGGAAGTTCGCAATCGGTTCCCCATTGACCCGCACTGTTGACCAGGCCACGAATTGAGAGTTACCATGTTCGCCATAAACATAACCGTGCACATTTTTACCATTCGTTCCTAATGCTTGGCCAACGTACTTTTGCATCCGGGCCGTATCCAAGAACGTCCCGGTCCCAAAGACCCGGTTGTGTGGGAAACCAGTTAAGCGTTGTAAATAATCGGTCATGACATCGCAAGGATTCATAATATCAATTAAAATCCCCTTGAAACCAGAAGCCACAATCTTCGGCGCAATATCACGCACGATTGCCTGGTTAGAATCATATTCCCCAAACCGACCTTTGGAACTAGTCATATCAATCGCCTTAATATTGCCAGAAGCGACGATCAAGACTTCGGCATCGGCCAAAGCAGCATAGTCATTTAAAACAATTTTAGTGGTTGAGGCTAAGCGTGCCGACGCATCCTCCAGATCAATCTTCTGAGCTTGCGCCAAGGCTTCATTATGATCAATCAATACCAATTCATCGACCGTTCCTTGTTGAACTAACGTATACGCGACTGTCGCGCCCACTTGGCCTAAGCCAATCACACCATATTTACGCATGCTTACTAACTCCATTCTGAGATGTATTTAATCAGTCCGTTTTAAATGAGTCGTTGCTTGTCGCCGACCGGTTGGCCCCAGCAATGCTGGAACGTGGTGGGCACGTTTTTGAGCCAAAGTACGGTCTCAAAAGCCGGCCTTGACCTAACCTGAGCAACCCACTCAGCTAAGGTCAATTTCACCACTGAGCATTGCTGGGACCGCCCTCACGGCTAAAAATCAATTGATTCTTAACTAGCCGTGAGGTCATCGAAAAAAATACTCAGCCGTGTCGTTGGTCTTGGTACGGTGGTCTACCGGACCTAGACCAAGGTCAGTTTTGAAGACCGCTGTTTGGCTTCAAAATGACCCACCGCGTTCCAGTATTTTTTTCGATGACCGGTAGGCGAAAAACAACCATCCAATCCCACTGATTTAACCCTCAATAGCGTACCTTGCAACTGCTACAAAGTCAAGCAGGGCGCGGTCTCATTAGATTTTAATGTATTAAAAAAGCCAGCCATAAATCTGGCTGACTTTTATAAATGATAATCAGTTATTAGTTACCTGAAACTGGTAAGATGGCACCCTTGTACTTCTTCTTAATCCAAGTTTGGGTACTCTTTGAACGTAAGGCCTTCATTAATTTCTTAATGGCAGGTTTGTTTTGATCACCTTTACGGACCGCAATAATGTTAGCATATGGCGAGTCTGATTTTTCAAGGGTAATCGCATCTTTGCTAGGATTCAAACCAGATTGAACGGCGTAGTTGGCGTTGATAACGACCGCGTCCCCTTCGTTGTTCTTGTAGAATTGAGGCATTAACTTTGCTTCGTATGAATGCTTAAACTTCAAGTGCTTCTTATTCGTCTTGATATCATCAAAACTAGCAGCGGTTAACTTGGTCCCCTTCTTCAAGGTAATCAAACCAGCATCTTTAAAGATAGTTAAGACCCGACCATAATCAGCCACGTTGCTGCTGACCAAGACTGTCGCCCCATCTTTTAAGTTCTTCAAGTTCTTAACTTTCTTGGAGTAAACGCCGATTGGTTCCAAATGTACGGCACCGGCTGAAACTAAGGTACCGTGGTTTTCCTTGTTCCAGTTATCCAAGAATGGAATATGCTGGAAGTAGTTGGCATCTAATTCCTTAGATGCTAACGCTTTGTTTGGTAAGACGTAATCTTGGAAGACTTTGATCTTCAAGTTGACGCCTTCCTTTTTCAATTCCGGTTGGATGTGCTTCAAGATCTGTGCGTGCGGTACCGCTGAAGCGCCGACCGTAATTGTCGTTGTTTTACTTGATGATGACTTGCCACAACCAACTAACAAGAATGCAGTTGCTGCAATTGCTAATAACCCTAAAATTCCCTTTTTTCGCATTGAAAATGCCTCCTATGTGGTTTTGAATCCTAACTTAATTTAAGCGCGTTTATCAATATGCTTGACGGCTAAGTCGCCTAAGAATTGGAAGATAAACACGATGATCACAATAATAACCGTTGCGACTAAGGTAATCGCATTGTTGTTCGATTGGAACCCATCTTGGTAAGCCAAGTTACCAAGACCCCCAGCCCCAATCGCCCCGGCCATCGCGGTATACCCAATCAACGAAATCGTGGTCACCGTGATTCCGGAAACCAACGCCGGCATACTTTCTGGCAACAAGACCTTACGAATAATCTGCCAACGCGTCGCCCCCATTGATTCAGCCGCCTCCACGACTCCATGATCCAATTCATGGAAGGCTAATTCAACCATCCGTGCGTAAAACGGTGCGGCGGAGATGATCAGTGACGGTAACGCTGCGCGAGGACCGATAATCGTCCCGACTAGCTTCTGCGTAATCGGCAACAGTAAGACGATTAAAATGATAAATGGAATGGACCGAAACACGTTCACAAACAAGGCCACGACCCAGTTTAACAGCCGGACCAGCGGATTGTGACTGTCAGTGGTCTCGAATAATAGCAAGCCTAGTGCAATCCCTAGAATAGCGACCACAATCATTGACACAATCGTCAGCCACAAGGTCTCCCAAGTGGACGTCAGCATGTTACCCCAATCGACATTAGAAAATTGGAAATAAGAACTTAACCCTTGATCATTCACGATTGAGGACCTCCGTTTCAACTCGTAGTTTTTGTAAGTAAGCTAGCGCGCCATCAATATCAGCCGGATCGCCGGTAATTTGAATGTAAAGCGACCCAATCGCGCCTTCTTGCGTTTGATGAATATTACCTTCAATGATGTTCAAATCTAAATTGCCATATTGCTTCAACATCTCGGAAACAATCGGTAGTTTGGCTTGATCGCCGTGGAACGTCAACTGAACGATGGTGCCTTTCGGATATTTGGCCACCAACTGTTCAACGACCGCGGTCGTATCGTGCAACGATGGCGTCACTTCTTCATTCACGAAGCGCTTCGTCACGGCTTGCTTTGGTCGTTTGAAGACTTCTAAGACGGGACCTTGTTCAACAATCTTCCCATCTTCCATGACCGCCACGTGATCAGCAATCTTACGAATCACATGCATCTCATGGGTAATCAAGACGATGGTTAAGTTTAATTTCTTATTAATATCTAATAATAAATCTAAAACTTCATCGGTCGTCTGGGGGTCGAGCGCACTGGTAGCTTCATCTGAAAGTAAGATTTGCGGATCGTTGGCCAACGCCCGGGCAATCCCGACTCGTTGCTTTTGACCACCGGATAATTCTGATGGATAGGCTTGTTCACGGCCAGCCAACCCAACCAAATCAGCTAAATGTTCGGCTTTCTTTTGCGCAGCGGCTTTGCTTTGACCAGCAATCTCTAGCGGGAACATGATATTTTGTAAGACCGTCCGTGACCAGAGTAAATTAAAATGTTGGAAAATCATGCCAATCTTATGGCGCTGCTCGCGTAGCTTCGTCCCCGTCAACACCGTAATTTCGACGCCGTCAATATCAACGCTACCGCTAGTCGGGGTCTCCAGGCCGTTGAGCATCCGGACCAGCGTACTTTTACCAGCCCCGGAATAGCCGACAATGCCGTAAATATGACCGTCTTCGATGCTTAAATTAACATCTTGAACGGCATGGACCGCGCCTTGCTTGGTCGCAAATGTCTTGGTCACATCTTTAAATTCAATCAAGTTATCTCCTCCTTATGCACAAAAAAACTGCTCGTCGTATTAACAATAGTTTGCACTATCATCAATAGGACGAGCAGCTTGGTCTCGCGGTACCACCTATCTTTACAAGCTGTTCACACAACTTGTCTCAAGAGTTAGTTATAACTCCGCACGATAATGGGTGCACCCAAAACTGGCTAACTTACGCTCACCAATTTACATTGATTCAAGACCATCTTCTGTCGTTCGTTTAATCTCATTCCACCAACCTGAGACTCTCTAAATAAACAAAACCACATACTCATCTTTTCAAAATGACATTTTTTAATGATTTATTAATGTGTCGAGTATACCGAGCAGCTCACTAATTGTCAAGCGTTCACTAATTAGTCAACGTCGATTAACCAAGCAACCCCGTCTTCAACACTGTTCAACGCCGCACAATCCGCTTTTAAAGCCGGATTAACTGCCACGACTGTCCCGTTAATTGGACAGTTAAATTCTGAGACGGCCTTAGTCGCTTCAACACTTAGAAAGGCATCTTTTTGAGTGACTTTATCACCAACTGCTGGTAGTTCAACATACTTCACTTCGCCCAAAGCTTCGTGAGCGGCGGCCGTTAGCCCAATCCGCGTATGACCGTCAGTATCCTTAGTCCAAAAATAAGTTGCGTCTTCACTCATTGATAACACCAATCTTTCCTTGATTTTATTCGAACCGATCGTTTCGGCTGAACATGTAAGACTTGTAATGGAACCGCATCGACATCATTAAGCCAATCCCAGCCATATTGGCAATCAGCGCGGAACCCCCTTGACTAATAAACGGCAATGGAATCCCAGTCATTGGCAATAGCCCAATACTCATCCCAATATTTTCAAACACATGGAATAAGATCATCATAATGACCCCGGTGGAAATATAAGCATAAAATTCATTCTTGGTATCAAAGGTCACCCGGATCATTTGATAGATCAACAAGAAATATAACAAAACCACGATGGTACAGCCGATAAAGCCAAAGTTTTCCCCAATGACTGAGAAAATCATATCGGATTCACGCACCGGTACGGTCACGTGCGACACGTTAAACCCGCGACCGGTAATCTGCCCAGAACCGATGGCCTTCATACTTTGCCAAACTTGATAAGCATTATTTGACGTATCGGTCGATGGATTTAACCAAGTATCGATCCGCGCAAATTGATACGCTTTAAAACCAATAGCTTCCAAGATATGCCGACCACTTGTAGAAATCACTAAATATAGCGCTGTGCCGGCAATCCCGAAGACAATGGCAAACGTTGGGGCTAATAATTTCCAAGAAATCCCCGAAACTAAGATGACCCCGCCTAAAATAGCAAAGAACACCAACATCGTCCCAAAGTCATTTTGTAATTTTAACAAGACCGCCACTGGCACCATGTAGGCAAATAGTTTACCGATTAATAACCAGTCACTCCCCGGCGTATGTACCGGATTTTCCGTGTTGTGCATCGTGACGACTCGGCCCAGCATTAAAATAAAGGCTGGCTTCATAATTTCCGAGGGCTGGAAAGTCAAACCACCGACTGCAAACCAACTTTTAGCCCCCGTACTTTCAAACATAGACTTACTATACAGGACCAATACCGCTGCTAACAGGAAGATGCCGAACCAATAGGCAATCGGGGCGACTCGCCACAACTGTTCGGAATCAAACTGCATGATAATGATTGCTAACGCCGTCCCAATAATGAACCACATAATCTGGGTAATGACTTGTTTCGTGACATTCACGGAACTCGAATCATGACTCGCCGCGACATAGATCGACGCGAGGCCAATCAACCCTAACATCATAATTGAAAAGATGATACCGTAGTCAATCCGTGATTCAGCTGCTTGACTACGTAATCTGGATTCTTCTGCCACAATCAATTGCTCCTTATTTGCTTAAGATATCCTTGATTATACAACAACCTGGCTTCGATTAACGACGCCAGGTTGAAGGTTTACCAAAAATTAGCCTTTGTGTAAATGATATGCAGAAATGACTTCCTGCAAACTTTCGTCAAACGACTTAGTATGCGCAAATGGTTTTGAATCACTTACCATTTCAGCTTCATATCGTTCGCCGACTTGGGTGACTTGACCGATAACTTTTTTACCGATTAAAACTTCAGTCACCGTTTGGCCGTTAACTTGCGTTTCATTTAAATCAACCGAAACACTTTTATCTTTTTTTGACACGACTACTTTTCCTCCTCGGAGACCGGATTACGCCGCAGTGAAAAATGGTCGGGCACTGGATCAAAGCCGCCTTTAACGAGCGGTTGGCACCGTAAGATGCGCGCCGTCCCCATCAGACTACCTTTGAATGCGCCAAACCGATCAATCGCTTCGAGCGTGTACGTGGAACAGGTTGGCCAATACCGACAATGAGCCGGTGTTGCCACCGAAATCTTCCGTTGATACCAACGAATTCCGCGCATTAAGATTTGTCGCATGGTCACTTATTTCTTACCTGCTTTTTGCATATGTTCAAGTAAAATCCCAGCACCTTGTGCTACGTTGTTTAACGGATGTTCCGCTACCACAACGGGGACCTTTAAGTTTTCGCTGATCAATTGATCCAAACCACTTAATAAGGCGCCACCACCAGTTAAGGTAATGCCACGATCAATAATATCAGCCGCAATCTCAGGTGGTAAAGTTTCCATCACATGATGTGCGGTGCTGACAATTTGCATTAAGGTTTCATGAATGGCTTGTTCAACTTCATTGGAATCAATTTCGAGTGAACGTGGCATCCCGCTGACTGTATCACGACCACGAACTTGCATTTGCTTATCTGCATCGCCTTCTTGCTTGAAGACTTGCGCGATTTGAATCTTAACTTGTTCCGCACTGCGTTCACCAATCAACAGATGATGTTGATCTTTGACATAGTTGACGATATCTTGGTTCATGCGATCGCCGGCCATCCGCAATGAGCTGCTGGCAACAATATCGCCCAATGATAAGACGGCAATATCACTCGTCCCACCACCAATATCGATAACCATGTTCCCACGTGGTTGGAAAATATCCATCCCAGCACCAATCGCGGCAACTTTAGGTTCAACTTCCAAATAAACCTTGTTGCCACCAGACTTTTCAGCCGCCTGTAAAATCGCCTTGCGTTCGATTTCAGTGGTGTTCGTTGGGGTACAAATCATAATACTTGGCCGTGACATAATCCCACGGACGTTTAATTTTTTAATGAAATAAGACAACATTTCCTCGGTTACATCAAAATCCGAGATAACCCCGTCTTTCAATGGCCGGATTGCCCGAATGTTGCTAGGGGTTTTCCCAACCATTTGGTAAGCTTCTGACCCCACCGCTAAAACTTGATTCGTATTTGTGTCAATCGCGACAACGGATGGTTCGTTTAACACGATGCCCTTGCCGGACACATAAATCAAAACATTGGCAGTACCTAGGTCGATACCAATATCTAAAGCCATGTTTTTCTCCTCTCAAACATACAGTTATACGTTTAGTTAATCTGAATTCGTCACGTCGTTTGAACTGACAATTCCTCCTAAATACCAGCCAATAACTAGCTGAGGTTAATCATCATTATCACTGCACTAAACGTACCGATATACAACATTTAATTATAGCATATTCAATAATCGATTAGAACATGCGTCATTGCCGCTTCGGTTGAGCTGGATTGACGCTGGAACGTGGTGGCCGCGTTTGTAAGCCAAAGTGCGGTCTCACAAACCGAGCTTTCACTAAGCCGGAGAAATCACCGGCCAAGTGAAACGACACCACTGAGCATCATCCAGCCCAACCTGCGCTAACTAGCAGCCACGGTAGTTACTGTCTAACCAAAACGAGCCTGTTAATAACTATTTAACCGATACTCGGTACTGGTTAAAAATAAGCAGCTCAATATTTACAAACCGGTAATTAACGCCGGGCGGACCAGAATTGGCTCAGTGGTGTCATTTATCTTAGTCGTGCTTTTGCGACTTAGATAAAGCCCGGCTTTCGAGACCGCCCTGTGGCTCGAAAACGCGGCCACCACGTTCCAGCCGATTCTGGGCCAACCAGAGTGGTAATCCTCATCTAACTAACACCAAACATGATCAACCTAACGCACTAGTCGTCTTGACGCTGAGACCATTCATCAACTGTCAACGAATAGATGGCTTCATCAACATAATGATCGTTAATGAGTTCATTTTCTGGTAAGGTCGCATCCAAATGATATTGCCGGCGTTCCGCTACTGAACGGCTACGCGTATTCGCGACATCGGCCCCTAATTGTAATTTGTGCAGCTCTAGCTCAGTAAAGGCGATTTCTTCCAACCGTTCTAATGACTTGGTCATTACACCATGGCCTTCAAACGTTGCGCCTAACCAATAGCCAATTTCACCACGATGATTGGCTGCACTAATGTTATGAATATCAAGCATCCCCGCGACTTCACCATCAACGATAATCGTCGTCAAGAAGACTTCACCACGGGCTTGCTTCGTCAACATGCCTTCAATGAAGTGACTCTCGTCTGCGACAGTTGCGGTCGCGTCGACCCATGGCATCCAGGGCTTTAAATGTGTCCGATTTTGATCAACCAAATTAAAAAGCGGTTCGGCATCCCCAATTTCGGTTGGTTTCAATGAAATGTGTTTGTCAATAATATTAATGAACATAACGGTTCCTCCTGAATATCAGCTTTTTTCCGAAAAAAAACCTTCAAAAACGAGTTTATCGTATTTCGAAGGTTTTTGTTAGTCTAATTCACTAGTTTGGCCAATAATTTTCGTTATTCGGCTGCTTCATCTGCAAAATCGGGATTCAACGCATAGACAGATTCATCTGGTACGGAGATCCGTTTAATTTCAGCGCCTAATTTTGCCAGCTTGCCATGGAAATCAAAGTAGCCCCGATCCAAATACTTCAGATTGGTGACTTCCGTGTATCCGCGGCTCACTAAACCGGCAATCACTAACGCCGCCGCGGCCCGCAGATCAGTCGCTGCCACTTGGGCGCCGCTGAAATCAGTTGGCCCATACATAATCACGGACCGACCTTCAATCTTAAAATCAGCATTCATCCGTCGTAATTCCTCCAGATGCATGAACCGATTCTCAAAGACGGTTTCCGTCAACAAACTCGTCCCTTGCGCACAAAGCTGCAAGATGGTCATTTGTGGCTGCATATCAGTTGGAAATCCCGGATGTGGCATCGTCTTAACAGAAGTTGGCTTTAAATTGGTTGGTCCGATAATCCGAATCCCAGCTTCTTCTTCACGCACACTAACACCCATTTCACGCATCTTAGAGATTAATGGCTTGTTGTGTTCCGCAATAGCATCTTCGATTAAAACATTTCCTTGGGTAACCGCCGCAGCGACCATAAATGTCCCTGCTTCGATCCGATCTTGCACGATACTATGTTCACAACCATGTAAGGCCGGCACCCCTTCAATGCGAATGGTTTCCGTCCCTGCTCCCATGACTTTAGCACCCATCTGATTTAAGATGTTTGCCAAATCCACGATTTCTGGTTCACGCGCGACATTTTCCATAATAGTCGTACCTTCTGCTAAGGTCGCTGCCATCATGATATTTTGAGTGGCCCCCACACTTGGAAAGTCTAAATAAATTGACGCACCATGTAACCGTTCCGCTGAAGCTTCAACGTAACCATCATGGCGTTCAATCTCTGCCCCTAAGGCACTTAAACCCTTCAAGTGTAAGTCAATTGGCCGTGACCCAATCGCACAACCACCCGGCATCGCCACTTTAGCATGACCTAAACGGGCCAACAGTGGTCCCATGACCACAATTGAGGCCCGCATCTTCGATACATATTGGAACGGTGCTTCTGAAGATAAAGGATGGCTAGCGTCGATATCAATCGTTTTGTTAATCTCATCAAAATCGACTTCCGCATTCAAAAAGCGCAAGACGTTGTTCATTGTGAATACATCTGATAGAACTGGCACGTTGGTTAAATGTGTGGCTCCATCGCTGGCTAACAGTCCGGCTGCCAAAATCGGTAAGACCGCATTTTTAGCACCCTCAATATGAACCGTTCCTGTCAAACGTTGACCGCCATGAACTACAATTTCCTCCATGGATAAACCCTCCATCACAAACGATTATTAACGTACAAGATAAGTAAGATTTCGGACTGCATCGAAAAAGCTCCAGAAGAACTGACTAGCCGTGTAGCCAATAACAACCGCCAACAATACGATTAATGCTCGTGCTTGTTGCGGTGCTCTGGCATCCATTTTACGGTCAAGCCGCAATGGTTGTAATGCCCAGAAAGCAATCCAAATAAATAAAAATTGACTAACGAGGTTTAATAGCGCTTGAACTCCTAGACCGCGCATTAGCTCAACTCCTTGTTGGTTTCCTAATCATCATACCATAATTAGAATGCCGAGAAATATTACATTTTACAATTTCGTTACATTTTAAGCATTTCGTGGTTCGCTAATGGTTAGTTAAGTGAGAACTTAGTGATAGCTAGGCATTCAGTTGATTCACTGGATTAATTAGTTGACCGGTCTAATGATTGAAAATCAGCTTGATAATAACTTGTAAGTTTCATTTGTAAAAGTTTTGGCTTAGGATTTAGTTCAAGTCATTAAACCTTAGTCTTGCTGAAGTTGATCGTCTCCGCTGACTAGGACGATCGCGGTGGGGCAGACCTGCAGCCACACCCCGGTCTGCAGGGCGCTTCAAAGCCGAAAACCACGTCTTTAAAGTCGGCCCAGACACTAAGACGGGAAAACCACCCGCCCAACTGTCTCGTCACGGCGTTCATCCTAGTCGCTGCGACTGTGAATCGTGTGCTGATTTGAAATCAAGCGCAGTGCTATTTACAGGTAGATTACAACTGCTTACCTGATAGACAACCGCTTAACTAGTGTCACTCGCTTTGATATCTATTCTTGAATCAACAGTTACTATCCCCATCAGCTTACCAAAGTATTGAAACACCATGAACCATTGCGAAACCAACCTCACAACTAAGTTAACCAATGAAAATAATCGCTTATTCTTCTTAGATACCTGTTCATTAACGGCGGGCGGTCCAGAATTGGCTCAGTGGGGTCGTTTATCTTAGTCGTGGTTTTTGCGACTTAGATAAAGCCCGGCTTTCGAGACCATCCTGTGGCTCGAAAACATGGCCACCACGTTCCAGCCAATTATGGGCCAACCAGAGCGGCAGCGTAATCTACGCCCCCACACAAAATTAGTGTGTAGTCGGGGCCAGCCAGGGATGACCGCCGTGTCGAGTCAGTTAGCTGGGGTGGTTTTCCACAGCTTACTGACTGGGCCGACTTTACAGACGTGGGCTAGCGGCTGTAAAGCGCCCTGAAGACCGCTCCTAAGGCTTCAGGTCTGCCACCGCGGTCATCCCTGGCTGGCGGAGACGGAACTAAGGCTATCAAGCACAAAAAAAGCACCAACAACCATTTGAGTGGTTGCAGGTGCTTTTGCTGTTTTGCTTAGTTATTTGAACGTAGGTTGCGCTTTTGAAACGTGACTGATTCTGTCGAATCATCCACGCTAGTGATGCGCCACGTTCAACCGGTTCATCGCCCGCCGCAATGCGACACGTGCCCGGGCCAACTCAGCATCATCATGCTTTTGTTGGGCCGCTTGAATCCGGCTTTCCGCACGTTTCCGTGCGTTTTCCGCCCGCGCAACATCGATATCATTTTGACGTTCAGCACTGTCCGCCACGATAGTCGCGACGTTGTCACTGAATTCTACGAAACCACCGTTAACGGCAATTTCATCGTCTTCTTGATCAGTTTCGATTTGCTTGATACGGACCTCGTCAATTGCCAATGATGCAATCACGGGGATGTGATTAGGCAAAATCCCGAGTTCACCGTTAATCGTCCGGACGATCAACATCGGTGTCTTGTTTTCATAGACCTGACCGTCGGGAGTTACGATGCTAACGGTTAATGCAGTTGCGTTTTCCGCCATGCTAACCCCTCCTAATCAGTGACCATCGATTTCGCTTTTTCAACGGCATCTTCGATCTTACCAACTTGACGGAAAGCGTCTTCTGGTAGGTCATCGTATTTACCATCAAGGATATCTTTGAAGCCCTTGACCGTATCTTTGATTGGCACGTATGAACCAGGTTGACCCGTAAAGTTTTCGGCAACGAAGAAGTTTTGTGACAAGAAGAATTGAATCCGCCGTGCACGAGCGACAGTGGTCTTTTCTTCGTCAGATAATTCATCCATTCCTAAGATTGAGATGATATCTTGCAATTCACGGTACCGTTGTAAGACCCGTTGGACTTCAGTCGCAACTTCATAATGTTCTTCCCCAACAATTGAAGGGTCCAAAGCAATCGAAGATGAGGCCAATGGATCAACGGCTGGATAGATCCCTTGTTCCGTCAAAGAACGTTCCAGGTTGGTCGTCGCGTCCAAATGGGCGAAAGTCGTGGCAGGTGCCGGGTCGGTATAATCATCGGCAGGCACGTAAACGGCTTGAATCGACGTTACAGACCCCTTCTTAGTCGACGTAATCCGTTCTTGTAATTGACCCATTTCAGTAGCCAACGTTGGTTGATACCCAACGGCTGAAGGAATCCGGCCAAGTAAGGCTGAAACTTCAGAACCGGCTTGGGTAAACCGGAAGATGTTATCAATGAATAACAAGACGTCTTGGCCGGCAACATCACGGAAGTATTCCGCAATCGTTAACCCAGTCAAAGCAACCCGCATCCGGGCACCAGGTGGTTCGTTCATTTGACCATAAACCATGGCCGTATTCTTCAAAACACCAGATGCTTTCATTTCAAAGTAAAGGTCATTACCTTCACGAGTCCGTTCACCAACACCGGTGAAGACGGAAATCCCGTTATGTTCTTGGGCAATGTTATGGATCAATTCCTGGATTAAGACGGTCTTGCCGACACCGGCACCACCGAACAACCCAATCTTACCACCACGAACATAAGGTGCTAAGAGGTCAATAACCTTGATCCCAGTTTCCAATACTTCTGTACTGGTGGTTAATTCATCGTAAGCAGGCGCATCCCGGTGAATCGGGTTACGTTCTGCATCTGGACCGAATTCTGGACCACCATCAATGGTTTCTCCTAAAACGTTAAAAACCCGACCTAACGTTTCTTTACCAACTGGCACGGTAATTGAAGACCCAGTGTCTTCAACAGCCATCCCACGGCGTAAACCGTCCGTCCCATCCATCGCGACAGTCCGAACGACCCCATCACCTAATTCCAGCGAAACTTCAACCGTTAAGGTCTCGTCGCCGTCTTTATGGATGATTAAGGCGTTATTAATATCAGGTAACTTGTCGTTTAGAGAGAATTCAACGTCGACAACGGGTCCAATAACTTGTACAACTTTACCTGTACTCATTAGTCGTTAATTCCTCCCAATTCGTTATTCTTGCGCTACCAAGCCACCGGTGATTTCCGTAATTTCAGTGGTAATCGCAGCTTGACGCGCACGGTTATATTTAAGATTCAACTTATCAATTAAATCGCCAGCATTATCTGATGCCGCCTTCATCGCCGTTGACGATGACGCGTGCTCAGCAGTTTTGGCATCCAAAATGGCACCATAAACTAAGCTTTCAGCGTATTGTGGCAATACGGCCGACAAAATCGCGTCTTCTGACGGTTCCATTTCGTACTCAGGACCGACATCGACCCGGCTATCTTTGGCTTTACGATTATCCTGTTCACTTTGTTCAAACGTCTCTTCAGAGATCGGCAACATTTTAATTGCTCGGAAGCCTGAAGACAACCGGTTGATAAAGTGATTATAGAATACGTAAAGTTCATCGAAGACTTCGTTATGATACATCGAAGTCACCGTTTTAACGATTTCACGAACTTCTTTAAAAGTTGGGACGTCAGAAACGCCGCGGTATTCATATGCCACGTTTAACCCATTCTTTTTATAAAAGTCTGCGCCAGTACCACCGACCGCTAAGACGACTGCGTTATCAGCATTTAGCTCATGTTTTTGCATAAAGTCGTTCGTCTGTTTCAAGACGTTACTGTTATAGCTTCCCACTAAGCCACGATCAGACGTGATCACTAGTAACCCAGTCCGTTTAACGGGGCGTTTCGCCAATAATTCACTCACCGAAATGGTGTTGGAATTACTGTTAGGAACGCCGGCACTTGCTGACATCAGATGAGCTTTGGCAAGATGTGAAACGATACTTTCAACTTTAGAAGCGTACACCTGATACGTACTCGTATGCTTTTGGATCTGGTTCAACTTAGACGTTGAGACCATTTGCATTGCGGACGTAATCTGATGGGTCTTCTTGGTTGAGTCAATCCGGCGCTTGACATCCATTAATGATTCTGCCATGCACTACTCACCATCCTTTTCAGCCATCATTTACTTAGCAGCTGCAGCACTTGGCTGGAACTGTTGGGCAAATTCATCTAATGCACCATTGATTTGGTCAGCATCTGGTAATTTCTTCGTTGCGACAATTGCATCGAATAAGTCTTGATGATTTGAATGCATGTAGTCAAACATTTCCGTTTGATAACGGGCAATGTCATTAATCGCCACTTTGTCCAAGTAACCATTGGCTAAGGCATACAAAATCATAACTTGTTCTTCAACCTTTAATGGTGAATGAACAGGTTGTTTCAAAACTTCCACGATTCGTTGGCCACGGTTTAACTTCGCTTGCGTTGCCGCATCCAAGTCAGAACCGAATTGTGAGAATGATTCCAATTCACGGAAAGAAGCCAAATCCAAACGAAGCGTCCCAGCAACGGACTTCATCGCTTTGATTTGCGCATCCCCACCGACCCGAGAAACTGAAGCCCCGGCATCGATCGCTGGTCGAACCCCAGAATAGAAGGAATCACTATCCAAGAAGATTTGCCCATCGGTGATGGAAATCACGTTGGTTGGAATATAAGCGGCAATGTCCCCGGCTTGCGTTTCGATGATTGGTAAGGCCGTCATTGAACCGCCACCCAACTCATCGTTTAACTTCGCGGCCCGTTCGAGCAACCGTGAATGCAAGTAGAAAACATCCCCAGGATAAGCTTCACGACCTGGTGGACGCCGTAAGATCAATGATAATTCACGATAAGCGGTGGCTTGTTTTGATAAATCATCATAGACAATCAAGACATGCTTGCCGTTGAACATGAATTCTTCACCCATCGCAGCGCCGGCATATGGTGCCAAGTACAGCAATGGTGCTGGTTCAGAAGGCCCGGCAGTAACGACGATGGTGTAATCCATCGCCCCGAACTTCTTAAGCGTTTCAACTTGGGCCCGCACCGTTGAGTCTTTTTGACCAATAGCGACGTAGATACAGATCATATCTTGGTCTTTTTGGTTCAAAATGGCATCAATAGCGACCGAAGTCTTCCCAGTCTTACGGTCACCGATAATCAATTCACGTTGGCCACGACCAATTGGTACTAAGGCATCAATGGCCTTAATCCCAGTTTGGAGGGGTTCGCTAACGGATTGTCGTTGCATAATCCCAGGTGCTTTGTGTTCAATTGGCCGCGTATGGTCGGTCTTAATTTCACCTAAACCATCGATTGGTTGGCCTAATGGGTTAACAACCCGGCCAATCATGTTGTCCCCAACTGGAACTTCCATGATACGGCCCGTTCGTTTAACAGTATCGCCTTCGCGAATCCCGTCAAAATCACCTAAAACAACGATACCAACATCGTTGCTTTCAAGGTTTTGTACCATCCCGTAGACCCCATTACTGAATTCGAGTAATTCGCCTTGTAAGGCGTTATCGAGTCCGTGGGCCCGGGCGATCCCATCACCAACATAGGTGACAGTCCCGGTTTCAGCAACTGAGAGCTCAGTTTGATAACTTTCTAATTGTTGTTTGATTAGAGCACTGATTTCTTCAGATTTAATGCTCATAAAAGTTTCACCTCTTCGTAAAAGACTTTTCTAATTGTTGATGAGTGCTCGTTTTAAATTCATTAATTGTAGTGCGACACTACCGTCAAACGTTTGATTGTTTGACTTCACAATCACACCGCCAATGATTTCAGGGTCGACTCGTTGTGATAATTTCACTTGGTCGGCACCGACACGCTTGGCAAACGCCGCTGCGATGGCATTGGCTTGCTCATCTGACAACTTAACCGCTGACGTCACTTCAGCATGCACGATCTTATGACTCTCATCATAACGTTCTTCAAACGCGTCGATAATTGCTACTAAGTTCGCCATGCGGCCGTAATCATACAACATTTGAATAAAGTTTTTAATGTATTCTGAAGCATGGTCAGTCAAAGTTGACAGGGTCGCCTGCTTTTGATCAACCGGCAGCAATGATCCTGAAAGGACCTCTGCCAATTGCGGGTTATCAATAAAGACTTGCCGCAATTGTTTTAATTCAGCCAGGAAGTCGTCGGTCTGATCTTTTTCTGCTGCCAGCTCAAAGAGTGCCTTTGAGTACCGGTTAGCAATGGTAAGATTATCTAGACTCATGCTTTCCCAACCCTTCAATATACGAATTAATTAATGCTTGTTGGCCTTCAGGGTCTAATTGCTTCTTGATAATCTTTGAAGCAATCTGAACAGAAATGTCAGCAACGTCAGATTGGACGTTCTTTAAGGCATCCTGACGCTCCTGTTCAATATCCTTACGCGCGCTTTGCTTATACTGCGTGGCTTCGTTTTGAGCGTCAGCCACAATAGTTGCGCGTTGTTTTTCACCGCTCTGCTTAGCTTCAGCGACAATGCCGCTAGCTTCAGTACGGGAATGTGACAACGCATCACGCCGTTGGTCAGCTAAATCGCTGGCTTCTTTACGTGACTTTTCAGCCGTATCAATATCATTAGCGATCTTGTTGGCCCGTTCACCCATCATTTTCGTGATTGGATTCCATGCGACCCAAGCAATCAACGCCATCAAAATGATAAAACTAATCGCAATAAATAACATATCGCCGAGATATAGACCGGATGCACCGATAATTAAATGCGAGAGCATCTAATGACACCTCCTTCTTCCATTTTTATCAAAATGAATTGTCGATTAATGATTACTTGTTCATAACCATCAAAGCAACAACGAAGGAAATGATAGGCATGGCTTCAACTAAACCAACACCAATGAACATGTTAGTCCGTAATTGACCGGATAATTCTGGTTGACGGGCCATCCCTTCAAGCATCTTAGAAATAATCAAACCGTTACCAACACCGGCACCAATCGCGGCACCAAACATCGCAATACCTGCTGCTAGAGCTCCCATAATTTGTGTATCCTCCTTAAATTTAAAAAACAAAAATTGCTTTATTCCTCAGGCGATAATTGTCGAGAAATATAAACTGAAGCCAAGGTGACAAACACGAATGCTTGCACACTCCCGATAAAGACTGAAAATCCTTGCCAAGCTAACTCAACTGGCAACGAGTACAGATAACTGACCCAATTGTCGCTACTGGTTAACCCACTAATCAAAGTTAGTAACATTTCACCAGCGAAGATATTCCCAAACAACCGCAAACCCAAAGTTAAGAAGTTTGTAAATTGTTCGAAAAGATTAAGTGGCAAGAACAATTTAAACGGTGCCAAGTACCCTTTAAAATAGGCTTTAGCACCATTTTTAGCAATGCCGGCATAGTGTGCTAGCGCAATCGTCATTAACGACAACGTCAAGGTCACGACCGGATCAGCGGTCGGACTTTTAACATACGTATACTCCCCAACTTGGATATGAATGAACAACCCAATTTGGTTAGCAACGAAAATAAAGAGAAACAACGAGAATGCAAACAGACCGAAGTGGGATGCATCGTTCCCTTTAATTGAACCTTTGACAATGCCATTCGTGAACTCGACGAGCCACTCCAGCACATTTTGCCCACCCTTTGGCTTCATTGTAATATGGCGCGATAACAAGAAAACAAACAACAAGACGATCAAACAAGTAATTAAAATTGAAAGGTCGTTTGCCACATTAAATGTCAGGCCAAGGAACTTGACGGTAGGAACTGGATCACTCACTGAATATCACCTCTTTCCTTAAATTTCGGTGTTACGATAACCTTAACGTGTCCTATACATAACGTCAATTGTATCGAAACATGAAATAGTAAATTAGAGTTACCCCTAATCAAAATACAATGGTAATAATACCACCACCGCAATAAAAATTCAAAATAATTTCATCTTTTCTTGATTGGGTGAAAATCCCACGGCCGTAAGCTTTCATTTAGCTTTCAAGTCGCGGGATTTTCATCAAGTCGTCCTCATTTTCACCTTTTACCACTCAGTGTTGGCGCTTACTTCTCATTAACCGCCGCTTTTGGTAACACTAGGTTCATAATAATTCCTAACACTGTAGCAACCGCTAAACCACTAAATTGGAAGCTGCCTAACTGTAAATACGCGTTCCCAATCCCGATGACTAATACGGCTGAGGCGATCATTAAATTCCGCTTTTGATTAAAATCAACTTTATTATCAATCAGGATTCGCATCCCACTGGAAGCAATCACCCCAAACAAGAGGAAGCTGACTCCACCAATGACGGGTGACGGAATACTCTGAATTAACGCGGATAATTTACCAACGAAACTAAAGACAATCGCGAAGAACGCCGCGCCACCTAAAACATAAATACTGTGTACCCGGGTAATCGCTAAAACCCCAATGTTTTCACCATAAGACGTCACTGGCGGGCCCCCAACGAAACCAGCAATGATTGAGGCGGTCCCGTCACCAGCTAAGGTATGACTCAAGCCCGGATCTTTGAAGAAGTTTCGTTTGGTTAGCTTATTCAAGACCATGATATGACCCATATGTTCAGACATCGTGACAAAGGCAATCGGGGCCATACTGAAGATAGCGCCCCAATAAATCCCGGGATGATAGCTAATGAATGGTAACTCGAAGTCTGGCAAGACAAACCACTTGGCCGCCATAACGGGCGCAAAGTTCACGATTCCGAAGAGGACCGCAATCACATAGCCACAGACAAGCCCCAATAAGATCGGCACTAAGCTCATAAAGCCACGCAAATACATATTAAAGATAACGGTTAAAATCATCGTCAGCATCGCGACCGCAAAGAATCGTAGATCATAGTTATTACCATTCATCGTTGCATCTTTTGCGGCTGTCCCGGCTAAGGACAAACCAATGACCATGACGATTGGCCCAACCACGATTGGGGGTAAAGCCTTATCGATCCAGTCAGACCCAATCAGTGTGACCAACAAGCTCACGCAGAGATAAACCACCCCAACGGCCACGGTCCCTTGGGCAATCGCCGGGTAGCCGGCCGTCTTCATCAATGATTGCATCACCACGATAAATGAAAAGCTCGAGCCCATATAAGCGGGAATCTTGTGCCGGGTAATCAAGATATAAATCAAGGTCCCGACCCCAGAACTGAATAACGCAATCCCAGGATTTAACCCCACCAGGATTGGCACGAGGACAGTGGAGCCAAACATTGAGAATAAATGCTGAATCGAAAGCCCTAACCAACTACCGAACTTCGGTCGATCATGAATGTCTAAGACGACATCATCATTATGAAACGCCGTTTGCTTTGCCATAGTGCACCCCTATCAAAAAAATTTATAAAAGAAAAGACAGACCCCCACTCAAAAGCGGCTGGTCTGTCTGAATTGGATTCACCTATGGCAGGTAAAATTCCGGTCATCCTTTTCAGCCTCTCTGAGCTAAATTAAAGGAACTGTTTGGTTGTTGAATTTAGAATACTCGTGTTAGTTGAGTTTGTCAACAGAGTGTGAGGTAAAGCGGGTTGGGGTCGAGCATTGCTTAGATAAGCCAATTACTCGGTGTTCTTCCGAGTGGTTGACTTATCGTAGCAAGCGGAGTCCCCAGCTTTGCCGAGCACGTTTCGGCAAGAGTGTGAGGTTCGACGGGTTGCTCCTGAGCATTGCCTAGTCAGTCAATTATGCCGGTGCTTTTCCGGTATGGTTGACTGGCGTAGCAAGCGCAGGGAGCAGTCGGGCCGAGCACGTTTCAACAGAGTGTGAACGAGGGCGGGAGTTGATGAGCATTGCCTAGCTATCACAATTACTCGGTGCCCTTCCGAGTGGTTGTGATGGCGTAGCAAGCGGAGTCAACTGCCCGAGTGAACACGTTTCAGCTCGCTAAATAAAAGGGCACTATCACCATTACTTTGCTAAGTCGTAGCAATCTTTGATAATCCTCATTTCTAATCGAGCCAGCATCACCCCCAACAACAACCCAACTTTAATAACCACAAACCAGTTTTCAGCTTAGTTCGTCTCAATAACCATTATTAATTATCACGACATAAGTAATCCACCCAAGAATAATACCAACACTAACTGATCACTCGCCTTACTCCGGTCACCGACATTTTTAACCTTTTTCTACCATAATATGCGGTGCAACCGGGTGGCTCTGCATTGGCCGCTAGTTAACCCAAAATGCAAGTGAGCCTCAATAACGCTTTTTAGGTTACGTTTCTATCACCATCTAAAACCGTCACCCTATTTAAAATAACTGTTCACAAGATTAGGTTTAAATGCGTAAATCCATTAAATAGCCCTCGACCTTAAGTCGCAAAAAAAAACGCCAATTAGCAACTTACTTGCTAACCAGCGTTTAAATTTAGCGTTACGTTTTACTTCGTCCCGAATAATCGGTCGCCAGCATCGCCCAAACCAGGCACGATGTAGCCATCTTCATTCAAATGGTCGTCCAATGCGGCCGTGTAAATGTCGATGTCTGGGTGAGCTTCTTGAAGAGCTTTAACCCCTTCAGGTGCAGCTACTAAGCACATGAACTTAATGTTGCTTGCGCCCCGCTTCTTCAACATGTCCATTGCCATAATTGCTGAACCACCAGTAGCTAACATTGGATCAACAACAAATAATTGCCGTTGTGAAATGTCACTTGGTAATTTGACAAAATATTCAACAGGCTTCAGCGTCTTTTCGTCACGGTACATCCCCACATGCCCAACTTTAGCAGCTGGAATCATGTTTAAGACACCATCGACCATGCCAAGTCCGGCCCGTAAGATTGGCACAATGGCCACTTTCTTACCGGCTAGCGTCTTTTGCGTGGTCTTAGTAATTGGGGTTTCAATTTCAATATCTTTTAATGGCATATCGCGTGATACTTCGTATGCCATCAAAGTTGATATTTCATTGACCATTTCCCGAAAGACTTTTGTGCCACATTCTTTTTCCCGAATGATGGTTAACTTATGCTGAATGAGCGGATGATTCAAAACCTCAAACTTACCCATGTTACTTTGCACGCTCCTTAGTGATTTCTTTCTATTGTAGCTAACTTGGAGCGAAAAAACCAGACCTGTCGCGAATTAGTTAGTCAACATCGATCGGATGCTTGGCAGTTAAGGCCATCGCCTTAGCCTTGACATCATCGAGATTGCCCGCGTTTTCAGGGTCTTGTAAGGCTTGCAAAATTAATTTGGCAACTTCGGTCGCATCGGCTTCATTAAACCCACGCGTAGTAATTGCCGGCGTTCCTAATCGAATCCCAGAGGTCTTAAAGGCACCTAACGTTTCATTAGGAATCGCTTCTTTGTTGACGGTGATATAAACCGTATCTAATAAATCTTGGACTTGACGCCCATTTAAACCAGATTTAGTCACATCTAACGTCATCAAATGGTTATCGGTCCCACCAGAAATGACCCGTACTAAGTCGGATTCATTAAAGACAGCGGCCATAGCCTGTGCGTTCTTGATAATTTGTTGCGCATAAACTTTAAATTCCGGTTGTAAGTCTTCGCCTAACGCGATAGCCTTACCCGCAATGACGTGGTCTAAAGGTCCGCCTTGGTTACCAGGGAAAACAGCGGAATTGATCTTCTTGCCATATTCAGCCTTAGCCAAAATCAAACCGCCACGGGGGCCCCGCAATGTTTTATGCGTGGTTGTCGTAACCACATCCGCATATGGAACAGGACTTGGATGCAATCCAGCGGCAACTAACCCAGCGATGTGAGCCATATCTACCATTAACATGGCGCCCACGGCATCGGCAATCTCACGGAATTTAGCAAAGTCAATAATGCGACTGTAGGCTGAAGCCCCAGCAACGATTAACTTCGGCTTGAAAGCTTGGGCTTGCGCCAAAATCGCGTCATAATCCAATTCTTCAGTTTCGGGATTTAAACCATATCCTTGAAAATCATACAGTTTACCTGAAAAGTTGACACTTGAGCCGTGAGTTAAATGGCCCCCGGCATCTAGAGACATTCCTAAAACCCGATCGCCGGGCTGGATCAAAGCCATATACGCAGCGGCATTGGCTTGTGAACCGGAATGGGGTTGAACGTTGGCATATTCGGCACCAAATAATTCTTTGGCCCGTTCAATAGCTAAGGTTTCAACTTGGTCGATAAATTCATTACCACCGTAAAACCGATGGCCTGGATAACCTTCAGAATATTTATTGGTGAGGACACTGCCTTGAGCCGCCCGGACGCCTTTTGAGACGATGTTTTCAGACGCAATTAACTCAATGTTGTGTTGTTGACGAGCCTGTTCCTTACTAATTGCAGCCCAAACTGCTGGATCTTGTTCTTGGTAATTCATGAATATTCTCCTCCATTTCGCAAGTGACAACTTTCGGGTTTTCCCGACTTGGCATTATTATACCCTAAAATGTGTCTGACCGGCAGATTTATTTAATCGATTCATGTAAGCCGCACCAAGTCCGTAATTATCAAAGGCTTGAGCTAGAATATCCTTGATTGAAGTTTCCGTATCGAAGTGCCGTAGTCCGGCAAATAATTCTCGACTTGCCGATTGAACGTCATTTCCTAACGAAAATCGTTCGCAATTTGCTGGTAGTTCGTTAGCTTTCAAAACAGCGTCGGTTGCCATCACGCCCATCGGTACCTGTTGCTGGGCGGCCCATTTCAAAGCTGCTGGCCAATCCGTCACCTGATCGACGATATAAACTTGCGCATCTGGCGCATAGTGTTTGTACTTCATGCCAGGGGCCTTGGGAACTTCTGTGGCACCAACATGATGCTGCTCAGTTAAGACCGGTTCGTCAATGACGGCTTCAATTGCTTCCGCCGTTACTGCCCCCGGCCGCAAGATCGCCGGTTGGTCACCAGATAAGTCTAAAACAGTGGATTCAACCCCAACCTTGGTGGCCCCATCATCTAGAATCCCCGCAATCTTGCCGTCTAAATCATGTAAGACATGTTGCGCGGTCGTTGGACTCGGCTTGCCAGACGTATTCGCTGACGGCCCGACAATCGGCGTTTTAGCCGCTTTAATCAGCGCAATCGTCGCAGCATTCGCGGGATTACGAAAGGCCGCAGTCGTTAAGCCCCCGGTAACTTCAGGCGCCAAGGCATCGGGCTTCAAATTAAAAATCATGGTTAATGGCCCTGGCCAGAAAGCTTTAATCAACCGTTTGGCATTAATCGACAATGGCTTGGCAAATCGTTCCACCGTTGCGACATCGGCAACGTGGACAATCAACGGATTATCACTCGGACGACCCTTGGCTTGATAGACTTGCTTAACAGCCGCGACGTTTGTGGCATCGGCCCCTAAGCCGTAGACCGTTTCGGTCGGAAAAGCTACTAATTGACCGGCCGCAATCAGAGCAGCGGCCTGATCAACAGCACTTGGTTTAAAAACTTTAGTTTCCATATTAATCTCAATCCTTCTTTTTTAACAATTATGGTAAGGCCACGCGTAACATCCGATCGTGCCCCGCCATATCCTGACGCAAGGTCACTTCAGCAGTTGGTAACGCTTGTTCAAATAGCCGTTTAACTGTTGGACCTTGCTGATACCCAAATTCCAAATACAACCGGCCCTGTGGCGCTAAATGGGCTGCCACGGTTTGAGCTAACTGCTCATAGATAGCTAAGCCTTGGTGGTCGGCAAACAACGCTTGTTTCGGCTCATAATCTAAAACGTTAGCATCCATGACGGCCGTTTCACTCGTGGCAATATAAGGTGGATTGCTGACAATCACATCATACGACGTCGCCGGTAATCCGGCGAACAAATCGCTTTGGTAAAATGTCACGGGCAACTGTAACTCCTGGGCGTTCTGTTTAGCCACCTGTAGCGCGGCCGCTGAGATATCACTGGCAGTCAGTTGCCACGCTGGTCGGGCCGTTTGCAAGGCTAAGGCAATGGCTCCAGAACCGGTCCCGATATCTAAGACGGTTAAGGCTGGCTCGGCATAATCAGTTAAGATCCAATCAACTAGTTCTTCAGTTTCGACCCGTGGAATCAAGACGGCCGGATCAACGTGCAAGTCAAGGCCATAAAACGGGGCTCGTCCTAAAACATACTGAGCCGGCTCACCAGCGACTACCCGTTGAATCGCCGCTTGGTACCTTTCCCAAATAGCGCGCGGTAACGGCTCACGATAATGAACCAATAACTGCGTTTGATCTAATTTCGTCAACCCTAATAACAAAAAACGGGCAGCATCAGCGGGTTGGTTAGCTGTTGTTAGACAAAAAGAAGCCCATCGCTGGGCTTCAAAGTAAGTTGGCTGCTCCGGCAACTTAGTCATTGGCTAAGCGCTCGATTTTCTTAGTTTGATCGGCTAAAATCAACGCGTCGATGATTTCATCTAATTCACCGTTCATAACCCGGTCTAACTTATTCAAAGTTAAGCCGATTCGATGATCAGTCACCCGGTTTTGTGGGAAGTTATACGTCCGAATCCGTTCGGAACGATCCCCAGTCCCAACCGCGGACTTCCGTTCAGCATCGTATTGGTTTTGTTCCCGTGATTGATAATAGTCATAGACCCGTGCGCGTAAGATTTCCATCGCCTTGGCCCGGTTTTGTTGTTGTGACCGTTGATCTTGCATTGAGACCACGATTCCAGTTGGCAAGTGGGTCATTCGAACCGCGGAAGAAGTCTTGTTAATATGCTGACCACCGGCACCAGATGACCGGAAGACATCGACCCGGATATCCTTTTGATCAAGCTTGATATCAACATCCTTGGCTTCAGGCATAATGCCGACTGTCGCTGTTGACGTATGCACCCGGCCAGCAGATTCCGTCACTGGCACCCGTTGAACTCGGTGAGCGCCACTTTCATACTTCAGCTTCGAGTAAACTTTTTTCCCGGAAATAATTAAGACGATTTCTTTAAAGCCCCCGACTTCGGTTTCGTTACGGTCAGCGACTTCAATATTCCAGCCTTGACGTTCCGCATACTTGGAGTACATGTTGAATAAGTCAGCGGCAAATAAACTGGCTTCGTCCCCACCAGCCGCGCCATGGATTTCCATGATGATATTTTTATCATCATTAGGATCTTGTGGCAACATTAATAAGGTGATTTCATGTTCCAATTGGTCTTTTTGGGCGTTTAAGTTCTTCAAATCGTCCTTGACCATTGCATTCATCTCATCGTCGAGCTTTTCACGCAATAATTCGTCATTTTCCTTAATTTGGTCAGTGACATCTTTATATTGCTTGTACTTTTCAACGGTTTCGCGAATGCTGGCTTCTTCTTTCGACAGCTTTAAGAACCGTTGCGTATCCGCAATAACTTCGGGATCGCTCAACAGTTCGCCGAGTTCTTCATACCGGTCGGCAACCGCTTGTAATTTATCAAAAAACTTATCCATACGTGTTTAATTCCTCACTTTGTTAATTTCGGCGGACAGAAGTAATGACGACGACAAACTGGGAAGTATGCTTGATTCCCCCCAATTTGAACTTGGTCGCCTTCGTAAACCGGCTGACCATCGTTATACCGCAAGTTCATAATCGCCTTTTTCCGGCAGAACCAGCAGATCGTCTTCATCTCTTCAATCTTATCCGCATACAACAACAGGTATTTACTACCTTCAAATAATTCATTCTTAAAATCATTCTTTAACCCAAACGTCATGACGGGGATCTGCAAGTCATCCACGATGTGCGCCAATTCTAAGATATGATGTTTCTTTAAAAATTGGGCTTCATCAATTAAGATGCACGCCGCATCAGTATTGATTTTTTTAACGGTCTCTAAAATGTTCGTGTCATCATAAATCGTAACGGCATCCCGTTTTAGACCAATCCGACTGCTGACGACACCCACACCATCGCGGCTATCCAAACTACTGGTCATAATAATGATTGATTTATGTTGTTCCTCATAATTATGGGCGACTTTTAAAATCTCAATCGACTTACCACTATTCATTGCGCCATATCGAAAAAATAACTGTGCCAAGCTCCTCGGTCCCCTTTTTTACACATTTCTAATTAATTATAGCCGATTTAAGCCCAAATTTCAGCATTCAGTTATGAAAACTGATTAATGATTTCATAAAACCGAGTTAAACCCAACAGTATCGCTTTTCTTTTAACCACGTTCAGTATAAAATACTTGGGAGTACTTGAACGCGTTTAGACTGCTTTTGGTGATCGTTAACTTGCCGCCTACCGGTTGGATCCTAAAACTATTGGAACCAATACGGTTTCTAAATTCCAGTTAATTAACGCCGGGCGGCCCAGAATTGGCTCAGTGGTGTCGTTTATTTTGGTCAGTGATTTTTCCGACCTAGATAAAGCCCGGCTTATGAGACCGCACTTTGGCTCATAAACGTGGCCACCACGTTCCAGCCGATTCTGGGCCAACCAGAGTGGCAATCAATCACCAGACGCAGTTAATTAAAAAGTAAGGGGCAGTATCGATGTCAATCAATAGTCTTTTGGCAACTTGGACTGGTAAGTCAGCTTATTGGTTCTTGCATACCTTCCGCGGCGGCGGTAGTTCGCTACCCGGAAAATTAGCATTGAAGCTTGATCCAGCAATTTTAAAACATTTGGCACGCAATTATGACGTCATCGTCATTACTGGAACCAACGGGAAGACGTTAACAACGGCGCTAACTGTTAAAGTTTTGCAGGCCCAATACCCAGACATTCTCACCAATCCTAGCGGGTCAAACATGAAGCAAGGGATCGTCACGACGTTCTTAACAGCACCACGGGCTCATCAAAAGCCATTGGCCGTGTTAGAAGTCGATGAAGCCAATGTCATTATGGTCACGAAATACATCACCCCCAAAGCCTTCGTCTTCACGAATATCTTCCGGGATCAGATGGACCGTTATGGCGAAATCTATACCACTTATCAAAAGATTTTAGATGGGGTTGCCTTAGCACCCACCGCGACGATTATTGCAAATGGTGATTTGCCATTATTTAATTCGAAGCAATTACCAAATCCAATCTTATATTATGGCTTTGATTACCAAGCTGACGGTGACGAACACGCCCCCGCCAATACGGACGGCTTGCTATGTCCCCGTTGTCAGCACATCTTACATTACCGTAACCGCACGTACAGTAACATGGGTAAGTATTTCTGTCCTAATTGTGGCTTTGAACGGCCTCAATTGACCTATAAACTCAATGCCTTAACTAACATGACACCAACGTCTTCGGACTTTGAAATCAATGGTCAAGCGATGCATCTAAACATCGGTGGCCAATATAACATTTATAATGCGCTGGCTGCTTATGCGGTGGGCCGCTTTATGGATGTCCGCCCGGCTCAGATTGCGCAAGCGTTGAGCGATAACGATGAACAAGTCTTTGGGCGCCAAGAAATCTTCCATGTGGGCGACAAAGATGTCACCTTAATTCTGGTGAAGAACCCTGTTGGCCTCAATCAAGTCTTACAAATGATTGGCACCGACACCCGGCCCTTCTCGTTTGCAGCGTTACTGAATGCGAACTATGCCGATGGAATTGATACCAGTTGGATCTGGGACGGCGATTTTGAAGCGTTACCGAAGTTGCATGTTCCCGCCTATATTAGTGGCGGGGAACGCTACCGTGACATCACGTTCCGTTTGAAAGTCGCGGGTGTTCCTACTGACGACTTAACGATCGTGCCGGATCTAACCAACATGACCGCTGAGATTCAAAAATTACCAACGCAGCAAGTTTACGTGGTCGCAACTTACACCGCAATGTTGCAGTTGCGTAAACAATTGGCTAGTCAAGGCATTATTGATGGAGGGATGGCTTAATGGCAACTTACACGTTAAACGCCGCCCATCTATACGGCGACTTAATGAACACTTACGGTGATATCGGCAACATCTTAGCGATGGGTTATTATGCCAAGGCGGTCGATGCCGAAATCAACACCGAACTGGTTAGTTTGGATGATCTGTTTGACCCGGACAACTATGATTTTGTCTTATTCGGTGGCGGTCAAGATTATGAGCAAACGATTGTCTCAAAAGATTTACAGACCAAAAAAGCCGCTTTAACCAGCTACATCGAAAATGACGGCCCGTTTTTAGCCATTTGTGGTGGCTTTCAAATGCTTGGGCACTACTATATCGGTGCCCAAGGTGAAAAAATTCCTGGCATCGGCGCTTTAGATCACTACACCCTTAGTCAGGATCATAACCGATTCATTGGGAACATCACGATTAAGAATGCCGAAACCGGTCAGACTTACTACGGCTTTGAAAACCATAATGGGACAACGTTCCTCGGCAAGAGCGAACGCCCACTGGGGACTGTTGAACAAGGTAACGGCAATAACGGTCAAGATAAATCCGAAGGCGTCATCTACAAGAATACCTTTGGTTCATACTTCCATGGTCCCATCTTGGCGCGGAATGAAGCCCTCGCCAAGCGCATCTTAAAGTTAGCCTTACAACGTAAATATCCTGACGCTGACTTCAGCGCGCTCAATCAATTAACTGAAGATTTAACGAAGAATGTCACGATTAAACCTTAACTAAAAAATCACGTTCGGCCAGATATACGGCTGAACGTGATTTTTTAGTTAACCCCTCAAAGTTATAAATAAATATTATAGACTTAAAAGAAGTAATTATTGTTAAACTGATAGCCACAGCTTTTAGGCAAAAAAGATTGATACCAGCAATTAGCCGATATCAATCTCAATTATAGTTTCAGGTGTTTAACTAATTACGCTTTTTCGCCGGGTTCGGAAGCAATGATTTGTAAATCACCCTTTAACGTCCATTGTTTAACATCGAATGGCAAGATAAAGTGAACCCCTTTCTTCAAGGGATAATCCTTACCGTCAACCGTAATACTCCCGGCCCCATCTAAGACTGAGACCAATGTATAAGGGGCCTTGCCGCGATTGAAAGTGGCTTGACCATCCGTTAACCGCCATTGCCAGACGCCAAAGAATGGCGATTGCACGTATTTCGTAACCGTGGCATCGCCAACCTGGGTCTTCGTAATGTCTAACTTAGGATCTTCATGAGGGACGATCGTCGTATCGATCGATTGTTGTAAGTGCAATTCACGCTTCTTACCAGTCGTCTTATCAACGCGATCCCAATCATACAACCGATAAGTCGTATCAGAACTTTGTTGGGTTTCTAAGACCATGATCCCTTTACCAACCGCATGAATAGTCCCAGATGGCACGTACAAGAAGTCACCAGGTTTAACTGGGACCCGCCGGAACAACTTATCCCATTCGCCGTTGTGAATCCATTCGGCTAATTGTTCCCGAGTCTTAGCATAATGCCCATAAACCATGGTGGCCCCGGGTTCCGCCGCAATCACATACCAGCATTCCGTCTTACCAAGTTCGTGTTCATGTTCAGCGGCGTAAGCATCGTCCGGATGCACTTGGACTGATAAGTCTTCGCTAGCATCCAAAATTTTCGTCAATAATGGGAAGACATCGCCTTTGGCATTACCAAAGACATCGCGGTGTTGTTCCCAGACCTTATCCAAGGTCATCCCAGCATAAGGCCCATTTTCAACCGTTGCTGGGCCATGAGGATGAGCTGAAATTGCCCAGCATTCACCAGTATGATCACTAGGAATTTCGTAACCAAAATCACTCTTTAGTCGGGTTCCACCCCAGATTTTTTCGTGAAAAACGGGTTTTAAGAAATAAGGTTCACTCATTGCACGCACACTCCATTTATTCGATTTGATAATTAAAGTTTAGCATAAATGAAAGCGGTTGTGAAACCAGTCTGACTTAAAATGTAACCGTATCCGCAACCCAGGCCGCAATCAAGCGCCGCCGAGCCGGTAAAAACGCGTTATTCGGCGCCGTCGGATGCACCCGATTCGCTAAGAAAACCAAGGCTGATTGGGTTTCACGATCCAACATATAAAGGGTTCCCGTATAGCCCGTATGGAAAATAATTGGCTGGCGAGTCGCACTTGCATGCCACAAATTCCACCCAAAGCTACGCCGCAACTGCTGATTCGGGGTCCAATCTTGGTACAAACTAGCGATCGTCGCAGCGTCTAGTACTGCTGGGACTGACGTTTGACCAAGCATAAACTGCGCAAACACCACTAAATCTTCCACACTGGCAAATAAGCCAGCCGACCCACAATGTTTACCTAAAACTCGCGCTTTGGGATCATGCACCACACCCTGAAGCAACCCGGCCGTTGGCGAATAAACGGTGGGTACACATTGGGCTTTTTCTGGCGTAAACGTCGCATCCGGCAATCCCAGTGGTTTAATAACCCGGTCGGTAATCGCCGTTTGAATCGGCTCACCGACCAACTTTTCAATCACTAATCCAGTTAAAATCAGGCCTAGATCCGTATACACCACCCGATGATTCAAGTTGGCTTGACTGACCGGCAACTTTTGAATCGCCGCCAACAAGTCTGCCGCTGGTAAGGCATTCCGATTCGGAATATACCCACTGAGACCACTCGTATGAGTCATGAAGTTTAAAATGGTTGCTTGGCGGCTCTCAAAAGCCGGTAAATAATCATGGATTGGCCGGTTAATGGCCAACTCACCACGTGCCATTAGTTGCGCCGCTAGCGTGGTCGTGCCAATCACCTTCGTCACCGAGGCAAGATCATACAACGCATGCGGCCATAGCGGTTGCACGGTCGGTACGATTTGGGCAACGCCCACTTGAGCAGTCTCAATTTGGTCGCCATGCATCACGGCATAGCTGGCGCCAGGAATAATTTTTTGGTCAACCATTTGTTGAATTTGTGCTTTCGTTCGTTCAAAACTCACTGTATCTTCACCCATTCTGTTTTACTTCTTTTACTATCTAGATTGAACTTGCCACTCTGGTTGGGCCAGAATTGGCTCAGTGGTGTCGTTTGACTTAGGCGGTGATTTTCCGACTTAGTCAAAGCCCGGCTTTTGAGACCGTCCTTTGGCTCAAAAACGTGGCCACCACGTTCCAGCATCAATCCAGACCAACTGGAGCGGGAAACTCAACAACAATTAATAACTTACAGTGTAGGCGTCTTTACAGTAGCTGACTACCCTTTTTAGCAAAGCTTACAAGAACGATAGGTTTACGTGAACAAAAAAACACCCGCCAAAATGACGAGTGCCTTAAATTCAAATTTAGTCTAAATCAACCTTTTGTACCCAGCCTTCAGGTGCTTCACGATCACCGAATTGGATACCCGTTAATTCATCGTATAACTTCTTCGTAACGGGACCAACTTCAGTTTCACTGTAAAAGACGTGTAACTTGCCATTGTGTTCCAAACCGCCGATTGGTGAGATAACAGCCGCCGTCCCACAGGCACCAGCTTCAGCGAAGCGGTCTAAGTCATCGATGTAAACATCGCCTTCTTCAACTGCCATACCAAATTTATGTTCAGCCAAATAAAGTAAGGAGTACTTCGTTACTGATGGCAAGATTGATGGTGACTTAGGGGTCACAAACTTGTTGTCTTTCGTAATCCCAAAGAAGTTGGCTG
Organism: Lactiplantibacillus dongliensis; assembly: GCF_005405105.1. Lineage (GTDB taxonomy): Bacteria > Bacillota > Bacilli > Lactobacillales > Lactobacillaceae > Lactiplantibacillus > Lactiplantibacillus dongliensis. The sequence goes on from NZ_BJDK01000004.1 coordinate 127,848, forward strand.
AACCGACTTCTTCAATCTTCTTATGATCAACTGGATCAAGGTAGACACAGTCGGAATACCCATTACTGTGTGCTTCTTGACCAGGGAATAAACTAGCCGCATAGTTCCCGCCAACTTTATAAGCCCCGGTTCCTTTATGAGCAGCCCGGTCATAGTTTGACGTGGTAAAGTTCGTTGGCGTCATCCCACCTTTGAAGTAACTGCCGACTGGCATCGCAAAGACCGTAAAGATATATTCTTTGGCTGGATGAACCCCGATGTTACCACCGACCCCGATCATTAATGGCCGTAAGTACAAGGTCGCTCCTGTCCCATATGGCGGTACGTAATCTTGGTTAGCCCGAACAACTTGTTTAACCGCATCTACGAACATGTCAGTTGGCACTTGTGGCATTAACAACCGTTCGCAACTGGTTTGCATCCGCGCAGCGTTCCGGTCTGGCCGGAATAATTGGACGCTACCGTCCTTGGTTCGATAAGCTTTTAAGCCTTCGAAATCTTGTTGACCATAGTGTAAAGCCGTTGAGCCTTCGCTAATATGTAAAGTCGCATCGCCGGTTAATTCTTTTTTATACCACTTACCATCTTTCCAATACGCACGGTAACGATACGGAAGGTTCCGATAGTTGAAACCTAAGTTATTCCAGTCTAATTGTACATCTGCCATATGATTCGACTTCCTTTATATGTAATTTACCCCAATTGATTAATTGGAATTTAATTAAAAGATTAATAGATTATGAGAACTTTGTCAAGGCCTTTTGAATTCAATTAACGACTTTTCCGCTTCTTTTGGTATAATAGATTAAAATTCTGTACATCAAAGGACGGATTCGTCGTGGCTAGTAATTCAGATTCAATTTATAACGTTATGTTCTATATCGTCCACCACCCCGCGGAGATTACCTTTACTTCGGAATACACCAACGTGGTACGGATGGGGATTCCTGACCAGATCAAAGTCGCCAACCCCGAAATCTATTTTCCTGACAACAAATTGTTAGTCAATCGCTTCCAAGAAGACTTTGTTGCTAAAAATGGCGATTTGTTAGATTTCTTTTTTGACTATACTGAAAAGAAAGTGCCGAACTACCATGAAGTTTGGGTCTCAACGGCGCATTTACCTAGTAAACAGTTGTACTTTTTAGAATTGTCATTTGAATAAGTAACTGGAAGTAACGATTCCGGTTATAAAAAGTCACTCCTTTTTCCTTAAATAGGATGCGTGACCGACTTATTTTTTTACGCAAAAGAACCGGTCCCCTTAACCTGAATTGGTTTTGGGGACCGGTTCTTTTGCTTTTTTTCTAATTTGCCGAAACGTGTTCCGGGCGGCAGTTTCCTGTGCTTGCTACGCTAAGTCAACAATGTGGAAAGACCACCACATTATTGACTTAGCTAGGCAATGCTCAGAAACTCCCAGCCGCCCTTCACACTCTTACTTGGTCATAAAAATATACAAATCCGAAGCCGAGACCCCAACCGAGAACTTCACGCCCTTCGAATAAATCGGATCGATAGTCGTGGTACTGCTCTTGTTGCTCTTGGTTTCTTTACTGAATTTCTTCATGACTTGCTTGGCATTAGCGCCCGTCACACTGGTCATTAAGGCAAAGGCCGTGCCGAATTTCTTCTGGCGGGTCTTATTCTTAAAGGCCTTGGTTGGTACGATCATCGCTGACCCCATCACGTCACCCGCTTGCACATTCAAACGAATCGTATAATCTTTAGTGCTTAAGACATTCGTCACACCTTTAGGCGTCTTAGTTGGCAATAACTCGTCTTTGACCTTAGCCTTAGCCGTCTTCATGGCCGCGGCCACTGACTTTTGACTCGCCTGCAGACTCGCAGCTTGCGTTTGTAATTGGGCCGCTGCTGCCTGTTGGGCTTGCAAGGTCTTTGCGCCAGCCATTGCTGCCGTACCGCCCTTAGCAACTTGCGCTTTAGCCGTCTTAACCGTGGCTTGAAGCTTGGCTTGTTGCTTCTTTAAAGCCGCACCTTGGACTTGTAACTTTTGGGCTGCTTTTCGTTGTTTTTTCGTCAACTTAGACCCAATCAACGCTTGATTGTAACCATTCGCTAATTGCTTATAAGTTGTCAGTCGTTTAGCGGCCTTCACATGGACCGTCGTCTTGTCATTACCAGCCGTTAAGGTCACCTTTTGACGGGTGGTCTTCGCGGGAACTTGAATAACAAACGTCTTGTCCCGAACTTTTTGCTTTTTAGCTTGAGCGCCATCGACTTGGTAACTCACCGTTTTAGCATTGGTATGGCCTTTAACGGCGGCAACTAACCCATTGCGGGTGTAAGTTGATTTCGTGGTCGTCAGCTTAGACTGCCCACAACCAGCCAAGACTAAAGCTAGTAGACCGGCTGTAGCGGCGACTGCGTACGTTTTTTTCAACACTTGACACCCCTCCTTTAGGCTTGTTCGATATTGCCAGAAAATTGACTGTTATACAGATCAGCATAGAAGCCATTTTTCGCCATTAACTGTTCGTGATTCCCAGTTTCGACCACGGAACCATGGTTCATCACAATAATGTTATCCGCGCCTTGAATGGTTGATAACCGATGCGCGACCACGAAACTCGTCCGGTTCTTTAAGAGCCGTTCCATCGCGTGTTGAATATGCACTTCGGTCCGCGTATCAACGGAGCTTGTGGCTTCGTCTAAGATCAAGATTTCCGGATCGGCAACAAACGCCCGGGCAATTGTTAACAGTTGCCGTTGCCCTTGTGAGATGTTGGAGGCTTCTTCGTTCAGTACCGTTTGATACCCGTCTGGCAACTTCCGGACAAAGCTATCCACATGGGCTGCTTTAGCCGCGGCATAGATTTCATCATCCGTGGCGTCTTCACGACCATACTTCAAGTTGTCAAAAATTGTCCCGGTAAACAGCCACGTATCTTGTAAGACCATCGCAAAATGTGACCGCAAATCTTCACGCTTTAAGTCCCGCGTATCAGTCCCATTTAAGCGGATTGACCCACCTTTGACGTCATAGAAACGTTCCAACAAGTTAATGATGGTTGTCTTCCCGGCCCCAGTTGGCCCAACAATGGCCACTTGTTCACCTTGTTTCACATCCAAATTATAGTCAGTCATTAATAAATCGTTATTATCATAACCAAATTGGACATGTTCCAACGTAATCAAGTTAGGATCATCCGTCTTAGCGGGTAAGTCGGAATGTGTTTGGGTCATTTCTGCTTCGTCTAAGACTTCGAAGACCCGTTCCGCCGACGCGACCGTCGATTGAATCGTATTCAATAAGTTGGCCATCTGCGAGATTGGTTGTGAAAATTGTTGGGTGTATTGTAAGAACGCTTGGATATTCCCTAAAGACACGTTCCCATGCGCCACATCAATCCCACCAATAATCGCGACAAACACATACCCAATATTGTTTAGAAACATCATCAACGGCATGATAATCCCAGAAATAAATTGCGCTTTCCAGGCTGATTGATAATAGTTATCATTTTGTTCTTCGAAATCATCAATCGTATCTTGTTCCTTATTAAAACTCTTGATGACCACGTGACCCGCATAGTTTTCTTCAACTTGATTGTTTAATAACCCCAGACTCTTTTGTTGAATCCCGAAGAATTTTTGCGACTTAGGGGCAATAATCCCAACCACGACCACACTTAATGGAATCGTGATTAACGCGATCAATGTTAACTTCCAGCTAATCGTTAACATCATCCAGAGTGTCCCAACAAACGTGACGACACTTGTCACGGCTTGCGTTAAGTTTTGTTGCAAAGTGTTAGCGATGTTATCCATATCGTTAACGGCCCGACTCATAATATCCCCGTTAGAATGGGTATCGTAATATGAGATCGGCACTTTTTGCATCTTGCCTTTAAACGAACGCCGTAATTTATAAACCGTTCGTTGTGAGATACGGGTCATAATAAATTGTTGCATAAAACTGAATAACGCTGAAGCTGCGTACATCAGAATGACAATTAAAACGATCTGACCGATTTTTTCAAAGTTAATTGGGTAACCAGATTGGCTAACGCCCGCTTTTTGTTGGGCGATACCTTTCATGATACCTTTATAAATTTCAGTCGTAGCTTTCCCTAAAATCTTAGGCGTCCGAATTTGGAAAATAACGGAGGCAATCGCAAATGCCATCACGACAACTAAGCCAACCCAACGATCCGACATGTAACGCATCAAGCGCCAAGCCGTTTTCCAAAAACTCTTGGGCTTTTAGACTAAGCCTTGACTGCCAGGACCATGCCGTGGACCGCTTGGCCGTGGTTGATCAGCACTAGTGGCTTTCTTTTCACTCATTATAGCTGATCCTCCTCTCGTAATTGTGACTTCATAATTTCTTGATAGACTTCATTATTGGCTTTAAGTTCAGCGTGGGTCCCCTTACCAACTAACTTCCCGTTATCTAAGACGAGAATCAAATCGGCATCGGCGACGGTTGCAATCCGTTGGGCCACAATAACAACGACACTTTGTTGGATTAACTTATCTTGACGTAGTTCGCCCCGTAATTCAGCATCGGTCTTAAAGTCCAAAGCTGAGAACGAATCATCAAAAACATAGACTGAAGCGTGCTTAACTAAAGCTCGCGCAATCGCTAGCCGTTGCCGTTGACCACCGGAGAAGTTGCCCCCACCTTGTTCAACGTGGGCATCCAGACCGCCTTCTTCTTTAACGAAATCAGTTGACCGCGCAATTTCGAGCGCGTGCCAGATTTCATCATCCGTGGCGTGCTCATTCCCGAACTTCATATTATCGCGAATCGTCCCCGTAAAGAGTGTCGCCGTTTGTGGGACGAATGAAATGGTTTGATGTAAATCGGCGGTCTTGACGTCACGAACGTCTTGTCCGTCCACGCGCACGTGCCCATTTTCAATATCGTAAAACCGGGGAATCAAGTTAACCAACGTCGTTTTACCGGAACCAGTTCCCCCGATAATCGCCACCGTCTGACCAGAATGCGCTTTAAAGTCAATGTCGCTTAAAGCCAACTGTTCCGCCGTTTGATAGCGGTAGTCGACATGGTCAAATTCTAGACTATGCTCCGTCGAAACGGGCAACGTCTTGGGCGCTTCTGGGTCAACAATCTTAGGTTCAATATTCAGAACTTCTTGAATCCGTGAAGCTGAAGCAGCAGCCCGTGGAATGAAGGCAAAGACCATCGCCAGCAACATAAAGCTCATCAACACTTGCATGGCGTATGTCATAAATGCAATCATATTCCCAACTTGCATCGCTTGGCTACTGATCAATTGTCCCCCAAACCAAACAATCGCAACGTTAGTGCCACTCATGATCAAGGTCATCACTGGAAAGGCAAACGCCACGATCGTGTTAACGTTGATCGCGTTGCGGGTGTAATCTTGGTTCGCATCTTCAAACCGATCTTGTTCAAATTTATCTTGCCGGAATGCCCGAATAACCCGGACCCCCGTTAAGCCTTCCCGGAAAACTAAGTTAATCCGGTCAGTCTTGGTTTGCATCGCTCGGAATAATGGAATAGCAAACCCCATAATAATCCCAATAAAGACTAGCAAAACGGGAATGGCCACCACGAAGATCCAAGTCAATTCATGACTTTTGGTATACGCCAAAAAGCTCGCGCCGACTAACATAATCGGTGCCATGATCATCATCCGTAACGCCATCATTGCTACGTTTTGGATCTGGACCACATCGTTGGTTGTCCGGGTAATTAATGAAGAGGTTTCAACTTGATCAAATTCATCGTTGGAAAAGTTGATGACCTTCTTATAAATATCTGAACGTAAATTCTTCCCTAACTTTTGTGACGACCGCGCGGCTAGGAAAACGTTCCCAAACGCTGCCACCACTGACAACAGTGAAAAACCGACCATTTCAAAACCGATCTTCCAAATATAATTGATATCACCTTTGGCGACCCCGTTATTCACAATATTGGAGGTCAAACTGGGCAAATTCAAAGTGGCAATCACTTGGACAATCATAAACAAAATTGCCCCAATGACAGCCCAATATGAGATTCGACCCTTGGCTATTTTAAGCATCTACACGCTCCCCTTCATTAATCTGATTCTGATGTAAGCAGTCAACTATCTAATCTAACTAAAAATGGTGCTTTTGTCAACCATCTTTACAAGACTCACGCAAACTATTGTAACTCACCCAACCCCTTTTGACAGCTAAAATGTCTTAAGATTCATTAAAAGTCATTAATTTTTTTATACTTGGATTAATTATCCGGTGCTTGATATTGGTTAGAGATAAATTGCCACTCTGGTTGGGGCAAAATTGGCTGGTGTTACCTAACGTCTTCCAATACTGTCATGCCTGGTTATTTTAACCGGCAATTTTAACTAAACGGTTGATTCCTAAAATGCACAACTATATTGCCGATCACCATGCTAGTCTTTTCCAAATTGAAGTTAACGACTATTTTGACCCCCAACTAACCAATGACGACAAACCTAACTCGATAACGAAAAACACGCCTCATTCAAAAAAATAATGACTTACTTATTACTATTATAGTAACCAAATTTCGTCGCGACCAATAAATGCGAATCTCACAAACTTGCTTGACAGTTGTAAACGTCAATGCTAGTTTATTAGATAACGATTTGCTTTTTAATTTGATTTTAATCTAATGATGTTGATGAGAAGAGTACGTTAACTAGTAACTGTAACAGCGACCACCGATAGTGTAAGGGTGGCAGTGAACCTTAACCGAAGATGAGCTCGGAGTCTTGGTCAGTGCGTGCAAGCGCCTGCCCCGTGTGGACCCGTTACCGTCCCTGGCATAGCTAGTCTGTGCCGTTGAGGTTAGCTTTAGCTAACGAAATTGGGTGGTACCACGATACGTTCGTCCCTGTAATAACTTACAGGACGGGCGTTTTTTGTTGCCAATTTTTGACACTACTGATTAATACCGCTGTTAAAAATTGCCAGCCCGTGCTCTATTCTCAAATTGACCCACTAATAAACCAAGAGAAGCCTTCAGTCAACATCATAGCTAGCCAAGAGGTTGGCGGCAATTAATTTCAAATTAAAACCCAATCAAATCCACGAAAGGAGTCGATCGACATGAGTAGTTGGGCCATTATTCAGCAAAGCCTGCCCTTATTTCAAAAGGGGTTCTTCATTACCTTAAAACTAGCCACCCTCGGTATTCTTGGCGCTATCGTGGTTGGCATCATCTGTAGTCTGATCCAATATTTCCACTTACCACTCTTAAATCCGCTAGTAACAATCTATACCGAAATCGCCCGTAATACACCCTTGTTAATTCAATTATTCTTTCTGTACTACGCTTTTCCGCAACTGGGCTTACGGTTAACCGCCAGTCAATGCGGTGTCGTCGGATTAATCTTTCTTGGCGGTAGCTACATGGCGGCCGGTTTCACGGGGGGCTTTGACGGCATCAGCCCATCACAACTGGAAGCCGGCCAAGCGATTGGCCTCAGTCGTTGGCAGTTAGCGCATTATGTCGTCTTACCGCAAGGCTTGGCCCTCAGCGTGCCAGCTTTAGCCGCCAATATAATCTTCTTAATTAAAGAAACGTCGATCTTCACCGTGATTGCGATTCCTGAATTAACTAATACGGCGCTAGATCTAATCGGGATGTACTACCACACGAATGAATACTTATTAGTGCTCGTCGTGGCCTATGCGCTTATCTTGATTCCACTATCCATAATTTTGACTTATTTAGAAAGGCGGGTTCGTTATGGCGCATTCGGGAATTGATGTTTTAACTGCTGGCTCAAACTTCAGCCGACTACTAGGTGGCTTGTGGGTCACCGTCAAAATTGCGTTAATCGCGATTTTGATTGGCACAATCGTTGGTATCTTACTCGGCATCTTACGGACACTCCCCAATCGACCGCTCCGCTTTATCTTACGGCTCTACCTAGAATTTTTCCGTATCGTGCCAACGGTCGTCCTCCTATTCTTGTTCTACTACATTTTGCCGAAACAATTTAATGTCAACTTGCCCGCTGAGACAGTGGCGACCCTCGTCTTTGCATTATGGGTCGCATCCGAAATGAGTGATATCGTCCGCGGGGCCCTGGAATCCGTGCCTCAACATCAAAAAGAAGCCGGTCAAGCCATTGGTCTAAGCTACTGGCAATTACAACGCTACGTTTTAATTCCGCAAGCCTGGCCGCTGGGGTTACCGGCTACCGTCAACTTAATGACCCGCGTCGTGAAGACGACCTCCCTGCTAATGTTGATCAGCGTGATGGATGTTATTAACATCGGCCAGCAGATCATTGAGGCTAATAACAAGACCGCGCCCAATGGGGTCTTTTGGATCTACGGAATCATTTTCATGTTTTATTTCATCATCAACTACCCACTATCACGCTGGGATAAACACTTGAATAAACGCCGATTGGAGGCTAATCACTGATGAGCACGCCCTTATTACATGTCAGCCATTTAGAAAAATATTATCAAAAGGCCCATATTTTACACGATGTGAACTTCGAATTAAATACTGGCGAAGTCCTGACACTACTAGGACCATCTGGCTCTGGTAAAAGCACCCTGTTACGCTGCTTAAATGGCTTAGAAGCTTACCAACAAGGCGCCATTACCTTTGACGGTCAGGCAGTCACCCAAAAGCCTAAGCAGTGGCAACAACTCCGCCAACAAATCGGGATGGTTTTTCAGAGTTACGACCTCTTCCCTAATCGTAATGTGTTGGAAAATATTTTATTAGGTCCGCTAAAAGTTCAAAAACGTCCCCGGGCAGCCGTTTTACCAGAAATCCAACAATTACTTAAAAAGGTTGGGATGGCCGACTACGCTGACGCTTACCCACGGCAACTCTCCGGCGGTCAAAAACAACGAATCGCCATTGTCCGGGCGCTCGCCTTAAAGCCAAAATTAATGCTCTTTGATGAAGTCACCGCGTCCCTCGATCCTGAAATGGTCCGCGATGTGCTCAATATTATTCGCCAATTGGCTGCTAGTCACGCGATGACCATGCTCGTCGTCACCCACGAGATGGACTTTGCAAAACAAATTTCTGATCAAGTGCTCTTTTTAGCAGACGGCCAGATTCTTGAACAGACCCCGGGAACACAATTCTTTGAACAACCGCAAACCGAACGGGCTCAGAACTTTTTAGCTAGTATGGATTTTTAATTAACTTTAGGAGGAATTTGCAGATGAGAAAATTAGGATTGAAACGCTTATTAACAACCGTTGGGGTACTGGCCATATTAATTGGTGCATTGGCTGGTTGTGGTAGTAGTAAAGCCAGCTCCAGTCACACTACCAACCAAAATAGTGTCGCTAAGATCAAAAAACGTGGGACCTTGCGTGTCGCAGTCTTCGGCGACTTGCCACCTTATGGCTGGGTCAACAAGTCCGGGCAACGCGTCGGCTACGATGTGACCCTCGCACGGCGGGTCGCTAAGGATTTAGGCGTTAAAATTAAGTTCGTTCAGGTTAATGCCAACAACCGCGTGGACGCCCTGAATGCCAATAAAGTTGATATTGTCTTGGCCAACTTTACCGTTACTAGTGAACGCAAACAAGTGGTGGCCTTTGCAAAAGCTTACATGAAAGTTTCCGTTGGGGTCGTTTCGCCAAAAGATGCCAAAATTACTAAGGTCAGCCAGCTCAAAGGGCAGAACTTAATCGTAACGAAAGGCACCACCGCTGAAAACTACTTTACCTCGCAACAAACCAGCGCCAACTTACTAAAGTTCGATTCTAAAACGCAACAATTTAACGCGCTAAAGAACAAACGCGGCGTCGCTTTAGCTGATGATAATTCTTACCTGTATGCCTGGGTTAAAAATAACCCGAAATACACCGTTGGCATTAAAGGTATCGGTCCTAAGCAATATATTTCGCCAGCCGTTAAGAAAGGCAACACGTCACTGTTGAACTGGACTAATCAAGAAATCACTAAATTAACTAAAGCCGGCTTCTTCAAGACCGACTATCAACAACAGCTCGCACCTTACTTCGGTAAAGAAGTTAAAGCTAGCGATATCATTATTAATCATTAACATATTAACAACAAAACGGGCGTCACCAGATAATTTCCGGTGACGCCCGTTTACGTTAAGCTTTTACTAACAACTGGACCACGCTGGTTGGGACGACTGCTTGTGCGACCCCTTCCCAATTCTCAACGTTTTGCCCTTTAGTTTCAATTTTTAAATAATGTTTCAACTTCAACCGCTTATCGGCAGTAAACGTTAAGGTGCGGGCCTGGCCTTTTGCATCGTAAGTTTGCATTCGATACGTATAGACATCTTCGCCCATCTGCCCCTTACCGTGCTTAACCGCAGCATTGGTCAAACCATAGACCGTCGTGGTTTTAACGAGCGGATTCACGTTGTCTAATGCCATCGATAATTCCGAACCGCTATTTTTAGTTAAGGCGCTTGAGCCGAATAATGCCCCCGTCCCGATTCCAATCAGAACTAACAACCCGATTAATAATTTTTTCATGCTTGTATTCCCCCTGCAAGTAATGATTAAATATGATGATTTTAATCATAGCAAGCTTCAGCCACCTTGCCTAGCTGGATAAGGGTTTCTTAATCGGGTTAGTTAATCTCTAATAAAGTCAATATTTTCTTAAACTTTAGGCTTCATTGAAGTAGGCTGGGAATAATTCTTCATACATTTTGATAAAGTCTAAGTACATGGACTTAGAGACGTATTCATTCGGTTGATGTGAGGTAAAGTTACCTGGACCAAAGACGGTGTAGTCAAAGCCTAATGGTTGATCAACCAATAACCGCCGTGCGTCAGTCCCGCCCGGTGCGCCCAAAGCGGGAATCGTGCCCGCTGGTAATTCCCGACCAAGCATCTTCGTCACAATTTGATTTTGCTGCTGATCGCTAGCAGAGAATTTAGCATTCAATAAGTAAGGTTTCGCCACGCGTTGAATCAGTTGCAACATCTTAGACTGCGGATCACCAACGACCGGATTTAAGTCCATCTCAACGTGCATGTTGATCTGACTACCGTACTTGGCCGCATCCGCATCAATGACGTCATGGAAAATCTGTAGAATTTCAGCGTTGCTGACTTCTGGAATCGTCCGTAAATTAATTTTAGCCAAAGCATGATTTGGAATCGTATTAACTTGCTCGCCACCATTGAATACATCAATGTTGAATAACGTGTCCGTATTTAAGACAGCATTATGCAGGCCCGCTGCCCGCGCCATAACTTTGGCTTTAATCGTATACAGCACTCGAATCAAATGATCGACCGCGTTACTACCGAGAGCTGGCATCGAACTATGGGCATTCTTCCCGATGGATTCCAAGTCAATATCGATCGTCCCAGCTTGACCATAACAGATCCGATAGCCGGATGGTTCTGCAATCATTAGCGCGTTGACGCCTTGCATATAACCAGCATCATAGAGCATCTTGGCGCCCAATTCACCGACTTCTTCGCCAAAGGTTACCATTAACCGAATCGTTCCGTTAATAGGCACTTGTTGCGCTTTTAATTCCAGCATGGCAATCGTCAACGCAGCCAACCCGCTCTTCATATCATTAGCGCCGCGCCCAAACAATTGGCCATCCTTTTCCGTTAGCGTAAACGGATCAGTCGCCCATTCCTTGGCATCCGCGGCCACAACATCAAAGTGACCTGAAATGGCTAAAATTGGTGAGCCACTGTCAATTTCAGCAATCAAGTTGGCCCGGTCTTCACCAACTGGCAAGACCTCACACTTAATCCCAGCGTCATCAAAGAGTTGCTTCAAATACTTAGCTGGTTCAATCTCATTACGGTTGACCGTATTCATCGCCACTAACCGACTTAAAAGACTAATTTTTTCAGTATCTTTCATTAGAAAACCCTTCAATCATATTTTAAGTAAACTGCTATACACAGTCTATCATGCCACTAAGTTCATTTAATTGATAGCGATTGCACTAGTTAATTTAGTCAATAACTAAAAGCTGACCAGCGCTATCTCAAACACAGTTAACTGCTGTTCAGATTGACCTGAATTGAAAACGTGGCAACCGCCAAGCTTCATGTAGGTGCTAGTATGACCGACTTCAACCAATGTGCACGGGTTATCGATTTCTAATTTTTAGCCAATAAAAAATCACTGATCAACCATCGCAAGCAATGATTGATCAGTGATCTTTTTAACTGATTGGGTATACTGGGCTCGAACCAGTAAATTACGGATTCAGAGTCCGCTGCCTTACCAATTTGGCGAATACCCAATAAACAACTATTCAATCTTAACTTTAAGATTAAATCATGTCAAGGATTACCAGAAAATTACTTGAATTTTGTTGCTAAGACCGTCAAACTAAACTTATGAGGAAGTGACTGATCATGACTCAAAATGAATTAACCCGGTGGTTCAACCACTTGCGGCAACAATTAATCGTCTGGGCCGTCACCGCAGTTGGCCTGGCCGTCATGCGGACTTTTTTGCTCCCACAGCTACTGACCTTTGTCTTTTGGTGTAGTGTCGCCTATTGTTTACTCCTATTTATCGCCCTCTGTGTGATTACAGTTATCCGGTTACATTCTAAATGAACGATTGACAAGCGTCCAATCTTTCGGTAAGATGGTATTTGAATTTGCCCGCTGGTCAAATTGGTTAAGACGTCGCCCTCTCAAGGCGGAGTTACGGGTTCGATCCCCGTGCGGGCGATACTGATAAATTTTGGGAACTTAAAAAGCTTTGATAAAGACCGTTACAACGGTGTTTGTTAAAGCTTTTTTTGTCGTTTCAACCTTATAACTCACCATGCAAACTGCCTGCCTTGTTACCAACCACCTCATTTCAACTATTTCGATAGCTGTTTCGCTAAACCCGATAATTTGCGTCACGTTGGATGCTAATTAGATGTTCTTTGCCACTCTGGTTGGTCCAGAATTGGCTCATCAGCCGGGCTTTATCTAAGGACAAAAACGACACCACTGAGCCAATTCCGACTTAGACTAAAGCAGTTTCGTAGACTACTTTTGGGAGTCTTCAAAATACCCCATGGTGCTCCAGCATTTTAGGATCCAACCGGCAGCTGGCAACCGTAACTAACACTGAACGTTTACGTCATTTAACACCCTTTTCCAATCGCTAGCGCATCAATTTCTTAACATTAGATTGTTCGTAAATTTATTAGTTCGTGTTTTATTACTATTTTTGCTTTTAAAATCATTCCATTAGTTGTATATTAGCATTATCACGAATGATGGGGTGAAAATAGTGCATTGGATAGCAGATTTACTTGCAGCAGTGGGAGTTGTCTTAAACGGCATCCCCCAAGGTATCATGGCCATGGCGTTAGGCTTCGCCGTTTTTCCAACTAGCTTTTCGTTTGGATTAGCCGCAATTGTGAACGGCATGACTGGTTCCGTCGCGCCAATTTCGTTTCAAGCTGAATCATTAGCTTTGACCGGCCATTTAGGTCACAATCTCCGCGAACGGTCGTCGATTATTTTATTTGGCGCCAGTATCATGCTGGTGATTGGCCTGACCGGCACATTGAGCAAGATCGTTAGCCTGTTAGGTTCACAGATTATGGGTGGTATGATGGCTGGGGTTGGCATTATGCTGGCTAAGCTGGCTTTACAAATGACCAAGCAGAACCGCCATTGCGGCTGGCTTTCAATCGGCCTCGCCATTATCACCTACATTTTGACTAAGGACCTCGTTTGGACCATTGCCATTTCCGTGATTGGTACTAGTCTATACGCGGTCTTGGTTGAACATTACCATGAACAATTGCCTGCCCACGTTACCGCGCGAAAGTTACAACTCGTCAAACCGCAATTCAATCTCAAAATCTTGCGTGGTGCCCTCAGCTTGGCCTGTCTGAATATCGGTGCCAACATTTCTTACGGCTTGATCACCGGTCAAATGACTGGCCTTAAGCCCAATCCGGTTAACCTAAACCTTTTAACCAGTACCCAAGCCCTCGCTGACTTTGGCACCAGCTTGTTAGGCGGAGCGCCAGTCGAAACGATTATTTCCGCTACCGCCAGTGCGCCAGAGCCGGTCATCGCTGGGATTTTGATGATGGTCATCATGGCAATTATCCTCTTACTCGGCTGGTTACCTAAAGTCGGCCAATACGTCCCGAGTACCTCAATTGCCGGCTTTTTACTAATTCTGGGTGCCGTTGTCATCTTCCCTGAAAATGCGACCGCCGCAATGCATGGGCCACTCAGTACTGTCGCTGGCATCACCTTAGTTGTGACGGCCATTGTCGATCCGTTTACCGGCCTATTAACTGGTACGCTGCTAAAATTTGTTCTCCCATTATTGGGGTTAGGAGTTTAATGATGTCGACCACTTATACCTTAACGTTAGGACCATTGACCCGGCAATTACCGTTGATTAAGTTAAATGACACCACGACAATTGCCTCATTTGTTTTGTTAGGCGATGCAGAATTGACGACCTACGCTGCTGAACAACTTAATCAACGACTTGCCGACGTTGATTTTGATTATCTCGTGACGATGGAAAGTAAGGGCATTCCGTTAGCCCAGGCGCTCAGCCAGCTGACTGACCACCCACGCTTTATTGTCCTCCGTAAAAGTATCAAAGACTATATGCGGACCCCATTAACGACGCCAGTGCAATCGATTACGACTAGCGCTGACCAAGAGCTGGTCCTCGATGGCACTGACGCTGCTTTAATTCAAGGCAAACGGGTCGCCATTGTCGATGATGTCATTAGTAGTGGTGGTTCCCTAGCGACCGCCCAGACACTACTAGCTAAAGCTGGGGCCACCGTCGTCCGCAAAGTAGCCATTTTAGCTGAGGGTCCTGCCGCCAAACGGTCTGATATTGATTTTTTGGCCCCGTTACCGTTATTTACGACGAAATAATTATTATTCACACTACCTAGAGCGTGGCAAAAGACCGGCTAACCAGTCTTTTGCCACGCTCTTCAGTTATCTGAATCGACGGTTACCGAACAAATTAGGGTTTACGCTTGGCATTCCGGGTTTATAATAGTAGTGTAGATTGTTTAACAACGTTAAGTTAACTTAGCGAATCAGAATTATTAAACCGTTTCAAACGTCAAAACAAAGGAGATCTTGTATTTGGTTTACAAAGATGTATTTGGGATTGATCATGAAGACTGCCACATCGTTCAAACACGGCATGAATTCAACCGTATCTTTATCATCGAAAATGCCGTTGGATCCCGATTCACTTGTATCAAAAAGGATGCGCCGCTAGAAAAGAAAATGTCTGGACATTGGAAGTACGCTAAAGCCAGTGACGCGCCTAAAAACTACGCGGTTCCTTACAAAGCTCAAAAGGGCTAAAATCCGCTAGAAAGAGGATTAAGATGCGACTTTACAAACCGTTAGCCAATCACGATGGCCGCGCTTACCGCCATGGTGATCGCCACATCAACCCCTTTTACGGCCAACATGGTGCGGATTGGGTCAAAAATGGCAATGCCTCCCTTTATAATGCGCAACACGAACATTCACCGGCTAATTCACACCTTCAAAAGCGAGTTAGTCGAATCGCGTTAACCAGCTTGTGGGTCGTCATTGCCATTGTTGTGATGCTAGTTGGGGGCTTTATCGTCTATTCGTTGGCACTCAATCTTTAAATAAAAAAGAAGTTCCAAGCATCGTCAGCTGTTTAGCTAATCATGCTTGGAACTTTTTTAGTGACTGACGCTTGTATGGATGCGATTTTAGCCTTATTTTAGAAATGACTTACGTGTCACCAATCGATAAATGGCATCACTTAATCCAACGATAAAGACTAAGATCAGCCCCACAAACTTCAACCACGGCCAAGCCTGATCAATACTAGTCACTTTACTCCCGATTGCAAACACAATCAGCCCAGCGACAATCAATAGACTTTCAACTAAATTCAATGTTTTCAATGACTCAACACCCCTTAAAAACTAATTTTCATATTCCAAATCTTTAATGCTAATGACTAACCCACGCGCTGATTGATTTCTATATCACTAGAACATGATGAACCCTTTTGAAGTAAACAATCGTTATTTATGGTCACTCGTTAGTTAACGCCGGGCGAGCTATAATTGGCCCAACCAGAGTGACAATCTAACTATTCAACAAGCTAGCAAGTCATAATGATATCATTCTCTATTATACCGTTCAAACAAAAAAACGCTCCTAAAATCGGCTTAATCACCAACTCTAGGAGCGTTTTAATTAATTTGCTAATTTATTATTTAAGACGGGAAGTTAATTCCTTAGTTAAGTCTTCATAACCAGGCTTGCCAAGTAAAGCAAACATGTTGTTCTTGTAAGCTTCAACGCCTGGTTGGTTGAATGGGTTAATCCCGTTCAAGTAACCAGAAATAGCAACTGCAGCTTCGAAGAAGTAGATCATGTAGCCTAAAGTATAGGCATCTTGACTAGGAATATTAACGACCATGTTAGGCACACCGCCATCAACGTGGGCCATAATAACCCCTTCAAAGGCTTTGGTGTTAACTTGGGCCATTGTCTTACCTTCAAGATACTTCAAACCATCAAGGTTTTCAGTTTCTTTAGGGATGTCAACATCGCTAGTGGCGTTGTCAACTTTAACAACCGTTTCCATCAAGTTACGACGACCTTCTTGGATATATTGACCCAATGAATGTAAGTCAGTCGTGAAGTTAGCTGATGATGGGTAGATCCCCTTTTGGTCTTTCCCTTCGGATTCGCCCATTAATTGCTTCCACCATTCTGAGAACATCGCCATATTTGGTTCGTAGTTTTCAAGAATTTCAGTGGTATAACCCTTCCGGTATAAGATGTTCCGGAAAGCAGCATATTGGTAAGCTTCGTTCTTAGTCAAGTCAGCATCTGAGTATTGACCTTGAGCATCTGCTGCACCCTTCATTAATGAATCGATGTCGCCGCCTGAAACGGCAATTGGTAATAAACCAACTGGGGTTAAGACAGTGAAACGACCACCAACGTCATCAGGAATAACGAATGATTCGTAGCCTTCAGCGTCAGCTTCTTGCTTCAACGCACCGCGTTTGCGGTCAGTTGTTGCGAAGATCCGGCCCTTAGCTGCTTCTTCACCATACTTAGCAATTAACTTTTCTTTGAAGACCCGGAAAGCGATTGATGGTTCAGTCGTCGTCCCAGATTTTGAAATAATGTTAACTGAGAAGTCACGGTCGCCGATTAAGTGAATCAAATCGTTGACGTATGATGATGAGATTGAGTTCCCAGCAAAGACAACTTGTGGGAATTTACGGTCTTCACGTGAAAGTGATGACCAGAATGTTTCATGTAAGAATTCAATGGCTGCCCGAGCGCCGAGGTATGAACCACCGATCCCGATTACCACCAAGACATCTGAGTCTGATTGAATCTTCTTTGCAGCCGCTTTAATGCGGGCAAATTCTTCCTTGTCGTAATCTGTTGGTAAGTTTAACCAGCCGCGGAAATCATTTCCGGCGCCAGTACCTTCACGCAGCTCCTTGTCAGCAGCTGTGACCATAGCTTGCATTTCGCCAAGTTCGTTGTCGTGAACGAACTTAGTTAAATTAGAGCTGTCAAATGAAATGTGTGCCATTTACTATTACCTCTTTCTATACATATTTAACAACTCACATTATACAATACGAACGAACGGAATGAAAAGCGCTACCCCCGCCTTTTTCGTAAATTTTCGCAATTTATGTAAAAAACAAGCAAATTTATATAAAAAAAGACGTTGATAACCGTTAGCTATCAGCGCCATGACTACTTTTAAGCCATTCTAATATAATTTAACTAATTTACTAGTAAAAGTTTTACTAAGCCTTCATTAAGGATAGAGCGACCCCACCGACAATCACTAAGATTGAACCGATAACTACGTACACCATCTCACGCTTGGTCTTATGCTCGCCTAACAAGTAAATACTCCCAAAGGTTGAGATCACAATTCCCATCTGTGATAAGGAATAGGCAATCGCTTGGCCGATTTGAGCCATCGCCATAAACATGAACAAGTTTCCGACACCCCAGACCACCCCAGTAACCAAGTTACGATAAGTGGCTTTTTCAGTCCATGGCTTGTCCTTAAATGACCAGATCAAAGCACCAATTAACATCCCAACGGCTTGCGGCATTACCACAGCTTGCGCATTGACATTGCCATAATGCACCACGATCGTGTAGCCCGCATAACCGATCGTTGATAAGATCAAAGCCCGAATCCCAACACCCCAGTTTTCAGAGGTCCGTCGATTCGGATCAGTTCGGTCAGTTAATGAGGTCAAGACGGCCCCGCCAATCAAAACGATAACAGCGATTGAACCGATCCAGTACATCCGGCCGTGCCATTCATTAAAGAGTAATACCCCGGCCAATGCGTTAGCGACCAGTTGCATCCCAGTGGAAATCGGGGTGGTCCGCGAAATCCCAACGGCCTTCATCGATGTGAATTGTTGCCCTTGACCAACACTCCAGAATAACCCGGAGACAATCCCGGTCATCCAAACGGCGGCGGTTAAAGCTGGTTGTTCGAACAACCATAAGACGATCCCAAATAATAACGCACCCATGGTCATCCCTAGGGTCTGTTGGCGAGCGGTCCCGCCCATCTTACCACTAATTAAGCCGATACTGCCCCATGCAATTGCCGGAATCAGTGCAATTAGAATTCCCATTAAAATAATCCTCATTTCTCTATTTTCTCTGTCTGCCTAATGACAAAAAACAATTTTAACAGGAAAGTAAACGTTTTACCAGCACTAAACTGCGGTTACCAGCGCGATATTAAGATAGTTGTATTTTCATGAATCCGTTTTCTTAGTGATAGGGACCGTTTTCAATTTATGAAAACGGTCCCTGAATGAAGCGTAAAAATTTTTTTAATTTAAACTTTTATGGCTAAAAACTAGCTTTATTTGTCTAAGGCCAAAACCAAGACTTTCAAATAGTTGCTAGCAACATAAGCCTTACGCGTGACAAAGTCCGTTGGCAAACGGAACGTTTCAGTCACCGTATAAGTCCGATCACTACCAATAAAGGCATCGTCGACAGCTTCATGGAATTTCTTCAAGGAGAAGTTGTTCGCCGTCGTAGCAACCACTAATTGACCTTCACGCCGAACCGTTGGTAACGCTTGTGCCAATAAATCGGTTAAGTCAGTCGCCACTTGGAATTTCTGCTTCTTAACCCGGGCAAACGTTGGCGCCGTTACAACAACCACGTCATAACTCAAATGATGCTTGGCCGTATAATCCAAATAGTTAGTGACTTCAATTGCCCGAATTTCGTGCTTATCCGGATCGATGTTGTTCATCGCTAATTGATCAGCGGTAGCGGCAGCACCCTTTTTATTGGTTTCAATTGAGATCGTTTTAGCTGCCCCGGCCACGGCAGCGGCAGCGGTAATCCCGTTTTCTTGACTAAACAAGTTCAAAACGGTCTTCCCTTGTAACTCAGCACTCGCTAACCATTGACGGATTGGCCGCATATCAAGTAACAACCCAGTCGTCAAATCATCTTGCAAGTGTACCGGATACGTCACATCGCCTTCAGTGACCAATAATGGTTCTGGCGCTTCAGTGCCAGTCACAAGTTGACTCTTTAAGTTTGCTTCTTCAACGTTAAACCGTAGCTTTGCATAAATGCCCTTAAATTGATGATCAGTAGCGGTTTCAAAAGCCGCATAGATCATTTCGCGTTGTTGATAGACGCCTTCAGCGTACCAAGTAAAGACGTAATAATCGTCATAACGATCGATGGTGACCCCACCTAAACCGTCACCAGCTGCGTTGAAGACCCGTTGTGGCATGCTAGGATTCATCGTCGTTTCACGCCGGACTAACGCTTGTTTGAATAACTTACGGAAATAATCAGTCGTTGGCGTTTGGGTTTCGTCTAAACTCAATACCCAACCTAATTGTCGCCGATGCTTGGCGATTAACGCGTAGCCCATAAATTGAGAACTCGCCATTAAGGCCACAAATGAGCCGTCCGTTAGCTTCATGCTAGGATCTTTTAAGTCATCTTGGACTAACAACGGATAGCCATCTTTAACTTTTCGTTGGGAATTACCAGTAATTTGTACTCTTTGCATAAATTTGTTTCTCCTATTCGTTCAGTTCTTATCTAAAGTAGCGGTAAATCGCTGTTCACAGCCGTTCTAAGTGTAACATATCTCGCTGGTTGACCGTTAGTCGTTAGTTACTACTGCAGTGAGTTGGGTTAAGCGGTCACGCTGGTCAGGCCAGCATCAGTGTTAATCGATTGCCGATTGGTGAACCGTTCCAGCCGTATATTTAGTTGAGCGATTGGTTGCCAAAATACTCAGCTGGTCGCCCTTTTAACGCCTAATCGGTTGCCGGTAAAAAGCCGCTTCCATATTCTAGACCAATTAAAAAGAGAGTGGCCTTAACGACAACTCTCTTCATTAAATAGGACCATTGGATTGAAAAGCGTCCACAGGAAAAATAAGCTTTCATTAACTAAACGGTCTACCTAAACTTAACCCAATTTAGCTAGATTAATCAGGGACAGTCTTCCAGTTCAAACCTAATCTTCAATAATTGGTTTATCAAAGTCCTTATCCGGGAAAGTGACCGTAAAGCGCGTGCCTTGGTTCGGTTCACTCTCAACTTCAATCGAGCCCCCATGTTGCTGGACCAATTGATGGGAAATCGCCAAGCCTAACCCTGATTCGCCATACTTCGTGTTCTTCCGGGATGGATCAGCCTTATAGTAACGTTCCCAGATATTCTTGACTTGATCTGGCGTCATGCCAATCCCGTGATCTTGCACCGTAATAACTGCCGCATGTTCACTACGACTAGCTGTGACTTCGATTGACCCTTTTTGTGAGAATTGAATCGCATTTTGCATAATATTGAATAAGACTTGTACAAAGCGATCGTAGTCGGCCCACACCGGTAAATCATCCGGCGTCGTCAACTCAAAGTGATCACCAGCGGCAGCCGCTTTCTTTGTGAGTTGTTCAACTAAGTTATGCAGTACTTCCGCACCGTCAAAATTGGTCTTGTTCAGCCCAATTTGACCCGTCCGAATTTTTTCATAGTCCAGATTCTCATTGACCAGTCGAATCAAGCGCTTCGTTTCATTTTGCATCAGTTCAATCGAATGGGCCTTATCTTCTTCCGGAATGGCATCATAAGCCAAGCCTTCCAAAATTCCATTGATTGTTGTGAGTGGTGTCCGCATTTCGTGCGCAGCATCGGCCATGAATTCACGCCGTCGTTTTTCTTGCCGCTTGATCTCATCATCCGAAGCCCGCAATGAACTGACCATGCCGTTGAAGTCATCGGCTAAATCATCAATTTCATCTTTATGATGACTCTCAACTTGAATATCAAAGTCCCCACTTGCAACTGAATGCGTGGCGTACCGCAGCCGATTGATACGTCGAACTGAGTAGCGCGCTAGAATAAAGCTTAATAAGAGTGCCGCAATCCCCGAAACAAGCAAGGCAATAAAGAGATTATTCTCAATCTGTTGCTCGTTAGCTTGCAAAGTCTGTTCAAACGACCCAATCGAAATCGCCCCGACAAACTTCTGCGTCTGGCCGCTCTTATAAAACAACGGGACTAACACATCAATCGTCCGCAATGACGGCTTGTTAACCGGTCGATCATGATTACGCGACTTAAACGTGACGTGCGGCGACTTAGTAATGGTCTTATTTTGCTTTAGCTTTTTCCAATCACCCGCGGAGATACTTGGTGCATAAAACGAGCCGGTTGGCATATTACTCAAGCCCAAGCTATTCGGATAAACGACTTTCTTGTTAGCATCATAGACTGAAAAATGAATATGCTGATCCCGCAAAATCGCCGTGCCATCATTTAAGAACTGCTGATTAAACCCCACGACTTTGTGTGTCCGGGTATTATAGCGAATCGCTTCTTTTTCAATACTCGTCGCATACTGTTGTAACTGTTGCCACGAATTTTGATAGATCATCGTCTTGGTCGTGCGGATAAAGGCAAAACCCAATACCACAATCACCGTAATAATGACCGCAAAAAACGATAGCATCTGCTGATAGATCAGTTTCATTGAGCATTCACTCCACTATCATCGAACTTGTAGCCGACCCCCCAAACGGTTTGGATAATTTGTGGACCGGCTTTTTCAATTTTTTGCCGTAACTTCTTAATATGCGCATCAACGGTCCGTTCATCACCATAGTATTCATAATCCCAGACCAGTTGTAATAGCTGTTCACGGGAGAAGACTTGGCGGGGCTTTTGCGCCAACGTCTTCAATAAATCAAATTCCTTTGGCGTTAAATCTTCAATTTGTTTGCCGCCCAGATAAGCTTCACGAGTCTTGGTGTTCAACTTAAAATGATCCGTCTGCACATCAAAATCGCTGACTGCATCGGTGGCCGGCTTAGCTGGGGCTACCTTGCTTAAGTCTGCCCGCCGATGTAACGCCTTGATCCGAGCAATCAAGGTAATCGGTGAGAACGGCTTCGTCACATAATCATCGGCCCCCATCTCCAAGCCCAACACTTGATCACTTTCAGAGTCGCGCGCCGTTAACATGATAATTGGTACAGTTGGTGATGCTTTGCGAATATCTGCACTAACTTGCATGCCATCTTTACCTGGCAAGTTCAAGTCTAGCGTAACCATATCCCAACCATCAACATCTTCATTGAACATCGTGACCGCTTCATTACCGTCATAGGCGAAATGGGCGTCCCACTTTTCTTTCTTAAAGAACATCGCCATCATCTCTGAGACGGATTTATTATCTTCAATCATTAATAATTTCATTTATCAATTTCCTCCAAGTTTATCGTTTACTCTGATAAATCTGTCTGGACGGTTCGCTAATTCACAAATCGCCGGTTAATCTAGTTATAATCATACCCCACTTCAGGCTAATTATCAGTCCTAGTATATCAACAATTTGGTAACATGCCGTGGCTGATTTGTGAAAAAAGTATGGCGACAATGCGTTGATAATCCTACTTTTAAATCATTATGTTAATCTTGATATGCTTAGTACTAATTGGATTAAATTACCACTCCGGTTGGGGTAGCAATTTTAACTAGCACCAACGCAACGTGTCTTGATATACTTAGATAGACAAGGGGGACTTTCATGCAAACACCCAAAATCGACCAGAATCAGTTATCACCACTAGCTTTTCAAACGATCTACACTGATGACGATCAACTACTCTTACACGGACAGCTCAGCGACGAAACCGTAACTAAACAAACATTAGAACACCCAATTTTTGAACAATGTGTCTTTGAAAATATGACACTAACGGACAATAACTTTTTTCGTGCCGAGGTCAATGATGTCATCTTTAAGAATTGTGACCTCTCTAACTGTCAGTTCGAAAAAGCGGGGTTTTATCGCGTCCAACTGATTAACTGTAAGCTCGTAGGCACAACTTTTGATAAAGCCTTCATTAAAGAAGTTCAATTCGATCAGTGCAATCTGAACTTGGCAAACCTCAATGAAGCCAAACTAACCAAGGTCACCTTTCAAGCCAGTCGCTTAACTGAAATCAATTGTATGGAAACAACGTTAAAGCAAGTCAAATTCACACAATCCGACCTCAATAACGCCGATCTGACCAATACCAATTTGCATCGGCTAGATCTCTCAACTTGCCAATTCAAGGCAATCCGGGTGCAACCGTTTGATATTCGGGGTTGCCGTGTGAATGCCGAACAGGCGCTCTATTTTGCAAATCAATTCTTAGAACTCCGAATTGACTAATAAAAGCCGCTCGACTAATTGGTCGGGCGACTCTTTTAGATTACCGAATCATGTGACGCTAACCTTAATTCTTAAACGAATGAATCGGCGCTGGAATATGACCACCTCGCTGGATAAATGCTTGGGGCTGACTCGGATTAATCGCCATCACTGGAGCGCGACCGAACAAGCCGCCGAATTTAACACTGTCACCAACTTGTTTACCGGTTGCCGGAATCACCCGAACCGCCGTTGTCTTATTATTGATCATCCCAATCGCGGCTTCATCGGCAATCATACCGCTGATCGACGCCGCGGTCGTATCACCAGGGACGGCGATCATATCTAACCCCACGGAGCAAACTGCCGTCATTGCTTCGAGCTTTTCAACTCCCAGCCGGCCCGCTTCAACCGCACGAATCATTTCAGCGTCTTCAGAAACCGGAATAAAGGCGCCCGACAGCCCGCCAACATGCTCACAAGCCATCACGCCACCCTTTTTAACAGCATCATTGAGTAAAGCTAATGCGGCAGTTGTTCCTGGGGCCCCAACGCTCTCTAACCCAATCTCTTCTAAAATCTCAGCTACCGAATCGCCTTCATTGGGAGTTGGCGCCAAAGATAAGTCAACAATCCCAAATGGCACGCCTAGTCGTTCCGCAGCAATCGAGCCAACTAGCTGACCCATCCGCGTCACTTTAAAAGCGGTCTTTTTAATCTGTTCCGAAACAATATCAATCGATTGGCCGCGGACTTGTTCCAACGCCCGCTTGACAACTCCCGGACCACTAATTCCAACATTGATCACCCGATCGGCTTCACCGACCCCATGAAAGGCGCCAGCCATAAACGGATTATCATCCACGGCATTCGCAAAGACGACCAAGCTCATGCAATTCACGGGATCAGTTGCCGCAATCTGCTTAATAATACGGCCCATTTCACCGACCGCGTCTAAGTTAATCCCCGCCCGTGTCGAGCCAATATTAACCGAGCTACAGACACGTTTCGTTTCTGCTAGGGCTTGCGGGATCGACGCAATTAACTTCCGATCACCACTCTGGTAACCCTTTTGCACTAGTGCCGAAAAGCCACCAATTAAATCCACGCCGAGATTTTCTGCCGCTCGCTCCATCGTCTGGGCATAAGCCACGTAGTCCTGATCGCCACTAGCAGCCGCAATTAATGCAATCGGGGTGACAGCGATGCGTTTGTTAATAATCGGCACGCCGTACTCAGTCTGAATCTGATTAGCAACGGTCACTAAATCTTTGGCACTAGTCGTAATTTTATCGTAGATTTTTTGCCGCGCTTTAACCCCATCGCTGTCGATACAGTCGAATAACGAGATTCCCATCGTAATCGTCCGAATATCCAGATTCTCTTCAGCTACCATTTGAATTGTTTCTAAGATTGCTTTGGCTTCCATGGCGTCACCTACAACTTCTGAATCGCGTCAAAAAGTTCCTGACGCTGAATATGAATCGTTAACCCCGTCTGTTGTCCGAGCTGATCCAGCGCTGTTTTAGCCGCTGCAAAGCTCAATTGCGTTGCGTCCCACTCGCCGGATAACATCATCGTAAAGTTATGCGCCATCAACGTTTGGGAAATATCAACAATATTGATTTTTAATGTCGCCAGCTTAGTCGCAACCGTCGCAACAATCCCGACTTGATCTTGACCAACCACCGTAATAATTGCTTTCATCAGGAACCCTCCAGATTAAAATTTAATAAGAAGCTTGTTTTGCTAATCATAGCATGTTGGTTAGGTGAAAGTACACTGTTTTCAAATGGCATTTTACTTGCTAGGGGGATCAGTTATCTAAACCGCTTACAATTATAATCCCATGAATAATCACTGAAATCACCGCGGTCAATGGTCGGCTTTTGCTATAATAAGCCTCGCTGCATTAATTTCGTTCGACATAAGGGGTTGGGTATAAAGATGAACTTCATTACCAATGGGACGTGGCAAAAATGACGCGTCAACATCATTTAAAGGGCGTTTTGCTTGCGAGTATCGCCTGTATTTTGTGGGGTATTTCCGGGGTCGCCGCTAGTACCATCTTCCAATTGAATAGCCAAATCACGGCACTCTGGTTAACCCAAGTCCGGATGATCAGCGCCGGGATAATCCTCCTAGTCATGGGCCAAGTGATGGGGGTCAAGCCGACTAAGATTTGGCGTAACCGCCAAGATAGCCTGCGATTAGTCAGTTACGGGCTACTGGGGCTCGTGCCGGTCCAGCTCTGCTACTTTGAGGCCGTTAAATATGGTAACGCCCCGATTGCAACCATTATTCAATTTCTCGGACCTTTTATTATTAGCATTTATTTCTTCTTATTTAAGCACGTCACGCCACAGCGTTCCGAAGCCATTGGCATGATCATGGCCTTTATTGGCACCTTACTTATCGTGACACATGGCCATCTGACCAGCTTAGCCATTTCACCGGTCGTCCTCTTTTGGGGCGGCCTATCAGCTATCGGCGTGGCCACAAATACTTTGATTCCACGCCCGTTATTGCAAAAGTACGGCTCAATGACAATAACGGGCTGGGGGCTCTTGGTGGCCGGTGTCTGTTTAACCATTTTCAAACCGCTCTGGCAAGTTCACGTGCAGTTGACTGGCATGGAAATTAGCCTGTTACTGGTAATTATTATTTTGGGAACCGTCTTTCCATTCTTAATGTTTGCCAATAGTTTGAGCTACATCTTACCCACTACTGCCAGCTTGCTCGACGCCTTTGAACCGTTGGCCGCGACTATCTTTTCAATTACTTTTTTAAACGTACAACTAACCGGGTTTGATTTATTCGGCGGTAGCTTGATTATTCTAGCTGTCATGGCATTATCACTAAATGTTCGCAAGATGATGAGGTTACTGCATCGCCGACGGACTGACTAAAAGCCAGGCCCATAAACATATTAGTTGGCAGAATGGTAACGCTATGCTAAACTATGTTTGTATCGAATTTGGGGATGTTCTGGATTCGACAGGTATAGTTTGAGTTCGGATTGCGCTTCGTGGTTGCGCCACGTAAAACCGCTCAGTTTATTTATAACTGCAAAAAATAATAACAATTCTTACGCTTTAGCTGCCTAAAAAGCGCTTAACGTAGATCCTCCTAAGATCGTCCATGTCTTAGATCTGGGTCCTAAATTTAGTGGACTTACGCTCAATGCTTCCACCTGGAGCAACGAGAAGAGACTAATCAGGTTAGTCATTGCTGGGTGCCCTGACATACGGCGTTTGTAATGGCGAACTTCAAATAGTATGAATATGAACGTAGATATCCGAAGGGCAATATGCTTGGACGCGAGTTCGACTCTCGCCATCTCCATCAGTTACCACAACGACCACTTACCAGAGGTGGTCGTTTTTTTTATACCAAAAAAGCGCTAGCCACTAAGACTAACGCCGTTAACAGTCCTTGATTTTCAAT
The DNA here is from genome assembly GCF_005405105.1 of Lactiplantibacillus dongliensis. Classification (GTDB taxonomy): domain Bacteria; phylum Bacillota; class Bacilli; order Lactobacillales; family Lactobacillaceae; genus Lactiplantibacillus; species Lactiplantibacillus dongliensis. Next base: position 154,974 of record NZ_BJDK01000004.1, read on the forward strand.
TAAAAATTAAACTTACGGATTAAAACGTTGGCGACTAAAACCTAACTTCACTAGCAACATGTATACAATTGGCACAATTAAGAAGCTGGCCACTGCATTGATTAACGCGGCTAATAAACTAGTAAAAGCCCCAATAACCGCCACTTTTAACGTCGTTCCTACCATCAAAGCTTCGATAATCCCAGTCCCCCAAGACGTGATCAGCTTGATGATACCAGCCGCCATTGACACGATGAACAACTTCGTTAAATGGTCTTCATCATAATCCAACATCCGAAAGACCGCACTGACGACGGCAGCTAAAATAATAGCTTCAATCACCGTTAACCACGCTGTCGCAGCATAGCCGTTTAAAATATCGAACAGTCCCAAGCCAATCGCCCCAGCTGCGGCACCGTAACCGAAGCCTAAGTACATGACGGCTAAGATCGTCAACGTATTGCCAAAATGAATAAACGGCCGTCCAACTACCGCTGGCAACGGAATCCGCAACGCGCTGATTCCTACAAAAATAATTGCTGCAAATAGGCCTGCAAAAACTAACTTACGTAACTGATAATTCTTCCCCATAGTGTGCACCACTTTCCCTTTTTGTTAACTATCATAACACCCCAAATTCATCGTCAATCCCCGTTGACTAATATGTTACCATTTAACGGGTCCTTTCGACTACTAAAATTGTGTACAAAAAAAGTTATGATTTGTCATCAATTTAACGAATCATAACTTAATTGTTAGCTATTTAATTTTCAGCAGCTTGTTGACCGGCTAACCGTCCAAAAGTCTGCGCATGACTAGCAGCCAATCCCGGGACCCGATCTGGATAACTACCAAAGAAGAAGCCACCGCTATCATTACCAGCAGCATATAAATGTTTAATTGGGTCATAGGCCGCATTCATAACTTCCATCTTTTTATTGACACGTAAGCCATCTGAAGTACATAAGATACGGCCACCCAAAATACAACCATAGTACGGTTTCTTGTCGACTGGTGTTAACCGATAAGCTTCTTTACCGAAATCTTTATCAATATTAGCCTTAACTAACTCGTTGTTACGGGCAACTGTTTTCTTCAAAGCATCAACTGGTAAGTGTAACTTTTCAGCAAGTTCTTCAATCGTATCTGCCTTAACAACTAACCCTTTATCCACGTATTGCTGTGTATCGGCTTCTAGCTTTTCAGCACTGGCCATATAACCTGGGAAACCAACTCGAGCACAACCAAGTGTATGGAATTGCTTAGCATATTCACCATAATTATCATCCCAAATCATCGCGTATTGATAGCCCGGCTGTTTGCTGGCCGCATTCACAATAAACTGATATGGCACCGATTCATTGGCGAACCGTTCACCACGTAAATTGACTTTTAATAGTGGATGACTGCCAAGCCACAACCAGTCTTGATAAGTCGCTGTTTGGACATACATCTCATCAGTTTTAGTCCCGACCGGCACCAAGCCACGATCAAAAATACATTCCGCTGGTTCTTCGTCTTTAATCGCACCGACATTCAAAGCTGAGGTAATCCCGGCCCCGTTATTGCGGGGACTATCATTATAAACGTTCTTCTTTAAAGCTAATGGATTCCATTGTTTTAACAAGTCTTTATTTGCTGAATAACCACCTGTACAGAGAATAACGCCTTTAGGTGCATTAATTTGTAAATACTCGCCAGTTTGCACATTTTTAACAACAGCCCCAGTTACCATATCATCAGTCTTTACTAAGTCAACTAATGCCGTATTGAATTGCAAATCAACACCTAATTCAGCGATTTTTTCTTGGAACCAATCACCATAGGAAGCAAATGTCTGATCATCAATGGTGGGATCATTTTCAGTTGGAAAGCCTTCATAAGCGCTACTTGTCACCATCGCATCTGGTTCCGAACGCAGATGGGCACCGTGTGGCTTTAAAATATTGTCCTCAACCCAGTTAACAGCCTCAGCACTATGATTAGCCCAATGATAAATTAAGCCTTCATCAACATTATGTTGCGCAAAAGCTGCCAAATATTCGACTAAATCATGTTTATTAATCGTTAGGCCCGCCCGCTTTTGAGCATTGGTCCCGACGCCGCCTAATCCTAACCTTAATAAATTAATGCTGGCTTCTTTTTCAACAATCATCACTTTAGCGTGCTTTTCAGCGGCCGCAGCAGCCGCCATCATCCCGGCATTGCCTGCACCGACCACTAAAACATCGGTATCAATCACCTTTTTTATATCTGCTTGAGTGAATTTATTATGGTCAACATTCCACTGATTTTTCATTTTAATTGCCTCCATCTTGTGAACATACAATTAACATCGCAAATACCTCAAATTGACTTTCAAGGCCTCAATAGCAGTTGCTGCTGACTAGCAGTATTACTGTTATCGCTTACATTGTTCATGTTATCACGATATTCACAACCGGTGAAACGCAAAAATGTTATTATTAATAAGCAATCCTTATTAATAATTGAGGTGAATTTTATGAATATTGATCATTTAAAGATTTTCATTAACCTAACTCAAACGCTGAACTTCTCACAAACTGCTAAAACGATGAACATTTCTCAATCCGCTGTTTCACAAGCTATTAAATCCGTTGAAAATGAACTCGGCTTTGATCTATTTAAACGTACTAAACGCCAAGTGAACTTAACTAAGGGCGGTGAAGCCTTCAGCAAGCGAATGACGATTATACTTGCTAACTTTGATAAAGCAGTTATCGACAGCCGTGAGATTTCACAACGTGAACGTAGTGCCCTGACAATTGGAACAACCGGGACAACTTTTGAAGCCCATTTATTACCACTCATCATCCGAGAATTTCGGTTAAACTATCCAGATGTCAAAATCTATCTTGAATATTTTAGTCACAACCAACTGAAACAGCATCTACTTAATCAAGAATGTGACCTTATCTTTACAACCGCTGACGATATTCAAGCTGAACGAGCATTTAATTTCACGCCATTAGTCACCGGCTATTTTTGCGCTTTAGTCCCAAAGACGAATCCACTAAGTCATCAGTCTCGCTTAACCCTCAAAGACTTTGAACAGCAAAACTTGATTTTATTAAATGATGATTGGTGCCCACCACAGCAGTTAAAACTACAAACCACCATCAAAACGACCTGTACAACGCTAGAAACAACCTATGTTGATAATGTGGCGGTGGCAAACACGATGGTAGAAGCGGGCCTGGGGATTACCGTCATGCCCAACTTTATCAATTGCTCTAGCAAGAATCTATTTACTGCTATCCCATTAGCCTATAACGCTACCTTAGCCTACGGGACTGCCACCTTAACGCCAACCACAACGGCAACACATTTTATTAAACAACTAACAGCTTTCGATGGTTGGTCAAAGTAAAGCTTAGTGCTAGTTGGATTAAGTTACCACCGTAGTTGGGCCACCATTTTAGCAGCCAACTGGCAAGCGGAGCAGAGTGACAAACACCACCCAACTAATACTAAGTGTCATTAGTTACCTTGGCAGTATTTCCAGTTTATGCCTAAACAGCCTGTCACCACTAACCAAAACAGGGACTCAGCAATTAAACATTCTGAATCCCTGTTTGCTTCTGGATAATTGAAACTTGCATCAATTAGGTTGTGACTGTAACTAGCTCAAACTTTCATTGCTAAGATTCAGAAACCGGCAGCCCCACCAACGACCCTGACTGTAACCGATGGGCGTGAATCGATTGGACCACGGCCAATAAATCATAGCCAGCGCGCGGTAAGTCATATTGATGACAAAACAAATAATAGCCCAGATCAACCGCAATCTGATAAGCCACAACATCGACATCGTCGGTTTGATGCAATTGTAACCGCGCTCGGCGGACTAACCGGCTGAGCCGGCCGTCAGCTTGAATGGCCGGATTAGCCGCTGCTAAAATAAGTTGCGCCTGTAATTGGGCCCGTTGTCGTTGTTTAAAAGCTAGCCGTTTTGTCACCATCTCACTCAACCCCTATCTATCTAATCGGCCTTATCATAAAAGAACCACCCCGGATTATCAACCTAATGCACCTCATTAAATCCGCGTCACACCGGCTTTAAATCCAATTACAATTTTATTTATCAACAGCTAAATGAGTAAACGATTTAGCGGCCGTTATTCTAAGCTGATTACAGCAGGTTAACAAAAATGCCCGTCATTTTCAGGTTTATTTTAAATACAAAAATTTATATTAGTCATCGTGCGGCCAATTTCACCGCTAACAAAAAACCAGCTTGAAATTAAACTTCAAGCTGGCACTCATTTCTTATTTTGTCGCGTCAAAAACGTAAGCTGAATCGTAGAACGGCATTCGATATGCGCGGTAGACATAAGCTTTGGAAGCGGCGTTTTTAATCGTCATATTCCAAACTTGCTGACCTTGCTTCGATACTTCAATCACATTACTTTGTTTGCCGGTATCTTTAAAACCAAAATCAACTAAGGTATTCCCATTGGACTGGCGTTCGGCATAACCAATGACATCCGTAAAGTTAGCTTTGCCTAGCGACTTACCCCAAGCCCAAGTCTGATCAATCGTCATTTTCTTTGTATCGATATGATATTGAACCGCTTGTGAATACTTACCAGAGGTTGTCTTGTCCCCATTAGTCACGTTGGTATTATTGTCGTACAAGAGCACATCTTCACTAGCTGGATTGTTGTGTTCATCTTTCAACAAGTACAACGCATGCTGACCACCCGTAATCGTGGTCCCCTTGGTTGGCGTCAAGATCAGATCTCGATAAGCTTTAGGCCACGTTGCCTGCTTTTTACCACTGTAAATCCACTTAATCTTGTTCGTCTTATAATCCAACTTCATGATCATGTCTTGGTTCCGACCCGAAATCAGGATACTATCATCATTCTTATCGTAATCGATGGCATTTTGATGGAACCAATCAATCTTCCCATCAGCGCCCTTCTTGTAGTTGTGCCACATTGACTTCGGCAACAGCTTCTTCAAATCGATCACTTTAACGATTTTCCCAGTCTGGTGTGAAATCTCCACCATCGTATCTTCTTTGTACTTCGACCCATCCGAAACCGTCGCTAACAAATTGTGGTTAGGTAGTTCAATAATGTCATGATGAATCAAGGTTGAATAACTGACCGTGTTCTTCTTGTTCGCCACGGCTGCCGAGCCAGTGGAAGAGTCTGATGACCCGGTCTTGCTGGAGAAGCTATATTCATGATAAACACGGCCCAACAAATCAATTTCAGTTAAATCATTATAGACTTGCGAACTGTTATTTTTCTTCGTCAACGTCATAATATGCCCGTTCGACCACTGTTCAAAGATATGCTGCGAATAGTTGGTTGAATACCAACGTACAGCGCCGTCAGCATCGACGGCCATGGGTTCTTTAGTCGTCCGATTGAGTAAGGTTAACTTGTTGTCACCAATCGACATTTTAGACTTATCAACATTCTTAACCGTTACGGTCGCATTCCTCACATATTTCGGTAAGGCACCGGTTTGTAAGGTCACCTGCTGGGTCGTTGTCTGACCATTTTTCGTGGTGACTTTAAGGTTAACCTTGTTATTGTAATTGGCGTACAAGCCGACCACGGGTACTTGGTGCGTGGTGGTATACCCACCATGCACGGTGTTCGTTAGTGACGTCCCACTCGTCTTGCCCATGACGGTATAAGTAACTTTAGCCGCCGTCTTGGTCTTAAACGTCACCAGTGCAGACAAAGGTGACGTTTTGTACGGATTGATCTTGATATATGGGTTGCTTACCGTATACTGACTGCTTTTAGCAGCTGCTCGATACGTCTTCGTTAGGCTCGCCTGCCGATCTTCACGGGTACTGATCAACCGACTATCCAAGTTCTTCTTAATTTGACTAGTTGACAACGGAACGCTGCTACTAGACTGATGACTGGTGCTGCTGGCAGTCGAACTCGTTGATGACTTCGGCGAACAGCCCGCAACCACCAAAGCTAGCACGGCCACAGTAGTCATGACTGCGGCACGGCGGTGTTGTTGTTTCACTACATCCATCTCCTTAAAAATAGTTACAATAACGTGTTCCCAGTTAATTCTATTAACTAACTATGAAAAATTATTGAAGAATTTATAATAGAAATGTAGCAAAAAAGCGACGAAACTGCGACGGCCATTTTAACAAATGAGCCGAATCGCTTAGTTTCGCCGTCCTGACAACTTTCCGTACCTACTGCTAGGCACCGAAAAATTGATATTTAATTGGACTGCTTTTAACAATTTTATTTATTTTAGCACCTTGATGATTTTTTGACCAGTATTTCGCATAAAACGCAGATTTTACTAGGGTCTGTTCCTAAACATTGATTTCTGGTATACTCCATCAAAAACGGATTGGGGTACATCATGACTATACCAAA
>NZ_BJDK01000005.1 GCF_005405105.1 Lactiplantibacillus dongliensis
ATAGTGAATCCAAAGTCATCCTAAACATTGAAAAGTTGGTACATCAACATTCTTCTTGACAAGACGTAGAAAAAACCTCACCATTTATTTGATGAGGTAATCATATCGTGTATTTAGTGACAATCATAGACGGTCAGTTATTGGGTGCTTACGATAATTCCAAACGAGTTTAACTTTACCTAATGAAAGATTGGGTGAAAAATCCAAACCAACCTTGATTACTGGCGATCTTTAACTGGCTTGCATGAGGTTATACCAATTGAGTGCATAGAATAAATCCCCAAGTTAAGAAGGGGACGAAGGGTAAATGCGTGCGTTGCCGATCCAGTAGTAAGATTAATAATGCACCAAACGCAGCCATGGTCAGACTCGTTAAGACGACGGCGGGAGTGGCTAATAAAGTCAGCATGATTAAGATATCCACATCGCCGAGACCAAACTTGTGGGTGAACTTGGCGAGGAGATACAAGCTCAGCAGTAAGCCAAGTAGCAGATAGAACGGTCCATTTAGTTGGGGTGGTTGTAGCCACAACCCAATGCTTGCTGGTAAGACTAAGGTCAGTGGATAGACACTAAAGGTTAAATAATCGGTGAGGCTGTTGAATAAGAGCACCCCGTAACCAAGTAGTAATGGGACTAAGCTCAAACTAACGGTTGGTAGGGTGACTGCCAACAAGGTACCGCAAAGTAGTTCAACTAGTGTGGAGCGTAAGCTGATGCGGTGCTGGCAATCCCAACAGCGACCGCGTTGAATCAAGACGCCTATTAATGGGAGGAGTTGCCAAACCCGCAAGTTTTGTTTACAATAGGGACATTGTGATCGCGCGGCTGACTTAAAGATCGGTTGTCGATAACTGACGCGCTCGGCCATACAAGTAATGAATGAGCCGAGACAAGCGCCGATACTAAAATAATAACTGATGAGTAGGAACAAAGTGAAACCACCTTTCTAAAGTTGCGCTAACTATTAGGTAACTACGCAAAGAAAACTTGATTTCATTTGTTGACACGCCTAAAGCATCATGCTATTCTAGTAAAGGTGCTTTTTGCAGACAGATTCCTGTATAGGAATACAGACATGCTGACTGGTCGGCTCTAGCGCACAATATCGCCGCCGTTCGGGTTTCTTTTTTATCAAAAAAAGAACCACCTGGATGTGTGGACTTAAAAACTCAGACATTTTTGGAAGGAGGACACTTTAGAACATGCCAACAATTAATCAATTGATTCGTAAAGGCCGTAAGTCTAAAGTATCAAAATCAAATGCCCCAGCGTTAAACTTCGGGTATAACAGTTACAAGAAGGTTGCAACTAAGAACCCAGCGCCACAAAAACGTGGGGTTGCGACTCGTGTCGGTACCATGACTCCTAAGAAGCCTAACTCAGCTTTGCGGAAATACGCACGTGTTCGTTTATCTAACTTAATCGAAGTTACAGCTTACATTCCTGGTATTGGCCATAACCTCCAAGAACATAGTGTTGTTTTAATTCGTGGTGGTCGTGTAAAGGATTTACCTGGTGTACGTTACCATGTTATCCGTGGTACTTTGGATACTGCCGGTGTCGAAGATCGTCGCCAAGGCCGTTCCAAGTACGGTACTAAGAAGCCAAAAGAATAGGGAGGTAAGTTAAATGCCAAGAAAAGGACAACCAGCAAAGCGCGAAGTTTTGCCAGATCCAATGTACGATTCTAAGTTAGTTACGCGTTTAATTAACCACCTAATGTTAGATGGTAAGCGCGGGACTGCATCAACTATCTTGTATGATGCGTTTGATCAAATTAAAGAACAAACTGGTAACGAACCTTTAGATGTCTTCGAAGAAGCAATGAAGAACGTTATGCCAGTACTTGAAGTTAAAGCTCGCCGTGTCGGTGGTTCTAACTATCAAGTTCCTATCGAAGTTCGTCCAGATCGTAAAACGACTTTGGGCCTTCGTTGGATCGTTCAATATGCACGTTTACGTGGCGAACATACCATGTCCGACCGGTTAGCTCGTGAAATCATGGATGCTGCTAACAATACTGGTGCCTCAGTTAAGAAGCGGGAAGATACTCACCGTATGGCTGAAGCCAACCGTGCCTTTGCGCATTATCGTTGGTAATATCTTCATGGTTTGGTTAAAGGGTTCCTTTGACTAAACGTAACAACAAGGTGGCTATTATATGTGAGCATATAGTAGTCATTTTTTTAAGAAAAGTTTTTGATTATTACTACTTAATTTTGAGAGGAGAAACACTTTACTAATGGCTAATACAAGAGAATTTTCACTCGATAAGACTCGTAACATTGGTATTATGGCCCATATCGATGCTGGTAAGACTACCACTACCGAACGTATCTTGTACTACACAGGTAAAATCCATAAAATTGGTGAAACCCATGATGGTGCTTCACAAATGGACTGGATGGCCCAAGAACAAGAACGTGGGATTACCATTACCTCAGCTGCGACGACTGCTGAATGGAAAAAACATCGTATCAACATTATCGATACCCCAGGACACGTTGACTTCACGGTTGAAGTTGAACGGTCACTCCGGGTTTTGGATGGTGCGATTGCCGTCTTAGATGCTCAAGCTGGTGTTGAACCCCAAACTGAAACGGTTTGGCGTCAAGCATCAACGTATAACGTTCCTCGTGTCGTTTTCGTTAACAAGATGGACAAAATTGGTGCGGACTTCAAGTACTCTGTAAGCACGATCCATGATCGTTTACAAGCTAACGCCCACGCTATCCAATTACCAATTGGTGCCGAAGACAATTTCGAAGGGGTCATTGACTTAATCGAAATGAAAGCTGACCTTTATGATGAAGATCAACTTGGTACGGAATGGGATACAGTTGACGTTCCTGATGAATACAAAGAAGAAGCTCAAGCTGCTCGTGATGATTTGATCGAAGCTTTAGCTGATATCGATGATGAAATCATGGAAAAATACCTTAGTGGTGAAGAGATTTCTAAAGACGAAATCAAAGCTGCTATTCGTAAAGGTACCTTGGCACTTGAATTCTTCCCAGTTTTAGCTGGTTCAGCCTTCAAGAACAAGGGTGTTCAAATGTTGATGGATTCAGTTGTTGATTACTTACCATCACCACTTGATGTTAAGCCTTACAAGGCTACTGATCCTGAAACTGATGAAGAAGTCGACTTAATTGCCGGCGACGACAAACCTTTCGCTGCCTTAGCATTTAAGGTTGCTACTGACCCATTCGTTGGTCGGTTGACTTTCATCCGGGTTTATCAAGGAACTTTGGAATCAGGTTCATACGTCTTGAACGCTACCAAAGACAAACGTGAACGTGTCGGTCGTTTACTTCAAATGCATTCTAACCAACGGAAAGAAATCCCAGAAGTATTCTCTGGTGATATCGCCGCTGCGATTGGTTTGAAGAACACCACTACTGGTGATTCATTGACTTCAATTGACCATCCATATCATTTGGAATCAATGGAATTCCCTGATCCCGTTATCCAGGTTGCCGTTGAACCTAAGACTAAGGCTGACCAAGATAAGATGAACGTTGCCTTACAAAAGCTTTCTGAAGAAGATCCTACTTTCAAGGCTGAAACTAACCAAGAAACTGGTGAAACTTTAATCGCTGGGATGGGTGAATTACATTTGGACATCATCGTTGACCGGATGCGTCGTGAATTCAACGTTGAAGCAACTGTTGGTGCACCTCAAGTTTCTTATCGTGAAACCTTCACGAAAGCAACTAAGGTCCAAGGTAAGTTCGTTCACCAATCTGGTGGTAAAGGTCAATATGGGGATGTTTGGGTTGAATTTACACCTAACGAAGAAGGTAAAGGCTTCGAATTCGAAGATGCCATCGTCGGTGGGGTTGTTCCTCGCGAATACATTCCTTCAGTTGAACAAGGTTTGAAAGAAGCTATGGCTAACGGTGTGTTAGCTGGTTATCCATTGGTTGACGTTAAGGCAAAACTCTATGATGGGTCTTACCATGATGTCGATTCTAGTGAAGCAGCCTTCAAGATTGCCGCTTCATTAGCTTTACGGAATGCCACTAAGAGTGCTGGTCCTGTTATTTTGGAACCAATCATGAAGGTTGATATTGTGGCCCCAGAAGATTACTTAGGTGATGTTATGGGTCATGTTACCGCTCGTCGTGGGACAATCGAAGGGATGGAAGAACGTGGGAACGCTCAAGAAGTCCATGCCTTTGTACCGTTAGCTGAAATGTTCGGTTATGCAACGACTTTACGTTCTGCAACGCAAGGCCGTGGGACCTTCACAATGAGCTTTGATCATTACGAAAAGGTACCTAAGTCAGTTCAAGCTGATATTATCAAGAAAAATGGCGGCACTCCTGTCGAAGATTAATCTTGATTAAAAAGAAGGTGTTGGGTCTTAGACTCAACATCTTTTTTTGTACGTTGGATAGCTCTAGCTTAAAGACGCCTGCGATCAGTCTCAGGCGTCTTTTTTGCGTAGCTTTTAATTCAATTGCTTCTATTATAGTAGGGTGCCTGGCATAAGTGGGTCTTGTTTGAAAAAATAGCTGCGTTGAATTGCGGCTGTCCCCATGTTTGTAAAACACTCTTGCAAAAAAAGTGAGGGCGATCGATTAGCCGGGGGTGGTCGTAAAAATGCCGTGCCAGTTAGTCACCACTTGGGTGATTTTAAAATTAAGATGTGGTTCTGCTTGCAACTCGTGTTAAACGAGCGTATTATTGCAAATAACGTCGTGCGTTATGACAGACAGGAATGATTGAGCCAATTGGCAATGAGTTGCCACAGTAGGTCAGTGATTTCTAAAACGTTACGCGTGAATCCATGCGTGCTAACCGCTAATCTAGAAATAAAAGTCTGAAAGGACTACTATTTCAATTGAATTTATGTTACATTTATTGGTGCTGGTTCAAAAAAGGTAACACGGTTTACAACGATGGTTCTAAAAAAGTGTGGAAACACTTGCTATTACAAAGCTTTTCAGTTATTATAGATTGTGCTTGGTATTTAGAAGGGGAGTATTGTACCCCCCGACATCAAGTAGTCGTAGTTAGCTTTGATGTGAAAGGTTGCGACACGCCCGGCCACATTGTCATGGGACGTGGCGGTAATTTTCACGGAGCTAGTCTTATTTTTAAAATAGACGAAGGAGGTCACAACAATGGCAAAGCAAAAAATTCGTATCCGTTTAAAGGCATACGAACACCGTATTCTTGATCAATCAGCTGATAAGATTGTCGAAACGGCAAAGAGAACTGGTGCTACTATTTCAGGTCCAATTCCCTTACCAACTGATCGGACGATTTACACGGTCCTACGTTCACCACATAAGTTTAAGGACTCACGTGAACAATTCGAAATGCGGACTCACAAGCGGTTAATCGATATCGTTAACCCAACGCCTAAGACAGTCGATTCATTAATGAAGTTAGACTTGCCTAGCGGTGTAGATATTGAAATCAAGCTTTAATACAAAATATATCAATTAATTGGAGGTGTACTCATGACCACTAAAGGAATCTTAGGGAAAAAGGTAGGAATGACGCAAGTCTTCACTGAAGCCGGGGAATTAATCCCAGTGACAGTTATCGAAGTTCAACCTAACGTTGTGTTGCAAGTTAAGACTGTTGAAAACGACGGTTACGAAGCAATTCAATTAGGTATCGGCGATAAGCGTGAAGTCTTGACTAACAAACCTGCTCAAGGTCATGCAGCAAAAGCAAAAACGACTCCTAAGCGCTTCATTCGTGAAATTCGTAATGTTGAGCTTGGAGAATACACAGTAGGTGACGAACTCAAGGCTGACATCTTTGCAGCCGGAGACGCCGTTGACGTTACGGGTATCACTAAAGGTCATGGTTACCAAGGTAATATTCATAAAGACGGACAAAGTCGTGGACCAATGGCCCATGGGTCTCGTTACCATCGTCGTCCAGGTTCATTAGGTGCTATTATCAACCGGGTCTTCAAAGGTAAGAAATTACCAGGTCGGATGGGTAATCACCAACGGACAATGCAAAACTTACAAGTTGTTCGGGCCGACGTTGAAAATAACGTATTGTTGATCAAAGGGAATGTTCCTGGCGTTAACAAGTCATACGTTACAATTAAGACATCTGTAAAGAGTAAATAAGGAAGGAGGACATAATACATGACTAGCGTAGCATTATTCAAACAAGACGGTACGCAAAATGGTGACGTCACCTTAAACGATGCCGTATTTGGTGTTGAACCAAACGAAAACGTCGTCTTTGACGCAATCTTGATGCAACGAGCATCATTACGCCAAGGGACACACGCAGTTAAGAACCGTAGTGCTCGTCGCGGTGGTGGTAAGAAGCCATGGCGTCAAAAGGGTACCGGTCGTGCGCGTCAAGGTTCAATCCGTTCACCACAATGGCGTAAAGGTGGGATTGTCTTCGGACCAACTCCACGTTCGTACAGCTACAAATTACCTAAGAAGGTTATGCGCTTAGCTTTGAAGTCCGTCCTTTCACAAAAAGTATTGGACAATAGCTTAGTCGCCGTTGAAACTTTAGCTTTCGACCAACCAAAGACTAAGGAATTTGCTAACGTATTAAATAACCTCAATGTGGATACTAAGACTTTAGTTTTAGTTGAAGCCGACAACGAAAAGGCTGCTTTGGCAGGTCGTAACTTACCAAATGTTAAGATCATCAAAGCTAATGGTGTGAACGTCTTAGATGTTGCTAACAGCGACAAATTAGTCGTTACCCAAAAAGCCCTCGATCAATTAGGGGAGGCGCTCGCATAATGGAAGCACGCGATGTAATTTTACGTCCTGTAATCACTGAAGCATCAATGGCTAACTTGGACGACAAGCGCTACACATTTGATGTGAACGTACAGGCGACAAAAACACAAGTTAAAAAAGCTATCGAAGAAATCTTCGATGTTAAAGTCGTTAAAGTCAACATTATGAACGTTAAAGGGAAACTTAAGCGTCAAGGTCGTTACGCTGGCTACACTAAGAAGCGTCGTAAGGCCATTGTTACCTTAACTCCTGATTCAAACGAAATTAAATTGTTTAACGACAAAGATCAAGACTAAATCTATTTATAGGAGGTAACTCTAGTGGGTATTAAGAAGTATAAACCAACCACTAACGGCCGTCGTAATATGACTGCTTCAGATTTTGCTGAAATCACTAAGACAAAACCTGAAAAGTCATTATTAGACTCACAAAGTCATACAGCCGGTCGTAACAGTTATGGTCACATCACTGTTCGTCATCGTGGTGGCGGTCATAAACAACAATACCGTTTAGTTGACTTCAAGCGGATTAAAGATGAAGTTCCAGCTACGGTTAAAGCGATTGAATATGATCCTAATCGGACTGCTAACATTGCTTTAGTAGTTTACGGTGATGGGGTAAAATCATATATCTTAGCACCAAAAGGTTTGGAAGTTGGGATGCAAATTCAATCTGGTGTCGATGCCGATATCAAGGTTGGGAATGCCTTACCATTAACTAACATTCCAGTTGGTACTGTGATTCACAATATCGAATTGAAGCCTGGTAAGGGTGGCCAATTAGCACGTTCTGCTGGTGCGTCTGCTCAATTACTTGGTAAGGAAGGCAAATATGCCATTGTGCGTTTGTCATCTGGTGAAGTTCGTTTAGTTCTCTTAACTGGCCGTGCTACTATTGGTACTGTTGGTAACGAACAACACGAATTGATCAATTCTGGTAAAGCCGGTCGTACGCGTTGGCAAGGTAAACGTCCAACGGTTCGTGGTTCTGTAATGAACCCTAACGATCACCCTCATGGTGGTGGTGAAGGTAAGGCTCCAATCGGTCATCCATCACCAATGTCGCCATGGGGTAAGAAAACCCTTGGGAAGAAGACTCGGAACAAGAAGGCTCGTTCAAACAAGCTTATCGTTCGTGGTCGTCGTCCAGGCAAACATTAATAGTCGAATTTACTGTAGTTTTCGAGAGGAGGTCACAAGATGGGTCGTAGTTTAAAGAAGGGACCTTTCGCAGATGCGCATTTATTAAAGAAAATCGATGCACAATCTGATTCTGACAAGAAATCTGTCATCAAGACGTGGTCACGTCGTTCAACAATTTTCCCTAGTTTCATTGGGTATACAATCGCTGTTTATGATGGTCGCAAGCATGTCCCAGTTTATATCCAAGACGATATGGTCGGTCATAAGTTAGGTGAATTTGTACCTACACGGACTTTCCATGGTCACGGTACAGACGATAAGACAACTAAGTAAAAGTTAGGAGGATAAAGAATGGCTGAACAAGTAACATCTGCACGCGCAACTGCAAAAACTGTTCGTATCGCCGCTCGTAAGGTCCGCCTAGTTGTCGATCTTATCAGAGGTAAAAGCGTTGCCGAAGCATTAGCAATCTTAAAGTTCACTCCACGGGGTGGATCACCAGTAGTCGAAAAAGTACTACTTTCAGCAGTTGCCAACGCTGAAAACAACTTTGACTTAGATCGTGAAGATTTGGTCGTCAGCGAAGCTTTTGTTAACGAAGGACCAACCTTAAAACGGTTCCGTCCACGGGCAAAGGGTTCTGCTTCACCAATCAACAAGCGGACTAGCCACATTACGATCACAGTTACTGAAAAATAGGAGGGATAACGCGTGGGTCAAAAAGTAAATCCAACCGGATTACGTGTAGGAATCATTCGCGACTGGGAAGCAAAATGGTATGCTGAAAAAGATTTTGCAACTTACTTAAACGAAGATTTACGTATCCGTAAGTATATTGAAAAACGACTTGCCGACGCTTCCGTCTCCACCGTTGAAATCGAACGCGCTGCAAATCGCGTGAACATTTCAATCCATACCGCTAAACCAGGGATGGTTATTGGTAAGGGTGGTTCTGAAGTTGAAGCACTTCGTAAAGAATTAAATGAATTAACTGGTAAGCGAGTACACATCAACATCATCGAAATCAAGAAACCTGATTTAGATGCTAAATTAGTTGGTGAAAGTATTGCACGTCAACTGGAAGGCCGTGTTGCTTTCCGTCGTGCGATGCGTGGTGCTATGCAACGTACTATGCGTTCAGGCGCTAAGGGTATTAAGACACAAGTTGCTGGCCGTTTAAACGGGGCCGACATGTCACGTGTTGAAACTTACTCAGACGGTACGGTTCCATTGCATACGTTACGGGCTGACATTGATTACGCTTGGGTAGAAGCTACTACCACGTATGGTCAACTTGGCGTTAAGACATGGATCTACCGTGGCGAAATCTTGCCAGAAAAGAAATCTGCAGATAAAGGAGGAAAATAAGCATGCTAGTACCTAAACGGGTAAAATTCCGTCGTGTTCACCGTGGTAAGATGCGCGGTGAAGCCAAAGGCGGTAAGTCAGTTGCTTTCGGTGAATATGGTTTACAAACACTGGAATCACACTGGATCAGTAACCGGCAGATTGAAGCTGCTCGTGTTGCTATGAACCGTTACATGAAGCGTGGCGGTAAAGTATGGATCAAAATTTTCCCTCACAAGTCCTACACTGAAAAAGGTGTCGGCGTGCGGATGGGTAATGGGAAAGGTACTCCTGCAGGTTGGGTTGCCCCAGTAAAACGTAACAAGGTTATGTTTGAAGTCGGTGGCGTTTCTGAAGAAGTTGCTCGCGAAGCTTTACGCTTAGCTGGCACGAAGTTACCTGTAAGAACGAAGATTATTAAGCGCGAGGAAGTAGGTGGCGAATCAGATGAAGGCTAAGGAAATTAAAGCATTGTCCACTACTGAAATGCTCGAAAAAGAAAAGTCTTACAAAGACGAACTTTTCAACTTGCGTTTTCAATTGGCCACTGGTCAGCTCGAAAACACCGCTCGTTTAAAGCAAGTTCGTAAGAATATCGCACGTATCAAAACTGCGTTGCGTGAACAAGAGTTAAACAAGTAGAGTATAAAGGAGGCAATCTCGAATGAGTGAAGATACTCGTAACAGCCGCAAGGTTATCCAAGGACGCGTTGTTTCAGATAAGATGGATAAGACCATCGTCGTTGTTCGTGAAACATACAAGAATCATCCTGTTTACGGCAAACGTGTTCGTTATTCAAAGAAATACAAGGCTCATGATGAAAATAATGAAGCCCATATTGGCGATATCGTCCGGATCATGGAAACTCGTCCTTTATCAGCTACAAAGCGTTTCCGCTTACTTGACGTCGTTCAAAAAGCTGTTATTATCTAGTTTATTAGCTGATTAATATTAAATGAAGGGAGGACACTTACTGTGATCCAACAAGAAAGTCGTTTAAAAGTTGCTGACAACTCCGGTGCCCGTGAAATCCTAACTATTAAAGTTTTAGGTGGATCTGGTCGTAAAACTGCGAACATTGGTGATATCATTGTTGCTACTGTCAAACAAGCAACACCCGGTGGTGTTGTCAAAGCTCATGATGTTGTTAAGGCCGTAATCGTTCGGACTAAATCTGGTATGCACCGCGCTGACGGTTCATATATCAAATTCGATGAAAATGCTGCGGTTATTATCCGTGATGACAAGACCCCTCAAGGTACTCGTATCTTTGGACCGGTCGCTCGTGAATTACGTGATAAAGACTTCATGCGTATCGTTTCATTAGCTCCAGAAGTTCTGTAGTCACACACCGTAAATAAGGAGGTGCGCAACCTAATGTTGATTAAAACTGGTGATAAAGTTCGTGTAATCAGCGGTAAGGATCGTGGTCAAGAAGGTACCATTAAAAAGGTTATCTCTGCCAAGAACCGTGTCGTTGTTGAAGGTGTTAACAAGATCAAGAAACACCAAAAACCTACGAACGTTAACCCTCAAGGCGGTATCGTTGATGTCGAAGCACCAATCGATGCTTCCAACGTTATGTTCCTTGACCCATCAACCAACGAACCTACTCGTTTAGGTGTCCGTCGTGAAGATGGCAAGCGTGTCCGCTTCGCAAAGAAGTCCGGCAACGCTTTAGAAAACTAATATTACTGACTGAAAGGAGGAAGCAAGTTTCATGGAAAACCGTTTAAAAGCTCAATATGAAAAAGAAATCGTCCCAGCATTAGTGGATAAGTTTAATTACACTTCAGTAATGCAAGTACCTAAGATGGCTAAGATTGTTTTAAACATGGGTGTTGGTGATGCAGTCACTAACGCTAAGAACTTAGACGAAGCAGTTGAAGAATTGACTTTGATCTCCGGCCAAAAACCTTTGGTTACGCGAGCAAAGAAATCTATCGCTGGTTTCCGTCTTCGTGAAGGTATGGCAATCGGTGCCAAAGTCGACTTACGTGGTGAACGTATGTATGACTTCTTAGACAAGTTGATCAACGTTTCATTACCACGTGTTCGTGATTTCCATGGTGTAAGTACTCGTTCATTTGATGGTCGCGGTAACTACACATTGGGTGTCCGTGAACAATTGATCTTCCCAGAAATCAACTATGATAATGTTAACCGTGTCCGCGGTTTGGACATTGTAATTGTTACGACAGCTGATAGTGATGAAGAATCACGTGAGTTGTTGACTCAATTTGGCATGCCATTTGCTAAATAACCGAAGGGGGTTAATCGAAGTTGGCTAAAAAATCACTTATTGTTAAACAACAACGTGGTGCGAAGTTTGCTGTTCAAAACTATACTCGTTGCGAACGTTGTGGTCGTCCACATTCAGTTTACCGTAAATTCCACTTGTGCCGTATCTGTTTACGCGAACTGGCCCACAAAGGTCAAATCCCTGGCATGAAAAAGGCCAGCTGGTAAAAACGAACCCAAGTTAAAGGAGGTTAAACTTTCATGATGACTGATCCAATCGCAGATTTCTTGACTCGTATCCGTAACGCTAACATGGTACGCCACGATTCATTAGAAGTTCCTGCATCAAAAATCAAACGCAACATTGCCGAAATTTTAAAGAATGAAGGTTTTGTTCGCGACGTTGAATATATCGATGATGACAAACAGGGCATCATCCGTGTCTTCTTGAAGTATGGTAAAGACAACGAACGTGTAATTAGTGGTTTGAAACGTATTTCAAAGCCTGGTTTACGTTCATATGTCAAAGCTGATGCTGTTCCTAAGGTTTTAAACGGCTTAGGTATTGCTATTCTTTCAACTTCAGAAGGCGTAGTTACTGATAAAGAAGCTCGCGCTAAGAAGCTTGGCGGCGAAGTTTTAGCTTACGTTTGGTAATAAATAATTAAGACAGGAGGTGCAAGTAAGTGAGTCGTATTGGTTATAAAACAATTAATCTACCTGCTGGGGTAGAAGTGTCACAAGCCGGCGAAGTCGTTACGGTTAAAGGTCCTAAAGGTACTTTGACGCGGAACATCGCTAGTGACATCACGATGTCAGTTGAAGGCAGCGAAGTTAACTTCACTCGTCCAACTGATGACTTTAAGATGAAGGCATTACACGGGACTACTCGTGCCAATGTCAACAACATGGTTGAAGGAGTTACTAAAGGCTTTACTAAGAACCTTCAATTGGTCGGTGTTGGTTACCGTGCCCAATTGCAAGGCAAAAAGTTAGTATTAAGCGTTGGTTACTCACATCCTGTTGAATTCGAAACGCCTAAGAACTTAACTATCGAAGTTCCTGACAACACACATATCAATATCTCTGGTATTGGTAAGCAAGCTGTCGGTGACTTTGCTGCTGAAGTTCGGGCCGTTCGTTCACCTGAACCTTACAAAGGTAAAGGGATTCGTTACGTCGATGAATATGTTCGTCGTAAGGAAGGTAAGACTGGTAAATAATGCAGCTTAGTGCTGTCCATACTATATATTAGAGGTGACTATTGTGATTTCAAAACCAGATAAGAACAAGACACGTCAACGTCGTCACGCTCGTGTCCGCGGTAAGATTTCTGGTACTGCTGAGCGCCCACGCTTAAATGTTTATCGTTCAAACAAAAACATCTACGCTCAAGTTATTGATGATGTAGAGGGTGTAACGCTAGCAAGTGCCTCAACATTAGATAGCGAAGTAACTGGCAACACCAAGAGTGAAAAAGCTGCTTCAGTTGGCGAAATTGTTGCAAAGCGAGCTGCCGAAAAGAAAATTGCTGATGTAGTTTTCGATCGTGGCGGTTACTTATATCACGGCCGTATTCAAGCTTTAGCTGAAGCCGCCCGTGAAAACGGACTTAAATTCTAACAAAGGAGGAATAATACCACATGACTTTCATTGATCCATCAAAATTAGATCTTGACGATAATGTTGTTGCCATTAACCGGATTACTAAAGTTGTTAAAGGTGGTCGTCGTCTTCGTTTTGCCGCATTGGTAATCGTTGGTGACCACAAAGGACACGTTGGTTTCGGTACTGGTAAGGCTCAAGAAGTTCCAGAAGCAATTCGGAAAGCATCCGAAGCTGCTAAAAAGAACTTGATCACTGTACCTATGGTCGGTACAACCATTCCTCATGAAGCTCTCGGAGTTTTCGGTGGCGGACGCATCTTGTTGAAGCCAGCCGTTGAAGGTTCTGGAGTTGCTGCTGGTGGCGCCGTTCGTGCCGTCATGGAATTGGCTGGTATTGATGATGTTACTAGTAAGCGTCTTGGCTCCAATACGCCAGTTAACGTTGTTCGTGCAACGTTTGAAGGCTTGAAGAGTTTGAAGAAGGCTGAACAGATCGCTGCTTTACGTGGCGTTTCAGTTGAACATTTAGCTGAATAGGAGGACAAACAACATGGCTCAATTAAAGATCACTTTAGTGCGCAGTGCGGCTCATCGTCTTCCTAAGCAACGTAAAATCGTTAAGGAATTAGGTTTAGGTCGAGTAAACAGCTCAGTTGTTAAACCTGATGACGCAGCTACTCGCGGTCAAATCTTCCTCATCGCTCATTTGATTGATGTTGAAGTAATTAAGTAATTAAAATATTAAAAGAGGAGGTGCCTACTAGATGAAGTTACATGAATTAACACCAAGTGAAGGTTCACGTTTTTCACGTCGTCGTATTGGTCGTGGTGACTCAAGTGGCCAAGGTAAAACTTCTGGTCGTGGTCAAAAAGGCCAAAAGGCGCGTGGTAAGGTTCGTGTCGGGTTCGAAGGTGGCCAAATGCCATTGTACCGTCGGATTCCTAAACGTGGATTTACTAATATCAACCGTAAAGAATTTGCGGTTGTCAACCTTGATGGTTTGAACCGTTTTGATGATGGTGCAGAAGTTACACCTGAATCATTAAAGGCTGCCGGCTTGGTTAAGAAGAGTGCTGCTGTCAAGATTCTTGGCAACGGTAGTCTGGATAAAAAGTTAACAGTCAAGGCAAGCAAGTTCTCCGAATCTGCTGTTAAGGCAATCGAAGCTGCTGGCGGTAAAACTGAGGTGATCTAACTTGCTGACTACCATGAAGGACGCTCTGAAAGTTAAGGATATTCGGAATAAAATTCTGTTCACGTTGGGCGTTTTGATTGTATTTCGTCTTGGCTCTTATATCACAGTACCAGGAGTAAATGCAAAGGCGCTTCAATCCGTTGCATCAACTGGACTTATAAGTATGCTGAATACATTCAGTGGTGGCGGTTTAACAAATTATTCCATCCTTGCTATGGGGGTATCCCCTTACATTACTGCACAAATCATTGTCCAATTGCTTCAGATGGACATTGTTCCGAAATTTGTTGAATGGGGCAAACAAGGTGAAGTTGGCCGACGGAAGCTTAATCAAGCGACCCGTTGGATGACAATCGTCTTGGCTTTCGTTCAATCGATTGGGATTACGGCTGGTTTTAACTCTTTGAGTCAACTTAAGTTGGTTCAAAATCCGGGTGTGTCGACTTACCTTACGATTGGGATTATCCTGACCGGTGGGGCTATGTTCACCACTTGGTTAGGGGATATGATCACCGATCGCGGTATGGGTAATGGGGTTTCAATCATTATCTTTGCTGGGATTTTAGCTCGGACACCCACATCGATTTATCAAATTTACCAAGAACAATTTGTTAATGTCGCTAAGAGTCAATGGTGGCAGAGTATTTTGTTCGTCCTTGGTTTATTAGTCTTGGTCATTGCCATCGTTATGTTTGTAACGTGGGTTGAACAAGCTAATGATCGAGTACCAATTCAATATACTCGGCGTGCAGCTGGTGCACCTGACAGTAGTTACCTACCACTTAAGGTGAATGTTGCCGGGGTTATTCCCGTTATCTTCGCGAGTTCGTTCATCGCAACACCACAAACAATTTTACTAGGTTTCCAATCCAGTCATGGTGGCGATACTTGGTATACCGTTTTGACGAGTATCTTTAATATGCAGTCGACACCCGGTGCGATTTTATATACCGTACTGATTGTGCTTTTTACTTTCTTCTATGCGTTTGTTCAGGTCAATCCTGAAAAACTATCGAAGAACTTACAAAAGCAAGGCAGCTATATCCCAGGTGTTTGGCCTGGTAAAGATACCCAAGATTGGGTTTCAAAATTGTTAATGCGATTAAGTACAGTCGGTGCCCTTTACCTTGGATTAATTTCCTTGATTCCATTATTAGCGTCAGATATCTGGGGCTTAGATGAATCAATTGGTTTAGGCGGAACGAGTTTACTGATCGTTGTTGGGGTTGCCCTTGAAACAATTCGTCAAATTAAAGGGTTAATGATGAAACGCGACTATGTCGGTTTTATTCGTTAATCATCAGCGAGTGTGTTGGGGAGACTCAACACATTTGTGCATTTTAGGAGGAAAAAACTATGGGAACAATGAACCTAATTTTGATGGGACTACCAGGTGCCGGTAAGGGTACTCAAGCACAGAAAATCCTTGAAGATTTTGATATTCCTCATATTTCTACGGGTGATATCTTTCGGGCAGCAATTAAGAATGAAACCAAAATGGGGCTGGAAGCTAAAAAGTATATCGACCAAGGTAACTTGGTTCCAGACGAAGTCACTAATGGCATCGTCAAAGAACGGTTAGCTGAAGCTGATACTGCCAAAGGTTTCTTGCTTGATGGTTATCCACGTAATATTGATCAAGCCCATGCGCTTCAACAAATCGGCCAAGATTTGAACAAGCCATTGGACGGGGTCATTAACATCCATGTTGAACCTAGTGTGTTAGTCGAACGACTTTCCGGTCGGTTCATCTGCCGGACTTGTGGTGCAACTTATCATAAGTTATACAACAAGCCTAAGGTAGAAGGCACTTGTGATGTTTGTGGCGGCCATGATTTCTATCAACGTGATGATGACAAGCCGGCAACGGTCAAGAATCGGTTGGATGTCAACGTTAAGTTGAATACTCCGTTGATTGATTTTTATGAAAAAGCCAACTTGCTTCACAATGTCGATGGTGATCGCGACATTGATGATGTTTATCAAGATATCAAATCGATTCTTGATAACCTTTAATCAAAAAGAGTCTAAAAGCGGCGTCATTTGCTTTTCAGAGGGCGTTGTGATAAACTTATTCAGGTTTAGCCGTTGAATGATTTAATGTTTTTTTAACATAAAAATGATTAGCGACTGGTTCGAAAAGCGGACCAAAATCGTGGTAGCACGAAACCATATAATAAGGAGGGACACTATTTGGCAAAGGAAGACGTCATCGAAATTCAAGGAACCATCAAAGAAACATTGCCGAACGCGATGTTCAAGGTTGAACTTGAAAACGGCGCTGAGATCTTAGCTCACGTTTCTGGTAAGATTCGGATGCATTACATTCGGATTCTGCCTGGTGATAAGGTTACAGTTGAAATGTCACCTTATGATTTAACAAAGGGTCGCATTACCTATCGTTTCAAATAGGGCGACGCTTCGTACCTTATAGGAGGTAAATATTCATGAAAGTAAGACCATCTGTAAAGCCTATGTGCGAACACTGCAAAGTTATTCGTCGTAAAGGCCGCGTGATGATTATCTGCTCTGCTAATCCAAAGCATAAGCAACGCCAAGGTAAATAATTTAACTTAAAGTCGGAGGTGAAATTTTAATGGCTCGTATTGAAGGAATTGACTTACCACGTGACAAGCGTATTGTCATCGGTTTGACTTACATTTTCGGTATCGGTAATACTTCTGCAAAGAAGATTCTTGCTGAAGCCGGTGTTTCAGAAGACGTTCGTGTACGCGACTTAACTCCTGAACAAGAAGATAAGATCCGTGCCGTCGTTGACGGTTACAAAACTGAAGGTGACTTACGTCGTGAAGTTAGCTTGAACATCAAGTTACTTCAAGAAATCGGCTCATATCGTGGTATGCGTCATCGTCGTGGTTTACCCGTTCGTGGTCAACACACGAAGAACAATGCCCGTACTCGTAAGGGTAAAAAAGTCAGCATCGCTGGACGTAAAAAATAATAATAAGGGAGGTTTTCGAATTTTATGGCAACTAGAAAGACAACCCGTCGTCGTCGGGTAAAAAAGAACATTGAATCCGGTGTGGCTCACATCCATTCAACGTTCAACAACACACTTGTTATGATCACTGATATGCAAGGTAACGCGATTGCCTGGTCATCAGCTGGTTCATTAGGTTTCAAGGGTAGTCGTAAATCAACACCTTTTGCTGCTCAAATGGCCGCAGAAGCTGCTGCTAAAGCATCAATGGAACATGGCATGAAGACTGTTGAAGTCGCTGTTAAAGGTCCTGGTTCCGGTCGTGAAGCTGCAATCCGTGCTTTACAAGCCACTGGTTTGGAAGTTAGTGCAATTCGCGATGTTACGCCAGTTCCTCATAATGGGTCTCGTCCTCCAAAGCGCCGTCGTGTTTAATCTGTGACGTTCATTTTGAGGGCAAACTTCATTTTGTACGCACAACTACTAAACACCACGCGTTTTGAAAGGGGTAAAAGATAAGAATGATTGAATTTGAAAAACCTAACATTCATAAAATTGATGAAAACGACAACTATGGTAAGTTTGTTGTAGAACCGCTTGAACGCGGTTATGGTACAACTTTAGGGAATTCACTTCGTCGGATTCTTCTTTCTTCTTTACCTGGCGCTGCTGTTACTAGTATTCAAATTGATGGTGTGCTTCATGAATTTTCAACGATCGAAGGCGTGACAGAAGATGTTACGGCGATCATTTTGAATGTGAAGAAGATCGCACTTAAGTTAGAATCAGACGAATCTAAGACATTGGAAATCGATGTCAAAGGTCCAGCTAACGTTACTGCCGGTGATATTATCGGTGATGCGGATGTTGAAGTCTTGAATCCTGATTTGGCAATTTGTACAGTAGCAGATGGTGCACACTTCCATATGCGTATGACTGCTAATACTGGTCGTGGTTATGTATCCGCTGAGGATAACAAACATCGTGAAGATGATATGCCAATTGGCGTTTTGCCTGTTGATTCATTGTATTCTCCAATTGAACGTGTTAACTACCAAGTAGAAAACACGCGGGTTGGTCAACGTGATGATTTTGATAAGTTAACCTTAGACGTTTGGACAAATGGTTCAATCACTCCGAGTGAAGCCATTAGTCTGTCAGCCAAAATCCTGACTGATCACCTTTCCATCTTCGTAAACCTCACTGATGAAGCTAAGAACACTGACGTGATGGTTGAGAAGGAAGAAACGCATAAGGAAAAGATGTTAGAAATGACGATTGAAGAGTTAGATCTCTCCGTTCGTTCATATAATTGTTTGAAGCGTGCTGGTATCAACACGGTTCAAGAATTAACTAACAAGACTGAAGCTGATATGATGAAGGTTCGTAACCTTGGACGCAAGTCCCTCGAAGAAGTTAAAGCAAAATTAGCTGACCTCGGGTTATCATTACGCAAAGAAGACTAATACAAGGGAGGATATCCGTTCATGAGTTACCGTAAATTACAACGTACAAGTTCACAACGTCGTGCCTTACTTCGTGATTTGACAAGTTCATTGATCGTTAACGGCCGCATCGAAACCACCGAAGCTCGCGCTAAGGAAGTTCGCTCAACGACCGATAAGATGATTTCTTTGGCTAAGAAGGGCGATTTACACGCCCGTCGTCAAGCTGCTGCATTTATGCGGGACATCGTTGCTGATGTTAAGGAAGATGGCGACAACGTAACTGTACAAACTGCTTTGCAAAAGCTATTTAGTGACTTAGGTCCTCAATATGCTGACCGCAATGGTGGTTATACACGAATTTACAAGACTATGCCTCGTCGTGGCGACGGTGCACAAATGGTTGTCTTGGAACTCGTTGACTAATTAAATTGTTTTACGGATCACTGGGATTGTGGTTGACGGACGCTATGATGGTGGTTACTGCAAAAGGTGACTAAGTCTAGTTCGGAAGTTATTTATGTTGAACATAGATGGCACATCACAGTCTTAAGTGATTTTTTTATGACTTGGTTAAGTTGGTCAACTAACACAAAAAGCCTATCAGTGAACAGCGGATGCTGCTCATTGATAGGCTTTTTTGTTGGGCTTAATTATGGCGTTCTAAGAGTTGTTGGGTAAGTTGCAGTAAGGTTGCCCGTGCTGGTACATTGGGTAGATGCTTAAGTGTACGTAACGCTGTGTTAGTATACTTCTTAGCCAGTTGTTTGGCTTTAATGACCCCGCCAGCCGCAATGACCAGGCTTTGAACTTGTTGCCGCTCAGCTAAGGTTATTTGGCCCTGTTTACGTAAGAGCGGCAGCAGTTGTTGCCGGTAGTCTGTCTGTAAGGCATAGATCAGGGGCGACGTGTAGACGCCTTCTGCGAGGTCTTCTAAGACGGGTTTACCAATCTCTTGACTAGTTTCTTGATAATCCAAGATATCATCCAAGATTTGAAAAGCCATTCCAATCGCCATCCCAGCTTTGTTAGCCCGGTTAGCGAACAATTCGCTTTGACCCGATTCATAAGCGCCTAGGAAACAACTTAACGCGAAGAGTTCGGCCGTCTTACCTTGAATCTGTTCTTGATAGTCCGCTAAAGTAATTTCAGTGTGAAAATGGCGATCTTTTTGATGAATTTCACCAATTAGAATCTTTTCCATATTAGCTGAATTTAATTGAATACTACGAAAGCTACTAGAGTAGTGGGACAAGATCTTAAAGACGACCACAAATAAGTAGTCCCCCGCATAGACCGCCACATCTTTACCGAATTGCTGCTGGATACTGACCTGATGACGACGCAGTTTAGAGTCGTCAATGATGTCATCATGGATCAGAGTTGCTGTATGCAGCGTCTCTAAGGAAGCGGCGAGGGCAATCATCCGGTGCCGCTCAGTCGGCTTGAATTGCGAGAATAACAAGCAATAAGCAGGTCTTAACAGTTTACCGCCACTGTGAATCATATCCAAAATGGCCGCGGTGATGGCCGGGTCAGAAATATTGATATTGTCATCCATCAGTTGCATGACCTGCTGCAACTCGGGCTGCAGGGCGGGATAATCACGCCATAGCGGATGTAATTGCGTTGCTTGCATGAAAATTTACTCCTTTTTTTTACTGGGGACTTGTTCGTGATTAAAACGTAGATAACTTAGAATCGTCACGTGGGTAAATAGGTAGTTAGCGGCAATCCCCAGGGCAATCCCGGCCGCTAGCCCAATGATCGAGAGGATCGGTAAGTAGAGCATGACCGTCCATGTCTGAGCAATGAAGCTAGCGACTAATAATTGACCGACGTTATGCATCACACCCCCGGTCGCTGAAATCCCGATAATGCTGACACGTTTGGGTCCCAGTTGTTTAACCAATAACATTGAAAATAAGCTTAAGAATGCCCCGCCAAAGCTATAGATAAAGGTGGATAACGTGCCGCCAACGAGCGCAGTCAGAATCAAGCGCAGCCAAGTCAAAGTAATGACATCGCGAAATGACAGGGTAAAAATGGCGACAATCGTAATCAGATTTGCCAGACCGAGCTTGGCCCCGGGCGCAAAGGCAAACGGGAAGGGGATCATCCGCTCTAAGATCCCGATGATGACCCCCTGAGCAACTAGCAGGGCAATATAAATATTACGATGAGTCCGATTTGAGTGTTCAAACGAATTATTCAATAGACATCACTCCGTAACCAGTCCATTTCCGCCCGAGGTCGTATGTCCCGTGCTAGACTTGACTTCAATTAAAAGTTTATGTGGCAAACAAACGATGGTCTGTCCGGGCTTATGAATCCAACCGCGTCGAATACAAACCTGATCCGAACAATTAGCTTTGGTAATCGCCACGCGTTTTGGTTCAAACGTCACGCGATTATAGTGCCCAGCTTTGTCACGGTACGTATAATGAACCGTTTGTTTCAAATTAGTAATATTGACGCGTTTGAGAACGGTGCCGTTATGTGAGACGACCGCAGTTAGGGTCCGACGGCTGGTTCGTTTGGCAGATTGCTTAGCAACTTGTGTGTCGTGAACGGCTTGCTGACGTTGCTGATAAGAGAAGATGGCCAATGGCGTAAACGATAAAAGAATTAAAATGACAATAATGACAATATCAAACGGGCGAATCATCGCACGATAGCGTTTGAAGACTTGCCATGACGCTCGTAATCGTTTCATCGTTGCACCTCCAAGTTATTTTGAATAAAAAATGGTCCAAGGTAAAAGCTACCCTTGAACCATCGGGAAACTATTTAATTAATTATAACGCATCTAGCGGGTTTTGACAGCATCGTAATGGGAGCTGACATTGCCATACCACCAGTGACCGAGGTGCTTTTGCATCCACGGAACAACCCAGTAGTCCAAACCAAATGTCCGGCCGGAACCATTCATTAAGGCAAGGGCGGCAAAGACCATCCACAAGTTGACCCAGTAGAACATCCCTGACAAGCAGAAGACGGCAACTAAACCAATGGTAATGGCGTTAGCCAACCATGAGAAGAGGCCAAAGAAGATACATAAGGCAATGATAATTTCAACACAAGTCATGAACTTTTGCATGAAGAGTGCGGTTTGCAAGTTCGGTACAAAGAACTTCGTGACTGATTCGAACCAATGTGGTGATTTTTCAAAGACCATCAATGGGTCCTTACCATACATGTAAGATAAACTGAAGACACCTTTAGTGGCTTTAGTCGCAGCACCGGCAGCTTCACTGGCACCACTAGTTGCTTTAGTTGCAGCTTGGCTCGCACCACTCGTGGCAGCAACTTGAATCCAACTAAATGGTAATCTTAACTTATCGGTGAACCAGGATTCGGAACCTTGAACCTTTGTCCAACAATCCCATAACCACATGGCGCCGTAGAAGAAGCGTAGTGGCACACTCCACAAAACGTTCCCCATCCGAGAAGTCCAACCGCGGAACACATTCCGCCGGTTGCGTGTCCGGAAGAATTCGTGCATGAAGTACTGGAATAAATAGTAACCAGAGAAAATCTGAACGTAATACAACCAGTTAATGGCGTGCTTTAATAAGACCGCGATAAAACCAGAAACGTTCCAGTTATCTAAGACTTGCGCAACCGCATACTTGGAACCAATTGAATCAACGGAAGCTTGATAAGCACCCTTGAACGGTTTGATTTCAGTATCAGTATTATCAATATTCTTGATAATCCCTTGAACCGCCGTAGCTGCTGTTTCTTCGGCACCTTGGACGATTTGTGGGACTGGCCGTGGTTGACCTGGTTCTTGGTAGCTCATTGAATCCCCAGCTAAGAAGACGTTTTTAGCATCTTTAGCTTGCATGAATTCATTAGCAACCAAGCGGCCGCCACGGGGGTTAGTTTCCATATTGAAGTTTTTAACGACACTGTTGGCACGAACCCCAGCAGTCCAAATCAACGTGTAAGTTGGAATTGGATCTTTACCCTTTAAGGTAACGTGGTCTTCAAAGACTTCCGTAATCATGGAGTTGGTTAAGATATCAACGCCATGTTTCTTCATATACTTTTCAGCTTTACCAGCTTGTGTCCGATTTAACATATTGATAATGGTTGGCGCTGCTTCGACCAATTGTAAGGTGATCTCGCTTGGGTCCAACTTGTTATCGCGTGCTAAAACGTCACGATATTCGATTAATT
This sequence comes from Lactiplantibacillus dongliensis, assembly GCF_005405105.1. Classification (GTDB taxonomy): domain Bacteria; phylum Bacillota; class Bacilli; order Lactobacillales; family Lactobacillaceae; genus Lactiplantibacillus; species Lactiplantibacillus dongliensis. The sequence goes on from NZ_BJDK01000005.1 coordinate 22,855, forward strand.
CACCGATTAATTCAGACCCGGTAAACCCAGACCCACAAACAGTGAAGGTTAACATCGCTTTACGTTTGGCTGGATCAAGTTCAGCCGCCCCGCGACGAATAATGGCAGCTAAGTGTGCCCGTAAACTCATTGCTTGTTCGAAGGACCAAAGTTCAAACCCGTGTTCCTTAACCCCTGGTGTACCGAAATCATTGGATTCACCACCAAGACTGATTAATAATTGGTCATATTGGTAGCTACCATTTTCGGTAACAACTGTTTGTTTGTCTTTGTCGATGCTCTTAACGGTATCGGTTACTAAACGAACATTCTTGCGTCGTGAAAATAGTCGTTGCAGATCATATTGAATATGCTCTGGTTCAACCCGTTCCGTCGCCACTTCATGTAGTTCGGTCATGTACGTGAAGTACGAGTGCCGGTCAATTAACGTGATTTCAACGTCAGGATTCTTTTTAAAGTGCTTGGCTAATTTCTTAGTCGCGTAAACCCCAGCAAAACCCGCGCCGACAACGACAACGTTTTTCTTTGCCATTGCGTAACAACTCCCTTGAATAAATAATGTAAAAAAATAATAATTCCACTAACAATTATATAAGTAATGGAAGCGTTTGTCTATGAATTATTGATTAGAATGCATAATAAATCACATTATATTGAAGTGGTGTCCGGCCGGTTAGGCTTTCGATAAATAAAGCGTCACCAATGTGGGCGGTGTATACTGTGAATACGATTATTTTTATAAAATAGGATTGACTATCTTGGGAATAAACGTTAAGATTAATGTGAATTTTCATACAAAAAGGTTAGGAGTGGGATATCATGAAGTTTAAGTCAGTTATTACAGGTGCATCAGTTGTTGCCATTTCCGCATTAGCATTAGCAGGTTGTGGGAGCAGCTCATCAAGTTCTAGTTCATCATCATCCTCAAAGAAGAGTTCATCATCTTCAGCGAAGACAACTAAGGTAGCTAAATCTACTGCTGGTGCCAAAATGAAAGCGGGTACTTATAAACTCGCCGAAGAAAACTACTCACATGGTTACAAGACTGAATTCAGTATTACCGTTAATAGTAAGGGTAAGATCACGAAGTCAGATTACAACCAAGTTAACAAGAAGGGCAAGTCAAAAGTTGACGACACTGCTTACAATAAGCAGATGAAGAAAGTTTCTGGCACGAACCCTAAGACTTACCAACCTAAGTTGAACAAGTCCTTAGAAGGTGCAGCTGCTACTGGTAACGTCGCAACCATTGATGTTGTTTCCGGTGCCACTGAATCATCAAAGACTTTCCAAAACTACGCACAACAATTGATCCAAGCCGCTCAAAAGGGTGACACTGCCACAATCAAGATCAATAATGGCGCTAAGATGAAAGACGGGACTTACAAGTTAGCTGAAAAGAACTACTTTAACGGCTATCGGGTAACCTTCGCTATCACCGTTAAGAATAACAAGATTACAAAATCTGATTACAACCAAGTTGATAAGAACGGCAAGTCAAAAGTTAACGATGCCGCTTACAACAAGAAGATGAAGAAGATTTCTAAGATGGATCCAAAGACTTACCAACCTAAGTTAAACAAAGAATTAGAAAAATCAAGTGATCCAGCCAATGTTGATGTTGTCACTGGTGCAACTCACTCATCAGATACCTTCGTTTTGTATGCTTCACAATTACAAAATGCGGCTCAAAAGGGTGACACTAAGACTATCTCAATCGATAACATGACCTTTGCTGATTAATTAGGATTCACTTTTAAAATGGAGGCTTGAGACATATTGTCTCAAGCCTTTATTTTTTGTTCCCAAGTCACGACGGCTAATGGGCCGTAAAATTGGCATACAGATGTTGTAAACTTTGGTATAATTACGATTGAAATTAGTTAAGGGGAAGTTACAGATATGAAACTGAGAAAATGGATTTATCTAGGATTAGTCGCGACTTTAGTGATCCCACTGACGGCGTGTGGGCCAACCACCAAAAAAGATAAGGCGGCTAGTTATCCGAAACCCACTAAGGTCGTTCAAACACCTAGTGAGAATACGGAATTTATGATGGGAACCGTTGTGACATTGCGCGTCTATAATAAAGGCAAACAAGGGGTCTTAAATAATGCTTTTAAGGTGTTAAAGCAAGAGGCTAAAGAAGTTACAACAAATCAAAAGGGCTCTGAGATTGATAAGATTAATGCAGCGGCGGGCAAGCATCCGGTAACCATTAGCAAGGATATTTATCCGATGGTCAAGGCGGCCTACTATTACAGTAAGAATTCTAACGAATCATTTGATATGGCGATTGGACCGATTACCCAACTTTGGCGAATTGGCTTCCCAGATGCCCATATTCCAAGTCAAGCTGCCATTACCAAGAACGTTAAATTAGTTGATTATACTAAAGTTAAGCTAAATGATAAAAAACATTCGGTTTATCTTGAGAAAAAGGGTATGAAGTTAGATCTTGGCGGCATTGCCAAAGGTTTTATGGCCGATCAAGTTAAAACTTATTTCCGGCAACACGGTGTTTCAACAGCGATTATTGATTTAGGTGGTAACATCTATGTCATGGGCGACAGTCCCAAGGGCACCAAGTCTGGCAATTGGACTGTTGGTATCCAGGATCCTAAGGCGACCCGTGGGACCTCAATTGGCTCGATTCCTACAAAGAATATGTCGATTGTCACCTCTGGTATCTATGAACGTTACCTCAAGAAAAATGGAAAGATCTATAGTCATTTAATGGATCCTAAGACGGGGGCCCCATTCCAAAACAACTTGATGGGTGTGTCAATTATTTCAAAGAAGTCCATCGACGGGGATGGCCTTTCAACGGCGACCTTTGATAAAGGGCTCAAAGACGGCATGGCTTATATTAATGCCAAGGCAGACAAGGGCATTGGCGCCATCTTCATTACGAAGGATAAAAAGGTTTATGTCTCGAATAATTTGAAGAAAAAGTTTACACTGTTTGGTGATAATGGGTACAAGTACGGACCGGCTAGTGATTTGAAATAGCGGCGTATGGTATGATAATAACCATCAGTAATTAAGAAATGAGGGACCATGGTGAGTCAGATAATTGACGTTGAACATTTAAATTATCGCTATCCGCAACAAGCCGCGGATCAGCTAACGTTAACAGACATTTCATTTACGGTCGCGGCCGGTGAATGGGTGGCGATTGTTGGCCATAATGGTTCCGGTAAATCGACCTTAGCTAAAAATTTAAACGGCTTATTAGCGCCCGTTTCTGGGAAAATCACGATTGATGGTCAAGTGCTTTCCGAACAAACGGTTTGGGATATTCGTCGCAAGATTGGGATGGTCTTTCAAAATCCCGATAATCAATTTGTGGGCGCAACGGTCGAAGATGATGTGGCGTTTAGTTTGGAAAATCAAGGAATTCCTCGTGATGAGATGCTGTCACGGGTAGCCGAAGCGTTGGCCCAAGTTGATATGCAAGACTTTGCCACCCGTGAACCAGCGCGGCTGTCAGGTGGACAGAAGCAACGAGTGGCTCTCGCTGGGATGATTGCGGCGCGACCACAGATTTTGATCTTAGATGAAGCGACATCGATGCTGGATCCAGAAGGGCGCGCCGAAGTCTTACAAACGATTCAACAAATGAAGGCTGATTCAGATCTAACGGTCTTATCGATTACGCATGATATTGATGAAGCCGCGAATGCCAATCGGGTGTTAGTGGTGAATGATGGTCATTTGGTTGAAGAAGGGACGCCCGCGGAGATCTTCCAACACGGTCCGGCTTTGATTAAGATGGGCTTAGATATGCCCTATCCAGAACGATTAAAAGCGGCTTTAGCGCGGCTAGGGGTTCAAGTCCCCGCAACGTACTTAACAGAGAAAGGGATGGCAGACTGGTTATGGCAATTACGTTCAAACAAGTAGAATTTACTTACCAACCGGGTACCCCCTTTGAGACTAAGGCGTTAACTGATATTAATGTAACGATTCCCGACGGCTCTTATACGGCGCTCATTGGCCATACGGGGAGTGGCAAGTCGACGTTGTTGCAGCATTTAGATGCGTTACTCAAACCGACTAGTGGGACGGTCACGATTGGTGATCGGGTGATTACCCCAACGACGAGTAACAAAGATTTAAAGCGTTTACGGCAACATGTCGGGATTGTTTTCCAGTTTCCCGAAAGTCAATTGTTCGAGGAAACGGTTGCGAAAGACATTGCGTTTGGTCCCCAAAACTTTGGTGCTAGTGAGGCTGATGCGTTGAAACTAGCGGCTAAAATGTTGACCTTGGTCGGCTTAGACGCGGACTTACTGCAACGGTCGCCGTTCGACTTGTCCGGTGGGCAGATGCGGCGGGTCGCGATTGCGGGCGTACTAGCGATGCAGCCGAAAGTATTAGTACTCGATGAACCCACGGCCGGACTAGATCCGCAAGGCCGGCTAGAAATGATGGACATGTTTGCACGGTTACGGCATGAACAACAGCTAACCATCGTGTTAGTGACCCATCAGATGGATGATGTGGCGAACTATGCCAATAACGTCATTGTGATGGATCATGGGCGAGTCGTGAAGACCGGAACACCGCAAGCAATCTTTAAAGACCCGCAGTGGCTGGCTGAGCATCATCTAGGCTTGCCTAAAACGACGGCCTTTGCACAGCAATTAATAGCGCGCGGGATGACTTTTGATGAGATGCCGCTAACGGAAGATCAATTGGCCGCTGCACTGGTTAAACAGTTACCGACTAGTGTGCTGGGAGGTGGCGACCATGATGAGTAAGATGATTTTTGGCCGTTATATTCCCGGGAACTCGTTGATTCATCACATGGATCCACGGGCCAAACTCTTGTTGAGTTTTTACTTTATCGGGATTATCTTTATTGCTAATAATTGGCCAACTTATGTGCTCTTATTTGCCTTTACATTACTGGCAATTAAACTTTCTGGTGTGAAATGGTCATTCTTCATCAATGGGGTAAAACCGTTGATTTGGCTGATTTTATTTACCGTGGTCTTACAGATCTTATTCAGTGCGAGTGGCGGCCAGGTCTACTTTCAATGGGGGATTATTACCATTAGTCAGTTTGGACTGGTCAACGGGGTCTATATTTTCTGTCGGTTTGTGTTGATTATCTTTATGTCAACACTATTGACGTTAACAACTCCGCCGTTGGAACTGTCCGATGCGATTGAATATCTCTTGATGCCATTAAAAGTAGTGCACTTTCCAGTCTACGAAGTGGCGTTGATGTTATCGATTGCGCTACGCTTTGTACCGACGTTGATGGATGAAACGGAAAAGATTATGAATGCGCAACGGGCGCGCGGGGTCGACTTTGGGGAGGGCAATATCTTCCAACAAATGCGGGCGATTGTGCCATTGCTCATTCCATTATTCGTCAGTTCGTTTAATCGCGCCGAAGACTTGGCAACAGCGATGGAAGCGCGCGGGTATCAAGGTGGGGAAGGCCGGAGTAAATATCGGATTTTAAAATGGCATGGTCGTGATACTTGGGCGACAGTGACTTTTGCAGTGTTAACCGTTGCATTAGTCTACCTACGTGCTTAGACATTTAAAAGGTGGGGCCAAGTTGCCCGCCTTTTTTGATGGAGGATTTTGTGACAACGAGATATAAAATAATACTAGCGTATGATGGCACTAACTTTGCCGGTTTTCAGCGGCAGCCTGGACAACGGACAGTGGAGCAAGTACTGACTAAAGCCGTCAATAAAATGGCTAAAGATCCGGCTGAGCCTATTGTCATCTATGGTGCTGGTCGAACCGATGCGGGGGTCCATGCTTTTGGACAAGTCGTGCATTTTGACCTCCCTTATGAGATTAGTCCAGAAGGTGTCCGCCGTGGCTTGAGCAGCATGTTACCGATGGATATGTTGGTTAAACAGGTTGAAATTGTCCCGGCTGACTTTCATGCGCGGTACAATACGGTCGGCAAGCGTTATTGGTACCGCGCGTACCAAGATGAGTTTGTCGATCCGTTTAAGCGGAATTTTACCGGTCATTTTAAGTTTCAAGCTGATATTGACCGCATTCAACAAGCCATCCCAGCGCTGGTCGGTAAGCATGATTTTTCAACGTTTGTCGCATCGGGTTCGCAAGCCCACGATCATGTGCGGGAAATTTATGCGGCTAAAGCTTGGGCGCTGCCAGCTGAACAAGAAATTCAGTTTGAATTCTGTGGTAGTGGCTTCCTGTATAACCAAGTTCGGATTATGGTGGCCGTCTTAATGGAAATTGGCCAAGGTCGGCGCGAAGTGGACTGTATTCCGCAACTGTTAGCGGCTAAGAATCGGGCCGCCGCGCGAGGAACTGCGCCGGCTTCCGGTTTGTATATGAAAAAGGTTTATTATGATCCACAAGATTTACAAACCGATCTAATTAATGATTGACTTCTAGTGGTAAATTCGGTAAACTAATCGTTGGTATTGTTTGCCCCACGATAAGCCCCGGAATCTTATTGAGTGTCAAGCAAAACAGAAAATGGAGGAACACAACGTGCGTACAACATATATGGCTAAACCAGGTGAAATTGATCGTAAATGGTATGTAGTTGATGCTACGGATGTCCCATTGGGTCGTCTTTCAACAGTCGTTGCATCAATTTTACGTGGAAAGAACAAACCAACATTCACACCAAACGTGGATACTGGTGACAACGTAATCGTTATCAATGCAAGTAAGATTGCTTTAACAGGTAAGAAAGCAGAACGTAAGATTTATTATCATCATACTGCTTATGCTGGTGGTTTAAAGGAACGGACTGCCGGTGACTTCCGTGAAAAGGAACCCGAAAAATTGATTGAAACTTCAGTTAAGGGTATGCTTCCTCACAACTCTTTAGGTCATAAGATGGGCTTGAAGTTGCATGTTTATGCTGGTGCAGAACATACGCAACAAGCGCAACAACCTGAAGTTTTGGATATCACGAACTTAATCTAAGGAGGAAACTACATTGGCTCAAGTACAATATCGCGGCACAGGCCGTCGTAAAGATTCAGTAGCCCGCGTACGTTTAGTACCAGGTTCTGGCAAAATTGTTATGAATGACAAATCAGTTGAAGACTATATTCCATTTGCGGACATCCGTAAGGAATTGTTACAACCATTCGAAGTAACTGAAACAACTGATCAATATGACGTTTTAGTTAACGTCAATGGTGGTGGGTTCCACGGCCAAGCCGGCGCAACTCGTCATGGTATCGCTCGGGCATTGCTTGAAGTTGATCCAGATTTCCGCGGTCCTTTGAAGCGCGCTGGTCTTTTGACTCGTGACGCTCGTATGAAGGAACGTAAGAAGCCAGGTTTGAAGAAAGCCCGTAAAGCTTCACAATTCTCAAAGCGTTAAGATTTATTTTTTCGAAATACGTTGTTATACCAACATTTTCGTACACGGAACACCTGTCATCTGGCAGGTGTTTTTTTGCGTCTATTTTTATTAGTCGCTGGGGTCTGGGTATTACCGCTTCAGTCAGTCTGGACTGATGCTGAAACGATCGGCAGGGAAGATGATCAATCATAGCGCATAACTTGCTAACGCTGTGTTGGTTAGCCTTACGCCAGGCGATGGCAATTCGGTTCTTTGGCTTCCAAACGCGGCCACCACGTTCCAGCCAATGCTGGGCCAACCAGAGTAGCAATTTAAACCAACTGGTACTAAGCGTGTTGTTCGAATTTAAATATAAACGATTCATTGTGGTTATCGAAACTTTCGTTAGTTAAATTCCCGCTTCAGAAACCAAAGCAAATAGTCCCAAACAACACGACAATTTGAAAAAAACACCGCTTTCAACTTTTTTATTAAAGCTAATCAGCCAGTGGGGTCGTTTTCCAAAAGAGAATCTGCTAAGCTTTTGATTAAAATATAATTAGAAAATTAATTATAAATTTATCAGTTTAGGAAGTGGCCAGTATGCAAGCAATGATTGCACTAGCAGTTGTGATGGGATTCATGATGCTAGGGGAATGGGTTTCGACCCGTAGTAAAGCGTATGTGCCGTCAGTGTTTGTTACGGCGGTGTTGTTTTTAATTGGTTTTTGGACGATTGTGCCGAAAAATGTGGTGCCGAGTGCCTCATTCGGGAAGGCCTTCGTTGCCATTACTCAGGCGGTTTTATTGATTCATATGGGGACTTTGATGGATTTAAAGCTCTTATTAAAGCAATGGCGGGCCGTTTTAATTGCCTTAGCGGGGGTCGTTGGGACTGTCATCTTTGCCATGGGGATTGGCCTAGTCTTCTTTAACTGGAAGACCGTTATTGCCAGTGTGCCACCGTTAACTGGTGGGTTGGTCGCGGCTTTCTTAATGACAGCGGGTTTAAAAGCTCAACACATTACGGTTTTGGCCGCCTTTCCGGTGGCGATGTTTGTCATGCATAGCATGCTCGGCTATCCATTGACGGCGATTATGTTGAAACGTGAAAGTCGGCGGTTATTGAAGCATTATCATGAACCAGCTACGGCAGCGGTGGCGACATTGCCGACTGAAAAGCCCGATGATACGGCTAGTGCGACGAATGCCACGACGGCGGTGGGCCTCGACAAACCCAAGCGTCTCAAGTTAACGTTACCAGCAGAATATGATACCGCGGCGTTTATGTTATTCAAAGTCGCTATCGTAACCGTTTTGGCTGAATGGGTCGCGGCCCTGATGCATGGGGTTGTCAATGCTTATATTATTTGTTTAGTCTTTGGGGTCATTGCCCATCAAGTTGGCTTTTTGGAAGATGCTGTTTTGGAAAAAGCCGGCGTCTTCCATTGGTTGATGTATGGATTACTGGCTTATATCTTCTCTAATTTGAGTATCGTCAAAATCAATATGTTAGTCGGAATCGTGGTGCCAATCTTGGTTTTGATCTGTTTAGGGCTTTTCGGGATGTTCTTGGCTTCCAGTCTCTTAGCTAAGCCGCTGGGTTTCAGTCGTGAAATGGCGTTTGCCAGTGCGTTAACGGCATTGTTTGGCTTTCCAGCTGATTACATTGTGACGCATGAAGTGGTTGATATCATGGGTCATACCGAACATGAAAAGAAGTACTTACTCGATCATATGTTACCTAAGATGCTGGTCGGGGGATTCGCAACGGTTTCAGTGGCATCAGTTATTATTGCATCGATTTTCTTGAAGATTTTGTAGGGGGTCTTTCAAATGGACGACTTGGCATTAACGGCTTGGATGACAGCCTTGCGTCATCAGATTCACGCACAACCAGAATTAGCACTACATGAGGTCAAGACGACCGCATTGATTAAAAAAGCCTTAACTGATCTAGGCATTCGGCTAGTCGATTATCCTGGTGCAACTGGGGTCGTGGCCGAAATTGGTCATGGCGAACCGAAAGTGGCCTTGCGAGCGGATATTGATGCTTTACCATTACAAGAAAAGTCAGGCTTACCGTTTGCCTCCAAGATCGATGGTCGTATGCATGCTTGTGGGCACGACTTTCATACCGCTGCCTTACTCGGGGGCGCCCGGATTCTAAAGGCGCATGAAGCCGAATTACCTGGCACGGTTCGCTTGATCTTTCAACCGGGTGAAGAAGGGCATGTTGGCGCGAAAGAAATGTTGAGTCATGATGTCTTACACGGTGTACAGGCGATTGCGGGCTTTCATAATATGCCGGAATTACCGGTTGGCACATTGGCAGTTAAAAGCGGTCCCCTCATGGCCAGCAATGATAATTTTGACGTCCAAATCAATGGGACCGGCGCCCATGCAGCGATGCCGGAACGGAGCGCCGACCCCATCGTGACACTTGGGCAGTTGATTACGGCACTCCAAACGATTCGGAGTCGCAACATTGCGCCGGATGCAGCGTTAGTGCTGACAATCGGTGAAATCCGCGCAGGCCATACGTTTAATGTGATTCCTGATACGGCAAGCTTCAAAGGGACGATTCGGACTTTCAATGCGGCTAATCGGCAATTGGCGAAGGACCGTTTTTATGAGATTGTGCAAGCAACGGTCAAGGCATATCAACAAACGGTCGCTATCAAATGGGATCAAGGTCCCAGCTGTGTCAACAATGATGCGACTTTGACCGACTTGATCACGGCGGCGTGCCAGGGGGCCTTTAAGATTGTCCCAGCGCATCCAGCGAATGCCGATGATGACTTCGCGTTATATCAGGAACAGATTCCCGGCTTTTATGGTTTCTTAGGATCGGGTGGGACGGGAACGCTACATCAACCGAATTATTCATGTAGCGATGCTGGCTTGATCTACGGAGCCAGATTCCATTGGCTGGCCGCGCAGACACTGTTAGCGGCCGTGGCCAAAAATAAATTGTTAGCGACTGATCGCGCGTCATAAGCGACTTTTAGCCAAATTGATAGAAAAAGTTTAAAAATCCATTTGACAATTCTATCAAAGGTGCGGTATAGTCTTAGACATCAACAAAAATTAAATTTTAAGGAGATTTTGATTATGCGACGATTAAACAATAACCAACAACTTAATCGATTTTATTATTACTGGTTTCTGCAGTAGTGTCAGCAGTCGATGCGGGCACTACGCCTTGCATCGATAATGACCAGTAAGTTTTCGTATAATTAAAACTCATACGGAGAGTCATATCGGTGGTTTATCTAACAACTGTGTGACTTTCCAAACTTAGTCGTGGCTGGGCTTTATTTGACCAGCACTGCTAGGAATCGGAACGCTCACAGTTTAGGCTGTGGGCGTTTTTTTCGGCTTGAAGAAAGGGAATGTGAATATGAAACGATTTGATGAGATTGATGAACAAGCAGTGACTAACTTACGTGTTTTGAGTGCTGAAATGATTGAACGGGCTAATTCCGGTCACCCGGGATTGCCATTGGGGGCCGCGCCGATGTTATGGACTTTGTGGAGTCACCATTTACGGCTGGATCCGCAAGCGCCAGATTGGTTTGACCGTGACCGCTTCGTTTTATCGGCGGGGCATGGTTCCGCCTTATTGTACAGTTTGTTGCATGTTAGTGGCTTTGAGGTGACCATGGCGGATTTAAAGCAATTTCGTCAATTCGGCAGTCGGACCCCGGGACATCCAGAATATGGTGTCGTGGCTGGTGTCGAGGCAACGACCGGTCCTTTAGGTCAAGGCTTGGGCATGGCAGTTGGTATGGCATTAGCGGAGCGGCATTTAGCTAGTCAATTCAATCACGAAGCTCAGATTGTCGATCACTTTACCTATAGTTTAGTTGGTGACGGTGACTTGATGGAAGGGGTCTCGCATGAAGCGGCGAGCTTTGCTGGACAACAAAAGTTAGGTAAGTTGATTGTGCTTTATGATGATAATCAAGTGTCACTCGATGGTCCCACCAGCCGGTCATTCCATACCGATGTTTGCCAACGTTTTGAAAGTTACGGCTGGGAAACGCAAGTCGTCACTGATGGCAATGATTTGGCAGCCATTGATGCGGCGATTACCCGGGCTAAGCACAGCCAACGACCGTCACTCATTGCTGTTAAAACAGTGATCGGTTTTGGCGCTCCGGGAGCAGGAACCAACGCCGTGCATGGTAATCCGTTAGGAACCGCGGGACTGCAAACGTTACGGCAGAATCTGAATTGGACCGCCGCCCCATTTACGATTACGCCAGCGGTGGCTCAACGGGCACAGCAGGCGATTGAGCAACGTGGTCAACAAGCGCATCATACGTGGAATCAGCGCGTTCAGCAGTTGAACCCAACGACGTTAGCCGAATTAAAGCGGGTCATGCAGCAGGACTTACCGTTAGATTTTGCCCAACAATTACCGGTCTATGATGAAGGCGCCGAGGCGTCACGGCTGACTAGTCACACGATGATTCAAAAGATTGCCGGTAAGTTACCTGAATTAGTTGGCGGTTCGGCGGACTTAGCCAGTTCGAACAAAACGACGATTGAGACGGATGGGTTACTAACCGCCGATCAACCGGGTGAACGAAACTTAGCGTTTGGCGTGCGTGAATTTGCAGAAGGCGCGATCTTAAACGGCTTGACGTTGCACGGCGGTGTCCGGGCATTCGGGAGTACGTTCCTAGTCTTCTCCGACTACATGCGCGGGGCGATTCGGCTCGCGGCCTTACAAAAGCTGCCGGTCACTTACGTTTTTACCCATGATTCGATTGCGGTGGGGGAAGATGGCCCAACGCATCAACCCATCGAACAGCTGATGAGTTTACGGTTGATCCCTAACGTTACGGTGATTCGCCCTAGTGATCCGAATGAAACGGTGGCGGCTTGGTGGCAAGCCATGAATGCCACCGATCATCCGACCGTCTTAGTCTTAACGCGCCAGAACTTAGCCGTCTTGCCACGGACGAATCAATTGGCCATGACGGGAGTGGCCCGCGGCGGTTACGTGTTATCGCCACAAAAAGGACTACAACCAACGGGGATCTTGATTGCCAGTGGGTCGGAGGTCGCGTTGGCGTTAAAGACGCAAGCTAAATTAGCTACCCTCGGTCAAGATGTCAGCGTGGTCTCAATGCCGTCGATGGATTTATTCAGCCAACAGTCGGCACAATACCAAGCTCAAGTCTTACCACCCCAAGTTCGGCGCCGGGTCGCCATTGAAATGGGCGCCACGCTTGGTTGGGAGCGGTTCGTGGGTTTAGATGGCACAATCGTTGGACTGGATCGGTTTGGCGCAAGTGGGCCAGCAGCCGATGTCTTACCGGCACTCGGCTTTACCGTTGACCAGCTCGTTCAAGCTTACCAACAAACGCACGTCGGCCAACAACAATTAAATGTGATTTAAAAAAAGGGAGCGTTCAAGATGATTGATGGAAAAACAGCGTTATTTGGTTTCGTGGCGCATCCGGCTAAGCACAGTCGTTCGCCGAAAATGCATAATTTGAGTTTTGACTACTGGCATATCAACGCCCGTTACTTAGCCTTTGATGTGGCGCCGGATGGGCTAGCTGATGCTGTTGCCGGTATTCGTAGTATGGGAATTGCTGGGGTCAACCTCTCGATGCCATTCAAACAAACGGTCGTACCGATGCTTGATGAGATGACCCCACGGGCGCGCCGGATTAAAGCTGTTAATACGATTAAAAATGTGGATGGCCGGCTGATTGGTGATAGTACGGATGGCGCCGGAGTCTTTCAAGATTTACAAAACCAAGGCGTCAATCTACATGGTCAGCACGTGATGATTCTAGGCGCAGGTGGTGCTGGTAAAGCAATCATCGCGGCGGCTTTGGATTATGACGTGGCGAGTGTGACCGTCTTTAAACGGCAAAACCAAACTTATGCGCAGGTAGCGGCTTGGCTGGCGGCTTTAAATCAAACGACGCCAATCGCGATGCAGATACAACCATACGAAGATGCCGCGGCCATGCTGCGTGTTGCCAAGGCCAGCGACTTAATTATTAATGCGACCAATATCGGGATGACGGCAGCCGGGCTACCAGTCACACCGCAAGTGATGGCGGCGTTAACCCCGTCACAGACGGTGTACGATGTGATCTACCAACCGTTGGAGACGGCCTTTTTAAAGCAAGCCAAAGCGCAGGGCTGCACGGTCCATAATGGGCTGGGCATGCTGATCTGGCAAGGGGCATTAGCCTTTAAATTCTGGACCGGTAAAGATATGCCGATTCAAGCCGTTGCTGAAACAATTCTAAACTAACTTAATAGGAGTGTATTTAATATGATTATTGTCTTAAAACCTGAAACTGCGGCCGCCATGCAGGCCAAACTAGTTGCTCAATTTGGATCCAAAACAGAACTCTTTACGCATCACAATCGGATTGCCATTCAAGGTATTCAGCCAGCAGATCTACCAGCTGATGTGGTCGCAGCCGCTGATGACCTCATTACTGACGTCCCGGCAGCTGTTCAAAGCAGTCGCTTGTTACATCCGGAAAATACCGTGATTAAAACGCCTCATAGTGTGATTGGCGGCGATCAATTCGTCATGATGGCCGGGCCGTGTTCCGTTGAAAGTGCGGACCACGTGATGGCAATGGCCAAGGTTGCCAAGCAACGCGGGGCGACGGTCGTCCGGGGCGGGGCATTCAAGCCGCGGACATCCCCATACTCTTTTCAAGGGCTCGGTGAGGCTGGCTTACAAGCTTTGCGGGCCGCTGCGGATGCCAATGACCTAGATATGATTACGGAAGTCATGGATGATGAACATGTGCCGATGGTTGCCAAATACACGGATATTTTCCAAATTGGTGCCCGTAATATGCAGAACTTCTCCTTATTAAAGGCGGTTGGTCGCACGCAGATTCCCGTGGCCTTAAAGCGGGGGATGTCGGCGACGATTGATGATGTCTTAAATGCTGCTGAATACATTGCGGCGGGTGGCAATCACCAAATTATGTTATTGGAGCGCGGCATTCGGACTTTTGATCATAAATACACTCGGAATACCTTTGACTTGGGCGCTGTGCCGGTTTTGCAAAAGCTGACGCATTACCCAGTTATTGTGGACCCCAGTCATGCAGTCGGCGAGTGGGATCTCGTCACACCAATGGCGATGGCCGGAGTAGCGTCCGGGGCCAGCGGGATGATCGTTGAAATTCACGACCGCCCAACTGAAGCGTTATCAGATGGCCCCCAAGCCTTAAAACCCAAGACTTACTTAAAGATGGCGCAACAAGCATTTCAGTTGCATGACTTAATGACAAGTTGGAACTAGGTGAAGTAAATGACAACCATTGAAGTGAAAACGACGACTGCTAATTACGCCGTCAAAGTTAAAATTGGCAGCTTGATGAATGTGGCTCAAGCCATTAAAACGGTCTGGACACCACGGCGAATTGCGCTGATCACTGATACAACAGTGGGGGCACTATATGCTGACCAAGTGCAAACTCAGTTAATGGCGGGGGGCTTTGCCGTGACGGTATTGACGGTGCCGACCGGAGAAGCTAGTAAAAGTTGGACGCAGACGATGCGATTAGTCGAGGCCTTGAGTCAAGCGCATTTTACGCGCAATGATGGCGTTGTCGGTGATTTAGCTGGCTTTGTTGCGTCGATTTATATGCGTGGTATCAGGCTCATTCAGCTACCCACGTCATTGCTAGCGCAAGTGGATAGTTCAGTTGGTGGTAAGACCGCGCTGGACTTGCCAACAGGAAAGAACTTGGTCGGTAGTTTTTATCAGCCGGATTTAGTCTTGATTGATCCGCAAACCCTAACGACCTTACCCCAACGGATGCTGGTCGAAGGCTATGGGGAAGTGGTGAAATGTGCGGCGCTAGTTGGCGGGGATTTCTGGGAATTGTTGCAATCGATTCAACAACCTGATGATATTTTACTGTTTGCGCCGCAGCTGATTGCCCGTAGTGTTAGCTTTAAAGCCCAGATTGTGCGGGCTGATGAAAAGGAAGGCGGACAACGGCAACTATTGAACTTTGGCCATACAATTGGCCACGCGGTCGAATTGTTAGGACAAGGTAAGTGGATGCATGGTGAGGCGGTGGCAATGGGCTTAGTTGCTGTGTGTCGGGTATTCGAAGCACAAGGGTTAACCCCCGTTGGCACAGCTAACGCCATTGCTGCTCGGTTAGCGGTAGTCGGTCTGCCAACCGAACTACCTGATTTGGCGCTCAGCACCGTGTTAGAGGCGATGCGGCATGATAAGAAGGTGCACGGTGATCAGCTAACCTGGGTCTACTTAACGGCATTGGGTCAACCGCAGTTACAACCGGTGCCATTAACGGACTTAGCAGCGTGGGTGGCACCGGTCTTAAATGCGGCAGCTTGAAAGAACAATAGGTGTCAGTTGGCTTAGCAGTTACTAAAAAACGACCTGATAACGGTTAAAAGTTGTCAGGTCGTTTTTTTAATTGGCTTTGCCGATGATCTGGTAATGTTGGATTAAATCTAATAATTGCTGAAAATCGGTTGGATAAGCCCCCACACCACTACGATGAAGGTAGTTGGTGGTCTGCACGAGCTTGCCATCATAACGTTTCTGGGTCGTGTGCCAATCTGAATTGGAAACGATCACTTCCCATTGGTCATGGTTGGGCTGAGACGTGTCTAACAAGTCATAATGGTCATGCCAAGGTTGAATAATGCCCATGACATTATCGACAAATAACGGTAGCATGGCGCGGTCAATCTCAAAGTGTGTGCGCCAATACTTCAGTGAAAAGAAATTTTTGAAGGCGGGCCAATGAACCTGACTGATAACAAAGCGATTAGGGCCACATTCACAGCGAAGCTGATAATAGCCGTCTCCATTTCGCAACTTAAAGTACAGAGTTGCCACTGCTGCCGGTTGGTTAGACATACTGCTTCTCCTCTATGATAATCCCCCATTGGTGTATACCAGTATTATGACTGATATACACTTATTTTACAAGTGTAAACCACAAAAAACTTGATGTATTAAACTGTGGTGTCAAGTTTCTTCCTAAGTTATACTGGTTTGGTGATTGATTACCACTCCGTTGGGACTAGTATCGGCTGAAACGTGGTGACCCCAATTGAATTAAGACCATAAAAATCAGCTAGCCGTTAAACTAGCTGATCCTTGTCATCACAATTAGTTGGCCATCTCATCAACTAATCTTCTTGTTCAAAACTCATTTCATTCATTGAGAGTTCCAAGTCATCAAGCACATCGTTAGTACTTAAGAATTGTTCCCAAGCGGCCGTACTATCATCGCGGGTGTGGGGGGCAATCTTATCGTGTAACGTATCGATGACCCGATCAAGTAATTTTTCAGCTTGGCGATTGATTTCAGCATCGTTGTAACGGCGTGCAGGTAAACGGTCCATATTCTGTTTGTTTAAAAAGTCAGTCGCTTTGTCCATGAAAATGGCGACAACTTGCGAATTGTCGGCTAAATAAGTCTTTAGTGCTGCATTATCCACAATAAATCCCTCCAATTAGGTACCCTTAACTATAACACAGCTAAGGGTGAAAACGGTTAGTCAGTTTAATTAATGTGAATAAATAAACAGATAAAAAAGTTAAATTTTTTTATATTGATTTTTGAAATCAACCATTTATATGCAATGAAAACGTTGTCAAATCAACCTCATAAGTAAAACTTATCGGTAATAATGAGTTTGACTATAGCTTTCGAGGGCGGTTAGAATCAAGTTGTAAATGAGTTGTTACTAATTTCACATTCGTAATCAAAATCAAATGGAGGTTTCATCATGGAAAATTATCGAGTCGAATCAGATACATTAGGCGAAGTTAAAATTCCGGCAACCGCATTATGGGGTGCCCAGACCGAACGGAGCCGCAATAATTTCCCCACTGGCGCTAAAATGCCTTTGGAATTAATCAAAGCTTTGTTACAAATTAAGAAAGCCGCGGCGGTTGCCAACAAAGAACTTGACGCCATCGCGCCTGAAAAAGCTGACTTGATTGTGCAAGCAATTGATAAATTATTGAGCTTAGACGATGAAGATCTACGCAAAGACTTTCCATTGGTGATCTACCAAACTGGTTCTGGGACGCAAACGAATATGAACGTCAATGAAGTGGTCGCGCATATGGCTGGTAAGCTCAATGCTGACATTGAAATCTTACCCAACGATGATGTTAACCATGGTCAAAGTTCAAACGACATCTTCCCAACCGCTATGAACATTACCGCGGCGGTGGCTGTTGATAAGTTGGAAGATTCCGCGGCCCACTTATTAGCCGAATTAAAAGAAAAGCAAAAGAAGTACTGGCATGTAGTTAAGATTGGCCGGACCCACTTGCAAGATGCCACCCCAATGACGTTTGGTCAAGAAGTTAGCGGCTGGGCCAGCATGGTTGAACATGATTTGACCTTCTTGAAGCAATTGAACCCAACTTTGAGTGAACTAGCCATGGGTGGAACGGCTGTCGGAACCGGCTTGAACGCCGCACCACATTTCGCTGAAATCATCGCTAAAAAGATGACTGAACTTTATGGGGTTGAATTTACGGCTGATTCAAACAAGTTCTACGGCTTAGCTGCTCATTCTGGGTTAAACGTGGTTCATGGGGCTATCAAGACGTTGGCAAGTGATCTCATGAAGATTGCTAACGATGTCCGTTTCTTAGGTAGCGGCCCTCGTGCTGGTTATGGCGAATTAAACATTCCAGCTAACGAACCCGGTTCATCAATCATGCCTGGTAAAGTTAACCCAACTCAAGCCGAAGCGGTAACTATGGCTGCTGTTCGGGTTATGGGGAACGATGTCGTTGTCGGCATGGCTTCTAGCCAAGGTAACTTTGAAATGAACGTTTACAAGCCCGTTTTAATCAGTGCCTTTTTGGAATCTGCTGAATTATTAGCTGGGACCATGACTGGCTTCGCTGACAAGATGATCCATGGTTTGTCAGTTAATGCTGATCGGATGGCAGAATTAGTTGACCGTTCATTGATGACTGTAACTGCTTTATCACCACACATCGGTTACCACGAAAGTGCAACGATTGCGCAACAAGCTGAAAAAGACGGCACAACCTTGAAAGTCGCTGCCATCAAGTCCGGCTTAGTCACTGAAGCGCAATACGACGAATGGATGGTGCCAATCGATATGACCAATATCGACCAACACTAGGCGATGATCTGATTAACCGTCTCCGTTGACCAGGACGTTCACGGTGGGGCAGACCTGCAGCCAAAATGCGGTCTGCAGGGCGCTTTTAAGCCGAAAACCACGGCTTAAAAGTCGGCCCAGTCACTAAGACCGGAAAATCACCGGTCTAACTGACTCGACACGGTGAACATCCTGGTCACTGCGACTAAGTAAGCATGTGACACCTTAAACTAGTCCATTGTAATTAGCGCAGGGCGGGCTGGATGACGCTCAGTGGTGACATTTGACTTAGCCGAGTGATTTGGCTCGGGTTAGTCAAAGCCCGGCTTGCAAGACCGCACTTTGGCTTGCAAACGTGGCCACCACGTTCCAGCGTCGATCCAGACCAACCGGAGCGGCAAGTGATAGCAAACACTGAATTAATTTAAATAGAATCCATGCCTGCGTTTGATGCGACTTTGACATTGAAAGCAGGCATGTTTTGGAAATTGTGTGTTTTAAATAAGAGAGGTAATTAAAGATGGCAGAAAAATTTCATTTTGTACCTAATGATTTAGCAACCTTAGCCGACCAATACGATGTTGTCGTTATTGGGTCCGGTGCCGCTGGGATGACCAGTGCCGTTCAAGCCCATGAACTTGGCTTGAAACCCGTTATTTTAGAAAAAATGCCGAAAATCGGTGGGAACACGAACCGGGCCTCTTCAGGAATGAATGCCGCCGAAACCGAAGTACAATTAAACCATCATATCGTGGATAGCTATGAAGACTTTTATGCCGATACGTATAAAGGTGGCGGCGAAAAGAATAACACTGAGTTATTAAAATACTTCACTGAACATAGTGCGTTAGCCATTGATTGGTTAGCCGACCATGGCATTATCTTGGACGACTTAACCATTACTGGGGGAATGAGCACGATGCGGACCCATCGGCCAAGTTCGATGGCGCCCATCGGTGGCTTCTTAGTTACCGAATTATTGAAACAAGTTGCTCAAGAAAAGATTCCATTATATACCGACGTCAAAGTGACTGACTTAATCCAAGCAGCGGACGACACGGTTACCGGGGTTAAGGTGACCACCGCGACTGGTGAAAAGACGATCAAAGCTGGTGCCGTGGTCTTGGCAACTGGTGGTTTTGGGGCTAACCAAGCCTTGTTGACGAAATACCGTCAAGATTTGAAAGGCTACAACACCACGAACCAACCGGGTGCGACTGGCGACGGGATTGAATTAGCTCAAACGATTGGGGCTAACTTAGTCGATATGGATCAAGTTCAAGTCCATCCAACGGTTCAACAAGATACGGATCATGCTTACTTAATTGGTGAAGCGGTTCGGGGCGAAGGGGCCATCTTAGTTAATAAAAACGGGGCCCGCTTTGTAAACGAATTGGATACGCGGAAGAACGTGACCGCAGCGATTGATGCGCTCGGTGGTACCGGGGCTTACTTAATCTTTGACCAAGGTATCCGTGATCGGGTCAAGGCCGTGGAATTCTATGACCATATTGGTTTAGTTAAGACAGCCGACACTATCGCTGAATTAGCCCAAACAACTGGTTTGGATGCTGATACCTTAACTGCTGCAGTTACCAAGTGGAATACCGCCGTGGATGGTCATCAAGATACTGACTTTAAGCGGACAACTGGGATGGATCGGGCAATTGTGAAAGCGCCATTCTTCTCAATCCACATCGCGCCTGCTGTGCATTACACGATGGGCGGGGTTTCAATCAATCATTTGACCCAAGTCTTGACGCCAGCTAAGCAAGTCATTAACGGGTTGTTCGCAGCTGGGGAAGTTGTCGGCGGCTTACACGGAAATAACCGGATTGGCGGCAACTCCATTGCTGAAACGGTGATCTTCGGCCGGCAAGCTGGTCAACAAGTCTTTAAATATTTGCAAAAGTAAACTCGTAAAAAAGAAGGAAGCGGCGCCATGTCTCTGGAAAAAGTAAAATACAAAAAGTTTATCGCCCCAATCGTGGTCGGGCTAATTCTCTGGTTTATGGGTCCGATGCGGCCCGTTGGGTTATCGCTGGGCGCTTGGCATATGTTTGCCATTTTCGTTGCCACGATTATTGGCTGTATCACGCAGCCGTTACCCATTGGTGGGGTGGCCATTTTAGGCTTCACCGTGGCTGTTTTAACGAAGCAAGTCCCATTGGATACGGCGATTGCCGGCTTTGGGAACGGGAGTATTTGGCTGATTGTCATGGCCTTCTTCATCTCGCGCGGCTTTATCAAAACGGGTCTTGGCCGGCGTGTGGCCTTACAATTCGTGCGGCTGTTCGGGAAACGCACGTTGGGTTTAGCCTATTCCCTAATTGGGGTTGATCTGGTCTTAGCACCAGCGACGCCAAGTAACACGGCGCGAGCCGGTGGGATTATGTATCCGATTATTAATTCATTATCGGAAGCGTTCGGCTCTTCACCCAAAAAGGGAACGCAACGTAAGATTGGGTCATTCTTAATGTATTCTGAATTCCAGGGGGACGTTATTACGTCAGCCATGTTCTTAACCGCCATGGCTGGGAACCCCTTAGCACAATCATTAGCGAAGACGATGGGGGTTCACATTACGTGGATGAACTGGTTCTTAGGCGGATTAGTGCCCGGGATTATTTCGTTGATTGTCGTGCCATTCTTGATCTACAAGATGTTCCCGCCAGAAGTTAAAGAAACACCGAATGCCAAGCAATGGTCGGAATCACAGTTGAGTGAAATGGGTAAAATCAGTGTACCAGAAAAGTTCATGGGCGGTATCTTTGTGATTGCGCTGGTATTATGGGTCACTGGTAGTATGACTGGGATCGATGCGACCTTAACTGCGTTTATCGCCTTATCATTGCTCTTGCTTTGTGGGGTCTTATCGTGGCAAGATGTTACTAAGGAAACCGGTGCGTGGAATACGTTAACTTGGTTCTCAGTACTGGTCATGATGGCAACGCAATTGAACGAATCTGGGTTTATCCCGTGGTTGAGTAAAGCAATTGCTGGTGCTATGAGCGGTTTGAACTGGGTGATCGCGTTAGTCGTGATTATTTTGGCATACTTCTACAGTCACTACTTATTCGCCAGTGCAACCGCACATGTCAGTGCGATGTACAGTGCCTTTCTAGGGGTTGCTATTTCGGCGCACGTTCCGGGGTTACTCGCAGCTTTGATGCTTGGTTTCTTTGGTAACTTGTTTGCTTCCACCACTCATTACAGTAATGGTCCAGCGCCAATCTTATTTGGCTCGGGCTATGTCACGCAGAATGAATGGTGGCGGATGAATGCCATCTTAGGGATTGTGTACTTTATCATTTGGATTGGTGCCGGGTCACTATGGATGAAACTAATCGGTCTATGGTAAGTTGTGCGTAACATCATTAAATGAAAATTGTTTGGTCAAAGAGCATATCTTGACCGATTGAAAGTCCGGTAATGGTCAACCTAGTTGATCTGTTGCGGGCTTTTAGTCGATTCATGATCGTTTGAACCAACGATTAGAGAAATGAGTGGGCATGATGAATACGCGAGATTTGGCTTATTTTCGAGCCTTAGTTGAACATAAAAATTATACGTTGGTCGCACAGCAGTTTGAGGTGTCCCAACCGGCAGTCACACAAGCGGTGCATCGGTTGGAGAAGGAGTTTCAAGCCAAGCTGGTCGCCCAAGACCGCAGTCATCAGCGGACTGAGATCACCCGGGCTGGGCAATTGCTCTATAAGAATGCCCAACTGATTCAGCAGAATATTGATTTAGCTCATCGCGAGATTGATAGTACCAAAAAACCGAAGATTCGGTTCGGCTTGCCACCAATTATTGGGACGATGTATTTTACCAATATTGCCGGTGAACTCTTGAACAAGGGGTTCCTGCCGCAACTGGCGATTACCGAGACTGGTTCTGGGGAATTACTAACTTTGCTGGAGCATGGTGATATTGATATTGCCCTATTAGGTTCATATAAGCCGTTAGCCGTGCCGGGCATTACGGCGATTCATCTAGGCAGCCGCCCGTTTTGTGTGATTGTGAGCCCGCAGCATCGCTTAGCCGATCGTTCAAGTATCGACTTTAAAGAACTTGCCAATGATAAATTTATTGGGCTAACTGGGAAGTTTGTCCATCCGGGGGCCTTTCGCGCTTATTGTGAGTATGCGGGGATTAATCCACCGATTATTTACAGTACGCCGGATATTTCTTGGGAAAAAGGGCTGGTGCATGCCAACTTAGGTGTGGGCTTATTGGTGCGCGACATTGTCAATTCCGATGATGGCGTGGTGCGCTTAGCAATCAATGACCCGTTGCCAACTAGCTTTAATGTGTCGGTCGCGATGCGGACTGGTTATGTGCCGACCGAAACGGAACAACAATTAATTGAAGAATTAGTCAAAATGGATATCACTGCGCAATAGCAGGGTAGCCACTTGTTGAGACAAGTAAATTAGGAAAGCCGCGATTAATGTGAAAGTAAAAGTGCCATATGGTAAAAGTGAGCAGTTTAACATTGACGTGCCAGATCAACAATTAGTAGGCGTTTTTAATCCGAATCCGGTTGCCTCAGTCGATGAAAACGAGGCGATTGATCAAGCCTTAAAACAACCGTTTTTTGATGAATCGTTTGAAAAATTCATGGATACGGATGAACGGGTCGTTTTCATTGTGAATGACGGGACCCGGCCAACGCCAACTGCGAAAGTGTTGCAACATATCTATCCCATGATTAAAGATAAGAATATTTATTTTATTGTGGCTACCGGGGTTCATCGGGAACCTACTCCAGAAGAATATGACTTTATTTTTGGGCATGCCATCTATGAAGATTTAAAGCGGCAACAGCGTGTGCATTGTCACGACTGCCATAATGATCCGATGAGCTACTTAGGTGAGTCACAAAACGGGACGCCGATGTATCTGAATAAGATCGTGGCGGAAGCGCATAAAGTAGTGCCAATCAGTTCAATCGAACCGCATTACTTTGCCGGTTATACCGGGGGACGGAAGTCGTTCTTGCCCGGTGTTGCTGCGTATGAAACCATTTCGAAGAACCATTATTTAGCGTTACAAGATTCAGCGCGGGCATTGAAGTTAGATGGCAATCCGGTGCATGAAGATATGATGGATGCGATGCATGTTCTGAGTGGCATTAATATCTTTGCGATTGAAATGGTGCTGGATAGTCAACATGACATTTATGCGGTCACAGCGGGGGACTTGAGCAAATCATTTTATGCGGGGATCGATAAGGCCAAGGAAGTCTATGGCGTGGTGATTCCGCACAAGGCTGATATCGTCATCTCGACGGCGCCATACCCCATGGATGTCGACCTCTATCAGTCACAAAAGGCGCTGGATAATGGGAAGTTGGCGTTGAATGAAAAGGGCATCTTGATCCTAGTTGCCAAGTGTCGAACGGGGATTGGGCCGAAGCCGTTTTATAACTTATTGAGTTCAGAAAAAGATCCAGAAGATGTGTTAAAAAAGATCCACCACAGTTGGAAGTTAGGCTACCATAAAGCCGCTAAAATGGCACAGATCGATACTTGGGCACAGACGTGGGCGGTTTCCGACTTAACGGATGAGGAAATGCGAAACGTGCATTTTAAACCTTATCATGATCTACAAGTCGCTTTTGCCGATGCGTTAGCTGAAAAAGGGGATCAGGCGTCAGTGATTGTCTTACCGGCTGGTTCAATGACTGTCCCAGAAGTCGCGGTGACTGGCAAAAACTAAATTTAAGATGAGGGGATTATCAAATGACAACTAAACAGCAAAAATTAGTCAAAACGTTACAAGGATTTAAGTCGGCAGTCGTTGGTTTTTCAGGCGGGATTGACAGTACCTTAGTGTTAAATATGGCGATCACCGTTTTAGGTCGCGACAACGTCTTAGCAGTAGTGGCGAATTCAGAATTCTTCAGTGACGATGAATTTACTGCCGCCGTTAAATTAGCCAACGAGATGGGCGCGCAAGTCGAAACAACGGATCTGGATTATTTGAGTGAACCACACGTTAAGCATAATACGGCTGATAGCTGGTATTACGCTAAGCAATTATTTTACAATCGTTTGGTTGAGTTGCAGCAGCAACACGGCTACGAAGTTGTACTGGATGGCATGATTATGGACGATGAAAATGACTATCGGCCTGGCATGCGTGCGCGTGATGAAGCTGGAGCAAAGAGCCCCTTAGAACTCGCTGGTTTCTACAAAGCCGATGTGCGTGATCTAGCCCAAGCAAACGGCTTAAAGAACTGGAGCAAGGTGCCGTCATGCAGTATTGCCTCGCGGTTCCCTTACGATACGGTCTTAACGCCTGCCATGCTTACCCGTGTCTTACGGGCCGAAAAGTATTTACGGGCGCAAGGTTTTCCAATTGTGCGGGTGCGGTCAACGGATCAAACTGCGCGGATTGAAGTGCCTAGTGAAGATATTGCCAACTTGATTAGCAAACGGGACAGTATCAATAATCAATTGAAAGTTTACGGCTTTGATTTTGTGTCAATTGATCTGGGCGGCTTTGTTAGCGGTCATATGAACAGTCAATTGTCAGCGGCACAAATTGCACAATTTGCTTAGCGGTTTGATTGTTGCTAGTGGGTTGGACTAAGCTTGCCACTCTGGTTGGGCCAGCATTGGCTGGAACGTGATGGCCGCGTTTATGAGCCAAAGGGCGGTCTCATAAGCCGGTCTTTGACTAACCCGGGAAATCACCGGCTAAGTCAAACGACACCACTGAGCTAATGCTGGCCCGCCCGGCGTTAATTAATCCGTGGTTGTAAGTTGGGTTCAAACCTGATTAAGGTCATTGTTAGAAATTAACTGATCGGTTGCAATTTTAACTAGTGTCAAAGGCAGTCGTTGATAATTAAGATAAGTCAAAATCTTAATAGGGTAGCAATCCAAATAAGCACTCAAAATCGAATCAATCGATTTTGAGTGCTTATTTGGATTAATGAAATGTTCTAAACCTAGATAATATGTTACCTGGAACACTAAACGAATCTCATTAAATAAAAATGGTCTGACCCTGGTAGAATACCGAAAACAGGCCATTGTCTAAAACTGAATATAGATTTGTCTAACCCTTTTGTTGCATTTCAAACTTCCAATCTTTTTTAGTGCTAATTTATTAAGTTACTACTCAATGACGTTGTTGAATCAGGACCATACCATCACAGCGTAGTAAAATCAGATTAGATTTAGTATTTGCTTGGAGGAAAGTCTCAGCATGGTCGATAAGCAGAAATATAAATATCTTATGAGTGGCCTGCTGTTACTGATGGTTGGGGTTGGTTTGACGAGAATGATGACAGGAGAGCTTCACCCAAAAGATGTTTAATCATTGCGGAGACCGTGGAAGCTTTCAGCTAGGTGTCCTAGGTTGGATTTCAACAGCGCTTAAACTGGTATATGATCGTGAAAATGAAATAAGGCGGGTCCGTAAGATTGCCATTCATACACAATCTTACGGATCTGTTGGCAGTTGCTAAGTATTGTAATCCCAATATTTTCTCACTATAATAGTACTTATCATACATAAAGAAAAGAGTGAATTATTTTGAAGTCTAAAGCTGCAAAATTGGCCATCGTAGCGACCCTAAGCCTAGGTCTTGGAATTAGCGTCTTGAGTGATCCAATTACATATGATAGTAGTGGCGTGATTGTTGCACAAGCCAGTAAAAAGAATAAAGTTCTTCGCTATAAGAAGTTAGCTAAGAAAGCCGTTCATGTTTCTAAAGGGAATATGTATTCATCGGCTAAGCTCAGCAAGATTTCTCACAAGGCTAAGAACTACAAGCACACGACCTTCTATCGGACTAAGCAAGCTAAGGTTATTAAGACTAATAAGAAGACGGCTGTTTATAACTATATCAAGTCGAAAAATGGTAAGACTAAGGGCTGGATTTGGCATGGTTATGTGAAGAATGGCAAGGCTCCAAAGGCTAAGACAAAGAGTAAGGCCGTAGCCACGAGTGCTAAGTCTAAGTCAAGCTCATCTGTGAGCTCAAGTAATAAGATTAGTAAGAGTAAGCTGCAGAGTATGAGTAAAGGTTTTTCTAGTGGAAACAATATTAAGATCATGAATAATTGGTTGATTAAACCTGGTAAAAAAGGTTCGGGACCTTTAACAAACTCTAAGGGATACCTAATCCCGGCTAAAGGAACCAAGCTTAACATGTTAGATAGCACGTCATATGTCGCAACCTTGAGTAACGGACATCGCTTATCAGGAATTATAAGTCATCCTAAATACGCACTTGAAGTCATGCCTGGTATGCATTCCAATAGCGAAACGTTTACTAATAAATCTAATCATTGGAAGCTTTATTTTATCAGTGGTAATGGTAAAGATGGCAAAAAGATTGTAGCAGAACCACACACAGGTTATAAGCCTATCAGTCATATGAACCCACAACTTCAAAATGGTTTCGGACAACTTGGAATCAACATTAATTCAGATCCAGATTCTGTCCTTTACAATTGGACAAATAAGACTCTCTTAATTAATAAGGCATCGGCCGAAAGTGGATTATTCTTTAAGTAATATTTATAAAGACATGGTATTTATATCGTGTCTTTTTTGTTATACGTAATATAATTGCTGACATATTATTTGATACTCCATTATCAATTTTTAATTGTAGGCGTTACCTTTTATGTGACAAAGAGCCGATAATAGTCAACCGTGATTAAAAGTAGTCCAGCAATAACAGTCGGAGTGACCAAATGAGTCGTCGCGTCGAGTCAATTAGCTGGGTGATTTTCCCTAGATTAGTGACTGGGCCGACTTCGAAGACTGGTTTTAAAGCTTCAGGGTTGCCCCACAGCGAATCGCTTGGTCAACGGAGACGAACAAGTTAGTGTTAGTGATTAAGCCAGAATGCGATGCATAATAGCCAATAACTGCTGCTGAGCGGGCGTTAAGATATGCGTGGTGCGATAGACAATACTAGTGATGAATTCTGGACGTTCCTCATCCATTAGTTCCAGCCGCACGACATCAGCTTGTTGATCCACGATATCGGTTAAATAAGTAATACCAACATTTTGGGCCACTAACTTCATAATCATGTGCGTGTCATTGGAACGAAAGACGACGTCCGG
Organism: Lactiplantibacillus dongliensis; assembly: GCF_005405105.1. GTDB lineage: Bacteria > Bacillota > Bacilli > Lactobacillales > Lactobacillaceae > Lactiplantibacillus > Lactiplantibacillus dongliensis. The sequence continues at coordinate 50,416 of NZ_BJDK01000005.1, forward strand.
GCGAAAGTGATTGCGTCGTGTGAGTCGATTGAAAGCTTGATTGTGCACGAAGCTGTTTTCGAACAAGACAAAGTCTTCATGGCGCAGTTCACTGAAAAAGATGCGTTTGCGATCAGCGAGCGGATGGGTTTTACCGACATAAATGTAAAACGGATGGCGGTCGAATTCATCGGCGATTAAGTTCTGGTAGGAGAGGGGTTCGATGGACCCTAATAAAGCCATATCCATCTGCCCGTCCAATAACCCTTTACGTAATTCGACCGAGCCGCCTTCGACCGTTAAGATATGGCGCAGAAGCCGCTGCTGCTTAAGCTGGGCCGCGATTTTAGGAAAATAATAGTTTTCAATAATGGGCGGCAACCCTAGTGCAATTTGATTTTGAACGAGATTTTGGATTTCATGATGCGCAGTATCCAATTCACGCAAAATACTAGTGGCATGTTCGGCTAACTGCTGGCCACTCGGCGTGATTGTCAACTCATGATGAACGCGGTCACGAATAACGAGTTGTGATCCGAATTCGGCTTCCAAGCGTTTGATCGCTGTGGTGATGGTTGGTTGGCTAACGCCAAAAAAATCGGCCACTTTTGAAAAGTTTTTTTGATTAATTAGTTCTTTGAAATAGGCTAAGTCTTTTGTATTCATGATTTCTCCTGTTAAATCAGCGTTTATACTGACATTATAAAATATTTTTATAGTAGCTGACAAGTTTGACTATAATAATTGAGCGGGTTTAAGGTGTTAAATGTAAATTGATGAGCGCAGATTGTTGACCGTGATGAACGGATTCGTTAATCTGATAATCGCAGCTTACCAAATTAGTTAATTCAATAGTTAAACTAACCCAAACGGAGGAATTATTAATGACGAAAACTGCAGACCAAATTTTAAATAACCCTTTTTTAAACAAAGGGACAGCTTTTACTAAGGCTGAACGCCAAGCACTAGGTTTAACTGGGACGTTACCTAGCCAAGTTCAAACGATTGAAGAACAAACGACCCAGGCATATGCCCAATTTCAAAGTAAGCCAACGCGTTTAGAAAAACGGATTTTCTTAATGAACTTGTTCAATGAAAACCGGACGTTGTTCTACCACTTGATGGATCAACACGTGGTTGAATTCATGCCAATCGTGTACGATCCCGTCGTCGCTGACTCAATCGAACAATATAACGAATTATTCTTGGATCCCCAAAATGCGGCCTTTGTATCTGTCGATGCCCCTGAAGATATTGAAGCCACGTTGAAGAATGCAGCGACTGGCCGTGACATTCGGTTAGTGGTTGTGACCGATGCTGAAGGGATCTTAGGCATGGGTGACTGGGGTGTCAATGGGGTTGATATTGCCGTTGGTAAATTGATGGTCTACACGGCTGCGGCCGGGATTGATCCGTCACAAGTCTTACCAGTCAGTATTGATGCTGGGACGAATAACCAAAAACTCCTTGATGATCCGTTGTACCTAGGCAATCGGCACAAGCGGATTTATGGTGATCGTTATTACGAAACCATTGATAAGTTTGTGGCCGCTGAACAAAAGTTATTCCCAGATTCATTATTACATTGGGAAGACTTTGGTCGTTCAAACGCCCAAGTAATCTTAGATCAATACAAAGACAAGATTGCGACCTTTAATGATGATATCCAAGGTACTGGGATGGTTGTTTTAGCCGGAATTTTAGGGGCCTTGAATATTTCTAAGGAAAGTATCAAAGACCAAAAGATCTTGTCCTTTGGTGCTGGGACTGCCGGGATGGGAATTGCGAGCCAAATCATGGACGAACTCATGCAAGCTGGTCTGACAGAAGCTGAAGCCAAGCAACATTTCTACGCCGTTGATAAGCAAGGCTTGTTATTCGACGACACCGAAGACTTAACGCCAGCCCAAAAAGCTTTCACCCGTCAACGCAGTGAATTCAGCAATGCTGATGAATTGACGAACTTGGAAGCCGTTGTTAAGGCCGTTCACCCAACCGTTATGATTGGGACCTCGACGCAACCAGGGACCTTTACCGAAAGCATTATTAAGGAAATGGCAGCTCATACTGACCGGCCAATCATCTTCCCATTGTCTAACCCAACGAAATTAGCCGAAGCGAAAGCGGAAGACTTAATTAAGTGGACGGATGGCCGGGCCTTAGTTGCGACAGGGATTCCTGCGGACGATGTTGAATACAAGGGTGTGACTTACCAGATTGGTCAAGGCAATAATGCCTTGATGTACCCTGGTTTAGGCTTTGGGTTGATTGCCTCAACGGCCAAAGTCTTGAACGCAGAAACGTTATCCGCTGCTTGTCATGCTTTGGGCGGTATCGTTGATACGAGCAAGCCAGGGGCAGCCGTTTTACCACCCGTTTCAAAGATTACTGAATTTTCACAAACGTTAGCCGAAGTCGTAGCCCAAAGTGTTATCGACCAAAAGCTAAATAAGGAACCAATCACTAGTGCTAAGCAAGCCGTTGCTGACATGAAGTGGGTTCCTGAATATAAATAAGTTAGTGAGCTAATTGCCACGCTAGATGAGTCGACTCCGACTCGTCTGGTGTTAGTTGGTCAATTATTTAGAAATCAAAATTTAGCTATTAGTAATAGTAGCTTTAGTAACGATTCGGTTGATTGCCAAAGTACGTCAGTATTAATAACCCTAGAGATAGGTGAGTTAATCACGTATTTTGGCCATTAGCTTGTCAGCTAGATTGTAAACGATAAAATTGTAACAAATTAATACAGTGGTCGCGTTTTTAGAGAGAGCGTGCAACACGTTATAGAGAATGAACTAACTAGATTAGTTGTGGTAAGGATTAGTGGTTGGACGTTAATTTAATAACGCTGATATTAACGGCGGGCGGGCCGGATGATGCTCAGTGGTGAAGTTTTTCTTAGTCGGTAATTTTTCCGGCTTAGAAAAAGCCCGATTTGTGAGACCGCCCTTTGGCTCACAAACGTGGCCACCACGTTCCAGCGTCATTCCGGACCAACCAGAGTGGCATGCACAACTAACCACAAGCATTAAAGAGAGAAAAAATTGTAGGAAGTAGGGACTAAAAACTTATGGCTGTTTTATGGAATTCAATTCAAAGTGTCCTCGTGGTCGTTTTGATCATGGTTTTAGGATATGTGTTACGACGGACGGGCTGGTTTGACGATAAATTCGGTGGCACGATTTCGAAATTTATTAAGAACATTGCCTTGCCAGCCTCAATCTTCGTTTCAGTATTAAGTCGCTTAACGCGAGGGCAACTAGTGTCATTTTCCGGTTACTTGGCGTATGCCTTTTTGGCCGTCATCATCGGGTATCTGATTGCGTTTGCTTTAGTTAAGCTGATGCATGTTAAACCCGGACGCAAAGGGATTTTTATTAATGCGGTGGTCAACGCCAATACGATCTTTATTGGGTTGCCCTTAAACATTGCCTTGTTCGGTGATAACAGTATGACGTACTTCTTAGTTTATTATATTGTGAACACCGTTTCGACTTGGGCGTTTGGGGTCTTCTTGATTTCAAATGATGATCCAACTAAGCCAAAGGGGAAGACGCATCACCAGATTGACTGGAAGAAAGTGATCCCAATGCCGTTAGTTGGGTTCTTAGTTGCTTTGGTCTTCCTGCTATTGAATATTCCAATCTTGAAGATTTCCTTTGTGAACTCTACGTTAACTTACGTGGGTAATTTGGTCACCCCATTATCCTTAATCTATATTGGGATTGTCTTGGCCGATGCTGGTTTGAAGAGTATCCGCTTTGACCGTGATACGATTGTGGCTTTGATTGGTCGGTTCATCTTATCACCGGCAATCATGATTGCCGTCTTGATGGTTGCCGGCAACTTTGGAGCCAGCTTCCCAACGATGGCATCACAAACCTTAATCGTGCAATCCGCAACCCCAATGTTGGCGGTCTTGCCAATCTTGGCTAACGAAGCACACGGGGATGTTGAATACGCGACGAACGTGGTCACAACCAGTACGGTTTTGTTCATCGTTGTCGTACCAATCTTGATGTCTTTGATTCAATTTATCTAGGACACGACTAAAATTAAAATAGTATTAAAAAAGGCCCTGATTCTTAGAATTAGGGCCTTTTTTTAATCTTGAAAACGGTTAGCGTCGCTTTCTTTGTGTAAAATAACTAAGTGACAAAAGTCGCTCTTTAACGGCAATTAGGCTCACTTTTATTAAAAATATTAAAGAAATCCTTGACTATTTATGTGAAAATCAATAAAATTAATATCGTTATATTAATAAGAATTCAATTAGGAGGCAATGGTGAATATGAAAGAATCACGACGATTGTTGGTAAAAAAGCCAGTCAATCCGGCTAATTTTAATAAGAGCGGGTTGGCCAAGACCCTCGATGCCTTCAGTTTAACAATGATGGGGGTCGGCGCAATCGTAGGTTCTGGGATTTTCATTATGCCTGGGATTATTGCTGCGAAGTATGCGGGGCCGGCTGCCATGCTATCCTTTGTGATTGCGGCGGTGGTCTGTTCATTGGCTGCTTTGTGTTATGCGGAATTTTCATCAACGATTCCCTTAGCAGGGAGTGCGTACACGTATGTTTACACCGTGTTCGGGGAATTCTTAGCATGGATTTTGGGTTGGGCATTGATCTCTGAATATCTCTTTTCAGTATCGTCCGTGGCGGTTAGTTGGTCGTCATACTTCCAAAATCTATTGAGCGGGTTTGGGATCAAATTGCCCGCTTTCTTATCGGCCGCAGCCGGGACGGCCGGCGCACCGCATGCCGGTTTTAATTTAATTGCCTTTATTGTGGTTTTAGCCATTTCGTTATTGTTAGTTGGTGGGGTCCAAGAGTCAACGCGGGTCAACTCCATCATGGTCGTCGTGAAGATCTTGGTCATTGCCTTGTTTATCGGGGTAGCGATCTTCTTCGTGAAACCTGCTAATTTCCACCCATTCATGCCGCATGGGGTGCATGGGTTAGTCAAAGGGGCTTCGTTAGCCTTTTATGCGTATATCGGGTTTGATGCGGTGTCAACGGCGTCTGAAGAAGTTAAGAATCCTAAGCATGATATGCCGATTGGGATTATCGGGTCACTGATTGTGGCGTCGATCTTGTACATTGCGATGTCCGTTGTCTTAGTCGGAGTTGTTTATTATACGAAGCTAAACGTTGCGGACCCCGTTGCGTATGCGTTAGCCTTGATTCATCAAAACTGGGCTGCCGGCATTGTCTCCTTAGGGGCAGTTGTCGGGATGACCACGGTGTTAATCGTCATGCTATATGGTGGGACCCGGTTGTTATTTGCGATTAGTCGGGATGGCTTATTGCCCAAGACATTCCGCAAGTTAAATCCCCATACGAAAGTGCCGGTTCGCAGCACTTGGATCTTTGGGATTATTTCAAGTATTTTTGCGGCGGTGATTCCGTTGGATAAGATTGCCGAATTAGTTAATATTGGGACGTTGTTTGCCTTTGCAATGGTCTCAATCGGGGTTATCTTTTTACGGAAGCATGAAACCTTACAACAGATTGAAAGTTCATTTAAAGTGCCATTCTTCCCAGTGTTGCCAATTGTCTCATTTTTAGCCTGTGCTTATTTGATGATTAATCTACAAGTATTTACTTGGAAGATGTTTGCCATTTGGATTACGCTCGGGATTATCATTTACTTTATTTATGGCTATCGGCATTCACGGATTCGTGAAGGGTTGCGTGAACAAGAAACTAAATAATTTTTAAGCGTGTCGGCGGTTGCTGGCGCGTTTTTTTGGTAAAATAAGAGCAAGTTAAGTTAGTCGACTTGCTAACTTAATCAGGAGGCGGGGACGTAGTTAGTCAAATCTGGCTTGATCTGACTGGTTGCGGTTCTGTCTGGCGGTGTCCCCCAGCCGCAAAACCGGAGAGAGGAAGGACGTTAAGGATGCAACGAAAATCCAACGCCTATCAAATTAGTGTCTTAGCGGTCTTAACGGCCATTGTCATTATTCAAAATGTGGTGCCATTATTTGGCTATATTCCCTTACCAGGGCTTAGTATTACGACGATTCATATCACGGTCATTATTGCGGCAGTGATTCTGGGCCCCAAAGACGGGGCGATTATCGGTGGTGTCTGGGGTTTGATTGATTGGATACGGGCGTTTACGGCGCCAACCAGCCCGTTAGCACCGATTGTTTTCACCAACCCTTTGGTGTCCGTGTTGCCACGAATCTTGGTCGGGGTCGTTGCCGGGATTATTTTTGCCGGCTGGGCCAAACGTCACCATCCCGCAGTTGGCATGGTGATTGCGGCTGTCGCCGGTTCATTAGTGAATACGATTTTAGTTCTTGGCTTAATCGGCTTGCTGTACCGCAATGCCGCGGCCGGGTTTTATCAGATCGACCTATCAAAGCTAATGCCGTATTTATTAACCATTGTCGGTACAAACGGCATTCCCGAAGCGATTCTAGCGGGGATCGTCACACCGCTAATTGGGACGCCATTACTACGATTTAAACAGCGCCATCGTTAGTGTAAAACGATCATTCCTTAATTGGAGTGATCGTTTTTTTTGAGGATGATTGCCGCTACGGTTAGTGTTAGTTGGTTTGGATTGCCACTCTGGTTGGCCCAGTATCGGCTGGACGTGGTGGCCACGTTTTCGAGCCATAGTGCGGTCTCGAAAGCCGGGCTTTCACTAAGCCGGAAAACCACCGACTAAGTGAAACGACACCACTGAGCCAATTCTGGTCCGCCCGACGTTAATTAACAGGTAGTTATAAATTAACGTTAATTCATTGTGACCAGTAACAGGTAACTTTAACTCATATCAAGCGCTCAAATGTGTTGTTCATTAGAAAGCTGTAGTTTCAAATTGCAACTTGACGTGGTGAAAATAGGTACTACGTTTGGTGTTAGTTGGATGTGGGTTGCCACTCTGGTTGGCCCAGCGTTGGCTGGAACGAGGTGGACACGTTTTCGAGCCAAAGGGTTGTCTTGAAAGCCGGGCTTTATCTAAGTCGGAAAATCACCGACCAAGATAAACGACACCACTGAGCCAATTCTGGGCCGCCCAATGTTAATTAACGTGAATTAATGACTATCTATTGTTGACCGTAAATTTAGCCGAGAGGTTGGTTCCTAAAATGCTCAGCCGTGTCGTTGGTCTTAGTGTGAGTGGTCTGCTCATACTTAGGCCAAGGCCAGTTTTGAAGACCGAGCTTTGGCTTCAAAATGGCCCATGGCGTTCCAGCGTTTTAGGAACCAACCGGCAAGCGGCAATTTTAACTAGCACCCAGCGTATTCTATAGCTTGTTCAACGGAGACGGATAAACAAGCACTAACTAAAAAAATCCGGCTTTCAAGCAGTTTGTAGACTGCTGAAAAACCGGATTAATTCACTCAATTACTTAACTTCAGTAACTTTCTTCTGACTAATAATCACTTTATCATGATACTTATCAACGATTTCTGGATCTGTACTGGTAAACTCAATCAAGTACGAGTTCGTGTAGGCCTTCGCAATTGTGCCGGTCATGGTCTGGCCCTCAAGCTTAAATGTCACTTTAGTTCCGATTTCCATTGGTTTGGCCTCATTTCTGTATAATGTCGTTAATATAGCACGGATTAGCAAAATGTCAACTAACAAACTGAAAACGGGGATAAAACTAGGCTTGAAAATTAGCGCCCTTGACTATTTTACTAATAAAAGTTGAGTTTGATTGAATTTTCACTTATCGCTTGATATGATAAAGGTGACTTGAATGTTTACGCTTACGTAGGTGGACGTAACAGTTAAAATAAAGGGGGGATTATGATGAGTATTTTATCCTTAGCCCGCTTTCAATTTGCGATGACGACGGTGTTTCATTTCTTCTTTGTGCCATTATCAATTGGTTTAGCATTAGTCGTAGCCATTATGGAAACGCTCTATGTTGTGAAAAAGGATCAATTGTACAAACATATGGCACAATTCTGGGGACGGATTTTCTTACTTAGTTTTGCCGTTGGGGTTGTAACCGGGATTATTCAGGAATTCCAGTTCGGGATGAACTGGTCGGAGTACTCACGTTTTATGGGTGACATTTTTGGCGCACCACTAGCGATTGAAGCGTTAGTTGCGTTCTTTATGGAATCCACGTTTATCGGCTTATGGATGTTTGGCTGGGACCGGTTTAGTGCTGGCATTCACTGTGCGTTTATTTGGTTAACTTCCATTGGGACGATGATTTCGGCCATGTGGATTTTGGCTGCCAATAGTTTTATGCAAAATCCAGTTGGTTTCATGATCAATGCTAAAACGGGTCGTGCACAGATGACGAGCTTTGCTGCGGTCATTAAGAATCCGCAATTATGGTATGAATTACCGCACGTTTTGTTTGGGGCATTTGTGACTGGTTCCTTTGTGGTTGCCGGGATGGCTGCGTTTGGTTTGCTTAAGAAGCGCAATCCGGAATTCTTCCGGAAGTCACTTAAAGTTAGTCTGATTATTGGGTTATTGGCCACTGTTGGCGTGGTTGGTATGGGTGATGTCCAAACGCGTTACATTATTAAAGAACAACCGATGAAGTTTGCGGCGACGGAAGGCTTATACAAAGACTCCGGCTCACCAGCGGCTTGGGCGATTGTGTCTGGCATGGATACCAAGAATCATAAGACGGACTGGTCGATTGAGATGCCTTACGTCTTGGATATCTTAAGCTATCATAAGTTATCCGGGAACGTTAAGGGTCAAAATGCGATCAACAAGGAATTACATGCTAAATATGATAAGAAGTTTGGTAAGGACATGAACTACTATGTGCCAACCAAGACATTGTTCTGGAGTTTCCGGGTTATGGCCATTTCCGGTGGTTTGTTTGCCTTAATTGCGATTATCGGCTTAATCTTTAATCGCGCCGGTAGCGACTTAATTATGCGGCAGCGCTGGTTCTTATGGGTCTTAGGGATTTGCACGTTCTTACCATTTGCGGCGAATACGGCCGGCTGGTTTATTACCGAACTGGGGCGGTACCCTTGGGTCGTCTATGGTCTATTGACGATTGCCGATGCCGTTTCGCCAAATGTTAGTGTTGCGTCACTGTTAATCTCAAATATTGTCTACTTCTGCCTGTTCAGTGGTTTAGGCATCGTGATGATCGTCTTGTCCAAACGGGTCTTGCATCATGGTCCAGATGACTTGCTGCAAGCGAAAGATGATGCACCGTATGACCCATATGGTAAGGGGGCGTTCGATCATGAGTAACTTACAATTCTTATGGTTTATTTTAATCGGTGTTTTATTTAGTGGCTTCTTCTTCCTAGAAGGTTTTGACTTTGGGGTTGGGATGTCGATTAAGACTTTGGCGCAAACGCGGTCGGAACGTGATGCAGTGATTCATACCATTGGCCCACATTGGGATGCGAATGAAGTTTGGCTGATCACGGCTGGCGGGGCAATGTTTGCCTCGTTTCCAATGTGGTACGCATCCTTATTCTCCGGTTTTTATCTGATTCTACTCTTGATTTTAGTCGCTTTGATTATGCGGGGTGTTTCTTTTGAATTCCGTAGTCGGATGGAAAGTGAACGTGGTCGGAATTTCTGGGAATGGGCCGCGGCCTTAGGAAGTTTCTTCGCAGCGTTCCTCTTTGGGATGTTGTTTACGGCGATGGTCAAAGGGATGCCAATCAACGCGCATGGAGATATTTCAGCGCACTTTACCGACTATGTGAACTTATTCTCACTTGTTGGTGGGGTGGCGGTGACCTTACTCTGCTACTTACACGGCTTGAACTTTGTCCGATTAAAGACGACCGGGGCATTGCGGGAACGCGCGTTAAAATGGGCCAAACCATTATACTGGCTCCTATTTGCTGGTGAAGTTTTGTTTGCCATCCTATTGTTCTTCAGTACGGACTTCTTCGCTAAAAAGCCAATTTCAACGTTGATTATTGTCGTTGCTTTAGTGCTCTTAACGGTGCTTGCCACTTGGGGTGTTTACAGTAACCACGAATGGCTGTCGTTTATTAGTAGCGGCTTGTCCTTAATCGATGTGGTCATCTTATTGTTCAACGGCTTGTTCCCACGGGTAATGGTTGCGAATAATGCTGCCAACAGTATCTTAATTAAAGATGCGTCGAACTCGCCGTATACGTTACATCTGATGACAATTATCGCCTTGACGACTTTGCCGATTATGCTGATTTACTTCATTTGGAGTTATTGGGTCTTTTATAAGCGAGTTGCATCATAAACCGCTACCAAATACGGAATCAATGGTACAATTTAATTAAATAAGCCCGAAAGTGGTCGTGACTTGGCCGGTGCCAGGTCACGGCTTTTTTGTGATATAAGGTGGGGAGGGACAGTTATGTTTGATCCAGCATTATTCAAATTACCGGGAATGCGACGTCTGGCGGTGATTTTAGCCTTACTAGCGGTCGTTGAAGGCATTTTTATTATTATTCAAGCACAGTTTATGTCCGTGGCAATTGTTGGCTTGTGGCATTTGCAGCAACTGGGAACGATATTACAGCCGATGCTAATCTTTGCGGCGGCTTGGACTGGGCGGCAATTATTAGTCGTTGTCAAGAATCGGTTGATGTATCCCGTTGTTGAAAAGACGACCGGGGATTTGCGTCGACAAGTGATGCAAAAGCTCTATCGGTTAGGACCAAGTTACGTCGCTAAGACTGGGACCGGTAATGTGGTGACGACGGCTTTAGAGGGCATTGATAAGGTTCAGACGTATTTGATGCTCGTCGTCATTAAAGTTATCGATATGATGGTGATTCCATGGGTGATCTTAATTTATATTGCCTGGCTACGGTGGCGTGAAGCGTTATTCTTATTAGCTATTTTTCCGTTAATTATTGTGTTTATGATTATTTTAGGTTACGCGGCCCAAGCGAAAGCCGACAAGCAATACGTCGGGTACCAGCGTTTATCGAATCATTTTGTCGATACCTTGCGCGGCCTGCCCACGTTGAAACAATTAGGACTTAGCCGGCAGTATGCCAACAACGTGTATCAAGTGAGCGAAGGCTACCGGAAGCAGACGTTGGCGGTGATCAAGATTGCCATGTTGTCGACCTTTGCTTTGGACTTCTTTACGACGCTTTCCATCGCGGTCGTGGCGGTCTTCTTAGGCTTTGGCTTAATCGATGGGACGATCACCTTATTACCAGCGTTAGTGATCTTAGTCTTATCACCAGATTACTTTTTGCCGTTACGGACGTTTGCGAGTGATTATCACGCCACCTTAAATGGGAAGAATGCCTTTGCGGCGGTCCAAAAAATGTTGGCCTTGCCCGTGGCCACGCAACGTGATCAATTAGGCACGCAGCCGTTAAATTGGCAAGCAGATAGTACGTTAAGCTTACAAGCGATTGACTTCAGCTATGATGGCACGCAACCAGCCCTTAGTACGCTTAAGCTGCAAGCTAAAGGTTATCAACGAATTGGGATTATTGGGGCTTCTGGCTCTGGTAAGTCAACCTTGATTAACTTGTTAGGCGGCTTTTTAACGCCAACCGCTGGTCAAGGTACCATCACGGTGAACGGTCAATCCGTTACTCATTTAAATCAGATTGCTTGGCAGCAGAGCTTCTTTTATATTCCGCAAAATCCTTACTTGTTCCATGCTAGTTTGGCGGAAAACATCGCCTTTTATCAACCAGATGCGGGCCTCAGCGCAATTGGGGCTGCCGCTGAAAAGGCGGGTTTAACGGCCTGGATTAAAACGTTACCGGATGGACTAGCAACGAAGATTGGCGAGGGCGCCCGCGGAGTTAGTGGTGGTCAGGCGCAACGGATTGCGTTAGCGCGGGCATTCTTGGATAGTTCGCGGCGGATCTTGTTATTCGATGAACCGACTGCCCATCTAGATATTGAAACGGAAGCGGAATTAAAGCAAACGATTTTACCGGTGTTTAAAGATCACTTAGTCTTCTTTGCGACGCATCGTTTGCATTGGATCAACCAAATGGATTATGTACTCGTCATGGACCACGGCCGGATTGTTGAGCAAGGGACGCCAGCGCAACTAGCCGCGGCGGATGGGGCATACGTCCGGTTACGGGATGAAATGGTAGGTGCCATCTAATGAAAAACTTTTTTGCAACCTTTAAACATGATACTTGGGTGATGCCGTATTTACGTAAGTATAAAAAGTTATTGGCATTGACGCTATTTCTTGGGTTAATGACCTTCTTCTGCGGGTCAGCGTTGATGTTTAACTCGGGGTATTTGATTAGTAAAGCGGCGCGTCATCCGTATAACATTCTGATGATCTACGTGCCGATTGTCTTGACACGGGCCTTCGGGATTGGGCGACCAGCGTTTCGTTATGCGGAACGGATCACCAGTCATAATTGGGTCTTACGGATTGTGTCTGATTTTCGTAAAAAGCTCTATCAAGCCGTTGAAAAACAAGCGGTCGCGATTCGACAAAACTTTCAGACCGGCGATGTGTTAAGCCTATTAGCTGATGACATCGACCATATTGAAAATCTCTATTTACGGACTGTTTTTCCAACCGTGATTGCCCTTGTGATGTACGTGTTGATCGTGTTAGCGCTGGGGGTCTTTAGTTGGTGGTTTGGCTTGCTGATGCTACTGATGCTAGGTCTGATTGTGATCGTGATGCCGTTATTGTCAGTGTTAGTGAACGGTGCCCGTGAAACGCGCAGTCGTCAAATTCAACAGACGTTTTATACTCAACTGACTGATGCAGTGATGGGATTAGGTGATTGGCTAATCTCCGGTCGGCAACAAGCCTTTAATGACCGGCAAACGGCGCCGATTGATCAGATTTCTAGTTTGCGACGCGCTGATCACCAATTCCAGTGGTGGCGTGATTTTACCATTCAGCTTATTTTTGGCGTGATTTGCCTGGCATTGATTATTTGGAGTAGCTTTGCATGGACCCAGAATCAGGCTAATGCTAACTGGATTGCGGCCTTTGTGCTATCCGTCTTCCCGTTAGTCGATGCCTTTCAATCGGTCAGCCAAGGGGTCAGTGAATGGCCCAGTTATCAACGGTCGATCGTGCGGGTTAATCAGCTGGATACTAAGCCAATCGATCAACAGGATCAAACCGTGTTAACCGAACCGTTTAGTCAATTGCAAGTAGCTAAGCTTGAGTTTACGTATCCAGAGGGGACCCGGCCCATCTTTAAGCAGCTAAGCTTGACGTTAAAAGCTGGTGAAAAGGTCGCGTTATTAGGGCCTTCCGGGACGGGTAAAAGTACCCTATTGAAGCTCATCTTGGGTGACTTACAACCGAATGCGGGGACGGTGCAACTGAATGATATTCCGATTGCGCGACTACAAAATGAACGGGCCCAGTTATTTGGAGTTTTGGATCAGCAGCCGTATTTGTTTAATACGACGATTATGAATAATGTTCGGATGGGAAATTTAAAAGCGACCGATGACCAAGTGAAGGCGGCGTTAAAGGCGGTTGAATTGGACCACCTGATTGATTCGTTACCGGATGGTTATGAGACGGTGGTTGAAGAAGGCGGGGCCCGCTTTTCGGGCGGTGAACGCCAACGGTTAGCTTTAGCGCGGATCTTATTGCAAGATGCACCGATTATTATCTTGGATGAGCCAACGGTTAGCTTGGATCCAATCACAGAAGCCCATCTTTTAGCAACCGTGTTTAGTGTCTTGCAAGATAAGACGATTCTATGGGTGACCCATCATTTAGCCGGAATTAATTATGTCGATCAGGTCCGCTTCTTGGAAGCCGGGCAGTTCGATATGGCCGGCACCCCGCAAGAATTATATGCGAGTGCCCCACGGTTTAAACGGTTATATGATTTGGATCAGGGTCAGGAGTAGACTAATGTTGGTCTTGGAAATAATTGGCGATCCATAGTAGCGGCGGTTGTCTTAGCTGATTGTGATCCAACTAGCAGCAGATGGAAAAGCACGCTTGGTGCTAGTTGAAATTGCCGCCTGCCGGTTGGTTACTAAAACGCTAGAACGCCATGGGCCATTTTGAAGCCAAAGCCCGGTCTTCAAAGCTGGCCTTGGCCTAAGTCCGAGCAGACCACTCGCACTAAGGCCAACGACACGGCTGAGCATTTTAGGAACCAACCTCTCGGCTAAATAACTGAACTGAAAGTAATCAATCGTTAATTTTTCAATTCCCGGTAGTTAATGTCGGGCGGGCCAGAATTGGCTCAGTGGTGTCGTCTATCTTGGCCGGTGATTTTCCGACTTAGATAAAGCCCGGCTTTTGAGACCGCTTTTTGGCTCAAAAACGAGGCCACCACGTTCCAGCCGATTCTGGCCCAACCAGAGTGGCAATTTAAACCAACTAGCACCAAGCATAGAAAAGCCCCAACGACGCATTGAAGGTCGTTGGGGCTTTTGTTAGTTTAAACGATTAGCTGAAGTGTCAAAACTTACTTAATATCATAGTCAACTGGATTAATTTCCTTGGAGGCTTTCTTTAAGTGGAACATCGCTCGGAAGAAAATAACTAGAATAATGACGACACCCGCGGTAAAGATAATATCTGGGACTGAACGGGCGATCGTCAGTCCTTGAATGATCGGTTCCTTGTAGAAGCTGGCTTGCCGGGCATGCCAGTAGCCGAATTGAAGGGCGTCTTTTAGTTGTAAGTAGCCCATCGGCATTAAGGTGACAAAGGTCATACCGGCTAGGCCGATGTTAAAGGCCCAACAAGACCACTTGATCCAGCGCTCCACTTTAGGTGTCCAGAATTCTGGCTTAGTTAAGTGCCGCATTGCAAAGAGCATAATGGCAATTGAGAAGAAGCCGTAAACACCAGCCATTGATCCATGGGCATGAGCGGACGTCCACTGAGTCCCATGTTCAAAGAAGTTGATTGCCGGTGCATTGATTAAGAAGCCTAATGCCCCAGCACCAATGGCGTTCCAGAGTCCAGTTGAGACGAGGAACATAAAGGTCCCTTTGTATGGGAAGTCGCGTTTACTTTCGCGATAGACCCGGTAATGGGTATAAGCTTCCCAAACCAATAGGCACAGTGGGATAACTTCAAGTGCGGAGAAGCAGGACCCTAAGGCGAGCCAAATGGCATGATCGCCTTCCCAGAAGTAGTGATGGCCCATACCAACAACACCGGTTCCCAATAGTAAGATCAACTGGAAGTAAAGGGCGCGAATCGTTGATTTGATCGTGGTTAACTTCATATCGACCAATAAATAGCCAATTAAAATAACGGCAAACGATTCAAAGATCCCTTCGACCCACAGATGGACAATCCACCAACGCCAGTAATCAGCAAAAGTAACGTGGGAGTTTGGCAAGATGAAAAGTGATGCCAAGTAAAAGGCCGGAATAGCAACTGAACCGGCTAAGAGTAATTGTAGTAAGCGTGATCGATCGAGGTTCTTTTTAATCTTAATCGCCGGTAAGAAACCACGACAAAGAATGATAACCCAGAGCACCATGCCGACAATAAACAGAATTTGCCAGAACTTACCCATCTCGGCATATTCCCAGCCATAATGGCCAAAGATCCACCACTTGTTATTGATGATGCCAAGTGATGAGCCCCATTCACCGAGCATTGAACCAGCCACGACTACTAAGAGGGCATAGAACAATGTGTCGACTAAGAAGCCTTGTCGTTTGGGTTCGCGACCTAAGACGCGTGGCGTGATATAGATCCCGGTGGCTAACCAGGCCGTTGCAATCCAGAAAATAACAAGTTGCAAGTGCCAAGTCTTGGCTAAGTTAAACGGCCAAATGTTCTGTAGCGGAATCCCAAAGAATCCATTTTCAACGTAGTAATGCGCCAGGAGTTCCCCCAACATAACTTGAATAAAGAACATTAGCATGACGATTAGGAAGTACTTTGCCGCCTTACGTTGCGAGCTAGTGATGGGTTCATCCGTTTTAATGGTCCCCATGTCGCGGTAATCGAGGGTGTATTCCATATCGAAGTGGTAACGCTTGTAGAAGTAGATGACGATACCAACACCAGCGACCAGTAAGGCAACGGATAGCGCTGTCCAGACCATGGCTTCTGGTAACATCACGTTGCCAGCATCTAAATCATAGGGCCAGTTATTCGTATAGGAATAAGTCTGACCAGGACGATTGGTTGAAGATAACCAGGCGCCCCAGAAGAAGAAGTAAGTCAATTGGTCGATCTTATCACCATGGGTCATAAAGTCGTCCGTATTGTTTTTGATCATATTTTCAGGCATGCCGGCTTCATGGGGGTTGTTCCGGAATTCATGTCGATAGTAGCGGGTCAAATGTTGCAGCCCAGCAGTTTGGGCGGTGGTTAAGGTCAATTGATCCTTCGCCTGTGAGTAACGATTCTGACGAATTTCGGCTTTGACCTTGCCACGAATACCGGCTTTTTGCTCGGTAGATAATTGCTTAAATGTCTGGTTATATTGCTTCTGGCTGTAGTATTGGTACATGCCACGTAAGTAAATGTGTAAGGCCTGGGCGGTATAGTCCGGGCCAAAATAAGTGCCGTTACCTAAATAACTACCATAATCGGTCAACCCGTATTTTTCATAAACGGCTTGTCCAGAAATTAATTGCTGCTTAGTGACAATCGTGGTGCCACTTTCATCGACAATTCGCGATGGCCGCGGGGCTTCATTTTTAAAAATCAGCAGTCCGCCGGCAATCAATATTGAAAATGCGATGACTAACACCCATAGCAGCGTCTTGTTCAAACGTTTGTATGTTGTCATTTCTTTGCCTCCAAAGTAATCAGTTTAGTTAACTGATCTGGCCACCCCCAGCGGATAGATCAGTCAACTGCATTAATAGCATAAAACGTTTCCAATGATTTGTAAATAACTAATTTATATGAAATTTTAAATACTTTTGGAATAAAATTGATCGATGGACGTTAAAATCAAGCTTTATTTGATTAGCTTGAGATTGCCACGCTGGTTAGCTCAGAATTGACTGGCATGTGGGGATTACGTTTGCGAGTCCGAAAGCAGGGAGGATCGAAGGCACAAAATCACGACTAAGATAAACGACATCACTGGGCCAGGGCCAGTTTTGAAGACTACTCAGTCTGAGGCTTCAAAATGGTCATAGCGTGTCAGTGTTTTAGAAACTACCGCCAAACGTCAACAAAAAGACGAGCTAGTGATACTTAGCTCGTCGGTGGTCTCAGATGATTTAATTGGTTGATCTAGATGGCGCAACGGGTACAGGTTGACATGACCGGGACCGTTTTAATGATTGCGAATTAATAATTGTGTGACAAGCTGGCGGAGCGTCTGTTGGGTCGTTCCTGCCGGCAATTGATTGATTAAGCTCAGGGCGTGTTGGGTATATTGCGTTGCTAATTGTTGTGCCTGAGTGACACCACCCAAGGCAACGACTTGATCACGAATCGCCAATAGATCAGTATCGGTGGCGGTCGTCCCGGGCATTGGTAATTGCCGTGCTAAGCTAGCGTCAGCTTGCAGCGCATAAATCAGTGGCAGCGAGTAAACCCCATCGCGCAAGTCCGTTAACGGTAATTTATGAGTGAGTTGTTCGTCGCCCGTGTAATCGAGGATATCGTCTAGCATCTGGTAAGCTAAGCCCAGTTGTTGGCCAATTTGTGCACCGAGGTCAACGATTGCTTGGGGCGCTTGGGCGAGCTGGGCCCCTTGTTGGCAACTTAAACTAAATAGCCGTGCA
Organism: Lactiplantibacillus dongliensis; assembly: GCF_005405105.1. Classification (GTDB taxonomy): domain Bacteria; phylum Bacillota; class Bacilli; order Lactobacillales; family Lactobacillaceae; genus Lactiplantibacillus; species Lactiplantibacillus dongliensis. Next base: position 68,005 of record NZ_BJDK01000005.1, read on the forward strand.
GTCTTACCAGCGGCGACTTTTAAGTAGTCATTAAGGCTAGTTTGGGGGTGAAAGTTATGGGCCATTTGATCAAGCTCACCTTGGAGAATCCCGCGCATGGCCGCAACATTGCGTTGGATATCAGTCGTCGTTCGTGCGGAAGCAACCACTAGATCAAAGTAACATGTAAACAAGAGGTCACCGGCGTAGATGGCGTTGCGTTGACCATAGTCTTGATGAATGGTCGTGACGTGTCGCCGTTCTGGACTTTCGTCAATCACGTCGTCATGAATTAAGGTGGCGACGTGTAAAAGTTCCATTGCCGCTGCCCCAGCTTGTAATCGGTCAGCGGCTTGATCCGCGCCAAATTGACTGAATAAGTAAAAGAATCCTGGTCGTAAAAGTTTGCCGCCAGCCTGCAGTAAGGCGTGTACCCGAGCGTTGATGGCGGGATTATCTATGTTAACATGTGCCAATAGGTAGGGCTTTAACGCCGCTAGTTGCGCATGAATCTGTGTATCTGGTTGCCAAATCGTTTGAATCATTCACCGTCACCCCGTTGGCGCAGGACATCAAAACTTGCAGCCCTACGCATTCTAAAATACAATCTAACTTAAAGGTACAAATAACTATTAAAGTTGTCAATCAAAAAGGGGGAGTCGGTCCTTGAAACCGAAAGTTTTTTTAGAGTTTGTGGAGATCAAATCGCTGATTGCCAGTGTTTTACCATTTGTTCTAGGGAGTTTGTACGCGATTTATAATTATCATCAAGTTCATTTAGGTTATTTAGCCCTATTTTTTGTCGCGTCATCGTTATTCCATATGGCGACCAATGCGAATGATAATTACCAAGACTTTTTACATGCGCCACGGGATGCTGATAATCAGGAGTTCCTAGAGGAGACGAACGTGGTCGGGGTTAATCAGATCTCGATTGGTCAGGCGCGGACCATTACGTTTGGCTTAGCTGGGGTGTCGTTGGTCTTAGGGCTATGGCTCGTCACGCGGACTGGTTTGCCGTTGTTATGGATGGGGTTATATTCATACGCGGTCGGTTATTTTTATGCCGGTGGTCCCAAACCAATTTCGACTGGTCCGTTTGGGGAGTTTTTCTCTGGATTTACGATGGGTTTTATGATTTTCTGGATTGCAGTGTTTATTAACACCTATGACGTAACCACAATAACGTGGCTGTCGAGTTTTCAAGTCTTGGTGGCGGCCGGATTAGCTATTTTTGCAATATCAAACATTATGTTGGCCAATAATATCTGCGATATGGCAGAAGACATTGCGCTAGGCCGGCATACGATTCTTTATTATTTGGGTAAACCGGTCATGTTGCGAGTGTTTGCCTGGAGTTATGTGGCTGGCTATCTGTGCTTAGTCGCGGCGGTATGGCTAGGGGTGTTGCCACCATTAAGCTTGTTGACACTGGTTAGTGCAATTCCAGTGTATAAAAACACACGGTTGTTCTTACAGAAACAAGTTAAACGCGAAACGTTTATCTTAGCAATTAAGAATGCGACGATTATTTGTTTGTCATTTGCGGTGTTTATGGGGTTAGGATTGTTGGTTTAGGAGAAATCAATAGGTATTGAGACGCAGTGATGATATACTAATCTTAGTTAGAGGGGGTCGGTTAATACCCGGTCAAGATAATTATCATACCCGTGCGTATGATGTCTGGTTTCACGTTTTAGCCGTAAACGTGATTGTTGTTATATCTGTGCATATAACGTTGTTCCTTGACCAACATAAAATTAACCAACAGAGTGTTGACGTTTTGCTTTGAAGCGCCAACGCTCTTTTTCTATCCAAAGTTTCTGGGGGAGAACAATGGATCATTATACGTTTAGAAAGTTTGATTTAGAACTAGATCAAAGGCATAAATATAATATGAAAAATGTTCAGCAGGCTTATCTTTTTTTGAAAGCTGAGGTTTATCTATACCAATATTGCTATGTCTATGCTGGAAATAAGACAATTAAATTTGCAACTAACCGGGCTGATTTTATGCATTTGTGCGGTGTGGGTTATCAGGGAAAAATCCAAGAGAGCATTTTTTGCGAGATTTAGAGGCTGGTAGCATTAACTATGGAAAGTTGTTAGTTCACGCAGATGGGACCACTGCATTAAAGTTTCAAGTCATTGGTGCTGTTCATTATTTATTTGATTCATTGGAAATAATCATTGATGATCAACGAACGGTAAAATTTTCTTTTGATTACGATGCTCAATTAGCAACGCGACGAAAAATTGTGAGCCTAGGATTAAAGAAAATCAAAACGCTATACGTACCAATCACGCTACTGAGTAGTCAAGGCAAAAATATGAAATTACGTGGCCAGCCTGTACTTGGGATTTTTAGGAAAAATCGTGTGACAGGTCATTGTGAAACGATTATTCAAGCAAAAGCGCTAGTTTGCAAATTGCCAGTAGAAAGTTATTTCAGGTAAAAAAACAGTGTCGAACCTAGGTTAAAAGGTTCGACACTGTTTTATGATCTATTCAAATGGGTAACGATAATCCCACTGCTGTCGAGCAGCCGTCATGATGTCCATCACGTCAGTAGTCTTAACTAAGCTGGTATTGGCTAAATCACCGGCAATCATCCGTTGCATATCAGCAATTTCGTAGTTCATCGCATTGGTGGACGCCCCAGCCTGAATCACCTGAGTCTGTCCTTGGTTATCCGTGAATAAAGCGTGATCGGCGCGCGGATAAGTGTCGATGGTGAAGTACCCATTTTCATACGCCACGATCCCTTGCTTGGGCATCTTAGCCCGGAAAGTCAAGGCCACGTTAGCGAGTTCATCATGGGCATTACGTAGGCTGATCGTCTCGGCTTCATCAACGCCGGTACTGAAACGATGCATCGTGGTCCCAGTAATATATGGTTTAGCGGTTAAAAATTCCCGCACAAAGGCTAACGCGTAGACGCCAATATCCAGCAATGCACCGCCAGCTAAGTCGGGATTAAAGAAACGGTTAGTTGGATCAGGTTCCTTAAAGCTCCCAAAGCTGGCTTGGACCATCTTTAAAGCCCCCAGTTGGTGATCATTGGCAAAGGCGTGCAGCTTTTGATACAACGGCATGTGGTACAACGTCATCGCTTCAGCTAACACGAGCTGGTTGGCGGTTGCGAGAGCCTTAGCTTGATTCAATTGATCACTCGTCATTGTGATCGCCTTTTCACTGAAGACGTGTTTACCGGCCTTTAGCGCTGGTAGAATGGTATCGAGGTGATAGTTGTGCGGTGTCGCCACGTAAACGATGTCAACTAGTGGATCAGCTAATAGAGCGGACAAGTCACCGTAAGCTTTTGGAATCTGATGGTCGTTAGCAAAGGCATCTGCTTTGGCTTGAGAGCGTGAACAAACGGCATAGATTTCACCATCAGGCTGGTCAAAGTATTTGACAAAGCTGTGAGCGATATTGCCGAGACCGACAATCGCCCACCGATATTTTTTAGGCATAGGCACGTTCCTCCAATTTTATGATAGGCTCCAAATTCATTCTAGCAGAAAAGTTGGGTTGGTCGGCGTTAAAAGCCATTTTAATTTTAGCTGAAAGCAGGTAAAATAGAGCCAACTTACATAGAAAGGACACCCGTCATGGCAGCAAAAAAGCGTCGGCGTAAACGCCGGTCTAAAGCAACCGGGTTTTTAGTCAGAAAAGGTCGCGTGCAGTGGTTGAATGTGGTCGTCTTAGTTATCGTGATTGGTGGCTTGGGGTGGCTTGCTAGCACCCGTTGGCCTGCTTGGCGGCCGGTCCGACAAGCAACCACCGTTAAGACGCATGCCGGGTTTATCAAACGCCTGGCACCCGATGCTCAAGCCCTGCAGACGACTTATCAGGTGCGGGCCAGCATTACGCTGGCACAAGCTATTTTGGAATCGGATTGGGGCCAAAGTACGAACGCCACGGAAAACAATAATTTATTTGGTGTTAAAGCGACTGCCGCAGAACCCGGTAAGGTGATGACGACGCAGGAGTATTACGATGGGGCCTATCATCAAGTCAAACGCCGGTTTCGGGTTTATACCAGTTGGCATGCGTCGATGGTGGCACATGCCAAGCGGCTCGCACACGGTCCTGCTTGGGACCCCGGCCATTATCACACGGTGATCGAGGCTACGACATATCAAGACGCGGCTCGGGCTTTAGCCAAATCCGGTTATGCGACGGATCCAGATTATGCGCAAAAAATAATTAATGTTATTCAAAAATATGACTTAGAACGGTATGATAGTAAGTAGAACGTTTAAACTAGCTGAAATTAGTAGGAGGGCATTATGCGAGAACTTGAACAACGTATTTTAACCGATGGCCGGGTCTTACCTGGCGAAGTCTTAAAGGTTGATGGCTTTTTGAATCATCAAGTTGACCCAGATCTAATGTTTACGATTGGTTCCGAATTCGCGCGACTATTCCGCGAAGCCAAGGTTACCAAGATTTTAACGGTCGAATCATCGGGGATTGCCCCCGCAGTGATGGCTGGGTTGCAGTTGCATGTCCCCGTTGTTTTTGCCCGCAAACACAAATCGGTCACCTTGATTGATGATTTATACACCGCTGAAGTCTATTCATATACTAAAAAAACGTCCAATCATATTTCGATTTCCAAGAAATTTTTGAGCGCAGATGATAAGGTATTGTTAATCGATGATTTCTTAGCAAATGGGCAAGCGGTTCAAGGCTTATTTGAGATTTGTGACCAAGCGCAAGCTGAAATTGCTGGCGTGGGGATCGTGATTGAAAAGATCTTCCAAAGTGGTCATCAATTAGTCGCAGATCGTGGGGTTCGCTTGGAATCCCTAGCACAGATTACATCCTTTGATGGTGACCGCGTGCACTTTGCTTCAGAAGCAACCGATTAATTTAGCTTAGAAAGCTGGGATTGAGATGCAAGTTAATCCGGGCATGTTAGTTTTAATTTTTGTGATTAATTTGGTGTACATCACCTTGAATACGTTGCGCTTTTTGTTAGTAATGCGTGGGTATCGCTATTTTGCGGCCTTTACCAGTGTGATTGAAATTACCGTGTATGTGTTAGGGTTGTCCTTAGTTTTGAATCGGTTGAGCAATCCGTTGAATCTAGTGGTCTATGCACTCGGTTACGGGGTCGGGGTCTACGTCGGCATGTTGATTGAAGATAAGCTGGCCTTGGGTTACACAATGATTTCGGTCATCTTACCAGATCCCAAGTCGACCTTGCCGGCAGTCTTACGAACAAACGGTTTTGGGGTAACACAACACGCAGCCTATGGTTTAGAAGGCGAACGGTTAGCGTTAGAGATTCTAGCACCACGTAAGAATGAACGACGGTTATACGATTTGATCAAAACGGAAGCTCCAAATGCGTTCGTAATTGCCTATGAACCCAAGTATATTTCAGGTGGCTTTTGGCTGAAACGGGTCAAACGCCGCAATGCCCGCCGATAATTTATTGAGCGTGCTAATTTATCAATATCGTTAGCGTGCTAGCATAGATATTATTGATACTTATAAATTGGGTGAACTTGTTCTTGAACGAAGCAATTAGCAATAGTTGGTGAAATTAGCGAAGGACGGACTGGATGACGCTCAGTGGTGTCGTTTGACTTAGCCGGTGGGTTTTGCCGGGTTAGTCAAAGCCCGGCTTATGAGACCGTACTGTGGCTCATAAACGTGGCCACCACGTTCCAGCGTCAGTCCAGGCCAACCGAAGCGAATAATAAAACACTTTATTTAAGTTAAAAAACGAAAACGCTAAATATTCAGAAAGATTCGTGTCAATACTTGCATGCACGCTACGGGCAACGTATGATAATTAACGGATCACTAATCGAAAATTCATTTAATATTTATTTAAGAAAGTAGGGACGGATGTGGACAACTCGGTTTTAAATCCAGGTGGTACTTTAGGCATCATCGGTAATAGTACCAACGGTGTTGGATTGGCGATTGCCGCGCACAATGCCGGCATCAATGTCGGTGTTTACGGTGATAACGAAAATACTGAGACCATGGAACTGGCAGATTTTCGTGTTGTCGGGGCCCTCAATGATCAGCAACAATTACAAAACTTCGCCGAACGTTGTGATATGGTGACGTACGAATCAGAAACCATCGATGCGTCAGTCATGGGCTTTTTAGCCGCGCATACCCGTGTACCTCAAGGGACCGATGCCTTAGAAATGATGCAAGATCGGTCGCTGGAACGCGCCTTTTTTGCCCAGTTAAACTTAAACGTGGCACCATCGGCAACGATTGTTAGTCTCGATGATGTCTATCAATCAATTGGGTCGATCGGCTACCCAAGTATTTTGAAGCCGATTCAAAAAGGTTTGGGGCATAATCGGCAGCTGGTCATTAAGACGCAGACCGATATTGTCAAAGCGGCTGACTTATTGGATTGGGGTACTTATATGTTAGAATCCCTGATTCCATTTAAGAAAGAATTATCCGTGATTGTCGCCAAGACGCCGGATGAAACTAAGTTTTTCCCCATCGTCGAGAATCGGTATCGGGATCATCAATTAATGATGACTATGGTGCCAGCGCAGATCGATCAAGCTGTTAATGATGAAATCTTACGGATCACGCAAGAAATTAGTGATAATTTAACGTATACCGGGATCTTTGAAGTGGCCTTTTTCTTGACCGATAGTGGTAATTTATATGTGAAACGGATTGTGCCGGCGATGCATCAAGCAGGCTATGTCTTTGAACGCGCCACTAATATTAGCATGGCCGAACAACATTTGCGGGCGATTGCCGGTTTACCGTTAATGCCAATTAAATCGCTGTTGCCAGTCGTGGCGGTGTACTTCACACCAGCGCAAGCAAATGTGATTCGTACCCAATGGCAGATTAAGCCCAACTGGTTCTTCAACTTCTATCACCGAACAAAATTGCAAGCTGAAAAAGCTGCGATTGCGGGTCATGTGATGGTTGAAGCTGACTCAATCAAAGAAGCCTTGGAACAGATCGATGATACCAACATCTGGCAACTCCAACCGGCGCCAGATGAAGGGGCGGCAGCCAAAACTAGTGATTAATCAGATTATGAAAACGGAAGAGTTTGGGTGTAGACCTGAACTCTTTTTGTCGTTAAATGCTGGGCTTCTAAATGGATCATGGCGTGCCAGTATTTTAGAGAACAACCGGCACCATCGTAAGTAGGGTGGTATTGTCGATTGGCCAATCAGCGTGATGATTTTAAGCAAACTGATGGTCATCAGCACGCTAAATTAATAGAACAAACATTCGAAAAAGCCGGCTGAAAGGCCAGCATATCGGGCTGAAATTTGGTATAATATTTGTTGACTGATTTTTAGAAAGGGTGGCGAACAGCGTGTCGAAAGAAAGCCTATTGGCAGGAATGAATGACAAGCAACAAGAAGCCGTATTAGACACCGAAGGACCGCTACTAATTATGGCGGGAGCCGGTTCGGGAAAGACTCGGGTGCTGACGCATCGGGTCGCTTACTTGATTGAAGAAAAAGGCGTTAATCCTTGGAATGTTTTAGCGATTACCTTTACGAATAAGGCTGCGCGTGAAATGCGTGAACGAGTCGGTAACTTATTGGGTGAAGATGCCCGTGATGTCTGGGTTTCAACGTTCCATGCCCTCTGTGTTCGGATCTTGCGGCGTGATATTGACCAGATTGGTTATAATCGGGCCTTCACGATTGCCGGGACGAGTGAGCAACGGACCTTAGTTAAGCGTATCTTAAACGATCAAAATATTGACTCTAAAAAGTACGATCCACGGTCGATTCTATCGGCCATTTCTAATGCGAAAAACGATTTACAGACACCCGCGATGTATAAAGAAGCCGCGGCGAGTCCGTTTGAAAGCATCGTGGCCGATGTTTACGATCAGTATCAACATGAATTAGCGGCGGATCAAGCGGTTGATTTTGATGACTTGATTATGTTGACGATTCAGCTGTTCAAGCAGCACCCAGAAACGTTGGGCTGGTACCAAAATAAATTCCATTATATTCATGTGGATGAATATCAAGATACCAACAATGCCCAATATACCTTGGTCAACTTATTAGCTGAAAAGTATAAGAATCTCTGTGTTGTCGGGGATGCTGACCAATCAATCTATGGTTGGCGCGGCGCCAATATGGAAAACATCTTGAACTTTGAACAAGATTATCCAGAAGCAGACAGTGTTAAGTTGGAACAAAATTACCGGTCCACCAAGACCATCTTAGCAGCGGCTAACCAAGTGATTAACCACAATACCACGCGGCGCCCTAAGAAGTTATGGACTGAAAATGATGAAGGCCAACCGATTCACTATTATCGTGGGCAAAGCGAAAATGATGAAACCCACTATGTAATCGCTCAGATTCAAGAACAAATGCGCACCAATAAATATGACTATGGGGATTTCGCCGTTTTATACCGGACTAATGCCCAATCCCGGGTCATGGAAGAATCACTCGTTAAAGCCAATATTCCATATACGATGGTTGGTGGGAACAAGTTCTACGATCGTAAGGAAATTCGGGATATCTTGTCGTACTTAACCTTAGTTGTTAATGACCAAGACTCTGTCAACTTTGAACGGGTCGTTAATGAACCGAAACGGGGCATTGGCCAGACCAGTGTTGATAAGTTGCGGGCTTTTGCGGACGAAGCGAATTATTCAATGCTAGAAGCGGCAACCAATGTTGATATGGCTAATGGCATTGCGACGCGGACTAAGGGAGCTTTAGCGAAGTTTGCAGCGACGATGAATGAATTACGCGCAATGCGCGAATTCTTATCAGTCACTGATTTGACGCAAGAAATTTTGGATCGGTCCGGTTACATGAAGGCTCTTAAAGCCCAAAAGACCGCTAAACCGCTTGAAACGCAGACGCGGATCGAAAACATTCAAGAATTCTTATCCGTTACCAAGCAATTCGATGATGGTTATCAACCAGAAGAAGAAGATAGTGATAAGTTTGTGGATTTCTTAGCCGACTTAGCCCTCGTTTCAGACGTGGATAACGTGGAAGAAGAACCCCAAGCAGTGACGTTGATGACGTTGCATGCGGCTAAAGGCCTAGAATTTCCAGTTGTCTTTCTGATTGGCCTAGAAGAAGGCATCTTCCCACTGTCACGGGCTATGATGGATGAGGATGAATTGGAAGAAGAACGGCGGTTAGCTTATGTCGGGATTACCCGGGCTGAAAAGCAACTCTATCTGACTAACGCCTATTCGCGGATGTTATATGGTCGGCGACAAAGTAACCAAGAATCACGATTTGTTGCTGAAATCGACCAAAGCTTGATTAAGAATGACAATACCTTAGAAGGGTCAAGCAGTAGTGACTTAAACGTGCCATTTGCGACTAAGAAAGCCTTGACGCCACGTTATAAGAAGAATCCAGTTGGGACTCGGCCAACCGTTAAGAAAGCGGCCGGAACGGGTGCTGACAAGAATAGTTGGCGGATTGGCGACAAAGTTAAGCATCGTAAGTGGGGGACTGGAACCGTGGTTAAGGTGACTGGTGCCGGTGAAGATGCTGAACTCGATATCGCCTTTAAGTCAGAGGGGATTAAACGGCTCTTAGCCGCGTTTGCCCCAATTCAAAAAGTTCAGGACTAAGTGGTCAAGGAGGCCAGCATAATGGCAAACAAACCGATCAGTGAACTGGATCAAGCAGCAGCGGCGACCGAAGCCGCCAGTTTACGGACTGAATTAAATCAGTGGCGGCAAGATTATTATGATAATGATGCCCCTAAAGTTGAAGATGATACTTATGACCGTGAGTATGCGCGCTTAGTGGCGTTAGAAGCGGCGTTTCCTAGCATTGTGACGAGTGATTCACCAACCCAATTAGTTGGTGGGACGGTTAAAGCTGGCTTTACGAAGGTCCAACATCCGATTCCAATGCTGTCTTTGGGCGATGTCTTTTCACAAGCCGAATTGCAGGCATTTGATGACCGCTTACGGCAAAATGTCGAGGAACCGTTTGACTATAATTGCGAATTGAAAATTGATGGCTTAGCCTTATCGCTACAATACGAAAACGGCAAGTTAGTTCAAGGCTCAACGCGAGGTAATGGGTCGGTTGGCGAAGATATTACCCGTAATATTATGACGATTGACTCAATTCCACACGAATTGAGCCGGCCGTTAACGATTGAAGTTCGGGGCGAATGCTATATGCCCAAAGCCGCTTTTGCGGCCTTGAATGCACGGCGGGAAGCTGCTGGTGAAAGCGTCTTTGCCAATCCGCGGAACGCAGCGGCTGGGTCATTACGCCAGCTAGATACGAAAGTTACAGCTGAACGTCAATTAAGTACCTTTATGTATAACGTGGCGGATTATGAGCCGTTAACGGCCCGCACCCAAAGTGACATGCTGGCAGAATTTGCAGACTTGGGGTTGGCGATTAATCCGACCTTCAAAGTCGCGCATTCGATGGCCGAGGTGTTTAGTTATATTGACCATTATCAAAATGAACGGCCGGACTTAGCCTATGGGATTGATGGGATTGTTATTAAAGCGAATCCTTTACCGTTGCAGCGGTCATTAGGCGCGACCGTCAAAGTGCCGCGCTGGGCGATTGCATTTAAGTTTCCACCGGACGAACAGCCGACGCTGCTTAAAGATGTTGAGTGGACAGTCGGTCGGACCGGGGTGGTGACCCCGACAGCCGTGATGGATCCGGTGCAATTAGCCGGGACCACGGTTGCGCGGGCGTCATTGCATAATCCTGATTATGTGGCCGCTAAAGATGTGCGCATCGGTGATACTGTGTTGCTACACAAAGCTGGTGACATTATTCCGGAAATTTCGGCCGTGGATTTAACGAAACGACCAAAAGATGCTGAAAAGTTAACGATTCCAACCCATTGTCCATCCTGTGGGGCATTACTCGTGCATTTGGAAGATGAAGTGGCATTACGCTGTATCAACCCGAAATGTCCTGCGCAAGTGCAAGAAGGCTTAGTCCACTTTGCCTCGCGGAATGCGATGAACATTGATGGCTTAGGTCCAAAGTTGATTGCCCAACTCTATACCAATCATTTGGTCAGCGATGTGGCGGATTTATATCGGTTGACCAAGGATCAATTATTAGCATTAGATAAAGTAAAAGATAAATCTGCAGAAAACCTCTTGACAGCGATTGACCGTAGTCGCAATAATTCACTTGAACGTTTATTGTTCGGCCTTGGGATTCGCCACGTTGGCGCTAAAGTCGCCCGGTTGATTGCTCAACATTTTGAAACGATCGACGCTTTGATGGCGGCCGGTCAGGAAGAAATTGCGGCGATTGACTCGATGGGCGACATTATTGCCAACGCAGTCGTTCAATATTTTGACAGTGATGGTGCGCAAGCCCTAGTTAAGGAGCTACAAACCGTGGGTGTCAATACGACTTACCAAGGCCCTAGTGAGACCGCCGCTTTAGACAGCAACAGTTGGTTTGCTGGCAAGCGCGTGGTTTTAACGGGTAAGTTACAGAGCTTTACTCGACCGGCTGCGACACAGTGGTTGCAAGATCACGGTGCGACAGTCACTGGAAGCGTCTCTAAGAAGACGGACTTAGTGGTTGCCGGAACCGATGCCGGCAGTAAGTTGCAAAAAGCACAACAGCTGGACATTACCGTTTGGGATGAAGCACGGTTCAGCACGACAATGAGGGAGGATGCACAAGCGTGACAATTAAACGCATACGCACGATGGGCTTAGTGGCAATTACCGCGATTGTTCTGGCCGCCTGCGGAAATTTGAAGAGTTCGTCATTTGGTTCTAATAGTACGAGTCAGACGACAACAACTGGGTCGAAAACGACGACCACCACTGGGACCACGGATTCAGAGTTTTATCAAGGGGTTATTAAGAAGGGCCGTTACCGGACGAGTAAATCGCGCGGCGTCAACGTTTCACAAAATGATAACGTCATGAATTTAAAGAGCTTTGAAACGGGCTTATTGGATGTTTCAAAGAAAGTCTTCCCGACAAACAAGTATGTTTATCAAGAAGGTCAGTATTTGAGTACGTCGACGGTTGAAAATTGGTTAGGCCGTAAGACCAAGGATAATGAGGATGGGTTAAACCCTAAGAGTAACGGGAAAACCGGTGCCGATACGCGGAACCCAATCTATTTACAACAATTAGAAGAACAAGATTATATGGTTCAAAGCGGCAGTAAGTTGAATCTTGGCGGCGTCACGGTTGGTCTAGGGATGAACGCCGTAGATTACTACACTAAGGTTGAATATGGGGCAACCTATGAGACGAATATCACCACGACGGAATTAACCGCTCAAGGTAAAAAGATGGCCAACACCGTGTTACAACGGTTGCGGCAAAAATCAGCTTTAAAGCGGGTGCCAATCGTCTTAGCGCTTTACAAGCAGTCGTCAAATGATAGTCTAGTAGGTGGGAACATGATTGCCTACGCGGTTTCTAAAAATGGGGCCACGTCGATTTCAAATTGGAAATCATTGAATTGGCAAAATTACGTCTTCCCAGCAACGACGGAATCGAAGAATAGCGGTGCGAACAGTAATGATGAGTCAGATTTCTCATCATTTAAGTCGCATGTCCAAAACTTCTTCCCGAACTTGTCAGGTGTGACGGCGAATGCCCATTACAAAGACAAGTCGTTGAGCAAGTTAAGCGTTAATATCACGACGAAGTTCTACAGTGAGACTGAAATTATCAGCTTTACGCAATATTTAGCTACCGCTGCTAAGCGTTATTTGCCATCTGGGGTTCCCGTTGAAATTACGGTTAAGAGTGCCAATGGCGATATTCAAAGCTTCTTAGCGCGGACGGCTAAAGGCAGTTCGTATTACACGCATGTCTTTAGTGATCAAGGCGATAATTAAGCGCTGACTTTTTCCGCTTCGGTTGGTCTGGATCGATGCTGGACCAACCAGAGTGACAAGTTAATCCAACTAGTTTCAAGCGTACGAACTATAATGTATTAGTGGTCAATAAGTGATGTTCAAACACGTATAACGCAAAAGATTAAGAAAGAAGGAAATTTGATGGCTGAAGAACGCATTAATGCCGAACAAGTTAAGCATGTCGCGGAACTCGCGAAGCTCGAATTTACCCCCGACCAATTAGAACTATTTACTGGTCAGTTGGAAAAAATTATTGGCATGTTTGAAGAATTAAGTACGGTTGATACAACTGGGGTCCCTGTAACGTCGCGAGTTAGCGATCGGCAGAATGCCTTACGTGATGACGTTGCCGTTCAAAGCAACCAACGGCAGGCCCTATTAGCCAACGCGCCTGAAACGGCGGAAGGCTTAATCCGAGTACCAACAATTATTGACGAAAGTGGGGACGGCGAATAATGGACTTTTTCAACCAAGATTTAACGAGTCTGCATGCTGATCTAGTTGCTAAAAAGATTAGTGCGGCCGAATTGACCCAAGCAACCTTTGACAACATGGCAAAAACCGATGCTAAAGTTGACGCGTTCTTAAACTTGAACGCTGATGCAGCTTTGAAGAATGCCCAAGCCATCGATGCTAAAGGCATCAATGCTGACAACTTGTTAGCGGGGATTCCCGTGGGGGTCAAAGATAACATTGTGACCAAAGGCTTAACAACGACGGCGGCTTCCAAGATGTTGGAAAACTTTGTGCCCGTTTATAATGCGACGGTCGTTGATAAGATGTTAGCGAATGACATGGTGATTGTCGGTAAGACCAACATGGATGAATTTGCCATGGGTGGGTCAACTGAAAACTCAGCCTTTAAAGTAACCAAGAACCCTTGGGATGTTAGTCGCGTTCCTGGTGGCTCATCTGGTGGTTCAGCGGTAGCCGTGGCTTCTGGTCAAGTGCCGGTTGCCTATGGTTCTGATACCGGTGGTTCAATTCGGCAACCAGCGTCATTTAACGGTATCGTTGGGATGAAGCCAACGTATGGTCGTGTTTCTCGTTGGGGCTTAATTGCTTTTGGGTCTTCACTAGACCAAATCGGACCAATGACACGAACGGTTAAAGATAACGCTGCAGCGTTGAATTTAATTGCGGGTAACGATGTGCATGATGGCACGTCTTCCAAGCGAGCAGTGCCGGACTTTACCGCGGGTTTGACTGGTGATATTAAAGGCATGAAGATTGCGTTGCCAAAAGAATATATGGGCGACGGAATTGATCCTAAGGTTCGCGAAGTCATCCAAAATGCCGTCAAGCAATTTGAAGACTTAGGGGCCACGGTTGAAGAAGTCTCGTTACCACATAGTCGCTATGGGGTTTCAGCTTACTATATTATCGCGTCATCGGAAGCATCATCTAACTTACAACGGTTCGATGGGATTCGCTATGGGTTCCGCGCTCAAGATGTGAAGAACTTGGAAGATGTCTATGTTCGTAGCCGTTCTGAAGGCTTTGGTGATGAAGTTAAACGGCGGATCATGTTAGGGACGTTCTCCTTATCAGCGGGTTATTACGATGCTTACTTCCACAAGGCTGGTCAAGTCCGGACGATGATTATTGATGACTTTAACAAGGTCTTCAATGATTATGATTTAATCATCGGCCCGACTGCACCAACCCCTGCGTTCAAGATTGGCGATGAAATCTCTGACCCAATCACGATGTATATGAACGATGTCTTGACGATTCCGGTTAACTTAGCCGGTTTACCTGGGATGTCAATTCCAGCTGGCTTAGCTGATGGCATGCCAGTTGGGTTACAATTAATTGGTAAGTCTTTTGATGAAAGCACGCTTTACAAGGCTGGTTATGCCTTTGAACAAGCGACTGATTTTCATCAGGCGACCCCAGATTTAGGAGGGACGAACTAAATGAATTTTGTGACGACGATTGGACTTGAAGTCCATGTTGAATTAAAAACCAATTCCAAAATTTTTAGTCCATCACCCGTGCAATTCGGTGCAGAACCTAACGCCAACACGAACGTGATCGACTGGGGCTATCCCGGGGTCTTACCAACGGCCAATAAAGGCGTAGTTGAAGCTGGGATTAAAGCAGCGACTGCTTTACATGCTGAAATTGAACAAGAAACTTATTTTGACCGGAAGAATTATTTCTACCCAGATAACCCGAAAGCTTACCAAATCACTCAACATGAAAAGCCACTAGCCCATGACGGCTGGCTTGAAATTGAAGTGGATGGTCAAAAGAAAAAAGTCGGGATTGAAGAAATGCATATCGAAGAAGATGCCGGGAAAAACACGCATGCCAGCACCCATTCATATGTCGACTTGAACCGGCAAGGGACCCCGTTGATTGAAATTGTCTCAAAACCGGACATTAGTTCACCGGCGGAAGCTTATGCTTATTGTGAAGCTTTACGTCAACGTATCCAATTTACCGGCGTTTCTGATGTTAAGATGGAAGAAGGGTCAATGCGGGTCGATGTCAACATTTCGATTCGTCCAGCCGGCTCCGATACCTATGGCGTCAAGACCGAAATGAAGAACTTGAACTCCTTCAACTACGTTAAGAAGTCCTTGGAATATGAAGAACAACGGCAACAACGGGTCTTAATGTCGGGCGGCCAAGTTCAACAAGAAACTCGGCGGTTTGATGAAACGGCTGGCCAGACTATCTTAATGCGGGTCAAGGAAGGTAGCGATGATTACCGTTACTTCCCAGAACCTGATATTCCAGCGGTAGTTATCAGTGATGATTGGATTCACGATGTGCAAGCCACAATCCCAGAAATGCCAGGTTCACGTCGGGATCGTTACGTGAATGATTTCGGCTTGACCCCTTACGATGCGGGTGTCTTAACGCAAACGAAGGAAATGTCAGACTTCTTTGATGCGACGGTCGCACAAGGTGCTGATCCTAAGTTGACCTCAAACTACTTACAAGGGGACGTTAATGCCTTCTTGAATGAAAACAAGGTCGATTTACAAGATACCAAGTTAACACCGGAGAATTTAGCTGGCATGATCAAGATGATCTCTGACGAAACGATTTCTAGCAAGATTGCCAAGAAAGTCTTCAAGGCAATCATGGCTGGTTCTGAACCAGTTAAGTGGGTCAATGACAAGGGCTTAGTTCAATTATCTGATCCAGCCCAATTACAACCAATTATCGATAATGTCTTGGAAAACAACCAACAATCAATCGATGACTTTAAGAATGGTAAAGACCGGGCAGTCGGCTTCTTAGTGGGCCAAATTATGAAGCAGACGCATGGTAAGGCTAATCCGAAGGTTGTTAATAAGTTGTTGATGGCTTCGTTGCAAGCTCGTTAGAGTGTGAGGTAAGCCGGGTGAGACTGAGCATTGCCTAGCTAGGCAATGATACCGGTGTACTTTCCGGTATGATTGACTGGCGTAGCAAGCGGAAGTCTCAGGCTTGCCGAACACGTTTCGGCAAATCAAGCCCAAAAAAGGCGGTCAATCACCGCCTTTACTAAGCAACAGTAAGTTAAGATAAAACACTAAAGAACAGATACTAAACAGACAGGACGCGGAGGAAAGTAACATGCGTAAACGGGCACGACTAATTTATAACCCGACTTCTGGACGTGAGGCTTTGGCCCATGATCTAGTCGAAATTTTAGGGATCTTTGAACAGGCCGGGTACGAGACCAGTGCTTATGCGACGACGCCAACCCCAAATTCGGCGGCTGACGAAGCGCGTCGGTGTGCCAAAGATGGGTTTGAATTAATTGTCGCAGCCGGTGGCGATGGCACCATCAACCAAGTGGTCAACGGGCTAGCCGGCTTAAAACGGCGGCCTAAGATGGCTATTATCCCGGCTGGAACGACGAATGACTATGCTCGGGCGTTACACATTCCCCGTGATAATCCCGTCGCGGCGGCGAAAGTCGTTTTAAAGCAACAAACGGTTAAAATGGATATCGGCCAAGCCGGTGACCAGTATTTCATCAACATTGCGGCTGGTGGGATGCTGACGGAACTGACTTATGATGTCCCCTCACAATTGAAGTCAATCTTTGGTTACGCAGCTTATTTAGCCAAAGGGGCTGAATTATTGCCACGGGTTAAACCAATTGAGATGGATTTGAAGTATGACGGCGGGCACTTTAAAGGCAAGGCCTCAATGTTTTTCTTAGCGCTGACGAATTCAGTCGGTGGCTTTGAAAAGATCGTGCCGGATGCCTCGTTAGATGATGGTAAGTTCACAATGATTATTGTGAAGACCAGTAATTTAGCGAAAATCTTGCATTTGATGACCTTAGTCTTGAATGGCGGGAAGCATATCAATGATCCAAGCATCATTTATGTGAAGACCAATAAAGTGGTTGCTAAGCCGGTTGAGGGTCGGTTAATGATTAACTTGGATGGCGAATACGGCGGCGATGCCCCGATGACGTTTAAGGATTTTAAGCAACATATTGAATTCTTTGCGGATACGGATCGTATTCCAGAAGAGGCCATTACGGATTCTGATTCTGAATTGCAAGATGCGGAGCGGAATTTTGTCTCTGCCGTCGATCAATTACCAGCCGATAAGTCGGAAACGGAAACTGAATAGCTTGCTTAAATTATCGTTTACCGATACAATGGTGAACGGTAATTTTTTTAACGACCTGAATCGGTGGGCTAATCAGTGCGTCGCCCTGATTGCCCGATCTAAGGCGTTTCAACTAAATCCGTCAGGTGAAAAAGCCTGTTTATATAAAATAATTAAACTAGTCAAGAAAGAAAAACGAGGAATTTCATGAAAGTAAATTTACCAGTTTATAAAGGTGAAGTCTTAGATGTTGATATCATGGACTTAACTTATCAAGGGATGGGTGTCGCGAAAGTCGATAATTACCCAATCTTTATCGATAATGCGTTACCAGAAGAAAAGATCTCCGTTAAAGTGACCAAGACGACTAAAAACTTCGCGTTTGGGGATGTCGAACAAATCAAGCAAGTTAGCCCCCATCGGGTTAACCCTAAAGGGCGGGTCTACCGTCAGACTGGGATTGCGCCGTTGCAACATTTGGAATACAGCGAACAATTGAAGTTCAAGCAACATCAAATCGCTGAATTATTCGCCAAAGTGCATATGGACGATGTGGAAGTCTTACCAACCATTGGGATGGAAAATCCAACCCAATACCGGAATAAGGCGCAAGTGCCAGTTCGGAAAGTCCAAGGCGAATTGACGACTGGTTTTTACAAGAAGAATAGTCATCAATTAATGCCGATTGAAGATTACTATATTCAAGACCCAGCAATTGACCAAGCTATTGTGGTTATTCGGGACATCTTACGGAAATACCATGAAGCCCCTTATGATGAATTTCATCATAGTGGGACGATTCGGACGATCATGGTTCGGCGTGGTTACTACAGCCATGAAATGATGGTTGTGATTGTGACGCGGACGAAACATTTGCCAATGGCTGACGTGGTCGTATCGGAGATTCAAGCCGCTTTACCTGAGGTGGTCAGCATCATCCAAAACGTCAACCAAAAGCAGACTAACGTCATCTTAGGACCGGTTAACAACGTGCTAGCGGGTAAATCAACTATTGATGATCAATTATTAGGGTTGACCTTTGCGATTTCGGCCCAGTCCTTCTACCAAGTTAATCCCCAACAAACTGAAAAGTTGTACCAATTGGCGATTGACAAGGCTGGTTTAACTGGCAATGAAACGGTGATCGATGCGTATTCTGGGATTGGGACGATCTCACTTACGATGGCGCAACATGCCAAGCAAGTTTATGGAGTCGATATTGTACCAGCCGCGATTGACAATGCCCGTCAAAACGCTGACAAGAATGATATTCATAATGTGAAGTTCGTCTTGGATAGTGCTGAAAAGGCGATGGCTAAGTGGGCTGAAGATGATATCAAACCAGATGTCGTTGTCGTTGATCCCCCACGTAAAGGTCTTGATGCGGCCTTTATCGAAAGTGCCGCTGAAATGGGACCAAAGCGCGTGGTCTACATTAGTTGTAACCCATCGACTTTAGTGCGCGATGTCCAACGTTTTGGTGAACACGGCTACCACATCTGTGCGCCGGTTCAGCCAGTGGACCAATTCCCACAAACACCACACATTGAAAGTGTGACCGTCTTAGAACGCGACTAAATTTGAGTTGATTAAAGCAAGCTGACCGTTAGTTGGCTTGTTTTTTTCGTATTCATAAAGGTGTAATTTGCCACTCTGGTTGGCCCAGAATCGGCTGGAACGTGGTGGCCACGTTTGCGAGCCAAAGTGCGGTCTCGCAAGCCGGGCTTGATCTAAGTTGCCCAAAATCAGGCAACTTAGATCAACGACACCACTGAGCCAATTCTGGCCCGCCCGGCGTTAATTAGTGGCTATTAAAAAATTAGTGATTGATTATTTTCAATTCGGTCATTTAGCCGAGAGGTTGGTTCCTAAAATGCTCAGCCGTGTCGTTGGCCTTAGTGCGAGGGGGTTGCTCGGACTTTAGGCCAAGGCCAGTTTTGAAGACCGGGCTTGGCTTCAAAATGGCCCATGGCGTTCCAGCGTTTTAGGAACCAACCGGCAGGCGGCAATTTTAACAAGCACCCAGCGTTTAGGACTATATTTGTTTTTTAACCCTTCGTCCATAAAAATTATCCTTGATTTTTCAACAGGTGATACGGTAGACTTTATCTTAAATTCAAAATAATTAATTCGGAAGACTTATAAGTTAGATAAGGTACTCACAAGAGTATCGGAGGGCTGCGGCCAGATAAGATGGTTTAAACTATCTTTTCTGGTCGCCTTTTTTGTCTTTGGGGGAGGAAGTAAGGATGGAAACATCGTATTGGAATCGGAACTTTATTTTAATCTTAATTGGGAATGCGCTTTTATTTATGGTTTACAACATGCAGGTCCCGGTTTTGCCGTTGTATGGGAAAAAGTTGGGGTTAACGCCTGGTCAGATTGGTATTTTTGTGGGCGCGATTATGTTTGCCGCGTTAGTTACGCGATTATTTGTCCCTTGGTTTTCGGAGCGTTTTTCTAAAAAAATTTTATTGATGGTGGGTATCTTCCTGTATTTATTAGCCGCAGTCGGTTACCCCTTACTTGGTAGTTTTGGGTTGTTAGTCTTATTACGGTTATTCAACGGTCTGGGGCATGGGCTGACGACGACTTACTTTGCGACTTCCGCTGCCGATGAATTACCGCATCAAAAGATTGGTGAGGGGATGGGCTACTTTGGTATTGGGACGATGGTGACGGCGTCGTTAGCGCCATTACTAGCATTAGCCGTTGTTCAGCATTATTCCTTTCAAGCGTTCTTTTTAACGTGTATCGGTATTTTAGCAGCCGCCTTAGTTGCTATTTTGGGGACGACTGCTAAGCCGCGGCGCGTGCAGAACGCTGTTAAAGCGCCAGTTTTTGATCGGCAATTTTTACCGCAGTGTGGTCTCGTGTTCATTTTGGGGATTCTAATGAGCGGGGTCATGACATTTACGCCCATCTATGCGCAACTACGGCATTTAACGGCTATCTCGGGCTTCTTTTTTGTTGCCGCCATCGCCGGGGTCGTGATTCGACCGATTGTTGGCCGCACGTTTGACCAACGGGGACCCCGCTTGATTTTGATGCTCAGCACTGGCCTACTGCTGATTGGCGTTATTTTGATTGCGGTGGTGACTAGTAATTGGCTCCTGATCATTGCGGGCATCTTTTACGGGGTGGCCGATGGGGCGATTTACCCGACCTTGCAAGCGTGGTTGTTTAAAGTCACTACGATTGATAATCGGGATACTGCGACGGGCATGTTTTTAAATGCGTATGATTTGGGTATGGGACTGGGCGCCGTTAGCTTAGGTTGGTTGGTCGAAGGGGTGACTTATCAAGGCATGTTTTGGGTGTTGGCACTAGTTTCGTTGGGCTATATTGGCGTGGCGTTGAGGGCTAGTCGCTCGACAAATCAGTTAGACTGATATTAAAAAGGTCGTGCGACGGATTTCAAGTCGCACGACCTTTTTTTAGAGACGCTGATGTTTGGTGCTAGTTAACTTAAAGTGTTGCTCTGGTTGAGCCAGTATCGGCTGAAACGCGTGACCAACAGGCGGTAACTTAAATTAGCACTAAGTGGATGTTTTTAGTGTTCACTAGCATTCAAAATCAAATGTTCATTGACGAAGGCATTCAGTCCTGATTCACATAATTCCCGACCGTAGCCGGAATGTTTAACGCCACCGAATGGTAGTTCTGGTGCTGTGATCCAAGCGCGGTTAATGGTGGTCATCCCCGCTTCCAATTGTTGCGCCACCCGGTCGGCACGGTTAGCGTCTTGGGAGAAGACAGTGCTGCCTAGACCGTAGCTGGAATCGTTGGCCAAGGCAATTGCTTCAGCTTCTGAGTGAACTTTGTAGACTGCGGCGACGGGGCCAAACATTTCTTCGTCAAATGCCGGATTATCTTTCGTAATATCGGTTAAAATCGTGGGTTCAAAGAATTGTCCAGGTAAGTCGATTGGATGGTTCCCCGCGTATACGTTGGCGCCCGCAGCAATCGCGGCATCGACTTGCTTTTGTAACTTTTGCTTAGCCCGCGCTGAGTTCATCGGTGCTAGCGTCGTTGCGGGATCGAGGGGATCACCTGGTTTGGCTTTGGCGAATTCAGCCTTCATATAAGCTAAGAAGTCCTCATACTTATCAGCCATCACGATGAAACGTTTTGAGGCAGAACAAACTTGGCCGTTATTGAATAGGCGGGCTTGTGGCGCGACGGCCTTAACTAAGTCCCAGTCGGCGTCATCTAGAATAATAAAGGCATCGTTGCCGCCTAGTTCCATCGTTGACTTCTTCAAGTTAGCGCCGGCTTCTTGGGCCACGGCGGCGCCACCACGTTCTGAACCAGTTAAGGCCACGCCGGCAACCCGCTTGTCCGCAATGGCAGCACTGACTTGGTCATAGCTGATAAAGAGATTGGTCAGACTACCCGCGGGGGCACCGGCGCGAGTAACGACGTCGGCAAAGGCGGCCGCGGAACTAGGCGTGTTGGAGGCATGCTTCAAAATCATCGGATTACCGACCATATAGTTGGGCGCAAAGACCCGCATAATCTGGTAGTAAGGGAAATTCCACGGTTCGACCATCACTAGAATTCCGACGGCTTGCTTGGCAAAATAAGCCTTACCAGCTCCGGTTGTCAGTGGGGTGGGGGCTAAAAGGTCAGCGCCGTGATCGGCAAAGTAGTCGGCAATATCAGCACAAAGCTCGACTTCGGCTTCGGCTTCACCAATCAGCTTGCCCATTTCGGTCGTTAAAACCGTGGCCAGTTGATGTTTTTCAGTCCGCATTAAAGTGGCCAGTTGGTGTAAGGTGGCCGCACGAGTGCTAGGGGCGGCTGTCCGCCACTGTTGGTATAGTTGGTGTCCACTGGCTAACGCCTGCTCAAGTTCGGCGTCAGTGGTGTTTGGATACGTTTTTAAAAGCTCATTGGTATATGGATTAATTGTTTTGTAAGCCATGTTGATTGCTCCCTTGTCTATTTGGTTGCTATGAAATCGTTTTCTAACCGGGTTTGTCTTCTAAAATACCCGTTCAAGGGGGGTGAAGTCAAGTGAAAGCGCTGTAATTATTATTTAGATCATCGGTAATCCCCTGTCTTTATTAGGGTTGCGCCTAAATTTATTCAAAATTGGTATAGTTATTTTTGTTAGCCCATTTAGGTCCTGGGTTACAAAGAAAGACCAGTAGCTGGTGGCTGAATTTACCCGCTACTGGTCCATGGTTCGGTTTAATATTTAGATTGTTGTTGGGCTTGTTTAATGAGTTTGGCAAGCCTACTTGGCGTTTGTTTTTGGAGTTGTTGTTCAACCTGGGCTTTAGCCTGAGCAACACTTAGACTCGGGTCAGCGGTCCGTAATTGCTTGATTTTAGTCGCCATGGTTGCTTGTTCGGTTGTCTTTAAGACCTGGGCTTGTTTTGCCAGCCATTGTGCCTGACTGACACTCAAGGTTGCCCAGTTGTTTGGCAGCCTGAATGTCTGGCGACGATTGATTAAGGTTGTATGGTTGCCAGTGAGACTAAATAACCAACGCCAAATCGCGTTACGGTAAGTCCAACGCGTGGTTTTAGTTGTTAAGACGGCGGTGTTAGTCTTTGACGGTCGAACAGTGACGTGGGTCGTCAAGTTAGCCGCGGTATGTTGACGTTTCGTTTGATTCATTGGCCGATAAATGTAAATTCTTTCGGTCGTCGCGTGTTTGATCGGCGCATACAGCAACAGTGAGACCGCATCATTTTTAACTGCGGACTGCAAGGTAGTCGTGGTCGTTTTAGTGACCGCTTGCATGCCCCAATGTTGGGTATCATTACCAATCATTAAGCTGGCCGCAATGACTAGAACCAGTAGGCTAGTGCCGCCAACTGCCCACCGTTGGACTCGCTGTTTTAAAGCTAGAAAGCCTACGATAAAGCCGAGTAAGCCCAGCATAAGTATGATTAAAATCATTTGATCACCTGAGCTTTCTGGGGCTTTTTAACCAAGCTGGCTAGGATTAAGCCCAATAGTCCCATGACTGTCGCCACTAAAAAGGCGGCGTGAAAGCCGTGCATGGCGGCGGTAGTCAGTTGGTCACGATAGACTAATGGGGCGTGTGTCAGTAGCGCCACAGCTGGTTGCGCTTGCGTCGTCACGTTAGTCAAGACACTGCCCAAAATGGCGGTCCCCATCGACGTCATGACTTGCCGCATCGTACTATTGATTGCGGTGCCATGACTGAGCTGAATACCGGTTAGATCAACGGAACTAGCGGCTGTCAATGGCATTGCGACTAGTGCGACGCCACTCATTAAGACGATGTATTCGAATAAAATATAGGTATAGGGCGTCTGCTGGGTTAAAAAGGCAAAGGGGAGCGTACCTAACGTCAATAAGAACATGCCCATTAACGCTAAACGCCGACCGCCAATATGATCATAAGCGCGCCCGCTAACCAGACTGATGACCCCGTATAAGAGTGCGCCGGGAAGAATCATCAAGCCAGATTGCAAGGGTGTTAACCCGCGCACGTTTTGCAAGTACATCGGTAGCACGACTTGGATCCCAATCATGGCCGTATTTGCCAGCGCCGTAATGAGGGAGGCAATCGTAAATGACGGTACTTTTAATAGCCGGATGTTGAGCAACGGTTGGGCTTGCGGCCATTCACGCCAAACGAAACCGGCAATTAACAAGATGCCGACAACAATGCTGCCCCAAACAATCGGCGCGCCCCAACCGGAATTACCGACTGATGAAAAGCCGTAGAGTAGACTACCAAAGCCAAGCGTCGATAACGCGATTGCACCGGCGTCTAAGGGGGACTTCTTCAATGGAATGACTGGTTTAACAGTAAAGATGGCGAGTAGCAAGACGATGAATACTGGCGGAATCATCATGCCAAAGAGGTCGCGCCAACTCGCATTATCCAAGATCCAGCCAGAGACGGTTGGCCCCAGGGCGGGTGCCAAGCCAATCACAATACCGCCAAGGCCCATCATCGTACCGCGCTTTTCGGGCGGATAAATGACCAGTAGGACTGTTTGAATCGTTGGAAAAGTAATCCCAATTCCTAAGGCTTGGACTAATCGACCTAGTAGAATCAGCTGAAAATTCGTAGCGGTGTAACTAATGATCAAGCCGCCTAAAAAGCAACTGAGGGCCGCAACGTAAATGACGCGCAGACTAAAATTATTCAGTAACCACGCACTGACGGGAATCATAATCCCCATCACTAACAGCGAGCCGGTCGTCAACCATTGGACGGTTGCGCTGGAGATTGAAAACTTCGTCATCAGCGTGGGATACGTGGTAACTAGCATATTCGTGGTAAGTGCTGTACAAAAAGTGCCTAAAATCAAGGTCAGCGTCAGCCATAATTGACTGTAACGATGACCAGTTGTATCAACCATTTTTTCGCCTCATTTTTGAATTTGTTGACAAACTTATCTAATCAGTTTAGCTATTATAAGCCTTTTTACTAAAAATTTAAATAGTTTGACTGCATGAACACAATAAAAATTATAAAAATGCGGTATAATAACTAACGAATCAACTTTGAGGGTGGGGGAAAAAAGCAATGGTTAAAAGAAGAACGTTAACCCAGGCGAAAGTGTTAGCAACTGCTAACCAACTAATTGAGACCAAGGGGATTAATGGTTTAACGATCCGTGACTTGGCGCTCGTCTTAGATGTACGACCACAGTCGATTTATAACTATGTCGATAGTTTAAGTGATTTACTCGACCAAGTCGGCATACAATTTATTCAAGGCGTGACTGACCAATTAAATGAAAAGATGGTCGGGGTTGAAGGCGATGCTGCATTAATGGTATTCGCCCAAGAATTCCGGGTCGCTTGTGAACGGCATAAGGGCTTAACGCCGGTAATGCTAGACATGAACGATTCTTTAAAAATTCCACGCACACGGAAAGCTTTGGTCAAGATGTACCAAGATATGTTCCGACCATTACAATTAGACGACAGTGCGCGGGTTGAGAACACCTTGTACCGGTCGGCTTTATTCGGGTTCATTATTCAAGAAATCGGGGGCTTCTTTACGATGTCACAAGATGCCTTGGATAAACGTTTTACGCAGACGATGCAGTTGGCGATTGATCAGACGCATATGCCTAAAGAGTGAGAGGGCCAACGGGTTGCCACTGAGCATTGCCTAGCTAGGCAATGATGCCGGTGAATTTTCCGGGATTATTGACTGGCGTAGCAAGCGGAAGCGGCAGTTGGACCGAACACGTTTCGGCAAAACAAAAAACACGACCCGAAACTTCAAGTCACAGTAAATTCGCATTGAACGAGCGTGCTTAAAAGCAGCGCAGTCAAAAAGACTGACTTCCAAAAAGAAGTCAGTCTTTTTTTAACCAATTACTTTGACACACACAGTAATTGGTGGTACATTATTGTCATCGATAATTACTATGTGACACATAATACTATTTTGAAAGGAAGTCCATGATGAAACCGGAAATTTCTAAAGAGACGATTCGGGGTCATACCACGACCATTGTTTTGAATATTTTAAATCAAGGTGATAGCTATGGCTATGCGATTGCAAAGACGATTAAAACGTTAAGCCATGCAGCCTATGATATTAATGAAGCCACCCTCTATACCGTCTTTCGGCGACTAGAAAAGAATGGTGATATTACGAGTTATTGGGGTAATGAGACTCAGGGCGGCCGGCGAAAGTACTATCGCATTTCGCCACAAGGCCAGGCGACTTTACAACATAACATTGACGAATGGCATTTTGCCAAACAAGTCATTGACGATTTGATCTTAGGAAGGATTGACGAACATGAGTGAAAAAATTGAACAGTTGGTGGCCATGCGGTTGAATACGTATTTTAAGGCGCAACCGATGACGCCGGCGTTAACCGAATTAAAAACAGAACTGGCCACCGATTTAAACGAAGCTGCGAACGATAAAGTCAAAGCGGGTCAAGAACCAGAAGCTGCCGTTGCTGAAGCCTTTAGCGACTTTGGTGATATTAATGAATTAATCCAGCAAGTGAACGCTGAAAACGGGACGGCACAGGACTTACATGGACATCATATCGTGGTCGACGATGCGGGTGTTTCCATTGATGATGGAAACACGTTGAAGATTAATCATGACGGGGTCTCAATCAATCATGGGGCTATCAAAGCAGATGAACATGGGTTGAAAATTGGAAAATTGGTGATGGATGAATCAGGGATTAACTACGACGGTGAACCAGTCATGCAGCCAGACTTTGGTGATCCTGTCCAGCCGTTGAATTTGGCTGGTGAATATCAAGATAATTTGCGATTAGTCAATGAACAACGGTTTGCCGCCGCAGAGATTAATGACTTATCAATCGCCTATCGTTCTGCGACGGTCAAAGTGTTGCCAACGGTTGGTGGTGAGGATGAGATTATTGTGCGCGAATATATGAAACCAAATAATACGGCCTATTATGCGCACACGAGCCAACAGGGCAGTGCTTTAAGCATTGAACAAGGGAAAGTGCCGTTCTTAATCCCGTTGCGGGTACACGTTCAGATTCATGTTCCAGCCAACTATACAGGTGATTTGAAGCTCGCTAGCAAGTCGGGATCGGTATTGTTAGCAGGACTTAAACAGCTGCAGGTCGTCAACTTACGAATTACTAGCGGCAGTTGTCGGGTGGATAGTGTGGCGGCCACCGCAATGAGTGCGGATATTATCTCTGGGAGCTTGCGGCTCAGCCAAGTACGGGTTACGGATCAATTTGGGATGTTGGTCAAGAGTGGTCGCATCAAGTTAGCTAGTGTGCAGGCCGGTCAATTCACGGTCAATGCCACGAGCGGCAGCATTCAGGGCATCGATGTCACTGGTAGCGGGAGTTGGACGGCACATTCTGGGTCAATCAAGTTGGCTATGAAACAACTCACAGGTGACTTGAACTTGAATGCGCATAGCGGGTCGATCAAGTTAGCGATGCCATTGGATGCCAGCTATCGGTATCAATTGGAATCACATAGCGGTCGGGTCACATCACCAGCTCAAGCTGTTAAGGAACACGTTGCGGATGGCTATCAAGCGGGTTACGTGGGGCCGACTGCACAGTACTTGATTAACGGTCGTGTGCATAGCGGGTCGATTAAATTGTATTAGGATGTTTGGCGCTAGTCGAAGTTGCCACCTTCACAATCTTTGGACAAGTATCTTTCAGAACGTCAAAAACGGTGCCACCCCTAACCAGGTGCGCACCGTTTTTGTGATTGCAAATTTTCCGAACGCAAATAGTGGCGTTTTTAAAACCAGGTATCATATAATCTACATAGAGCAGTTTAGAAGATTAAGTGATCCTGACTGGTTTCGCCGATTAACTAGCCGCGACTGACAGCGTCGTTGCGGCTAATCCCAGTGACAACAGTAACCGAGACTGTAACGGTACTAGCTACTGGAAAAATAAGCTATTGCATATTGTTGGTCAAGTTGAGCGAAACCCGTTATGATGGTCTTAGGGAATTAAATCAAGGGTCATTTAGTCGATTAGGGTTTATAGTACGAACTAACAAACCCGTTAATTACTTTAAACCAAAATTAACCATGTGACGGGATCTTCCGTCGATAATCTGAGGGGGTTATATTAATGAAGTCCAAGCATCAACTAGCCATCGCCAGCCTAATGACTGTGGGCGCACTAATGATGACGGCCCAACCAATCGCTGCGGCCACATCATCCAGTACACCGATTGCCCCATGGCGTTATGACAAGAAAACAACCACGTATCGTGACAAATCGACCTCGCCATATTACAAAGACGTTTGGCGTCAAGCTACGAAGAATTGGCAAAAACAAGGCTTTAAGTGGCAATCAACCAAGAACAGTAGTAAAACAACGTTGACGTCATATGCTGATAAGTCAGCCAAAGGGGTCGTTTATATTGGGATGAAGCAAACGACGTATACGGCTAGTGGGCGGATTATTAAGAATAAAGTGATGCTTAACCGGGCCTCGTTCCAGAAGTTTAAGTACAATAAGGCGGAACGGGTTAAGGTCGCTGAACATGAACTGGGGCATGCACTAGGGTTAGCGCATAATCAACGGGGAAGTGTGTCCGTGATGAACCCCGCTAACCGTTCGTATGCGATTAAGAAGGTTGACGTTAAAGGGATGCAGCGGCGATACCAAACCCCTTATAAGACGGTGACTAATGATACCGTTTACGTCGCCAACTCATCCCTAAAGGCCAATCCTTACTTAGAGATCCAAACGGTCTTCGGTCACGATCATGATTGCGAAACGGCGTCACAATTTACCTTAACACCATTTTAACGGTCACTAGCGAGCAACCTTTTAGGAGGTGCTCGTTTATTTTTTGCTTTGGGGGCGAGTCAAATGACGTGGCAGACTTACCAAGATCTCAATAGTCAGCAACCGTTCGAGATTGTCGGGCAATGGGGCTTTACGCCGACTGAGTTGCCGTACAGTGGGACCTTACATTATCAACCACAGGCGATGCATTTATTGTTAACGGCCAATGATTTGGCAATTAGTCAGCATCAACAAGCCTTTTTATACGGGCGTGGCACGGTAGTTCTACCGGTGGCAAACGGCGCACCGGTTTATTTGCCGGTTAAGGTCAGCCTGAGCGGACTCTATCCGGTGCGACAGCAACAGACCTTTCAAAATGATGACCAGCAAGCGGTGCTGGATTATGGCGTGCTCGGAATGGTACTCGGCGGCTTTGTGACGGCCACGACGCGGCTGGCGGCATTGCAACTTGATTTGTTGAATCTAACAGCGTGGCTGCAACCCGCGGTGGGGACGGTGAAGCGGTCGTCAGCGCCGACAGCTAAGCCGCAAGATTGGTTTCAGTTTACGATTGGTCAGCGGACCTATCAGTTACTGACGACGACTAGACCGTTAGTCGGAACTTTGCTAGGAGACCAACAAGTTTCTGGCTTTCAAGTCCATCAAAGTATTGGCGTGGCTCTCGGCACTGGCGGTGGCAGCTTGCGGGAGGTGTCACTGATTGCGAAACAAGTTGCTGACTGGTTAGCCGTGGTCAGCGGGCAACCAACCGTGGTGACCCGGCTGGTGGGTCAAGTTGCGGATCAGCAGCTGATGATTTTTGAGACGACTGCTGATCAAGCCGTTAGTTGTGATTTCCGCTTTACGCGACTAGCAATCCCGCGTGATAACGCGTGGTATCAGGCGATGGCGTTATCGTTACGCAATTGGTTAATGACCTACGACAAGCTGGTGCCGGTGGTCAACACCCTAACCCCGACGCGCCCCGTTCAAGATATTAATGGTGAAATCCAACGTATTTGTAATTGCCTGAATATTATTTTCGATGCTTTTTATAAAAATAAAGGTCGCAAAAAAGAAGTTTACTACCGCCGTAAGGTCAAGATTGTGTTGGAAAATTGTGCGCCACAAGAGCTGCAACAAGCGATGGGGGCGTTGCCAGTTGTGCGAACGACGAATCAGTTATTAGATCTGATTCGCGATGCCCGCAACGTTTCCGCCCATAGTTCGCTGGCCGTCACTACCGTCAAAGGACTGACCACGATTGGTCAAAAATATCAATTTCAACTAGTGATGAAGACCTTGCTACGCTTATGGTTGTTACATCAATTAGGCGTGTCGCCGACCATCTTAGCGGCAGAAGTTCGGTTAGCGCAGCCCTTTGAAGTGGCGATGACGCAGACTTGGTAGCTAGTAAAAAAGATTAGCCGTTAAGCTAATCTTTTTTAGTCATCAACGCAGCTAATTTTCCGAAAAGCGGCTGGTAAGCGGTGGTCAGTTCTTGATAAAGCGGATATAACCGTTGATAAGTTGCCACCGCTGAGGAATCTGGGGTGACAATCTGCTCGTGGCCCACTAACTGTGCCACGGCTGTCAGATCGGTTACTTGATCTAAACTAACCCAGCCCAAGACAGCCGCGCCTAGACACGAACTCTCGAAACTATCCGGAATAACTAACGGAGTCGCGAAGATATCGGCTAGTAGTTGCCGCCAGGTCGCAGAATTAGCAAACCCACCTGTAGCTTGCAGGCTTTTGAAGGGACCAGTTAATTGCTGGACCAACTTAGCGACTTGGACCAGATTAAAGCCGATTCCTTCCAAAGCGGCGCGACTCAGGTCCGCACGGGTATGTTGAGCAGTTAAGCCAAAGTAAGCGCCCCGGGCATCCGCATTCCATAGTGGCGCGCGTTCGCCATTTAGATAAGGGTGCATTAACAGGCCATGACTGCCAGCTGGCACTTGACTGGCCAATTGGGTGATGGTCGCGTAGGAAGCCCCGTCAAAAAAGGTATCACGAACCCATTTTAAAACGTTACCGCCGTTATTGACCGGCCCGCCAATGACCCAGCGATGTGGTGCTAAGTAGTAACAAAATAGTCGACCGTGCGGATCAAGCTGCGGCTGGTCGGTCACGACCCGAATGGCCCCGGATGTCCCAATGGTTAATGCCGCTACGCCTGGCTCAATGGCATTGACGCCTAGATTAGATAAGCAGCCGTCACTGGCGCCAACAATCAGCGGTGTCTGGGGATTGAGCTGCCACTTGGTCGCCAAGGCTGATTTTAAGCCAATCACTTGGGCGGTGGTATCCACGAGTCGGGGTAACTGTTCAGCCTGAATATGAGCTAGC
Source organism: Lactiplantibacillus dongliensis (assembly GCF_005405105.1). Lineage (GTDB taxonomy): Bacteria > Bacillota > Bacilli > Lactobacillales > Lactobacillaceae > Lactiplantibacillus > Lactiplantibacillus dongliensis. The sequence goes on from NZ_BJDK01000005.1 coordinate 98,993, forward strand.
TTTAACGCCAGCGGGTCCCAGTCGAAGTGCTGCAAGTTAAAGAGACCGGTGGCATTTGCAATCGAATAGTCCATGACTAACTGACCCGTGAGTTGATCGATGACGTAACTTTTGATATCCACCACCCACCGCGCTTTCGCCAGGAGATTAGGCTTGGTTTCGGCAAGCCAAGCTAACTTAGCTAATGGCGTCATGGGGCGTAATGGTGTACCGGTATTTAGATAGAGTTGATGTGCTTGTGGTAGGGCACGGAGCCGATCAGCAGCTGCCTTAGCCCGGTTGTCAGCCCAAGTGTACATGCGCGTCAACGGCTGATGGGCGTCATCTAACAAAATCAAACTATGCATGGCGGCCGAAAAACTAATGCCGCCAATTGGTTGTTTAGCTTGCGGTAGCACGGCTTGAATGCCAGTCAAAACGGCTTTGAAAATTGCAGCGGGTTCTTCTTCAGCCATGCCCGGCAAGTCTTGATAGAGCGGGTAGCCATGGTTAGCGCTGGCGGCAACTTGGCCGTTAGCATCATATAAGACGACTTTAGTACTGGTTGTGCCGATATCGACACCTAACATCGGTTGCATTTATTAAGAACTCCTTTTTATGACGTGTTACGCTTGGTGCTAGTGGGATCAGATTACCATTCTGGTTGGGCCAGCATTGGCAAAAACGTGATGGCCGTTTTGGGCAGCCGAAGCGGTCTTCCAAGCCGGGGGTTATCTAAGTTGGAAAATTACCGACCAAGATAAACGACAGCACTGCGCATTTTAGACCCCAACTGGCAGGCGGCAATTTTGACTAGCACCAAGTGTCAAAGTTAATTTTCAGTTTACAGGCAAACGGGCGTCGGCGCAATTGAACCGGTCTGGGGCAAATTTCAATATTGTGGTAAAATTTGGTCATGGAGGTGGCCGCTTTGTCCACACAGAAATCTGCACATCGTAATCGCGTTTTGACCTTGATTCGGTCGTACTATCCTAACCTTAGTCACACCGATCGCAAAATTGCCGATTATATTATTAAAGACCCCGTTAAAACGGCGGCGCAATCTATTTCTGATTTGGCAGCAGCCGTGGGGGTTTCAACGGCGACCGTATCACGTTTTGTAAAGCGCATTAGTTTTAACAGTTTTCGTGACTTTTCAAGAGAGCTGACGGCGGCCGAACCGTTAGAACAATCGAATGCGGAGGCGTTTCAAGACGTTGAGAAGCAAACGACTTTTAAAGGAATTGCGGATTCGACGTTTAATAGTATTCGGAGTTCCTTGGATCAGACCAGTCAAGTGATGACGGAGGCTGACTTAAAAGCCGCGACTGAATTATTATTGGGAGCCCGCATCATTGGATTCTACGGGCTCGGCGGTTCGGCGGTGGCGTCTTTGGATGGCTATCATAAGTTCGTTCGCACGGGGATTTTATGTGCGCATAATACGGACTATGATATGCAGTTGATGCAGGCGGCTCAAATGACTGCTAAAGATGTCGCGGTCGTGATTTCTCATACCGGCCGGAACCAACAGACGTTACAAATTTTAAATACATTAATTGAACACCAGGTACCGGTGATTGCGTTGACGAGCTTTGGTAATTCACCCTTAGCCAAGGGGAGTACAGTGGCCTTTATCTCCGTTGCGGAAGAGGTTAATTATCGTTCCGAAGGGCTGACGTCCTTGATTGCACAGATGAGTATTATTGATAGTCTGTTCTTAATGACGGCGGTACATGGTGATCGTCAGATGGCGGCTAGCTTAGGGCGCGTGCGCGATGCGATTAGTCAGACGCGAACGGAATTATAGGCGATTGTTGGGGTGATTAGTAAAGATGGCAACACAACATACACGACCGATCTACGCGCGTACGCGTGGGGCTAAATGGCGACATCGATTAGGGTTAGTCCTAATCCTAGTCCTAGTTGCGGGGCTAATCTGGGGTGGCCTGCAATGGCTACAGTTTCGGCGTGACGCCGTGGTGCAAGGTTTTAATGTCCGTGGCGTGGCGGTGAGTCAAAATGATGGTTATTTAGATTTTGCGGCGTTACAAAAAGATGGGCTGAAGTTTGTCTACTTGAAGGCAACTCAAGGTGCCAGTTATAGTGATGATAACTTTAGTAGCAGTTACTCGCGGATTCTAGGGACGAGTTTAGGAGTTGGGGTGTACCATGTCTTTAGCTTTTCCAGTTCTGGGCAAGCACAGACGGCTTACTTTGAAAAGACGGTCAATGATAATGTCGGTAACTTGCCGATTGGGATTCAAGTCCAGTATTACGGTGACTATACCAGCGATACCGTCAACGTCAAGCGCGCGCAAAAGCAGTTACGCGCGTTAGTCTTAAATCTAACGGACCATTATAATCGTCATTGTGTCATCTGGACGACGCCAACGATCGCTAAGCACATTGTAAAGCCGGTGATCAAGAAAACACCGCTTTGGTTAGATACGACGCAAACACGCCAACAAAGTCAGCGCGTCTTATTTATGCACTATACCAATCGCGCAGTTTATCGGCAAAATGGGACTAGTCAGGAATTTAACGGGCTGATCTTTAATGGTAATGACGATGCCTTTCAAAAGGTGATTGCGGCTGGGTTGAATTAAGTGTTCCTGAATCTGTCTTGTGAGTTAGGCGCCCATCTTGGTTACTTGTTAGCATGATAATGGATTTAAATCTGTTTAAACTATAAAAGCACTTGAACTTCAAAAAAAGTTCAAGTGCTTTTATAGATTAGTAGGCGGCATCTTGTTTGCCGATATTGGGCGATAAGATGACATAATTACGATTGTCAGCTTCATCGAATAGGGCAACCGGCCGCTGTTCGTTGGCCTTAACTTCCAAATGGAAGCCGTATTGATCAAGCAAAACCAGTTCACTGGGCGAGATTGATTCCACGGTGGCCGGCATTGCGCGACCATCAATTTTAATGAGCATATTTAGATCAATCTCTAACTTGTGATCGCGGTGATGCTCTTCGTCACGATACGTCCACGTTCCCGCGTAAAAAACGGGGAGATCGTCGCTAGCGTTATCAGTTGGGTGTTGCTTACGTAAAAATGTGCTTGAGAGTCCTGCCAGTAATGATAGGCCAAATAAAATGGCGCCACGTCGCTTCACCGGATCAACCTTCTTTCCTTAAGTTTACAGTTAAAATATACCACTATTCAGCTACGTCCGTCACGAAATATGGTTTTCTTAGCAAAGCTTTTACGTTCCTGACATTTTTGGGTAATGAAAGACATCTTTTCGCCACAAAACTGGTAAACTGTAACTATTGAGATTAATCAGTTTTATTAAAATTAAACCGGTTACACGGAATTGAAGGGATGTTTAGTATGTTAAAATTAGGAATTATCGGGACAAACTGGATTACGCAACAATTTATTGATGCGGCCAACGAATCGGGCGAGTGGCAATTGACTACCGTTTATTCACGACGGTTGGATCGTGCCGATGAATTTGCCGAACATAATGGCGCTACGGAAACCTTTGATGATTTGGAACAATTTTTCAGTCAGGGGAGTTTCGATGCGGTCTATATTGCGTCGCCAAATAGTTTACACTTTAGCCAAGCCAAGATGGCCATTGAACATGGCAAGCACGTCATTGTTGAAAAGCCAGCCGTGGCTAACCAAGCCGAGTTTGAACAATTAGATGAGTTGTTGGCAGCCCATCCCGCTGTTCTGTGCTTTGAAGCTGCGCGTCAGGTTCATGAAGTGAACTTCAAGCGGATTCAAGCTAAATTGCAACAGATGGACCGTATTCAAGGGGCGACCTTGACGTACATGAAGTATTCATCCCGGTATGATGCCGTCTTGGCCGGTCAAGAGCCCAACATCTTCTCATTGAAGTTTGCCGGTGGGGCCTTGCAAGATCTTGGGGTGTACGTCGCTTATGATGCGGTCGCTTGGTTCGGGATGCCCGATGACGTGGCGTACTATCCAAGTCTGGCGCCAACAAAAGTGGATAATAAAGGGATCGCCATTTTACAATATCCAAGCTTTAATGTGACGCTGAATATGGGGAAGTCCAGCAACTCTTATCTCCCATCAGAAATTTATGGCTTAAAAGATACTATCGTCATGGACAATGCCGCTGAATTGGCTAAAGTCACTTATTATGATGTCGATGGGCACGCTCAAAATATTGGCGTGGCTCCAGATAAGAATCCAATGTTAGCCGAAGCGCGTGACTTTGCGGCCGTGATCAATGATCCGGCGGGACACGCGGCTGACTATCAAGCATGGCGGCAATTGAGTCGCAATGTCAATAAACTACTATTTAATTTACGGCAATCCGCGCATCTGTACTTTTCAGATGATGAACGCGATACGCCCGCTGAATAGAAATGAGGAACTATGTTAGACGTATTTAAAGAAAAATTTATGGCTCAAGGGTTTACCGAACCGTCACCAATTCAAACGGCGGTTGAAACCCCAATGCTGGCTGGAGAATCTGTCTTAGGCTTAGCGCCCACGGGTTCTGGGAAGACGTTGGCGTTTACTTGGCCAATTCTGGAACAAATTCATGTGGGTGAAGGCACGCAAGCCTTGATCTTAGCACCGTCACAAGAACTAGCGATGCAGACGACGAATGTGGTGCGTGACTGGGCACAATTGATTGATGCCAAAGTCTTAGCTATTACCGGTGGCGCCAATGTTAAGCGCCAATTGGAAAAGCTTAAAAAACATCCTGAGATTATTGTCGGGACGCCGGGTCGGATTACCAATTTGATTGGCGATGGCAAGCTGAAGCTCGGTCATTTACAGACGATGATCGTGGACGAAGCCGATGAATTGTTGACTGACGAAACCTTAGATCAGATCCGCGAAATTTTAGATGCAACCTTTGCTGAATCGCTACAATTAGGCTTCTTCTCAGCGACTGAGACCAAGATTTTAGATGAACTTGATCGTTGGTTTGGTCAAAAGGTCCAGAAGATTGATGTCCGGGCCATTGACCAAACGCAAGGGATCGTTCGTCATCGGACCATGGAAGTCGGTAACCGGCACCGCGCTGATTTGTTGAAGCGAATTAGTCGTGTCGACCATTTGCGGGCATTAGTGTTCTTCAACAAGATGCAAGAATTGCAGCACGTTTTAGTGGATCTACGCCATCAACATGTTAGTTTTGCCGCATTGACGAGTACTCAACGACAAGTCGAACGTGAAAAAGCCTTGCGCTTATTCCGACAAGGTAAGGTAGATTTGTTATTAACGACTGATTTAGCTGCTCGGGGCCTAGATGTCCCTGAGTTGCCAGCTGTTATTAACTTCCAGTTGCCAAAAGATGTGACGACTTATATTCACCGTAGTGGGCGGACTGGTCGCATGGGGGCAGCTGGTTTAGTTATCACACTAGGCGATGATCATGATATTCGTGACTTCAAGAAGATGATGAAGTCGACGGATTATGAAATTAAACCTGCTTATCTAGCTGGGTATCAAGTTGTGGATACGAAACCAGCCAAAGTCAAGCCAACCTTAACCTTTGATCATCCGGCTAGCGCTACTGAGCCAGCTGGGGCATTGCATCGGGTCGCTGGCGCGGGTCATCCAGACTCCGTCCGTGAAGAGCCCATTGTTGGCGTTGAACGACCAGCTAAGGCAGCCAAGAAGTCAGCTGAAACTCCGAAGAAGCATCGTGGCCATAATAAGCATTCCAAGAAAAAAGGGATGCGTAAAAAGAATCGCGAGCGCTTTAGCGAGAAGTAATTGAAAATTTAGTCAATCCGTGAGATGATATTTGACGGATTGATTTTTGGCCTTATAGCACAACTGGATAGGGCACCCGCCTCCTAAGCGGTTGATCCCGGTTCGAGTCCGGGTAAGGCCATTATTATCGCTATCAAACCGTTTCATATCGACGCTAAACGTTGCTATGAAACGGTTTTTGATTTTTGCGAAACGATGTGAATCGATATTTTGGTGCACAATTAGGCATCTTCGGAAATTGTGTGCACCAAGTTGTGCACCGGAACACTCATGGCGTTAAGCACCACCAGGGATTGGCGCGGTTTCTAATTTTCCGTTTTCCAATATAATAGGCACTATTTTTGGTGGCAGTTATAATTAAAGCAGCACTACAATCCCTTTAATAACGGAATTGTAGTGCTGCTCTACTTTAGATTGAAATTGATATTATATACGCTTGGTGCTAGTTGGCTTAAATTGCCACTCTGGTTGGTCCAGAATCGGCTGGAACGTGGTGGCCACGTTTTCGAGCCATAGTGCGGTCTCGAAAGCCGGGCTTTATCTAAGTCGGAAAATCACCGACTAAGATAAACGACACCACTGAGCCAATTCTGGACCGCCCGGCGTTAACTAACAGGTATTAAAAAACTAACGATTGATTATTTCCTATTTCCAGTTCGGTTATTTAGCCGAGCGGTTGGTTCCTAAAATGCTCAGCCGTGTCGTTGACTTCAAAATGGCCCATGGCGTTTCAGCGTTTTAGGAACCAACCGGCAGGCGGCAATTTCAACTAGCACCAAGCGTATTATATAGATGACTATAATAACGATTTTTACGGCTATCTATAATTGGTTATTAGGCTATTTTAAAGTTGTAACGGCTTCAAATAATGAACTACCCAAGTTATAAGCAGCTGTCGAATAGTCTGAATCAGAGTTTGCACTATTAGTAGCTTCTTCTAATCGACTATTCTGGGCAGATAATTGGGCATTAGTTGCTGAATCGAAGCGACCGGCAAAGAGGTGGTAGGCAGCCGACATTGCTTTAGCATCTTCAATTGTATCCCCAAAGCCCATGTCATCGATGGCATTAGCTAGATTGTCGTATGGCATGTTCGTATTAATACCAGTAAAGTTGGATAATACTGAGTCTTGATCATCTGGGGACATGGTTCGTACAATTGCGACTAGCTTTTTAATATCTGACTTATGTTGTTTTGCGGCTTTCACGTTGAATTTAGTCAGATTACCATGCCAAGCCCAGCCTTTAACGGAGCCTTTACTATTTTTAATGTAGTAGTAAACAGCTTTCTTCCCGTTAGATTTTTTAACATGGGCTGACTTTGTGGCATAGAAAGTTGTCTTAAGATAATTCTTCCCGTTATGACGTTTTTTAGTTAACTTGGCACTTGAATAGAGGTAGCCTGCATTAATATGATAAGCTGTTTTCTTAATGTGTTTGGAACTAAGTACTTTTGCAGCTTTCGTTTTGGCTAAGACATTCAAAGTGTTGCTAGGCATAGCAGCGACACCCATACTCAATGATAAGACCCCGACTGCTGCTAATTTGACAAATTTACGCAATTTACTGCGCCTCCAAAATAATATTTTTAAACGTTATAATTATATCATTTTAATGTTTAATGAATAGATGGAATATTAATAATCGAAATGGGAGGATATAACGTATACTAAATTTAGTTCAATAATAATCGATAACCATAACTAATTTAAAACGAGGATGAACCAATGAAATATCTATTATTATTACGTGGTGTCAATGTTGGCGGCAATCATCGTGTGCCAATGGCCGATTTGCGGGCATTGTTTACCGCCGCTGGATGTACTGACGTGTATTCCTATATCAATAGTGGCAATTTGTTTTTTACCAGTTCCTTAGCCACAGCGGCAGTTACTGAATTAACGTCCCAACTATTAAAGACTAATTTTGATTTTCCAATTGATTTTCGCGTGTTGACCCAGCCAGAATTTATGGCTGATTTGGCCTTAGCACCGGCATGGTGGGGACAAGAGTCACAGTTGCGACACAACGCGTTGTTTAAGTTGACTGAATATGATCCTGAACTGGAACAGTGGCTATTGCCCAAGCTAACTGACTATGATCAGGTCTTGATCACGCCCAATGTTATTTTCTGGACGTCAACTTTAAAAGTGAATTTTAGCAAGTCATTTTATTCCAAGTTAATCGGTACGCCGTTTTATAAGCAGACGAGTGCCCGGAACTATAATACGACGATGAAATTGAAAAACTTATTTTGAAGACAGTTCTTGTCTCTTGATTAACAATTAGATCGATTCTTTTGTTAATATTAACAAGCATGATATAATAACCGATATCATAGCCAGTTGTTCAGACATTAGCGAGAGAGGATGGCAAGATGAATAATCAAACGACAATTGCTAATATTCAAGCTTGGTTATTAGCACATGAGCGCTCACAAAAATGGTTGGCAGAAAAGTTAGTGATTACGCCAGCATTAATTAGTCAAATTTTAAATGGTAAACGAAAATTACAAACACAACAATTGATTAAGATCTCCAAAATCACTGGTGTACCACTGGCTGAGCTAACAGCTAGTCCACAAGTTAAAGCTGAGCATCAGCCACAGTACGAGTTGCGGGGACACTTTTCTAAGCCCAAAGCCCAGCATGATTTTGAACAGCTACTTTGGGATATCGAACGATATGTTGATTTAAAGGAGAGCATCCATGATTAGCGCTGATAAGAAGGCTTTTTCTGAGAATCTGGCTGAGTTAGCGGCGGATGTTTTTTTGAGAACTAACTTTGGCTTGGAACTGTTTATTGGCGCTGATATTGAAACTGTTTTGGCTGAGCAAACGGCTGTTATTTATCAAAATAGTGATGATCCGACCTATGCTGGCGCATCAATTCATTATCGTCAGCAGACATTTGTCGTGTTAAATACGCACCAAGATTTGCGAGCACGTTATTATAGTGCTGCGCATGAATTATGGCATCTTGCTTTAGGGACAAAGTGGTTTGGTACTGCTAGTGCAATGATTGAAGCACAAACGGCGCTTAATCTTTTTGATGCTGAGCGAGCAGCCGATCACTTTGCGGCCGCGGTCATGTTACCTAGAACTATGGTAAATACAACTTGGCAGAAAGCAACGCAAAACCAGAAAAGTCCTGAAATTGACGCGATGTGTGCTGCAATTGTGAGACTGGCAAACTTGTCGGCAATGCCCTATGTCGCAGTTACACGTCGGTTGCAAGAGTTGGGGCTATTATCGTCAGATGCCAAGTTGGTTAAGTGGCATGAAAAAGATTGGTTGGCATATTTGGTACAAGCGAATTTTCCACCAAGCCCTTTAAATCAGCCAGCCCCATTTGAAAGCTTTAACGTGTTGGCGGATTTTGTTGAAGGCTTAGTTCAAAAGAAACAATTAACTTTAATCGAAGCGGCTAATTTACTAGCCCATACGGATCCTAAACGAGCTAATCGTTATTTAAAACGGCGGCAACAGCTGATGGCACAGCAATCGGGAGGAACCGTTGAATGAATCGACGAGCAGTCCGAGTCTTTGTTGATACAAATATGTTGATTTTTGCAGCACAATATTTAAAAACAAATGTTTTTGAGTGGATTGATGAACTATATGATAATGTTTGGATTCATGTTGATGTTTTAGATGAATTATTGGTTGCACGGCAAGTTGTTGAGAGCGAAATTCAAAGGCGGGCGTGGCATGTATTTGATCCGGTAACGCTCACTACTGATGAACGAGTTATTTATCAGGCCCAGGTCAATCAAATAAAAGCAGCCTTTCGCCGAATGAATCAGCATCGTGCTGAACAAGGTAAGCGCGTCAAATACACAACTGATACTGGTGAAATTGCGATTTTAGCAGTGTGCCTGTTAGAGGACGCACAGTTAATTTGCAGTAATGACGCTGATATCGGTACGGTAGTTGAGCAAGAACAGTATACCTATGTTGATGCAACAACCGGATTGGAACAATTAATCGTTCAAGATTCATTAGCTGATTTTTGCTATTATTGTGTCGTTGAAGCTGGGATTGCTAAGTCTAAGGTACGTCACTTTTACAAATCACTTTTTGACAATAAGTATGAGCGACAACAGAAGTTAACTGAATTTGACCAACGGCTAGCTGCTATTTTGACTGATAGACATAATTAGAATAAGGCATCGTAGAAATGGGTATTCTGTCCATTCTACGATGCCTTTTATTGGCTAGTTGTGTAAACTTGATTTTACCGAATGACCAGCACATTACACGGTGCCTGATCAACCACATAACTCGTGGTCGAGCCAACAGCCACGCGATGTGGCGAATCCTTACCAGTGGCACCGATGACAATCAGATCAATATCAGAATGTTGTTTGGCATAGGCTTCAATCAAGCGTTTCGGGTTACCGTATGCGACTTCTACATAGAATTGAGGTACGGTGGTCGTGGCGACGAAGCGTTGGCGGTCGCGCATGTCGGCGTGGGCATGGTTGGCCTCGGCTTCTAACAGCTTATTTAAAACGGGGTCCAGTGCTGGTGTGTGATAAGCACGATCATCAACGACGTACAAAGCAGTGAGTTGAGCGTGATGCCGCTGGGCGATATTAACGGCTTCCGTGAAAGCTGTTTGGGCTTGAGCGGAGCTGTCGACGGGCGCTAGAATGTGCGTGTAAGGACTTGGCATATGACCACCTCCGTTATTTTGCCTTAATCATAACCGATGCGCTGACGTTTAGGAAGCTAAATGCACCTTTTAAGTGGCTTTCGTATTTTTTTGTGAGTGGCTGCGGTATGATTTTAGCAGAGTAAGGTAACGGGAGATGAGAACGATTAAAAGTTTACTTTTGGGGCTTCAGCGTTTTGACCAAACAATGGCGCGACAGCGGTATTTCCGGGCGATTCGGGACACGTTGACTTTGCTGTTTCCGTTTGTGTTGATTGGGGCTTATATTAACGTCTTGAACCAGGCCATTTTTCAAAAAAACGGCTTTTTTAATCATATCTATTATTTGAGTCACTGGGTGCCAGGTTTTGAAGATTTAGCGAGTTATACCGGGATGCTTAGTGTGAGTGTCAATGGGGTGTTGGCCGTCATTGCGGCGTTTGCGGTCGCTAACTTAGTCGTCCGGCCGACCAATCATGATGATTTAATGGCCGGGTTAACGGCTAGTCTGAGCTTTGTCATGTTGAACTTTAACTTTGCATTATTCTCTAAAGATGGGCGGACGGCGACATCACAATTTTTGGAAGGTAATCTGGGGACGCAAGGGATCTTTTTAGCCTTGTTAGTCGGGTTATTGACGGGGTGGTTATTCAGCAAATTGGCACGGCGACCGCATGTCCATCAATTAATCGAGACGCGGACGCATCTGTTGGCCCGCGCGCAGGCCAACTTGTTACCAATTAGTGTGACCTTGGTGATTTTCGGGGTACTCGGCTATGGTGTTAGTTATCTGAGTAACGGCGGGCTCAATGGCCTGTTCTATCAATTATTTCGTTATCCATTTGGACATGTGGGTCAAGTGATGCTATTGATTTTTAGTGCGACCTTGCTAAGTAACTTTTTCTGGTTGATTGGGATTATCGGACCTATCAGTTTTAGCGGCAATAATTCGGTCCGCACCGTTCAGAATTTGGAATATGCACTCCAACATGGTTCCGCCTGGGGTGCCCCGAATCCAATAACGATGCATACGATTTTTGATGCTTTCGCAAACGTTGGCGGTCCTGGGATGACGTTAGCGTTGATTATTGCCATCTTATGGCGTTCTCGCAATCATGATTTCCGGTTAGTGGCTAAAACGAGCTTATTACCAAGCTTGTTTAACTTCAATCAACCGCTCCTAGTGGGGTTGCCAATCATGTATAGTCCCATCTTAGCGGTTCCATTCTTGCTGGCACCGATGGCTAGTATGGGCATTACTTGGATTGCGTTGAAATTACAATTTATGCCGCCTGTAGCGTATCCGATTTATCGGACGATGCCCGGTTTTTTGATGGGCTGGCTGGGGACCGGTGGCGATTGGCACGCGTTATTAGTCAGCGTGATTAATTTAACTGTGGCGACAGCGATTTATCTGCCCTTTATTTTGATTAATAACCAGGTTGAACTCGGAGGTGATCACGATGCTGAAGCGTAATTGGTGGCAGTGGCTACTAGGTGTCGTGATTTTAGTCGGTGTTTGCTGGCCGGCTTATAATTGGACGCGCGCAAACATTAAAACGTTAAAAGATGCCGGTCGGACGCGCATGGCCCCCGTGATTATGGTGCCGGGTTCCAGTGCTAGTCAGAACCGGTTCGACAGTCTGATTACGGAATTAGGAAAAGAAACGCCTCAAACACACAGTGTGTTGAAGCTGACAGTCGCGACTGATGGCAGTATCACCTATAGTGGTCATCTCAAACAAAATGATAATGAACCGTTTATTGTGATTGGTTTTGCAAATAATAAGGATGGTAAAGCTAATATTGACAAGCAGGCGGTCTGGTTGAATATCGCGTTTAAGGAATTGGTGAAAACGTATCGCTTTAATCATTTCCGAGCCTTGGGACATTCTAATGGTGGGTTGATCTGGACGCTGTTCTTGGAACGTTATCTTAAACAGTCTCCCAAAATCACGATTGATCGTTTCATGACGATTGCCTCACCGTATAATATGGAATCGACCAGTACGACGCCGAAGACGAGTATGTATCAGGAGCTGTATAAGTATCGCGCTGGCTTGCCGAATTCGTTGACGATGTACTCGATTGCCGGGACGGAGAATTATACGAGTGATGGAACGGTACCGTATAACAGTGTAAATGCCGGTAAGTATATTTTCCAGAATCAGATCAAACATTTTACGGAAGTGACGGTAACTGGGGCGAATACGACTCATTCGGATTTACCGCAGAATAAGCAAATTGTTGGCTTGATTCGGGAATACTTATTAGAAGAAGATGTGCCAAATAAGGTGCGGCGGCAAAATCAACAGCAGTTACGTGGTGAAGATTAGCATAATAGCAGGTTGGCTTAGCGGCTGGCCTGCTTTTTAGATTGTTGGTTGAAAGTTATCGGTTTATGATTAACTTAATCAAAAGGAGGATGTTGGTCATGCAATTAAAACGGGGATTAAAGGGATTATTAGTGTTGGCGTTAGCAGTCGGGGGCTTAGCAGGTTCAGTGACGACGGTAGCAGCTAAGCCTAAAGCGGCGACGGTCCTTAAAACGACCAAGGTTAAGTCAACCGCTTATCATGCGACTAAAGGGACGATTTATAGTAGTGCCAAGTTGACTAGAGTGACCCATCACGCTAAAAATTATCCGCACACGACTTTTTATATTACTAAGCATGCCACGGTACGCAAGGCGAACCATAAAAAGGCTGTCTATTATTATATTGGCAAAGGTAAGGCGAAGGGCTGGATCTGGCATGGTTATTTGACAGCGGGGAAAGCCCCCAAAAAGACGGTGGCCGTGACTAAAAACACGCCGGCAACTTTTGCGGCTATCAAGATGTCACAGAATTTTTTAGCCATTGTCAATCAAGAACGGGCGAAGTTCGGGGCGGCACCTTTAACGATGAATGCCAATTTAACTAACTTGGCTAATCAACGGGCTAAAGATAATGGCACGATTGACACGTTGTCGCATACGGATGCTCAAGGCAATGCTATGTTCGATAAAGAAGCCGCGCAATTTGGTGTTACAGGTGAGACGATGTGGTCAGAATGCTTGTATATGTCGAGTTACAATGACCTTAGCTTTAATTTTGGCAAAGATGCTGCGGATAGCTATCTCTATGACGATGCTGATTCGGATTGGGGTCATCGTAAGAATCTGATTGATCCGGCTGCCACCCAGATTGGGATTGGCTGGTATGTCAAGGCACAGACACAAACGGTCTATAATGCGATTGATCAAACGAATTAATAAAAAAACGGTTCGCTAGCATAACATGCCGGCGGACCGTTTTACGTGATTATTTGGAATTTTTAGCTAAGGTGACAGTGGCCATCATCGCTTTATTATTGGCTAAGTTGCCATAAGTGAAAAAGGCGATACGTTCGTGATCAGTCTTGTTGTTAAAGGCCATTGGATTCATGCTAACGGCTTGCTTAACGGTCTTGCTAGCCCCAGCTTTTAACGTGACGTGCGCGGCAGTTGCCACTGGCTTCACATTTTTGGCTGGAACAGTCTTGTTAGTTAGATCGTAAACGTTATAGCGTAAGTTGCTAAAATAAAATTTAACGGCCTTTTTGGTTTTATTAGTGAGTTTCAAACTGTAAGTGTAGTTAGTGACAATCTTTTTTGTCTTTTTGTCGAACTTACTAGTCGCGGTCAAAGGTTTCTTTTGATCACTTAGTGCAATCTTGAACTTCTTTTTGTTGGCCTGGCTGAGCTTACCGTAAGTCGTGACCGTAGCTTTCTTGGTCGTCGTCTTCTTTGTTTGTGCATGTGCCTTGAGCCGACTTTTGGGCTTCCTGGCCTTCAAACGTAAGCGTAGGTGGGCTTGATATGGCGTTGTGCTGGCGGCGTTAGCGGTAATTGGTCCCATGGCAAGACTGCTGCCGAGGCTTAACACGAGCGCGCCGAGTAAGATGCGTGACTGTTTCATTTGTTGTTCCCCCCAATTTATTAACACTTTAAGCTTAAGGGTTGGGGGCCAACACGTCAATAGAACGCCATTGAAACTTAATCTTTACACAACTTTTACCTAAAACACGTAAAGATTTAACCAAAACTGGGCAAATTTGATTGTATTCTCCCAGATTTTTCGTTAAGGTAAAGGTACTACAAAAAAGGAGTTTACCTCATGAATATTGAAATTTTAAACTCAGCAATTCAAGACTTACATTTTCAGATTGTTTACGACCGTGACGAATCTAAAGAAGAACCTGGCCAAGGCCAATTCAGCTATACGCCCGCTAACGACGATGTTAAAAAGACTTTCGGCGATGACGTGGTTCAAGCCCAATTAGACGTGACTTACAAGGAAGAAATGTACGATATGTCCGCAACGGTCTTCGCTATCATTCGGTTGAGTGGCGAAATGGTCGGGATTATCGAACGTCAATCTAGTGATAAAGACTTAGAAGACGACGAACAAGGCATGTTAAATGACTTGAACAATGCCGTTATCCCAGCATTATCATCAAAAGCGCGCGCATACGCTGCGCTGTTATCAACTGAAGCTAGCAATTTTGCCATTATGCCAGCTGACTTTGACGGTGGTCAAACTAGTAAAGAAAACAACAACGAAGAAGCTTAAGTCGTTGTTTACGAACCGGCTTTGCCATTTAGTGGCAGGGCCTGTTTTTTTGTTATGAGGAGCGTCAGGATGATAAAATTAAAATTTCAATATAAACACAGTTTGGACTGGAAAACGTGGGGTAAATGCCGTATATTTAAGTTGGGTTAGTTATAAAAAATAGGGGGATTGACCATGAAAAAGATGCTCGCAATCGTTGTTACCGGTGTGGCGGGAATAGCTTTAGCAGCCACGTTACCAGGTGTCACGGCTAAGGCTAAAAGTTCAAGCATGTCCGGTTACTACGTGAATCAATCACAGAAGTTAGTGTTGCATCGTAGTGGTAAGTATTTGTTAGTTGGGGATTATCAGCAAGTACCGAATGGTCGCGTGAAGACCTATAAGATTGTCAGTGAAACGCAAAAGGGGTCCAACGTCACGTTAAAGTATCGGACGATGCGTTGGCACTATGCGCATAACTTCCAAGAGGCCGCCGTTAGTCACCATTATTTAGGTAAAAAGGTGCGGACGAGCCAATTAACACTTAACGGGTCACAGTTAAAAGTCCGGCTAAGTACGAATAAACGGGTCCGAGGGTTACAGCCAAATACGGCAAAGCCGGGGACAACCTATACGTTTAAGTCACAGACGACTAATCCCGTGGCATCATGGGTCACAGCTTTTGAAACTAAGCGTTTGACGGATCAAAATAACGCGCTAAAAGCGTACGCTGATTCACAAGCCGCACTGGGGTTTGCAGCACCGCAACCAGCTGTTTCAGCTGCTAAATTACAATTATTTATTCAGCAAGCGATTGCGCATGATGTTAGCTTAGTGGCCAAGCCTTATTTAGGGCAAGCGATGCCACAACCAATTCAACTTTAGATTAAGTGAGACTATCCAGAAATGGGTAGTCTTTTAATTTAAAAGCAGTTAATTAAGTGAATATAAAAATATTAATTTAAGCTTGTGTAAGCGTTAACAATAATGCTACAATAACTTTGGTCGAGATAGTTGCGCCAGTTAAAGATTTGCAGGTAAGGTCAAAAGGCATCACTTGGAGGCACTGTAACCAATTTACAGACAGATTGATGGTAAGCTTAGTTGTCAAAGTTGGGGGTGGCGGTTTAAGACAATAATCTGCCAGCACACATACTTGAAATTGCAATTATGCGCACATAGAATTGAGGACTAAGATGACGATCAGTTAATAGTGGCGACTGAGTTAGCATTAATTCGGTGGTCACTTTTTGTATAGCCTGAGAGGTAAAGCGGGTTGGGGTCGAGCATTGCCTAGCTAGCCAATTATACCGGTGATTTTCCGGTATGGTTGGCTGGCGTAGCAAGCGGAGTCTCCAGCTTTACCGAACACGTTTCGGCCCTCAACATAGCACCTCCTCAGCCCTAAAAAACAACAAACGTAAACCCTGTAAAGTTCGTCATGAAAGCGTATACTTATCTATGAAAGGGGTGTGACCGACATGTTCAAACCAATGGCTTCAGTCTTTACAAACCATCAAATTGCCGGACATTTCCGGGCAATTGAGCGGGCCAAAACCTGTATTGTGCCGTTTCATTTTGAAATTCAAGGCCAGGAGTATCCGACGCCAGCTAAAGAAACGAATTGGCTACGGCGGATATCGGGGACACGGAGTGAAAAGTATGCGATGGTCGAATTGACACCAACAAAAGTGATTCTTTGGTCGCCAGAGCAGCGTAATCTTGGAGAAATGCAATTATCTGATATTAAATTAATTCAAATTGGTGCGATTCGTTGGCATGCAACTGCCGGATTAGATCCACGCCACGCATTTCGGGCAACGATTTTTGTCGTGACTGATGCGGGTAATTATTATTTTGCTAATTCCGACATGGACGTGTTGCCGGCAATTTTTAAATTTGCTCATCGTCATGATATTCCAGTTGAAGATCCATTACGGTTGATGCCGCTATTAAAAGTGGGTTGGCATGCGGCCGCTAAGACCTTGCATGAGACCTATGCGCAATTGTGTGAGCATACTGGTTATCCGGATTCGAAAGTTTAAATTGAATAGGTGATTTAAAACAAGCTAGACTTTTTTGAAGGGGCTAGCTTGTTTTGATTTAAGTCTTGGATTTGTTTAATTAGGATGTGTGGTTGGCAGGTTGATGGGTGTTTATGAAGTTTATAAAAAATATGATGAAATTGAAAGCTTTTTAAGCTGGTAGGGCTTGGTTGAAGAAGCCTTCATTTTTGCTGAGAGATGATTGATGCTGTATAATTTAGAAGTTGAAACTAATTGAAATTTATGACTCTGTTATTTTAGAATGCTGATATATCAACGATTCTTTAGTGTATTCCCCACATACGTAGGGATGATCCCGATTTAGCGAAAAGTACCATGTTCCAGTGGACGTATTCCCCACATACGTAGGGATGATCCTACCTTCAACACCACTTAAGTCAGCTGTGAAGTGTATTCCCCACATACGTAGGGATGATCCCTATGAGTAATCACAGTCCGCACCCGTACAGTCGTATTCCCCACATACGTAGGGATGATCCTGATGCCTTGTCGATTCATGCCGCAATAAAGGGGTATTCCCCACATACGTAGGGATGATCCCAAGAGATGGCCGCCAATGATCCGGTACTACAGGTATTCCCCACATACGTAGGGATGATCCTGAAAACTATCGTCATCATCAATATAGCCATCAGTATTCCCCACATACGTAGGGATGATCCCCAAGACGGTACGATGAACCTTAACGGTAAGAGGTATTCCCCACATACGTAGGGATGATCCACCGTTGCCTTTATTCAAAAAGTCCTCGGCAGTGTATTCCCCACATACGTAGGGATGATCCTATCACGGGCTCTCACAACTTTGATGACGACGAGTATTCCCCACATACGTAGGGATGATCCCGACAAAACAGAAGCCATTATGGGTGAGTTTGGGTATTCCCCACATACGTAGGGATGATCCTAACTACTTTCATAGCTTCCACCCCACAATTGAGTATTCCCCACATACGTAGGGATGATCCTGCTCAATTCAGTTGGGAGTTAAAGGCCATTCAGTATTCCCCACATACGTAGGGATGATCCCGTTGAATCTATCACTGCGGGTACCGGCGACACGTATTCCCCACATACGTAGGGATGATCCCCTCATGCTTGACTTTATCAGGCAAGTAATCCAGTATTCCCCACATACGTAGGGATGATCCCTTTTATGCCAATGTTAGCCCACAGGGTGCCAGGTATTCCCCACACGTAGGGTTACCCTCAGTTAATCTGTACGTAAGGGGCAAGTCTTATCTTAGAATTTGTCTGCTCATCTATGGTCACTATGGATGAGCTTTTTGTGTTAAATTTCTAATCGCGACTTAATCTAGACTGTCCATGATTTTTATCATTGATTAATAGTCGTAGGTCATTCAGTAAAATACCGGTTAAGCTGACCACACTAAAAAATGGCCATCAAGTTTTCACACTCAACAGCCATTCCAAATTTAAATAATATTACACTAAACCTTGTGCCATCATCGCCTCAGCGACTTTGGTGAAGCCAGCAATATTAGCACCACTCAGATAATCACCACTAACCTGATATTCATCAGCGGCCGCAACCGATTGAGCGAAGATGGTTTGCATAATCGTCTTCAAACGGTTGTCGACTTCTTCAAATGACCAGCTTAAGCGCATGCTATTTTGACTCATTTCTAAAGCAGAAACCGCAACGCCACCAGCATTAGCGGCTTTGGCAGGGCCGTATAAAACGCCTGCTGCTTGGTAAGCGGCAATGGCTTCTGGATTGCTTGGCATGTTGGCACCCTCTGCTACGGCTTTGGCACCGTTAGCAATTAAAGTCTTGGCCTTGGCACCGTCAATTTCGTTTTGCGTCGCGCATGGTAGGGCAATGTCATAAGCTAATTGCGCGGTCCAAACGGAGCCTTCATGATAGGTGGCACTAGGCTTGCGGTCGGCATAGTCCTTAATTCGACCACGTTCGACTTCTTTGATTTGCTTAACGGTTTCAAAGTCGATCCCGTCTTCATCAATCACATAACCGTTGGAATCAGAACAAGTGATGACTTTGCCGCCAAGTTCAGTGACTTTTTGAATCGCATAGATGGCTACGTTACCGGCACCAGAAATGGCAACGCGTTGGCCCTTAAAGCTAAGGTCGTTGGCTTTGAGCATTTCATCGGTGTAGTAAGCCAAGCCATAGCCGGTTGCTTCTGGGCGTGCCAGAGAACCACCATAGGATAAGCCTTTACCCGTTAAGACGCCACGGTCAGCGCCACGTAGTCGTTTGTATTGGCCGTAGAGGTAGCCGATTTCGCGACCACCGACACCGATGTCACCGGCTGGTACGTCGGTATCTAAGCCGATGTACTTGCTAAGTTCAGTCATAAAGCTTTGGCAAAAGCGCATGATTTCATTGTCGGACTTGCCTTTAGGGTCGAAGTCTGAGCCACCTTTACCCCCACCGATTGGGAGGCCGGTTAAAACATTTTTAAAAATCTGTTCGAAGCCTAAGAATTTAACGATACTTAAGTTCACGGAAGGGTGTAGGCGCAACCCGCCTTTATACGGGCCAATCGCTGAGTTGAATTGAACCCGGAAACCACGGTTTACGCGGGCATGCCCAGCGTCGTCTAACCAAGGAACCCGGAATTGAATGACCCGTTCTGGTTCGGTTAAGCGTTCCAGAATATTCACGTCAATATATTCCGGATGTTGTTCGAAAACGGGCGTCATTGTTTGGAAGAAGTCATGAACGGCTTCAAGAAACTCTGCCTGATGTGGATCGCGTTGTTCAATCACCGTGTATACGTGTTGGAGATAGTCGGTTGCTTTACTCAAATTAATCATCCTTCCATGTTGTAAGTTAACTATAGCTGTTATTTTACTGGTTTTGTTCGTAGATTGCACTAGATAAAGTAACTAAATTTTTGTGAAACTTTGTGGATAGTGTTGGGCCTAGTGGGCTTGAAGTATTAAATACATTAGGTAACGATATGCACTCAGGCTTCAAAGATATTTAGCGATGCTTCATCAAATGTCTTGAAGCAAAAAATAGGTGTAACACAGTATGATATGTAATACTTAATAGGTACAGGATAATGATTTGAAATTGCTTATTTTCTTGTCTGCTGGTTATACGGGTATAACTATAAATAATGGATGGAAGTGCGACTTGATGCTTAATGTTATTGATATTCAGAATAAAATCAGAGCTTTTGAAAGTACAATTAATTCGAATTTGACCGAGGAAAATATGAATCGAAAATTATTACAACTTTGTGAAGGGATAGGGATACCTGAGAGCGGTGTAACTTGGGACAAAACTAACAGGTTATATAGGGCCAGAATCCTTGGTTCCACCGATTTAAACGAATTAAAAAAATGGAAGCAAGGTGACTTTTGGGGTGTACCCAAAGAGAAAATATCGAGTTATGGTCGATTAAACGGTCCACATGAATCAATTTTTTACTTAAGTAATGAACCAAAGCAAACATTGAAAGAAGTTAGATTTGAACAATTTAGAAACTTTCCAATAGTAATTTCGTGTTTTCGAATCAAGTGTAGCTTTAATAGTGTGCATATCGGTGGAGCAGCTATCACTGATTCGCCGGGAGAAAATCCAATTATTCCGATAGTGCAGAACCTTTATACTGACTTTTTTAGAAACCAGTTTTCCAAACCTGTTGGGAAGGGAACAGAATACTTATATTTATTATCGAATGCTATAGCTAAGGATTTTTATGATCTTCCTTATGAGATATCTAAAGCATGGACCTATTCTGCTATTGAAAACCATAATGCATTTAATGTAGCTTTTAGATCAGAGGTTGCTTCAGATTTTTTGAAATTTGGTGGAGCAATAGTGGCGAAGGTAACGGGCAATAACCAATTGGAAATTCCTATATGTTTTGATGCTAATTATCAAATCTGTTTGCCAAATAGATCCTGGATACAGGAGAATTTCAATTTGAACTACCAAGCAAAATAACAATTTAGATAGAAATTAATGTTGCTTAAGACGTGTACAAATTATTTGAAAACTTGTGTTGCCAAATGGATATTTGTAGTTTGTTTAAAATAATATCCGTATAAGTGGAACTTGCATTGCATATGAAGTCATGCTTATCTCGCGGACGGATTCGACGAACAAAATCTTGTTTATGGTTTTATATGTGACATGTCCAACGCCTTTTGTTAGCAAACCACCCAAAAGAACCCCATAAACTGTATTGTCAATGTAACAACTCTACAATATAAGTAACACAAAATCTTGCGTTCGACCGGGCAAAGCCGTATAGTTAAACGCGTTATTAAATACGGGGGGATGAAGCATGACCATTAAAAAAGTAGGATTAATTAGTTTGCTCGGTTTAGCGAGTTTCGGTGGCGCATTATTGTTGGGGATGCCAACGAGTTCGGCAACGACGCGGCCAGTTTACGTGCAGTTACAGCCTTATCAAGGTCGGTTGGCCGTTTATAAGCAATTGCCGACGTCGACCAGCTCACTACAAAATGGAACCGATGTACCAGCCTCTAACCAGCAGGTCTATCGCGGCACCACGACTGGTAAATACTTAACGTTTAACTATTTACGCATACAGACACTGGCTGGCCAGTCGCTTGGCTGGGTTAATCGGCAAGATATGAAGACACTGACACATGTCACTAAAGCCGGGTTATTAACCCAATATAAAGTTAAAAAAGTGACGGGTCAATTGACGACTGCTAGTGCTAAGAAAGTAACAGTCACAGTTCAAGGCCCCACAGCAACCGCTACTAAGTTAACCACTAAAAAAGTGACGGCTAAAACGTTAACGGGTAAGGCTTATCAGGTTGTAAAGCAGAGTAACACCGACTTTGGCCGTTATTATCAACTACAAAAGAATCATAAAAATTATGGTTGGGTGCGCTCAACTGGTTTTAAAGTGACCGCTGCTAAGCCGACTGCAACGAAACCTGCGGCGATCTCGAAGACGGCACTCAAACAAATCGATGCGTTGGTCGCGGCTAACCATTTGCAGGGGACGTTACTTTTAGCAACGAAGCAGAGTACCAAGCCAACAATTAAAGCGTACGGTGACGCGAATACAGCCACTCAGATGAAGAATAGTGCGAACACCGTTTACCCGATTGCGTCGTTACAAAAGGCCATGACGGGGACGATGATCGAACAGTTAATTCAAGCGGGTGAATTGAGCCTGCAGACGCCGATCAGTCGGTATTATCCGAAGTTGAAGGGCGCTAAGACGATTACGATTCAGCAATTATTAACGCATACGTCGGGGATTACGATGGCGGAGACGCATCCGAAAAAGACGTTGGGAGAAGCCGCGGCGGTCACTTGGACACTGAAGCACTTAGTTGCAACGCGGCAACACACCTGGCATTATACGAGCGCTAACTATACGCTACTGGCGGGAATTATTCGGCAAGTGACAGGGCAATCCTATGCGAAAAACTTGCAGCAACGGATCTTAACACCAGCCAAGTTGACGCAGACGTTTAACTGGTATAAATTGCCAAAGACAACCGCGACGCCTTATACCTATACCGTAGCGGACTACGGGAAAGCGTATCAGATTTCGAAGCCATTATTGTCCAGTGAGCTGGGTGCCGGCAATATTGCGATGACGGTGGGAGATTATGCCAAGTTTGTCACGGCGTTTAATAGCGGTAAGTTATTAAACGTTGCGGGGCATCAGAACTTGACTAGTCAACCGGTGAAGACGTATGCCGGAGGTTTTTATTACAGTGCGGCAGGGACGCAGCATGCGACGGGCTACGATAATCATATTAGTAATTTTTATACCCGGACGAAAAACGGCCAAGTGACCGTGATTGGGTTCTGGAATCAAGCGGATCACGTGGCGGCCAAGCCGGTGATGAAGCAGATTGAAACTATCTTAAAGAAGTAAATACTGGCATCGTTCACTAGTTTAGGTGAGCGATGTTTTTTTAGTACACTTTTGGAGGCTTAATCAACTAATATTTGCTGAGTAATATATAGTTTTATCCGATATTTAGTATATTGCGTATTGAGCTAGTGAAGGATAATTAAAACATACTTTATCTTTTTGAATCTTTAGTATATGATGTTGTATTGAATGATGTAGTGTTTAGTTGTTACAGGATTTTAATGTCGTTATCATACATAATGTGCTAGTATAAATTAAGTTAGTGTTAAAAGTGAGCATAATGTGTTATTTTTGGAGGTTCGTATGTTGTATCAAGAAAAGAGCGAAATGCTCCCAATGGTAAATTCAATTAAACTTAAGCGCAAATTAGTTTTTTTGCAGTTAAGCGTCTTTTTGACATCGTTGCGAGTCTTTGCGGCATGATCATATTGAGCCCGCTACTATTAATCATTGCGATTTGTATCAAGGTAAATGATCCTCAAGGCGGCGTGATTTATTCACAGGTGCGTCTGGGAAAAAATAAAAAGAAGTTTCGGATGTATAAATTTCGTTCTATGTATATCGATGCGGATGAACGTCTAAAAGATTTGCTAAAATACAATGAAGTTGACGGCGCCATGTTTAAGATCAAAGATGATCCGCGTGTCACCTCGGTTGGTCGAGTTATTCGAAAGTATAGCATTGATGAATTACCCCAACTTTGGAATGTGTTTAAAGGTGATATGTCATTAGTTGGACCACGTCCACCATTGGAACGTGAAGTCGAACAGTATTCTGATTATGATTTGCAGCGTTTATTGGTTAAGCCTGGTTGTACGGGTTTATGGCAGGTTGGTGATCGAAACGCGGTTGGTTTTGATGATATGGTACAATTAGATATTAAGTATATCCGACATATCAGTGTGCTACAGGATTTATCTATTATGGTACGTACCGTCTATATTATGATTGTGCCTAATACAGCTTCATAAATTTGATCATCAAACAAATGAGTCTGGGACAAAACTCCCAGCTCACATCAAAAAAGGTAGTTCTGAGAAATCATTTGATTTCTCAGAACTACCTTTTTAAGCTTATGTATACACAGAGATGACGATCCCTGCTATTCTTAAGGCGCTGAACCCAAAAAGAAAAGAGATCGTTAGCTCCATGCAAATGAATTATACCAGTAATCAAACCACTTTAAAACTCAATCTAGTTTGGCAACCTCAATCAACTCACGTTGCTTGGGCCATCAACGCTATCGTTAATGATATTCCAACTCACATTATTAAGACTAATTTAGCGGCAACTGGACGCCCATCATATCCGCCACAGTTGCTATTAAAACTTTTCTTGTTTGGTTATTTACGGCGTACTTTTTCAGGTCGTAAAATCGTTCAAATGGCTAATGAAAACCTTGTGATGCGTTGATTTATTGGTAATCGTTGTCCCATCCCAAGCTATCGAACCCTCAACCGTTTTCGGAGTAATCCTAAAACTAAATTGCTAATCGCGGGATTATTCAAGGCTTTTCGTGATTACCTAACCATGCTCGGTCTCTTTGATGAATCGGCATTATTTATTGATGGAACCAAAATCTTAGCTGATGCCAATAAATATAGTTTCGTTTGGCGTAAAGCTGTTGAAAAGGCTGAACCTAGACTCGATGGTAAAACCGCGCGGCTTTACCATGAATTAGTTGACTATCAAGTTGATGTGCCACAGTTGTCACCTGAAAAACAAGCAATTACTGCCAAAGAGTTGGTTAAACTGACGACCGCTTTGACTATAACTATCAATGATTTGAATAAGCAGATTGAACAGGAAAAGCCTAAACGTGGCGGTTCAGCTCTCAAACGCCGCCGTCGTAAATTAAAACACTTTCTCCATCAACTAACGACTGACTATTTGCCACGCAAGCAAAAATATGAGTTCGATAATGCAACTTTCGGCGACCGCAATAGTTTTTCAAAAACTGATTTGGACGCTACTTTTATGCGTATGAAAGAAGATCCTATGCTGAATGGACAACTAAAACCAGGCTATAACTTGCAAGTCGCCAGTCAAAATCAATTTGCACTTTATTATCAGTTATTCCAACGTCCAACTGATACTCGAACCCTGATTCCATTCGTAACCCATATCTTTAAACAAACACCTAACGCCGTTCACTGGATAGTTGCTGACGCTGGTTATGGGAGTGAAGCCAATTATCAAAAACTTACTGATGATTTCCAAGTCCACTATTTGATTCCTTATGGCATGTATGAAAAAGAACAAACTCGTGCCTACCACCAAGACCGCCGTAAAGTTGCTAACTGGCATTATGATGAAGTAAATGACAAATACACAGATCTGGATGGTATTACTTTTGCTTTTCACAATTACAGTACACGTCATGATCGCTATGGCTATGAGAAACAGTTCAAGATCTATCGTACTGTCCAATACTTTGAGAATCCTAGACGAGAAGCGCTTGCTACGACGAAGAAAGGCAATCGCCGCCAGATAGGTGTTAATTATAATTGATTATATTTTAAGAACAGGGCTAAAGAACAACTGACCAGTAAAATCGGTCATGATTTGTATGCTCGACGCAAGATTGAAATTGAACCAATCTTCGCTGACCTGAAGACTTACTTGAAATTCAAACGCTTTTCGGTGCGTGGTCTAACAGCCACCAACAATGAGATGGGAATAGCTTTAATGGCTGAAAATCTATCAAAATTATCTAAAATCGTTAAGCAACCAGACCTAAGGTCAAAGAAAAGTGGTGTCAATCGCCACAGACCGGCAATTGACACCACTTACTTATTTAGGTTCTAGAGTTTTGTCCCAGACTCATATTTTTGTCTTACATTCAGTCTGCTTAAGCATTAGGACTGGTATAATTGAAGGTATTGAAATGGGTGAAAGGAATTCAAATACTATGACAAAAAAGATTAAAGTGATGACAATTTTTGGTACACGGCCGGAAGCTATTAAAATGGCACCAATTGTCTTACAGTTACACAAACAGTCAGACAAATTTATACCGATTACAGTGGTAACGGCTCAACATCGTGAAATGTTAGATCAGGTACTAGACATCTTTCATATTAAGCCGGATTATGATTTGAATATTATGCGACCTAATCAAACGTTAGCTGGGATTACTAGTCGAGTTTTAAATAAACTAGATGCTATTTTAGATGAAGTTCAACCGGACATTATTTTAGTCCATGGTGATACCACAACGACTTTCGCAGCAAGTGTTAGTGCGTTTTATCATCAGATTCCAGTTGGTCACGTGGAAGCAGGATTACGGACTTGGAATAAGTATTCACCATACCCGGAGGAAATGAATCGTCAGTTAACCGATGTTTTAGCTGATATGTATTTTGCCCCGACTAAATTAAGTGAAAATAATTTGTTAAAAGAAAATCATGTTGCTGAAAACATTATAGTAACGGGGAACACCGCGATTGATGCCTTGAAGCAGACAGTTAATAGTGACTATCATCATGCGGCACTTGATTTAGTGAAACCAGGTCATCGAATGATTTTACTGACGATGCATCGACGGGAGAATCAAGGAATTCCGATGGTAGCTGTCTTTTCAGCAATCAAAAAGGTTGTCTTAAGTCATAAGGATGTTGAAGTAGTCTATCCAGTACACCTAAGTCCCACGGTTCAGAAGATTGCTAATGATGTTTTAGGTGACGTTGATCGTATTCACTTGATTGATCCACTAGACGTAGTGGACTTCCATAATATGTCAGCACGTAGTTATTTCATTATGACAGATTCAGGTGGCGTTCAAGAGGAAGCCCCATCGCTGAATAAGCCTGTGTTAGTATTACGTGATACGACTGAGCGACCAGAAGGTGTAACCGCTGGAACCTTAAAGTTAGTTGGTACTGATGGTAGTAAAGTTCAAAAAGCCATGGAAACGTTATTGGATGATCAAAATGAGTATGATGCGATGGCTAATGCGAAGAATCCGTATGGTGATGGGCATGCAGCTGAATATATTTTGAATGCGGTTGATAAAAAATTAAATAAACAGTAGATATTTATTTTCAATACTAGTATTATTAGAGTGACATGTGTACAATGACATACTGCCATAGCCTGGGTAGTAAAGGGGATTTTTAAGCTTGGTATTTTAAGCTTGAAAGTCCCTTGTTTTTTGGTAGTGTATTTCAGTCAATATTTGTTATTTTGAATGGGGTTTACTAAGCAATTTTGGCCGGAGTAGTTGGATACTGCTGATAAATAACATAATTTGCTAATGGCATTGTAGTTCAGTAGTTTATTCTGAGCTTATCAAGATTATTATTAGTATTTTTTCTTATTTTAGTAGATTTTGTGTCAATAAAACACTATCTATTGATGGCAGTGTTAATATAGGCGATTGCCATGTGTGTTGGGTTAATATTTATTGTATAGTGGATAGTACTAAGTTGGAGTGGAGATTTATCATGGGGCTAAAGGAGCGCTATTCAAAAATATTTAAATGGTTTGAAATTATTATCCGTCGATATAATCAAGCCAATGTCAGCAATAACGCTATTGTATTAGCTTATTATGCGTTAATGTCGATTGCGCCAATTATCTTAATTATCGGGAACATCATTGCCCGACTGAATTTAAAGACGAGCTTGGTACTATCCTATGCGCAAGAATTTATTCCAAGTAATATTTATCAAACGTTTAAGCCAATTCTAGTTTCTTTCCTATCTAGCGGTAGTAGTGGGAGCTTATCTATTGGGATTGTAATTACAATTTGGTCAGCGTCGCAGATTATTGCGGCAATTCGACGCAGCCTTAATGAAGCTTATGGGGTTAAGAACGCACAGGGAGCCATTATGACGCGTTTAATGGCATTTGTATTGACGCTGGGACTATTACTCTTAATTGTCACATTGTCGCTCTTCTTTACGCTTAGCCAGGTTTTAATGGATACAATTTTAGAGATCACCAATACTTCTAAAGACTTTGTTCCCAAGTGGTGGACACGCCTGCTGGCTAATAAGAACTTGATCACCTTTATCGGGATGTTTGTGTTAGCCATGCTGCTTTACTATTTCGTGCCGAATGCGGCAGTCAAGTTACGCTATATTTGGGTAGGGGCTTTAGTCACATCTATCGGCTGGATCATCATTTCGCAAGGGTTCCGGTTTTATGTCGAACTTTTTGCCAAACGAGTGACATCGTACCAAACCATTGGAAGTTTGATTGTTTTAATGTTCTGGTTAAACTTTTCTGGGATGTTACTAATGTTTGGTGGAGTTGTTAATGCAACTGTACAGGAGTGGTTTGAGCATGAGATAAAAGCAAAGTCACCGTGTATGATGAAACGTATTCGACGACATTGGAATTTACGAGCAAAAAAATAGACAATCAATTTTGACTTTACATTCAAAACTGATTGTTTATTTTTTGTTATAAGCGACTGTTATAGATTAAAAAACTAATGTAACAGTTGTCGCCGTCGGGTAAAGAATAGCCGGTATTTTGGTTAGTACCATCGTTTTCATGTAAAACGGTGAACTCACCATTGCCGTAATCTTGTTTATTTAAGTACGTAGTGAGCTTTTCATCACAGTCTGCCAAGGTTTTACCGGTGACAATGCGACGGTTCCAACCACGATGAATGGATGTGCCTTCAACTTCTGCCATTGCGATAACCTCCTATTCCATTTTTCGGTACAACTCTAGTATACGCTACTGTGATGAAACCGGTTAATCTGGTCAGCAATCGAATGTTAATCAAGTTTTCGTATTAAAACGTTAGAATTTTGTGTATAATGGTGTTCGTGTGAAAAAATGATCGTTATTTACAGAAAAGTTTTAGCGTGACTTGATTCAAAATAAATCGGCGTTAAAAACGTCACAGGAGGAGACTTATCTTGGTTCATCAGATGTTGGCAGAGTTCATGGGAACCGCCTTGATGATTATTTTTGGTGTTGGAGTTCATTGTAGTGAAGTCTTGAAAGGAACTAAATATCGAGGTTCCGGTCATATCTTTGCAATTACCACTTGGGGTTTTGGGATTACGATTGCGCTATTTATTTTTGGAAATGTTTCTATTAATCCAGCTATGGTTTTAGCCCAATGTCTACTTGGTAATATTGCTTGGAGCATGTTTATTCCTTATTCAGTTGCAGAAGTTCTTGGTGGGGTTGTTGGGGCCATCATCGTTTGGATCATGTATGCTGATCACTTTAAGGCTTCTGAAGGTGAAATTTCACCAATTACGATTCGGAACCTATTTTCAACCGCACCAGCTGTTCGGAATTTACCACGGAATTTCTTTGTCGAATTCTTTGATACGTTTATTTTTATTTCAGGTATTTTAGCTATTTCTGAAGTGAAGACGCCCGGTATTGTGCCGATTGGTGTTGGTCTGTTAGTTTGGGCAATCGGGATGGGTCTTGGTGGTCCGACTGGATTTGCGATGAACCTTGCTCGAGACATGGGTCCTCGGATTGCACATGCTATTTTGCCGATTAAGAATAAAGCGGATAGTGATTGGCAATATGGAATTATTGTCCCTGGGATTGCGCCATTTGTTGGGGCAGCTTGTGCGGCGTTATTTATGCATGGGTTTTTTGGTATCGGGTAAACTAAATAGACTTTTTAAGCAATCGGGGGAAATCAGCCGATTGCTTTTTTAAAAAAATATTGTTCCTCAATTGTCAAATCAAGTGCAACACTAAGAATCTATTCTTAGAAGTGGTCTAGTTGCTAAGCTAGTTCAGGCA